>NZ_KB944443.1:0-116598 GCF_000389825.1 Pandoraea sp. SD6-2 | reverse complement strand
CGGCGACATCACGTATTTATGGGCGCAGGGGCGCTGGCATTATCTGGCCGTGGTGTTGGACCTGTTCACGCGCCGCGTTGTCGGCTGGTCATTCTCGACGAGCCCCGACGCCGACCTCGTAGTGAAGGCATTAGACATGGCGTTCGAGCAACGCGGTCGGCCCACGGGCTTGATGTTCCACAGCGACCAGGGCGGTCAATATGCTAGCCGGAAATTCCGTCAGCGACTGTGGCGCTATCGAATCAGGCAGAGCATGAGTCGGCGTGGAAATTGTTGGGATAACAGCCCGATGGAACGCTTGTTCCGAAGCTTGAAAACGGAATGGGTGCCAAGCACTGGATATATAAGTGTTCGAGAAGCACAGCGGGACATCAGCTATTACCTGATGCAGCGATACAACTGGACTCGACCACATCAATTCAACGAGGGTCTAGCCCCGGCAGTCGCAGAAGAAAAACTTAACTCGGTGTCCGGCGTGGGTTGACCACTACAGATCACGGGGGGAAGGGCAGGGGCGCATTTTAGGAAGGATGCGATCTGCGGGCGTACTTTCATTTCGTCCTCTGACGAAATGGCGCCGAACAAGTGCAACTGATTCATTTCACTCCGCCCGAGGAATTGCTCGGATTAGTGCGACGCGGTCATCGAAACTGTCATTCCAAACGCCGGCGAGCCGGTCTTCAAAGACGGCCCGTGAGTAACGAGAAGGCATCGTTGACGTGCGAGACCATCCGAAGAAAGTACGCATTTTTTGAAGGGCTTCGTCCATTGAGTCACCCGCGCTGATTAGTTGATTCAGGCGGACGACGGCGCACGTGTGACGCAAGTCGTGTGGCGTAACCGATGTCTTATTGCACCGATCAAAAAGCTCGCTGGCGGCTAGCTCCGGAAGTGCTGCCGAGATTGTGCGGAAAGCTTTGGTCAGCGACTCTGTCGCCAGCGGACGATCTTTGTACGAGTTGATCAGGTACGGGTGATCGGGCCGTCCGCGGTAGTTGTCGGTGTACGTCTGTACCAGGCGGGCCATGGTGGCGCTGACCGGAATCTGTCGGATAGAGCTGGCCGTCTTTACGCTTGGTCGTGAATATCTCGGATCGAAGGCGTCGCCATCGTCATCATATTCGTGCTGCTGCACGTTGATCCAGTAGCGGCGGTTTTGGGTGCGATAGTCGACCCCAGATTTCACGCAATCCACGGGCAAAATCAACAATTCACCACGGCGCAAACCTTGATGCAACATAAGCGTGAACGCCAAGTAAAGTCGCCATCGCGTTGAGGGATGCTTGAACGGATTGATCGCAGACGTGGGATCAAGCAGCTCGTAAAGAGCCTGAACCACGTTTGCAGGCAACGAGCGCACCGCATCGGAAGAAAAACTCTTCGCTACGTGCAGTTGGCTGTAGAGTGTTCCCAGGCGGTGAATCCGAGCAGCTCGTGAACGTTCGTCGCTGGGTGCGTTTGTGGCTTTGGTGAGCCAGGCGGAGATGTTCGTGACGAACGCTAGCCCGGTATTCCATCGCAGTTCATCGGATCTGCTTCCAGGCGCTCGATTTCGAATCGAGACAAACCATGATTCAAGAGTGTCAGCGAGTACGGTGTGATCTTGGCGCGACAGCGCGTTATCGAGGCCACTCGGCCCGAGCACTCGATCTGCGTGTGTGTACAGCGTTTCAAGCTGACGAAGTTTTGCTGTCTTGGTGGAGTCAGCCAGATGGCCGAGGCACATAGTGGACCAGACGTTAGCCCAGTAGCGTGGTACGCCGTGAGCATCAACAAGGGTTGGAACTCTGAGTGCGCGAGGAACAGACGGATGGGACAGATGCAGATACGGCATTTATGCAATCACAAAATGGTGCCAAATAATACGTGAAGTGTTGCTCGTTTTCATGGAGAAAACCGACAATCACGCAACACCTTGTTCTGGTACCATTGATTCGCATAATGTACATTTTTTACAGCGCGAAAAACTGCTAACTCTAGCTGGTACTATGCGGCGGAGAACAAGGCTCCGCGCGCGTTAGCGGGTAGCACCAGCGTGCGAAAACCCTTGGAAATCTTTTCCCAAACGCCGTGCCAAACCTCACGCATGTGAGCGTCCGTAGATCCCTCCGCTTTACACGCTGAAATCACTTCGATCGGTTCGATACCGAGAATCTCGGCAACGCGAACAGCGGTCGCTTCATCAAACACCGACAGGCCATTGCGATGACGGCTGACTGCTGCGCGCGTAACGCCAAGCGCTTTTGCTGCTGCGTAGTCAGAGGGCAGGTCGAGCCGTGCTTTCACGGCGTCGAGATAATCGACGGTCGTTTTCATAAGAAAAACCCCTTGTAAATCAATCCGATGTCAAGAGTAATGCAACGTAAAGTCTGCTGCAACGTTACATTGCACTTGACGCGTCACATTAAATGTAACTATTCTTTGCCGCAGTGCCCCGCCACCGGCTGATCAATCCAAAACCCCGGCTGGCGCGAGGAGACCACCTAGCACGGCGGGGCGCTTTTCACAATGTGAAAACGGTAGGGTTTTGGAAAAAGGGGATTGGGTAATGGAACACACAAATTCAGTCGTCGGTGCCAAACATGCTGTCGAGTCCGTCGACAGTCTCGCCCGTGTCGAGGAAGTCAACCAGACCGAGGGTTTCCAGAAAGTTGCAAACCTGAACGTACTCGAACATGCCAAAAGTGGTGATCGTTCGGTAGACATCCCAAGGGTCGTTCTTTATGCCGATGACCATCGGCTTGCCGTCATCAAGGCTGCTCGGCGGGAGACCCGCGAGAAACGCAACGATGGCCGCATCGGTCTTTCCAAGTTCCTTTCCAGCTACAAGAGTGGTTTGCATACGTTGATCGGTGTGGTTGGTGAACCGCAATTATGGCCGATGCTGGCCGTGGCACCGTCACGGACGTGGCATTACGCGTCGAAGTACTGCCGGAAGGGGGGCAACATCCATCAAACCGCACTGGGCGGCTACACCATCGACGGCCCGTACACCAAGCGGCGCGGCGTTCGCGCGCTGGTGGCTCGGGTGCTTCGCTTCGTGGGGGCGTGAATATGGCCTACTCCGAAGAGGTCGATTTCGTCCCCGGTAGCGAGCGAGGCGCGTTGCATGCGTCGCACCAACCGGCAGAGTTTCCCGATATGTCAGGCCCGCGCACGATGGCGCTGGCCGATGCTGCGCTCGCCGGGATCTACAAAATGATGAAGGGCCGTAAGGCCCGTAACGCGGCGGCAGGGGCTACAGGGTGGAGCGCTGGCTCCACCCTGTCCGAAGCCCGCACGCGGTCGTTCGCCTGATATGTGGGTCTACGCACGCGACGCGGCGGAAGTGCTGGCGGCCTCTCCTGTGATGGGAGCGGCCGCGAAGCGCTTGCCGGTCAAGTGGCTCAAGCGCGCGGCCGACGCCGCGCACAAGGCGGGCCGCGCCAGCGCTGCGAAGGCGAACGCCTCGCACCTGTGGGATGCATCGGCCGCTGAGACGGCCGTGCGCGCCTTTCTTGACGAGCACGCCCCCGAATCCCTGCCGGTGCGACCGGACGCCACCGACGCCGAAATCTGCGCGGTGGCGCGGCGTATCGCCATCGACGTGCAATTGCGCACGCATGGCCTGTCGTCGGCCGATGCCCTCGTCGTCTGCCAGCACGAATGCAGCACGCGCGGCGTGACGATGCCCAACTTCGATAAACCGGCCGATCAAGTGGCGCGCGTGCGCTGCGAACGCTGGTGGCGGCGTCGCCTTCGCACGCTGCACATCCGCGCGCTAGAGCACTCAAACATTCGCCTCGGCTATGTCCACTACGGCGCCGAACCCTACGCCAGCAACGAGGCGGTACGCCGTCGCATCGCGCAGAACCGGCGCAACGCGGCCACGCTCGCGGCCGTCGTGTTGGAGAACGAGAACGGCCAGCAATTCACGCTCGAACAACTCGCGGCCGTGGGCATGGCGAACAAGGTGCTTCGCCGCGGCGAATTGATGACGCGCCTTCGCGGCTGCGAGGACTTGGCCGACGCGGCAGGCATGGGCGGCGTCATGTTCACCCTCACGTGCCCGTCACGCTTTCACGCGGCCAAGCACGTCGGCGGCGCGAAGTTCCGACCAAACCCGAAGTACGACAAGAGACTGTCGCCGCGCGAGGCGCAGCTTTACCTGCGGGAAGTGTGGAAGCTGATTCGCTCGAAGCTGGCGCGCATGGGCGTGACGTACTTCGGCATACGCGTCGCGGAGCCGCATCACGACAGTTGCCCGCACTGGCACGGACTGATTTTCACGGATCGAATCGACGCGGTATGCGCCGTGATGCGCGAACACGCGCTCCGGGATTCGGGCAACGAGAAAGGCGCGCAGGAGCGCCGCGTGCGCTTCGAGGTGATCGACAAGGCGCGCGGCTCGGCCGTGGGCTACATCGCCAAGTACATCGCCAAGAACATCGATGGCCACGCCGTGGGCGAACACAAGACCGTGGAGGGCTTCGCGGTGGTGCCTGACCTGTTAGGCGACGAGGAAATCGTGCCGTCGCAGCGCGTCGAGACGTGGGCGGCGCAATGGGGCATTCGCCAGTTCCAACAGTTCGGCGGTGCGCCGGTCGGCGTGTGGCGAGAAATGCGCCGCGTCAAGGCGGAGGATTTGCCGGACGCTCATGAAGCCCCGGCCATCGTCGCCGCGTGGCACGCCGTGCAAAAGACCGACGAGCACCGCGCCGATTGGGCGGAATACTGCCGCGCGATGGGCGGAATCGCAGGCGAGGGCCGCGCCATCCGCATCAAGTACACCGAAGAAATGCGCGAGGGCCGCTATGGCCTGTCCGTGGTGCGCGTGCCGCGCGGCGTCGAGGCGGCGGGCGAGTGGCGCGTGCGCGATGGCATTTGCGATTACGCGAAGGCGGGGCAGGTGTTTGTTCCGGCGACGCGCTACGAGTGGCGGGTGGTTTCGCGCAGCGGCGAAGCCGCGAGCACTCGGACTCGTGTCAATAACTGTACGCGGCCTACCGGCGGCGATGTGGCGGGCTTTCCGCGATGTGAAAAGCCCGTGCCGTGGCTTTCGGATAGTGAAATGGCGGTGATATGGGAGCGGGAACAGGCGGTGCGACAGCCTCCGCGAACGTAAAAACCGATCGATTTTTTTCTGCCACCGGGGAGCGCGCGCCGTCCCCGGTGGCTTCTCTCAACCTCGGCGCGCATGGGGATCGAAATGAATGTCTGGGCATCGGTGATGGTAATCAACGCGGATGACGCGCGTCATGGGCAAGCGGGCACGGTGCAAGCCGTCGACGAAAAGAACGACGTTATCAAAGTCAAGATGGACGCGGACGGCACGGTCGTGCCATACAAGGCAGAAGAACTGCGGGTGCTGTGATGCTCGGCGCGCTGTGTGGGTTCCGGCTCGGGGATCGCGTAGTCGTCACGGCGCGCGACGAATTTTGCGCCTTCATCGACGGATGGGTCGGCCGTGTCTCGGGGGAGGAGGCCGGGTGCATCCGTATCGAGGTGCCCGACGAAGGCATGACAAAGGTGTTTCTTGTCCCGCCCGACCAGTTGCGTTTGACGGTCTGAGGGCGGGTGATTATGAACGGGGGAAGTATGGGACTACGCGATCCGTGGGAGATCCGCCTGGACGAAAGCATTGGGGAGCTTGAGGAAGAGTTCGAGCGAATGCCTATGGTCGTGCGGGTGCAGGGGCGGGACTATTTCGACAAGCTGCACGAAGTGCTGCGGCAGATTCAAGACCGGGGGGAATCATGAAAGTGCGCCAGAAAAGCGTAATTGGCACGGTGAATTGCCTGTGTTGCGGAAAGGAAATCCCGGCGCGCGTGTCGGAGAACGGCACGCTCAATTTGTCGTGTCACTGGTGCGACTTTCCCGCGTATGCGAGGAAGGGAACCGAAGCGCACGGTCGCCTCATGGGCAAAGTGACGAAGTACGCGACACCGGAGCCGGAGAAAGTGCCGAAGGACGTACCGGAGGCGGCACCGGCACCGAAGGCACCAATCGCTGGCCGTAGCGTGTTTGATCTGATGCGGGGGGCATGATGGCAGTGGCGAAGAAAGGGGACGGCTTGCCCGTCGAGAAACCGACGCTTGACGCGAGCGGGCAGTTCGCGGGGCTGGAAGGCGTGGCGATGGAGGTCGACGCGGCGGCAGAGGCGGCTATCAACCCGGCTGCGGCAGAACAGGCGGCGGCGCCGGCCGGGCCGGATTACGGCATAGAGGCGGCGGGGGCGGTCGACCTGCTCAACGCCATGATCGAAGGGTATGCGCCGGGGGCAGGGTGGGACGAGAAGACCGGCCAGCGCATGGCAGCGAGCCTGTCGCCGGTGTTCGAGAAGTACGGTTTCAGTTTCGCGGCCGCACCGTGCGAACTGGTCGCGGCCATCGTCTGCGGGCCGGTGC
This sequence comes from Pandoraea sp. SD6-2, assembly GCF_000389825.1. NCBI lineage: Bacteria > Pseudomonadati > Pseudomonadota > Betaproteobacteria > Burkholderiales > Burkholderiaceae > Pandoraea > Pandoraea sp. SD6-2. Next base: position 110,212 of record NZ_KB944443.1, on the reverse strand, counting down.
TGTACCAGTCGGCGCGCGTGGTGGCGGCGAAGCTCCAAAGCGACCGAATCGAGCAAGAGGCGGCGCGGGTGCGTGCGCTGCGCGGCATGAGCGATCCGAACACGATCAAGGGCGGGCAGGAAGCGCCACCGGCGGGCTTGGCGAGCATCGGTGATGCGATGGCACCGGAGAATCTCGCGGCGGCTGTGGCGGGCGCTCCTGTCCATCCGGTGATGTGACGATGGCGACCGGCTACGGGGTCACGGCCACGGCGCACGTCGAGGCCGTGCTCGGGTCGACCGGCTCGGGCAAATCGTCGTATGTGAAAGGCATCCTTGAAAAGAAGCCCCCGAAGCGACTCATCGTGTTCGACCCGGAAGGGGAATGGGGCGCGTTTGGCACCGTCACGCGCCGTGTGGGAGATGTGCTGGCGGCGTTCCAAGCGGCCGGGGCCACGGGCTCATGCCGTGTCGTGTTCGAGCCGTCGCCCGACCCGGCCACGGCCGTGAAACAGTTCGACGCGGTGTGCCGTATCGCCTTCGCGGCGGAGCGGCTGACGTTTGTGGTCGACGAACTGAAGTCGGTCACGTCGCCGTCGCGCTCGCCGGTCGGGTGGGGCATGTTGACCGGGCGCGGGAGAAAGCGCGGCATCGTGATCTACGGACTTTCGCAGCGTCCGGCATCGATCGACAAGGACTTTCTCGGCAACGCCTCGGCGGTGCGCTCGGGGCGGCTGAGTTACCCGAAGGATCAAAAGGCGGTGGCCGACGTGCTCGGCGTGCCGGTCGCAGAGATTGGCGCGCTCCCCGATTACGCATGGATACGGCGCGAAGGATCGACCGGCAAGATCACGAGGGGGTGACTAGCACCCTGTCCATAGGCACCCCATACCAACCCGCTGCGGCGGGTTTTTTTACGTCCGCTTGTCGGGTGGCTATGGCGCATCGCAGGGAAAAATATTTTGGAGGCAGGGGGCCATAGGCACCCCCTCGCCATAGCGCTATAGCTATGGGTACCTAAATGGATTCGGACGCCGGAAACCGCGATTCTGGCGGCTCAACAAGGGGCCGCACGGGGCGGCTGTCATCTCCGGAGATACCGAACCATGAATCAGTATGTGAAGGCCTACCTGATGTTCCTCGCGTTCAACGCGCTCACCAAGGTCGTCGTGCGACCGGTCGCCACGTCGCTGAACGTGCCGCTGCTCACGACCATCGTTTCGTAAGGGGCCGCTCATGCTGCTGGTACACAACCTGCCCTTTACCAACGTCGTCAACTCGGGCATCGCGACCATCTCCCTGCCGGTGGGCATGTCCTACAACCGCATTCTGTTGCAGTTGGGCGGCACCTTCACCAAAGCGATGATTACGAACATCAACGTGCGCTTGAACGGCAAGATCATCAAGCAAACGACCGGCTCGCGCCTGGACACCGTGAACACCTATCGAGGCATGGGCGTGAATGCGTCGTTCCTCGTGCTGGACTTCACCGAACCGAAGGCGAAGACGATGGCAGAGCAGTACGTCGGCAACGTCAACACCGCCAAGGGCGTGTCGTCGTTCACGCTCGAAATCACGATCTCCGGGGCCACGTCCCCGACGCTCGATAGCTGGTCGGAGCTTGGCCCGCCTGCGCCGCTTGGCGTCCTGACCAAGAAGATTCCGTTCACGGCGTCGTTTGCCAGTTCGGGGAAGTTCCCGTTCAAGCTGATCGACCTGACCAACCGGGGCGGCGTCATCAAGCGCGTGCACTTCTTCCACGGCGGCAACCTGACGCAATTGGAAGTAAAGAAAAACGGCATCGTGATTCACGACAACATCCCGGTGGCAGTCAACACCATGTGGCAGTTGGACTACGGTAAGACTGCGCAGGCGAACGTGTACAGCTATGACCCGTGCGCCGACAACAACTATGCCAACGCCATCAAGACGCAGGATGCAACCGCGCTGGAATTCAACGCGACGTTCTCCGCTGCGGACACGGTGACGGCGGAAGTCGAAGTGCTGGACGTGCTCGGCAACATGTAAAGCCGGGGGAGCGGGGCGCGCGCCGCGCGTCCCGTTATAACGACTCTCAACAGGTGGAGCATGGATCCGCAATTTCAAATCAACCCGTCCGATTACGGGGGTTCGGCAGGCACCGGCTTGTTCAGCATTGGCCCGCAAAACGACGGCACCTACAACTACCCTGACACTGCACAGCCGGTGAACCAACCGGCGGACGTGGGCGCGGCGGCGACGCTGCCGAACTATGCGCCCGACGTGTTCAAGCTGCTATCGCAAGGTCTCGGCGCACTCAACAGCGATTACCAGATGAATCAGATGCTGGACTATCGCAAGTACGAGGCCACGCAAGGCGGGTTGTATGCGCAAGGGCAAGCGGCGGCCACTGTCGCAAGTGCGCAAATTGGTGCGGTGAACGCCAACAAGATGCTCATGATTCTGGGCCTCTTTGCCGTGATGGCGCTCGCCATCCATAAGGGGTGACATGGATCCGATGACGGCAAGTGCGCTTATCGGTGGCGCGTCGAATGTGCTGGGCAAGGCGATGTCCACGCCACCGGCGGGGCCTTCAACGGCGTTGGGAACCGCGTCGATGGGCGGCACCATCGATTTTTCCGGCATGACCGTGGCAACGGGTGGGTCAACGGCCAACGGCGCACCGCATAACCAGTCGTCGGGGCTGGATCTGACGACGATTATGGTCATCGGCGCAATCGCCGTGGTCGTGCTGCGCGTGGTGGGCAAGTAATGTCGATCATCGTCACGCACGCCACTGCGAGCGAGGTGCGCGAACTGCTCTCCCGTGCCGCGAAATACGACACGACGGGCGGCGCATGGACGGTCGATGATGCCATGCACGGCGCGAATCTGTACGCGGCTAGAGACGCAGACGGGCGCATGTTGTTCGCGTGGGCGATGACGGTAAGCGCGCACCGGGCAGGCTGCGAGGCGTTCGTGACAGCGGCGGCAGGGGAGTACACCGGGGCAGACCTGCTGGCGGTGATGCTGCCGTATGTGGAGTACGTCGCGCGGCGCAAGGGCGCCACGTCGCTCGCGTTCATGACGGCGCGTCGGGGCATGGTCAAGAAAACGGAGGCACTCGGCTTTACCGTCGCGGCCACCACAATGAGGAAAACACTGTGATTCTGCGCCCGGAGCAAATCAAGCTGATGCGCCTTGGACTGCCAGCGACGCCGTGTAATTTCGGCGGAAGCTCGGAGTCGAAAAGCGCATCGACCAACACGACCACGACGACGACGCAGGATCGGCGCGTAGTGACGGACGGCGGCTCCACGTCGGTGAGTGCCGACAACTCGAATGTCACGGTGACGGATAACGGCGCGGTGAATAACGCCATGTCGCTCGCCTCGCACCTGTCGGACTTGGGCGCGAACATGCAACAGACAAACGCGAGTTTGACGCAGGCGCTCGCCAAGGATAACAACCAAACGGCGCTCACATTGTTCTCGCACGGCGTCGATCTTGAGACGGCCGTCGCGCAACAAGGGCAAGCCGTGGTGAATGCGGCTACGCAACTCGCCACGGCACCGATGAACGCGCAAAACCCTGATCGCTACCTGCTCATCGCGGGCATGGCAATCATCGGCGTGGTGGCGTTCGCGGCCACGAAGGGAAAAGTCTGATGCAACAGTTCGACATTACCGTCCCGGCCAACCGGCCATTCCTCGTGAATTCGCCGGGGCGATTCATCAAGTATGTGTCGGGGTCGAACGGCGGCGGCGACGTGTCGCTGCTGGTCACGCCGGGATTCGCGGGCGGGCAGGTGCTCACGCTGGTGCCGGGGCAGTGGTATCGCGTCGCGTCTGACATGCCGGTGCCGTCGTCGTGGACCGTCGCCAATAAGGCAGGCGGCGCGACGATTATCGGCACGCTCGTGATCGGCAACGGAGACTTCGGCGACGCGACCGTCGCGGGAAACGTGAACGTGATTGACGTGAGCCGCCAGCAAACGCTCTCGAATCAAGCCTTCATGGGATACGCGCAGCAATCGGGCACCGCCAACGTCTATTCGCAAGTCGCCATCTTCAACCCGGCCGGCAGCGGCAAAAACTGCTATGTGCAACGCATGGCCTTCGGGTCGTCAAGCGCAAGCGACGCGGGCACGATGACGTTCATTACGGGCACTGCGGGCATGGCGGATAAAGGCGCGGTGCTGTCGAAACTGAGTGGCGGGGCGAATGGGGTTTCGCACATATGGACGGGGACGGTCGCGGCACAGCCGAACGCGAACGTGCTCGGGAAAATCAACACCGGGAGCAACCTGCCGGAAGCACAGCCAATTTGCTTGACGCCGGGTAACGGGCTGATGCTCACGGGGTTCGTGCTGGCGCAAGACAACAACTTGCAAATCGAAGTGATCGAAGTGTGATGAAAACACCGGGGCCATTCTATGTGATCGCGGCGGCGACGCTCGGGGCGGCGGCTTGGGTGTGGTGGCAAAACAGCCAGGCGAGTGCGAGTGCGAGCGATCCGACGGCGAGCACAGACACCACGGGATCAGCGTTTGATTTTACGGGGACACTCGGAGACATGACTTCTCAAGTGGGCAACATTTTTACATCGGTCGCGAGTGCCATTGCTGACCCGAACGTGCAAGCGTTCCTTACGCTCATTCGCACCGGCGAAGGAACGCTCGGGCCGAACGGCTATAGCACGCTTTTCGGCGGTGGCACGTTCAATTCGTTTGCAGACCATCCGAATATCCGCGTGACGCGCGGAAGCCTCACGTCGACGGCTGCGGGTGCCTATCAGATTCTTTACGGAACGTGGCTGGAAATGCAGGCGGCCTACGGTCTGACTGACTTCTCACCCGCCTCGCAGGACATAGCGGCGGTGGGGCTCATCAAGCGGCGCGGCGCGCTCGCGGATGTGATCGCCGGACGCTTCGACGCGGCGATTACGAAGTGCAACAAAGAGTGGGCGAGCCTGCCGGGTTCGCCTTATGGGCAACCGACGTTGACGTTGGCGCGTGCGCACGATGTGCTCGCCTCGGCGGGTGGCGTGCAAATCGACGGGGTGTACGCATGAAAGACGAAGGCTTGCTGCTGGTCGCAGCCGCTGCGGCGGTGCTGTTCATGGTGATCCAGAAAACGAAGCCTGCCAACGCGAGCGCGATGGCACAAGATCCGTCCCATGGTCTGAGTGGTATCGGCGTATCCGTCGCACCGTTCTGGTCGCAGGTAGGCAGCGCGCAACCCTACGGCAATAACTCGTTCGCGGATATCACGAGCTTCATCAACGGCACCTATTCCGTCGATGGAACCTTTGTAGATCCGGGGCAAGTCACGGTCGCCGCTAGCGGCAAAGTGACTGAAAGTCCGTTCGGTGGCGTGTTCGGCGTTTTGCCGTCGCCAACCTACGGATTCGGGGGTGGCGCATGAAACTGGAATATTGGGTGATCGGCGCTATCGGGCTGCTCTATCTCGACGCGCGGCAGCGGGCGCGGCAAGCGAGTGCAACCCCGCTCGCGTTCAACAACAGCGTGACTGACTCGATCTATGCCGGGTCGAATTTTACGAATTCGATTTGGGATGCGGCCAGCGGTCAGCCGGGCTACCAGTGGGGCAGCATCAACGCGCCGAACACGATCAACACGTATCAGGACGTGTTCGCTGCGAACCTGATGGGCTTCCCGATGCAACCGTCGATTGGGCACCTGTCATGAACCTGAAGACCGAAATCGTCATCGCGGGGGCGCTGCTGCTGGCGGCGGTGTATATGGCAAAAAAAGCTGTCGCGGCAGTCAGCGACCCGGCCAGTCAGCAGGCTGCCGGTGCGGCTGTCGCTGATACGGTGCTCTCGGGCGCGTTGAACGTCGGGTCGGGGGTGGTGGTCGGCATCGGGGAGGCCGTGGGCATTCCGCCCACCAATCAAACCGAATGCGAAAAGGCGCTCGCGGAAGGGCGCACGTGGGACGCGTCTTTCGCGTGCCCGGCAGGGACATTTATCAAGTCGTTTTTCAACTGAGGGGGTAGGGTATGAACTGGAAATTTCTGTTGCAACGTTTGAGCGAGCCGTCGACGTGGGCGGGTATTGCGGCGGCTATCCCGGCCATTGCCCCGGCGCTGGCAATTGCGCCGACCGTGGCGAACGCGGTGGGCGCCGTGGCGGTGGCGCTGGCGGTGTTCGGCAAGGAAGGCGGCGGCGGTAATCCCCCGGCCGCTGGCGGCGCGGCATGATAGAGCCAGGCGCGCTCATGCAACTCGGGGTAGCGCTCGTTTCGGCGGGCGTCGTCTACGGGGCCATCCGGGCCGATCTGAAGGCCATGCATGAGCGCGTGGGCAAGATCGAAGACCGATTTAATTCACACATCGAAAAGGGGCTGACACATGGCAACTCGTAAGCGTGCGCACAAGCGCAAGACGCACCACAAAACCCCGGCGCGCAGCAAGCGAACCGGCCGCTTCATCAAACGGTGATCGACATGAAGATCGAATGGAAATCGGCGGCCATCGGTGCCGCAGCGTTGTACGGCTTTCTGTGGTGGCGCAGCAAGCACGCCACGACGGCCACGACCACGACGGCGTGAGCAGAAAAAGGCCGGGGGACTGGCCTTTTTTTACGCCTCGGCAAGGAATAGGCCCAGTTGGATTATTGGCGTGAAGAGGTCATCGTTGGCGGCGTGCTGCGCGGCCATGATGATGAAGCCGACGGCGGGCCGCATGGTTCGGCGCACGCCCATCTGCCGCATTTGTTCGGAGTGCTCGAACGCCTTGAGGCGGAGGATTTCGGGAACCCACCACGGGATGCGCTCCCGGTACGCAAGCCAGTTGGATAGTGAGCGTGTGGTGCGCTTGAGATAGTGTGCCGTCCCGGTCAGGCCGCCAAAGTGAAGCATCCAGTGCCGCAATGCCTCCGGGTTCCCGTATCGTTGGTTCGGATATTTCATTTTTCTTATTGGCTGAGAACGAAAAAACCGGGATGTTAGCCCCGGTTTTAAGTGTCTGCTGAGTTCTAGCAGTTTTTCGCATAATGTGCATTATGTTAAATCATGATTGTGTGTTACTTGGATGCACCTGACCTCCCCCCGGATACCCGAGCACCTTGAGCATGAGTCATCTCTCGTTAAAGAAAAAGCCGCATACGCAGCTTTTTCCAGGTGATGCAGCATCCGATGTCAGAATTGATAGCGTAGCCGCAGATCTGCCGTTTGTGCTGTGTAGCCTCGCGAAGCCTCCAGCGTATAACGCGCCGCGAGCGTCAGATTCTGGCTCCTTGCCAGCGTCACCCCCAACACCATTACGCCGGTATCGCGGTTAGCCAGCGCCCCTTGCGTCATGAAGCTGGTCGCGCCGCTGGTGTCGGCTGCGAAGTTAGCGACCGACTGTATGCTGGTATCGAGATATTCATGTCTCCAGCTCAGTTGAATCGACGGCGTGATTTCACCATACGAAGTCGTGAATGTGCGCGCCAGTTTTGCACCCAGTTCGCTCTTTACGGACGAGGCGTTGGAGGAATTGACACGCAACGCGGCGACGCCGCCGGTTTCCGTATAGGCATCCTGCGTCATGCGACTGTAGCTCAGGCCGACGATCGGTGTGAGGGTCGTCACGGCGTCCAGTTTGATGGGGTAGCCCGCCTGCGCCGACGCAATATATTGAGTGCCGTTGAACCGACCGGCGGCGTTGCCGCTGAAGCCCGTGTAGTCGACGCTGCGATGTGTGTCGTACCTTTGCCAGACGATGCCGCCGGCGAGATTCAGGTACCAGCGTTCCGCCGTATAGCCGCCATATCCGGTCAGACCATACCCCTTGATACGCGCCGAGCTACCCGTGTTGTCATCGCGGCCATCGACCGACGTATCTGCATAGTTGAATACGCCGCCGACACGCCATGCATCGTTGAGCGCAGTGTCGGCGCCAAACAGAAGGCCTCCGTAGCTGGCGCGATACCCGCTGGCGCCACTGCGATTGCCCTGATTTGCCTGGCCGCCGAACGCCTGTCCCCAAAGCGCAATATCACTGGCGGATTCACCGGTCGAAACACCACTGCCGGCGCTTTGCGCCGTCCGTAGCGTGTCGATGCGGGATGCGGTGATATTGAGTACGGCTTGCGTTGTCGTCTGCGCTGATTGGACGGCCGAAGCGGTAATCGACGCGGGACTCAATTGTGCTCCGGCGCGATTGGCGTCGCCTGCGGAATTGAGGGCGGCAGCGGCATTGAACATGTTGAGCATGCCGGCATTAGTGCCGCCATAACGGAACAACCCTGACAACGCGGAAATGGCATCAGGCGTCGTTGCCCACATGATGGGGCTGGTCGCGCCCGGATTTGAGCCGGGGCTGGTGCCGGGGCTGGTACCGCCAGGTGTTGAGCCAGGGCTGTTACCGCCCGGATTGGTGCCAGTGGTTGGCGCAGCCAGGGTGACGACAAGATCGGTCTTGGTGTTGTCGTCGCTATCGACCACGCTGGCGCCAGAATATGTGCCGGTGTAGCCGTCAGCAGAATAATTAAGCGATCCTGCGTTGTAATTCGTGTTGGCGTGACTCGCCTGTGCCACGACAAAGCGCTGTCCCTGCGCAAAGCCATAGCTATTGAGTTTTTTCAGCGCGATGTTGGCGCCGGCGTTGATGGTCGCTACGCCCGACACGATCAGCCGGCCGTAGCCGCTATCGGCACTGGCGACGCCAGTGGCGACCGCCCCGTCCGCCACGCCGATGTTTAGCGTAGCGCCTGCGTTCTGGCTGTAGTTGCCGGTGATCGTGATCGCGTTGTTGACCTGCAGCGTGCCGCCCGCATTGAATACGGTGTTGCCACCCACGTTGATATGGTCGTTGAGCAACTGATTGCCGGCGCCGAAGGTCAGGCTCGACGCGGTATTGGTGATCAGGCCGATATTGCCAGCGCCGATTCCGCTACCGGCGCCGGTCAGGGTGCCGAAGGTTGTTCCGCTACCGCCGGTCAGGCTCAAGGGTTGCGTTGTGTTGGCTATCTTGCCGGAAATGACGCCGCCATCGTTGGCGATGACGCCGATGGTGCCGATGTTGGAGATCGCAGCTTGGGTTCCCTTGATGGTGCCCGTGTTGGTCAACGTACCAATCGCAGCGGCGTTGGAGATGGCCGTCTGGGCGCTAATTAAGCCGCCGTTGTTGAGTACGGCAATGCTACTGTTGCCGAGGTTGGCGATACCCGCGCTATTGGCATTGATGAACCCCGTGTTTGTCAGCGTGCCGATGCTGCCATTGTTATTGTTCTGGATCGCGGTGACGCCATTGATGGTGCCGCCTGCGTTCTGCAGCGTGGTAATGGTGGCGTTGTTATTGTTGATCCCGAAAGCAGCCTGGCTAATCAAACCGCTATTGCTCAGCGTGCCAATCGTGCCGCCTGAATAGTTGAAGATCCCCGTTCCGCCGTTGGATATCGAACCGCCACTGTCATTGGTCAGCGTACCGATGGTGCCGCTATTCTTGATGCCGGTAATGGCAGTGATTCTGCTGCCGGAGAAGTTGTGCAGCGTGGTGATCGTGCCATTTAGGGCGTTATCAATGCCTGTGGCGCCGGTAATTGAACTGCCAATGACTGTGCCGTTCCCGTTGTTGAGGGTAGTAATCAAGCCCGTATTGGACACCGCAGCGGAACCACTAAGCGTGCCGTTGTTCTGCAGGATGCCGTTCGTGGTGCTAACGTTGAGCGCTGGAGTGCCGGTGACAAGCACGCCACTATTGATGACCAACGTGCCGCTGCCGTTCCAGGACACGTTGGTCGTCGCGCCCACGACAGTGGCACTTCCGGTGACCGTGGTCGCTTTTGCCGGAGCGGAAACCATTGTTGCAAATGCGGCGGTCAGCGATAGAGCAAGACAGGTCTGGTCGCCCGCAGTGAAGCGAGGTTGTTTTTTTGATCGGCCCATTTTTTTGATAATTTTTCAATACTTATGTCGGACAATTCAACTTTCGGGAGTATCAATTGATTCTCCCGAAAACTCAAGGATTCGGGAGACAGGACGAGAACCATCTTCGATGAGAACGCCCTACTTTTCGCTTTTTGCCGTGGAGCATCTTTGAATAAGAACAACGACCCTGTTGCTCAACAGCTCACCATTCCTGAGGCACTGAACGAGGCCTATGCGCATTGGAATGCGGGACAAGCGCGTCAGGCTGAAGAATGCTGTCTGCGCGTCTTGCAAGTCTTGCCAGAGCAACCAGATGCCCTGCATTTGATGGGACTGATCGCCCATGCTTACCGCTTGCTCGATCTGGCCATCGATTACTTGCGCAAGGCTTGTCTGTCGCCCGTTGCGCCCGCAACGTATTGCAGCAATCTGGCTGAAATGTGCCGCCAGAAGGGTTTGCTGGCGGAAGCGGAACAAGCCGCCCGGCGCGCGGTGGATCAAGAGCCGCAGCTCGTTGCGGCTTGGAACAATCTAGGCATCATCCTGCAGGAAAGCGGAAAAGTTGACGCAGCTCTGGAGTGCCTGAAACGCGTCGTGTCGTTGCTGCCTGATAGCCCTGAAGCGCACAATAATCTTGCCAATACGCAAAAACACGCGGGAGCGCTGGAGCAAGCACAGGCCAGCTATCTGAGAGCGCTGGCGTTGCGGCCTGACTATGCTGAAGCGCACTGCAATCTGGCGTTGCTGTGGAACGATCTTGGCCGCTACGACGAAGCCATGACTTCTGCGTCGCGAGCCGTCGAGATCAACCCGCAACTGGCCGATGCCTACTTCAATCTGGCTCAGATCGAGATGTCACGCATGCGCCGTGCCGACGCCAGTCGCTGGGTCGATGCCCTTATCGCATTCGCGCCGCAGCATGCGGGGGCGTTGTCGGCACGCGCGCAACTGTTGATGCATGACTATCACTTTCACGACGCGCTCGCCTGCGCGCGCCAGGCAGTGAATATCGCCCCCAACAGCGCGAACGGGCATAGCGTGCTCGGGCAGGTCTTGCAAGCGCTAGGGCTGCATGACGAGGCGCTTGCGTCCTTTGATCGCGCGGCAGCTTTACCGGGAACGGTCGCTGAAGAAGCACTCGTCGCTCGCGCATTGCTGTTGATGGAGGCCGGTGACAAGGAGGATGCGATTGCCGCGTTTGAGCGCACGCTTGAGCGGTTTCCCGGCTCGGTGCGGGTGATGGCAGCGCGTGCCGACACCAAGACGTATCGCGGCGACGATAGCGATATCGTTGCGATGGAAGCGGCGCTCGCGCGAACGATACCGCCGACGATCGCCGATCAGATGAGTTTGCATTTCGCGCTTGGCAAAGCATATCTCGATACCGGCGATTCGGATCGCGCGTTTTTCCATCTCCATAAGGGGAACGGCATCAAACGAGCGACGTTCAATTATGATGCTGACGCGACCAGCGCCTGGATGCGACAAGTCGCAGCGACCTTTACGTCGGAATTGATGGACAAATTCGGCGATGCCGGCGCGGCTTCACAACGCCCGGTGTTCATCATTGGAATGCCGCGCTCGGGTACAACACTGGTGGAGCAGATCCTGGCATCGCACCCTGACATTCACGGCGCCGGAGAGCTGAGCGCCTTGCGCCACGCTCTCGAAAGCGCAGGACCATTTCCCGATGCGCTGATGCACTGGGACAGAGGAGATTTTGCACGGGTCGGTCGTGACTACCTTTCCCGTGTCGACGGCCTGGCTCCCGATGCGCTGCGCGTGGTCGACAAGTTGCCGGCTAACTTCCTATATGCCGGTGCGATTCCGTTAATTCTGTCTGGTGCGCGCATCATCCATTGCCGGCGCGATCCGGTGGATACCTGCCTGTCGTGTTACAGCAAGCATTTTGCGGGTGAACAGATGTTTGCCTATCGTCTCGATGAATTGGGGGCTTTCCATCGCGACTATCAGATGTTCATGGAGAGCTTACGCAAGGTCTTACCGCCGGAACGTTTTCTTGAGGTCGACTACGAAGACGTGGTTGATGATCTGGAAGGCGAAGCGCGGCGCCTGATCGCCTTTGTCGATATGCCGTGGGACGACGCCTGTCTCAGTTTCCACAAGACGCGCCGCGTAGTGCGCACGGCGAGTGTGAGCCAGGTACGGCAGCCGATTTACGCAACGTCGAAAGGACGCTGGCGTCGCCACGCATCGCAACTGGGGCCGCTGCTGACGGCACTCGGCATTGCCGATTCTGGTGATGCGAGACTTTGACATGAGTGTGCCATCTAATCCTCACAACCTGAGCGTAACCGCACATGCGTTCACAGCCGCCGACCGTCGCGATCACTACGGCCACGACGGCGCTGTGCTATGGCTCACCGGCTTGTCGGCGTCGGGAAATTCAACTCAACCGTGGGGCGCCGAAGGCTATTGTCGCGATGACCTCGTGCCCACCACCACCTCCTCCCCCGTGGATCTATCGGAAGATCGGTTTGAAACCTGAGACGCATCCGCGTCAAGCAACGGCTGAAGCACCGGCGCCAGCGACTTCAACAACTGCACCGCCATCGCACTCGTAAAGTCGTAGCGTGCCGCATACGGCTCGTGCACATAGGCGGTAAGCGCGCCAAAAAAGCGATTGCCGATCCCGAAGACGAAGGTTGCCGTCCGATTAACCTTGCGCGATTCGATCAGTCGGCGCCCCCGCGAGAATACGTTGAAGCGCTGATCGCCAGTCCCCGTCTTGCCGTAGACATCCAGGACGCGAGCGTGCGAGGCCGGCATGCCCTCCGCCAGCCGCTTCGCCGTGCCGCCAAGGACGACGTCGCGCAACAATCCGTGCACCGCCTCGACGATCTCGGGCGACAGCGCCGTCTGCCCTCCCCCGGGCGCGGGCGCGAAATGCGTCTCGTAGGGCGTGTTCTTCGCGAAGTCAAGCGCGGTGAGGTTTCGGGTTGGCACCGCTATGCCGCCGCTCGCGACGACCCCGATCAGTTGCGCGAGCGCGGCGGGCCGGTCCCCCGACGCGCCAATCGCCGCTGCATACGACGGCGTGATCGCCGCAAAGGGATAACCGAGCGCGCGCCACGATGCGCCGATTTCTTCATACGCCTGCAACTCCACCATGTACCTGATCCGGCGATCCTGCGTCGCGTGATAGCGCGTTTTGAAAAGCCACGAGTACGCCGCGACGCGTGCATCGCGGCTGGCGGTTTGCACGTCCGCTTCCGTCGCCTCCGGATGATCGCGCAGGTAGTTAACCGTCCAAAGCTCGAGCGGATGCACGCTTGCGATATAACCTCGATCGTTCAGGTTGAATCTGTCGATGCCGTACTTCGCGTAGAGCTTTGCGAGATCCTCGGGCGTTAGCAACGCCGCTGGCGTGCCCTTCAGCGTGGCGCGCATCTGCGCGTCGAACCACGTCTCGGATGCGTCGGGCGCGACGCTGCGCAAGACCGTCGCAATCTTCGGCGGCGACTTGCGCACGTCGCGCAGCAGCGTCGCCAGCGCCTCGTCGGGCGTCATGCCGTGGTATTTCGCATAGAAGCGATGTTCGTAGACGCGGCTTTCCTGATCGGCAAACCGCACGAGATACTTCCCGCGCACGACCGGGTCGCCGAGCCATTGCGATGACGGCCCCGCAGTCTGGATCATCTCGTAGCGCACGATATCGCGCATCAGGCGCACGAACACCAAATTCACCGAATGCTGGAACGCTCGATGCACGGTGAGGATGCTGCCGTTATCCGTGGCTTCGAAATTGGTGAACGTTTGCGCACCGCCACCCGTAAAAAATGTCTCACCAGTGCTCGCGGAATACTTGCGTTCGACGGCGGCGTTGAGCATTGCGCGCAGCGAGCGATCCGGCGTGTGCGACAGATAATCGAGCGCCCAGCGTGTCAGCACGTCCTGCCTGTCGGGTCTGACGTGGCGCAGATCATCCGTGCGCATCGGCGCGTAGCGGGCATGCAGTTCCGAAACGATTTGCAGATACGTGATCAGTGTGCGTAGCTTGGCCGTCGAACCGAGATTCAGACGCGCGCCCTGGTTGACGTCGAACGGCTGGTTCACGCTATCGGTCTGCACGCGCACTAGATTCGCGCCGTCGCTCCGCTCAAACAGCGTGAAGCTGAAGGCGATTCGCGACGGATCGTCATGCGGGCGCAGCATCTCGAAGCCATACAGGCCTGCCGCCTTCGCCCCTTCGGGGGTGGTGGCAAGCGCGAGCCTTTCGCTAACCGCCTGCTGCACCGGGGCGTCAAGTGTCGCCTGTACGGAGAGGTCTAGGCGGTCGAGATCGTAGAAGCTCGCCACGCCGAGCGTATTGAGCAAATCCGCGCGCAGCGCAGTCACTGCCTTGCGCGTGACAAACGATGCTTCAGGATGCATCGGACTCATGTGCTTGAGTTCAAGATGGAGCATGAGTGCGGCATCGCGCAGCGACGTCGAGATGATCCCGTTGGTCGCAAGCAACCGCACATAGCTGTTCGTCAGTTGTTCGAGTGCGGTGTTGTTCCTGCGCAGGAAATATGACGGCGCGCGCTGCGCAATGATCAGCGACAGCGCTTGTTTGAACGCGACCGCCTGCGCACCGAGTGTGTCGGTGCGCATAGGTGCCGACAGCAGGCGGTTCACGTCATCGAAGTCGCGTCCGTACCAGAGCGCGAGACCGTCGCCGATGCCCGCGATTTCGCCAATGCCGGGCTGCGCGGCAAGCGGCACCGTGTTCAGATAGCTGACGACGATCTGCTCGCGCGCCGGTAGCGTCATCGGGCCGCCGAGATAGGCGCGCACGGATGCAGACGCGATTTGCCGCAATTTTTCGGGCGGCGTCGCGGTGCGGCCGCCGGGCGAATGACGGAACTTTTCGATTTGGGTAGCGAGGGTGCTGCCGCCCGGGCTCGGCTGGCTCCTGACGAACATGCGCACGCCCTGGTCGTACAGCGCACGACTGAAACGGCCCCAGTCGATTGCCGGGTTGCGGCTCGGCTGATCTGCGTCAAGCAGATTGCGGTCCTCGATGAATAGCAACGCGTTGACGATCAGTGGCGGAATTGCCTCGAAGCGGCGGTAGATCCGCTCTGGGTAGCGTGCGCTATAGAGTGGTATTCCCGTTGCATCGAACAGTTGCAGTCCGGCCTGATCCTTTTCCTCGTACGGCAGAAACAGCCCGTGGTCCGCCATTGACATCATCACGGGTGATTCGCGCGCCTGCGCCGTGACGGAAAAGCCGCGGTCGGCCAGACGCCGCTCGAAGGTGGGCAACGATGCGTAGCCGAGACGCATGTCGTACGGACCGCCGTCTACCGGGAATCGCGAGGCGTCGCTTGGGCCGTCGGAAACTTCAAAGTGGATGTCACGTCCCAGTTCGGACAGGTAGCGCGCCTGCAACCGCGAGGTTTCGATTTCGATCCGAAGAAGTTGCGCCGCGATTGCAAGGAGGATCAGAAAACCGGCGAGTAGCAGCCACTTGATCCACCGCACAGAAGATGTGGTGGCAGCAGCGCGAAGCGGTACTTGAGTCAGACGCCGATCCATGATGGGGTCTTCCGGGCGGCACGAGCCATGCCAACGTTAGTCGAGCATATTTCCCTGATAAACCGCCATGCGGAGTTTCCCGCGCATCGTCTCTGAATCGCCCCGGATTTCTCGGAGGCTCCAACTCTTGAGAGAATGGAGCCATGAACAAGAAATCGAGCAAGTTTTCCCCGGAAGTCCGGGAACGCGCAGTGCGCCTGGTGCACGAGCAGCGTAGCAAGCATCCGCCTCGCCGCAAACGGGTTCGCACGACGATTCCCGATTACTGGCTGTCTTGCTGTGAAAAACATAAATAGTGCGGTTCCGGACGGGAGCGGCCATCAACAAGCGTAAGTTAAACGCCGTGAGAATATTTTTCTCTCACACGACGAGAGCCCCGTGTTTCCTTAGCGGGTTTACCAGTGTTTGAGGAAGAAGGAGAGTTCGCGCGCGAGGTTAGCCTCAGAAGCCCTTCCAAAGCGTCGATAAACGGAGTCGCTGTGGAAGTGAAGCGTGCCAGGTCTCTGACAGGGCCAAAAAAAGCCTCTAACTCTAAGGGTTTTCCGGCTTTCGAATCTTGCAGCATCGATGGCGTAATGGCACCCAGACGACGAGACATACGCAACTTTTCCTCAGGCAGGCTCGACAACGGAATTCCAAGCTGCCTGGCGATTTCAGAAACTTCGTCCATCACCTGGCGAGAAAAGTTGCGTACGAGTTGACAATCTAATTGCCTATCCAGCGTTGCCTCCGTCAACACGGCAATCGGGCCCGACGTCAGATTCCCCCACAACTTATAAAGGATCTCCGCATGTACCTCGTCGCTAACAACGACATCAAGTCCGGTAGATGAAAGCAGCGATGCCACCTCTTGCACGCGAACCGAATGGGCATCCGAAGGATCCCCAAGCACCACCCGATTCCCCGCATGGTGTCTAACGAGCCCCGCACCGAGCACGCTACAACTTGCGTGGACCAGCATTCCCAGGCATTGAGATGGCGGAATCGTCTTCGCCACGCTCCCGTCAGGATCAATTGATGGCAGTGGAATTGGATTCTGCGCAAACGGGCCGACCTGCGAAAACCACCAAGGAATACCGTTCATGCAACTGACGACCAGCGTATGAGGGCCAATCAGTGGCTGAATGTGCTCAGAGACATCGAGCAGCGCGGTCCCCTTGATGGTGAGAAGCACGATGTCCTGCTCTCCCAGCAGAGCAGGGTCCCCCGAAACCTTTACATTAGCCGTGGACAAGCGGTTGTCATCTTGGACGGATATGCCGCTATCGCCCACCGCTTCCAGAATTCTTCCTCGCGCGATAGCCGTGACGTCTACCGGCAACTTCGCCTTGGCCAACTTGTACGCAAGCCAACCACCAATCGCGCCAAGCCCGTAGATGCACACCTTTACCGCACTTCGCCCTTCACCCAGTCCCATTTGGGACTGCGGCACAGGCAACCTATTTCCCATTTCATCACCCTCGCTAAATGCGCTTTACAACGAGCAAGCTCAGATCAAAGACGGGCAATGAGACTTGACGTATCCCAGCGGCCCCCACCCATACGCTGAACATCCGCGTAAAATTGGTCGACAAGGCTCGCTACTGGCAGACTTGCGCCGACGGTTTTCGCGTGCTCCCCGGCTAGCATGAGATCTTTCCGCATGTGGTCGACCGCAAATCCGAAATCGAACTTCCTGGCAATCATCGTCTCACCGCGATTTCCCATTTGCCAGCTATGCGCCGCCCCTCCCGCAAGGACAGCGAGAACCGCTGGCATGTCAAGCCCGGATTTTTCGCCAAGCGCTATGCCCTCGCTTAGCGCCTGGACCAACCCCGCGATGCAGACTTGGTTCACCATCTTCGCAATTTGGCCACTCCCGCAGGGCCCAAGGCGGGTGACCATCGCACCATAAGCTCGCAAGACGGGTTCTATTGACGAGACCTGCTCGATTTCGCCTCCACACATAATGGTCAGCTTGCCTTTTACCGCCCCCACCTCTCCCCCCGACACCGGCGCATCCACGTAACCGAAATTCCTCGATTGCGCGACTTGAGCTAGCTCTCGAGAAACAGTTGCCGAAACTGTCGAATGATCCACGAACACAGCCCCTGCGGGCATTGCATCGAAGGCCCCGTCAGAGCCAATAGCAACTTCACGCAGATCGTTGTCGTTTCCAACACAGGCAATAACAATATCCGCGCCTCGTGCGACCGATGCCGGACTGAACTCCAACCGCGCACGTCCAGACGTAGCGTGCGCCTTAACCCAATCCATGGCTTTCGACGTAGTTCGGTTGTATACGACTACGTGGTGCCCCGCTGCAACAAGGTGGGCGGCCATTGCCCCCCCCATCACCCCCAATCCAATAAATGCCACTTTTCTGGGGGCTACGGAACGGTAATCCTTCGCTTCGATATATCTCATCGGATTCTCCAGCATCGCTTTCGTAGCCCTACCCCTTGTACCCCTGGACTTCTCGAAATCGCTTAACCAGATATTCACCGGCTGCAATCGGCGGGTATTTGGCTGGATTCTCGTCGCTTCGGCACTGAGGCAGACACGCAACCGGAGTGTCGAAATCAGGGTTAAAGAATGTGGGAATAGAATAGCGCTCCTTGCCGGTACGGTTCACGACTCTATGCATATTAGATACGAATAAGTCGTTGGACCAGACTTTGAACATGTCGCCGATGTTCACCACGAAGGTGTCTTCGATAAACGGTGCGGCAAGCCATTCTCCATCTCGAGTTTGAAGCTCAAGGCCGCCGATAGGGTCCTGCACAAGGAGCGTCAACATCCCATAGTCAGTGTGCGGCGCGACACCCAGCGCCTTCGACTCGTCCATCATTTGCGGCGGATAGTGGAACAGGCGTGTTTGGACCATCGGCTTCTTAAACCACTGAAGGAAAAAATCTTCCTCAGCACCGAGACTGAGCGCAAACAGACGAAGCAGACGGCAACCTAGCTCCGAGACTTCCGCATAAAAACGTTCAGCCGCCGGTTGAAGTGTGGGCAAGTGCACCGGCCATCGGTTCGGCCCATGCAACGGGCGCCCAGCGGCGACGTCGGGGTCGGTTAGCGGCAGATCAAGTGCAAAATCAAAACTCTCCTTCAAGTCAGGGTCGAAGCCTTGATGTCGATTCATGCCATACGGCACATAACCACGCCGAAAGCGCTCGTCAACCCTATCCTGCATGCGAAGATCTTCCGGAAGATCAAAGTACTCTTTTGTTTTGCTGAATACTCCGTCGACTACATCTCGAGAAATTCCGTGCCCCGCAACATAAAAGAAGCCAATTCCTGTGCAGGCATTAAAGAGTTCACGAACTAAATTTCGGGGATCTCCGCCAGCCAGCCAATTCGAAAGATCGAGAACCGGTATGCCAGCCGACTCTTTTGATGTGATAGTCATATTCAGTCCGAACAATATTGTAAAACTCACAGAATGTTCAAAAAACAAAGATTTTCACATCCTTGTGCGAACAATCTAATTATTGCTATTTATTAATCAAGTCTAACAGGCAGAGAAACATCAAAAAACTATCGTTTTTGATCTGCGAAATTCTAAGATTTAGATTTTTCAGAATTTGACCCGAATTCCGCTGGTTACGGCAAATTGATTGCGCGTGGCAGATGCTGTCGTGGAGTAAATTTGGGCATACTTTGCAGCTCCACCTGCCCATTGTCCGATTCCCACCAAGAAAAGGTCTGTTCGTTTGCTAAGTGAATAAACCGTACCGATGTTCAACTGGTTGTAATGGACCTGGGGGTTGGAAGAGTAGTCTCCGACGGTATAGATATATGCCGCTCCGACGAGCCATGCCGGAGTGATCTGATGCGTAAGCGTCAACTCCGCGTTCTGCACACGCAAGCCCGTCGAGTCGATGTAGTCGAACAACACGTTGCTATAGCCCAACGTCGCTGCCAAAAACCCGAAGTCGTAGGTCGCCCCCAAAGCGATGCTTCGCTGCACCTGAACGGAACTTCCGTTCAGACTCGTCGTGAACGGCGATGAATATCCGTATGACGAACTATCGACCGCCGCAGAAGCATTGCTAGCCGATGCTGGCCGGTTGTACTGAGCCATGGCCAAGCCCACTTTCAGAGGGCCATGAACATAGCTCACACCAAAACTGAAACCGCTGTTGTTAGAAAACTCGGTCGCGTTAGAAAATGCGTACGTACCTGACAGCGACAGACCGTTGTAGTCAGCTGACTTGTACTTGACGGAGTTGTTAAAGCGCAGAGTGTTGAAGATGTTATCCGTATCGCCGATGCGGGTGCCAAAAGCAGAAAACAGAACGGCCGATTCACTCCAATACAACGTCTGACTCATGTCGTCATACTGACGACCAACGGTGAAGGTCCCCCATCGCTGGTTCGCCAACCCGACCCACGCTTGACGGCCAAACATTCGATTTCCCTGTCCAAGCGTTCCATTCGTTATTGAGAAGCCGTTCTCGAGCGTAAATATTGCAGATGTTCCTCCGCCCAGATCTTCCCGCCCCTTGAAGCCAAATCTCGGCAACTGTTCCGGCCCATTAATGACGGAAACGAGATTTCGTCCGCCGGAATTTGAGGTGTACCCTACCCCTGCCGAAATAAGGCCGTAAATACTAACGCTGCTCTGCGCCATCGCGGCACCTTGGACGCCAAAAAATGACGCGATCGCAAAAATTGCCGATCCGATATTTTGGAATACTAAATATTTTGATTTTAAATTCACTGACTTCACCATTTAATTTGCCAGAAGTTTCTCAGGTGCCGGAGTTGCCGGCGCCTAGCCTCGAAAGAATGACAGACGAACTATCCTTCGATTAGGCCCCCGTGGTATTGCTAGACATATTTACCCAGAAGAGCGCTTTCTTTGCCACTACTCTCACTATCCAATGCAGTACCAAACCAATGATGGAGAGCACTATAAGAATGGCAAAAACTCCAGCTGTATCCATCGAGAAGTTTTTCTGAAGAATTAAATAACCCAAACCACTCTGCGCCCCTACGAACTCCCCAACAATTGCGCCAATAACAGCCAACACAATACCGACATCCAAACCGGTGAAGACATATGGAAGTGCATTGGGCAAGCGGGCCAGCTTAAACACTTGCCATCGACTTGCTTTGTAGGCGACCATCAAATCCACCTGATCCTTAGGAATTGACCTAAGGCCGACGATCGTATTCGCCAGAACTGGGAAGAACGCAATAGTGGCCGTGATAACAACCTTTGATGTGGCGCCGTAGCCAAACCAAACGATAAAAAGCGGTGCTATCGCAACCTTGGGCATCGTCTGGAATGCAACGATATATGGGTACACTAGAAGCTCAAGGATTTCGATTTCTTCGACTACCACCCCGAGGAGGAAGCCAAGAACCGATCCGATTATGAATCCGGCCACAATTTCATACATCGTCACGCCGAGATGCTTGCTTAGCTCTCCGGAGTTAATCTGGGAAAACAATTGCATAACAACATCACCGGGCCCGGGAAAAATCAACGATGATGGAGCCGCCACTCGAACGGCCAAATGCCACGCTCCGATCACAGCCAAGAAAAAAATCAAGCATAGCAACCGGCGATTGTTTTTGTTGGCGAGCTTTTCTTGATTCATCAATCAATCCCTCCTGTGGCATTTAGGTGCTCTCTAATGTCGGAAACATAGGTGCCAAAGGGTTCCGAATTAATCATTTTCAGATCTCTCTGGCGAGGAAGGTCAATGTCGATGGTTTTCGTAATTCGGCCTGGCCGAGGTGACATCACAACAACTCTGTCACCAAGAAATACCGCCTCGGGAACGCTATGCGTCACTAGCATGATTGCTGCGCCGGTTTGTTCACGAATGCGTAGAAGTTCGAGGTTCATTGTCTCTCGGGTCATTGCATCGAGGGCCCCGAATGGCTCATCCATTAGAAGTAGCGTTGGGCTATGCACGAGTGCTCGCGCGATTCCAACCCGCTGTTGCATCCCCCCCGACAGCTCATTGGGATACTTCGACGCAAAGCCCCGCAGTCCAACAAGGTCCAGGTATTCCAGCGCCAAGCGACGGGCAGCGCCAAGGTCCCTTTTCTGAATTTCGCTCGGCAGTAGAACGTTCTCCAAAACCGTCCGCCATGGCAGCAGAACCGCTGCCTGAAACACAATGCCGGTGAATTTAGAAGGGCCGACACTCTCTCGGCCGGCAATTTGCACTTGTCCACTCGTCGCCCGCTCAATGCCGGCCAAAATTCGCAGCAGAGTGCTCTTGCCGCAACCGCTCGGACCGACCACCGATACGAGTTGACCTGGTTCGGCGTGATAATTGACGTCTTTCAAGGCAACAATTTCACTACCATCCTTGCTTTTAAAAGTCTTGTTAATTTCGTGAAATGCAAAGGCCGTGCGAACCTTACCAATGCCACCAAAACCATCGCCTGATTTCACAATTCCTCTCTATTGGTGAGCGCAATTTTTAAAATATCGATAAAGGCCATCGATGCCCCCGGCAAATTCCTTCCTCGCCGTACACTTAATGTCATCTTTTGGTTTGCCACTTGCCGCTCCAGAAACGGCACATAACGATAATCGTCAATCTCCGTTGTGCTCATAGTCAGCGGTTCGTTCACCACCGCCAAGGCAAGCCCCTTGACGGCTGAATTTTTTAATAATTCAAAAGAGTTGCTCCGCAGAACCACCCTAGGGCGGACATTGGCTTTGGCAAACGTATCGCTCAAAAATTGATTGATGGTTATGGATTGATCTGGCCAGACTAACCCGTACTCCGCGCAGTCCGTGATGCGAACCGAGTCTCGTTCGAACAGGGGATGTCCTTTCGGTACGAGCAATACGGCCTTCAACTCAACCTCGACGAGATGCTCTAGTCCAACGGTTGGCGCCGGGTTGAAACAAAGCGCCGCATCCAGCGTGTCGTCCATAACCTGGGACACCAGATCGCGAGTCGCGTGAATTGACACGGCATATGTCACTCCTGGGTATTTCTCGTTGAAGCTGGCGAGAAAACCAGGTAGAAACGTGCGCGAAAATGACTCAACCGCTCCTAACTTAACCTCTCCTCGCTGGAGTCCCTTGAGAGACTGAATGCTCGATCGCAGTCGGCGACTTTCGTTTTCCAGCGCTATGACGTAGTTCATCAGCGACTCGCCCGCAGGAGTGAGCTTTAGCGTTTTGCGCCCGCGACTACGCTCGAACAAAGTCGTGTCCAACTCTTCTTCCAACAGCGCGACTTGCCGACTCACCGCAGACGCAGCAACGAACAGTTGTTCCGCTGCGCCACGGAATGATCCAACTCTCGCAACCGTTGCGAAGTACTTCAACGGAATCGTAATAATCACGGTGTTTTCCACCTCCCCCAAAGGCTTTCGCCTAAAATGCGCACTTGCGGGCTGCGGCCTTAATTGCCTCGTGATCAAAATCGTTGACGCGCGCCACGAAATTCGGGATGTCAACAACCATGTCCGTCGGCGTTACAACTGATCCGACAAGCTTTTGGCGAACCATGAATTGCTGCATGCGATCTATCCCCGCCGGATCGGTTGCGCCAATATATTTGGCTCCGTTCATGACGAAGGCGGAGTTCATGCTTGCGAGTTGGCTTTTCAGTAGGGCATCGTCCCACCTGGCGGCAGTTGCTTCGTCGACGCCGGTCGGCTTGGTGCTAGGGAAGTGCTTCCATTGAAGCTTGCGAACGCACTCTGGATTCGCATTTGTGAACTCGATTGCCATCGCCGCGCCTTTGGCTATCGCGATGACTGTTTCGGGGGCCGTCTTCACAGTGGTCGCCATTGTGGTGAGCGTGAAGTCGGGCAATTTTTGCCACGACGGGTCTCGGAACACGTGAAGTGAGGCCCCTGAATTCTCGAAACCCGTTATTGCGGTTTGCCAGAACATTAGCGCTTGAACTCGGCCGCTCTTGAGGGCATCCAACGCGGGCGCTCCGGCTCCCGTGGCAATTACTTCGACGTCATGCTGCGGGTCAAGCCCGTTCTCAGCCAGCAGTGACTGCATCAGGGGGAGTCCGCCCGTCGCCAAGCTGACTATTCCAATGCGCTTGCCCTTCAATTGAGCAACGCTTTTGATCGGGCCGTTCGCAAGGACGGCGAGTCCCCAGTCAATCACCCCTGTATTCATGACGGCTCGGACAGACAGCTTTCGGTCAGAGTTAGCTCGAATTAGGTCGGTCGAGTTCAGTTGCGCAAACTGAACGCCACCGGCCGCCATTTGTTGCAGAGCCTGTGTCGAGCCCGAAAGCCCAACAATGTCAACGTCATACCCCATGGATTGCCAGTAGCCCAAGACCTTTGGCATCAACAGCCACGGATAAGTGACGTTTAGAACTTGAGAGCCGACGGCAATGGAGACCTTTTTGAGCGGCGCCGCAGATGCCGCGTGCATCAGCACAGCGACACACGCCGTGGCAAAAGCAAACTTCCGGAGTTTAGAAAATTTCGAGTTGAACATTGATGTGGCTCAAGGTCAGTGGGTATGACCAAGGTAGCACGCAAAAAAAAACGGAAATGTGCCGTTTTTTTTTATTAGTGTTCTCGAAATTAGAACATTTGGCAGCGGACGGCAGCCCTTCTTCCGGCGCGGATCCGGGAGTAGTTTGATGCAGAGGGGGCAGACCGGGAGGGGTGGAAGAATTGCCCACGACCGATGGTAGGCACGTCGTGGGGAAGGCCATTTTCACAGCAGGGACAGCTAATTGCTGCTCGAAGGAGGTGATTCTCCATCTCGCGTCGGTGGCTATTGGCCCAGCGGTAACACTCAAGCAGAGAACGCGCTAATGGGAGGAGACGCCGCGGGGAATGTTTGCAACCCCACGCCCGCCGTTAGAAGGCGTCTCCTACGCTAACGACACGCCGAAAGCGATGGCTCTCCAAAGACCTCTGTTTCCTGATTTACGCTGAATGCAGAGTCCCTGCCTCCATCTCGTCCGAACGTACGCTTTCCTTATTGGGCAGGAAAACCGCGCCCAGGAACGTTGCACCGGTGATGACGAGGAACATGATGCCCAGCGGCAGCCATTGCGCGCCGAACGTCTTGGCCACCCATAGGCCGATCAGTGGCGTCGTTCCGCCGAAGATCGCACCGCAGAGCTGGAAGCTCAGCGAAATACCCGTGTAGCGCATCTCGACCGGGAATGCCCGCGGCAGGTAGGCCGACAGCACCGCGTAGTACCCGCCGATGAACGTCGTCGCCACCAGAATTGCGACCGAGATATTGCCGATGTTGCCGGAACTCACAAGTTGCATCATCGGCAATGCCCACAGCATCGCGGCACCCGTGATGAACATCAGGAACTTGCGCTCGCCGATCCGATGAGCGATGTACGAGCCTATCGGGAAGCTCAAGAGTTCAACCACCCCGGTCCATGCAATGATGTCCAGAATATCCGGCTTGGAGACCTTCAGATACGTCGTCGTGAACGTGATCATCAGCGTCGTGATGAAATAAAAGCCCGAGATGCCCAGCATGCACAAGGCGATGCCGAGGAACAGTGCTTTCTTGTGGGTGCGGAACACCAGGCGCACCGGGGCGACGTCGCTGATCTTGCCTTCAGCCTTGCGGCGTTCAAGCTCGGGACTCTCGTTGACGTTCCGGCGAATGATGAACGCAACCACGACCAGAATGCCGCTGATCAGAAACGGAATGCGCCAACCCCAGGACAGGTAATCGGATTGCGGCAGGCCCGACACCACTCGGAAAATGAGTGTTGCGAGAATCAGGCCGACCGGACTGCCGTACTGGGGAGCCGAAGCAATGATGGTTCGCCATTTCTCCGGAGCGTGCTCACTGGCGATCAGCACCGCCCCGCCCCACTCGCCGCCAACGGCAATACCTTGCAGCAAACGCAGCAGTACCAGAATGACGGCGGCACTGATGCCTATGGAGTGGTAGCTCGGAATCAAACCGATGAGCGTCGTAGCGGCACCCATCAGTATGAGCGTGATGATCAGACTTCGCTTGCGCCCGATCTTGTCGCCCAGGTGACCGAAGATCAGCGCGCCGAAGGGGCGCGCGACAAACCCCACGGCAAACGTCCCCAAGGACGCAAGCGTCCCCATCAATGGATCGCCGGTCGCAAAGAACACGTCGCCAAACACAAGGGCTGCGGCGGTTCCGTAACAGTAAAAGTCGTACCACTCGATCATTGTTCCGAAGAATGCGGCAAGTGCCGCCCGGAAAGGTTGATGCTCTGCTGTCTTGTTCATTAACGTCCCCTGATTTCTATTCAGTCAGATCAGTTGGTTTGCCGCTGGGCTGCCGGTTGCCAGCACTCTTGAAAGGTTCACAAGCGTAGGCAATGTGAATTTCTATCGTTGACGATAGCAGTCGATGGCTATAACTTATATAGCCACCAAAATACCGGTTCTAAGTCCACTTCCCCATGAAAGAAGTGTTGCTCTCCGACCTGCTGTCGAGCGCCCTTTCGCGCGATTCGGTCCACTCGTTGCAGCGTCAAATCTACGAAGTCGTGCGCCGAGCCGTGCTCGATCACACACTCGTTCCGGGCCAGAAGATTCCCTCGTCTCGCCAGCTGGCGCTGGAGTTGGGCATCTCGCGAATCACCGTATCGCTCGCGTACGATCGACTTGTGACTGAGTCGTATCTCACGGCGATGAGCGGTAGCGGCACATTTGTGGCGCAGACAGGGGCGATGCCTCGCACCGCTCCCGATCAGACGGCCCCGGCGAAACCATGGACCTCGCTTTCCCGGCGCGGAGAGCAGCTGGCCAAAGGCCCTGGCGGCATTCCGTACCACGCGGGGGCGTTCGTACCTGGCGTCGCCGACGCGACGATGTTTCCCTTTCATATCTGGAAGCGGCTGCTAACGCGACACATCGCCCGTGCCAATCTGCCGTTGTCCGGGTATGCGATGGAGGGGGCTGGCTATCTGCCGTTACGTGAGGCCATTGCCAACTATCTTGGCATTTCTCGCTCGGTCGTCTGCGACCCCAGTCAGGTCGTCATTACGTCGGGAACGCACCAGTCGATCGACCTGTGCGCGCGCCTGTTGACTGACGTCGGAGATCGCGTGCTGGTCGAGAACCCCTGTCACTGGGCATTTCCGTCAGTGCTTGCCGCCGCAGGGCTGCATGTCGATCCGCTCGTTCTCGACGACCAAGGTGCCAACCTGCGAGCGAGCAAGTTGTCCAAACGTACCCGATTAGCAGCAGTCAGCCCATCTCATCAATACCCGACGGGTGTCGTAATGCCACTCAGCCGGCGTCTGGCGCTTCTGGAGCGTGCGCGCAAGCTGGGACTCTGGATTCTGGAGGATGACTACGACAGCGAGTTTCGGTATGACGGCGCGCCCTTGCCTTCCCTTCAGGGGTTGGATACGGACGGGCACGTCATCTACATGGGAACGTTCAGTAAGGCGACATTCCCAGGCATGCGCATGAGCTATATGGTTGTGCCGCAGCATCTGGCCCGTAGCTTCTCTGCGGCGTGTGTCGAGATTTATCGCCCTGGCCAACTCCACACGCAAGCCGCACTTGCAGACCTCATTTCCGAAGGCCACCTGTCGCAGCACATCCGGCGCATGCGGGTGGAGTACGCTGCCCGGCAGCAGTTGATGCGTGACGTTATCGAGCAGGAAATCGGTGACGCACTGACGCTTTCCAGTGCGAAATCGGGCTTGCACGTGTTCGGGCGCCTCGGCAAGGAGGTCCAGATTCAACGCTTGCGAGATGAAGCCACGCGTCTGGGGCTGATTCTCGGAAAACCGCGCCTCGTCTCGGACGCACCGTCGCCGAACCGAAACGCGATCGTGCTCGGCTTCGGCGGCGTGTCGATGGAGGCGATCGGTCCGGGTGTGAAGAGGCTTGCCCAGGCCATCGAGACGGCTTCGAAGCCGTCCCACCGATAGGCAGGCGGCCTCCCACGGGTCAGCGGCGTGCCAGCACCCGGGCTGCCGCATCGAGCAAGATGTCGGCATCGGCCGGGGTAAAAGCCAGCGGTGGGCGGATCTTCAATACGTTGCCATGCAGGCCGGTCGCGCTGATCAGAACGCGTTCGTCGCGCATGGCATTGACGAACCAGTTCGTTTCTTCGCGTGCAGGTGCTTTCGTGGCGCGATCCTTCACCAACTCGACCCCGATGAACAGCCCATCACCGCGGACGTCGCCAATGATTTCGTGCTGCTTCGCCAGGGCACGGAACCCGGCACGCAGACGCTCGCCTGCTTTGGCGGCATTCTCTTGCAGCCCCTCGGACTGAAGGACATCGAGCGTAGCCATCGCGGCCGCGCAAGATACCGGATTGCCGCCAAAGGTATTGAAGTATCGAGCTTCCTCGCCAAACACCTTGATCACTTCAGGTTTGACGACCATCGCCGCGATCGGGTGACCGTTGCCCATGGGCTTGCCCATCGTGACGATATCCGGCACCACCGAGTGACGCTGGAAGCCCCACATGGCAGATCCGGTGCGGCCGAAGCCTGCCTGCACCTCGTCCGCGATGAATACGCCACCGGCCTTGCGAATCACGTCGACTGCCTTCGAAAGCACACCCATCGGGTGGCTGAACACGCCGTCGCTGGAGAAGATCGTGTCGACCAGCAGCGCGGCCGGCCTGATGCCGTGACGCTTCAGATCGTCCACTGCCGCCCGGACGCGCTCGGCCAGCACCGTCGCCAGGTCCCCATTCGGTTCGCGATAAGCATCGGGTGCCAGCACGGTACGGACGTCGATCCCCAGCGGAACGGCAGCGCCGAGCGAGGGCGAGACTGCCGCAACAGATGCCGTCACGCCGTGATATGCCAGCTTCGTGACGATGATCCCCGAACCGCCTGTGTGACGGCGTGCCACGCGCAATGCCAAGTCATTCGCCTCACTGCCGGTACACGTGAACATCACCTGCGACAGCTCGGCCGGAAACGTTGCCAGCAGCCGATCTGCATAGTTGAGAATGCCGTCGTGCAGATAACGGGTATGCGTGTTAAGCGTTGCGGCTTGCTCGGCGATCGCGGCAACCACACGGGGGTGAGCATGCCCGACCGACGCGACGTTGTTATATGCATCCAGATACTCGTTGCCGGCCTTGTCGTAAAGGCGCACGCCCTTCCCGCTGACGAACTGCACGGGACGCTCGTAGAACAGGCGGTACGACGGGCCAAGTAGTTTGCGGCGACGCTCGATCATCTTCTTTTCATTGGCGTCCAGCCCTTCGACCTGGCTGGGGTCGAACGCATTGAGCATCGCTTCATCCATTGACATGCTTGCACTCCTCAAACGTTTCAATGGCACGACGAATCGTGCCGGCAGTTTCATTTCTCGACATTGTCGAAATGCGCAGTAGACCATCCCATGACAGCGGGTTGTTGCGCAGGATGTATTCGCGGTTCTCGGGATGCAGCGTTGCACGCCATCCGGTAATTGCCACGGTCGTCAGCAGTCGCGTGGCAATCAGGTCCGGCAACAGATCGATTTCCTCGTCGGTCAGCGGGTGGGTCGCGTGGTACCCGGCAATGAACTCACCGGCGCTGATCAGCGGATTGCCGGTCGGGGCCAGTTGATAGGCTGCAGCGACGCCCACGTCGAACACCAGCGGACCGATGACGATATCGCCGAAGTCGAGGATGCCGGTCACCTTGTCGTGGCACACCGCGTCGACCATGACGTTGTATGCATTCAGGTCGTTGTGAATCACCTGACGCCGCAGGTGCACCAATTGCGGTCGAACCTCATGCGCAAAACGGTCCATGAGACGTTGCGCGAGCTTGCGGCGCTCCCCGTCCTCGATGAACGGCAGCAGCCCACGGAGCTGATCAGCCCGTTGTGTGTCCCACAGGAACGTCTGATACGGCTGTTCGATGTCGAAGCCCGTCAGTGCCATGTCGAGCTGTGCCAACGCCCGGCCAAGTGCAATACGTTGGGCGGTGCTGCGCTCCACCTTGTAGAGCGGCACGCCCGGCAGGAACGTCATGAGCCTCACGGCGCGACTGGCGCCGGTCCGATCCGTATGCCAGTGGATCAGTTGTCCATCCTTGGCCCGGACGATGTGCGGCACCGGTAACGCGTTGGTGGCCGCCATCAGCCGCCCCTGCACCTTCGTCTGAAACATCGTGACCTCGCGCGCTTCTGCCGGATGGGTCACCTTGAGCAGGTAGTCGACGCCAGTGCTCGTCTTCACCTGGAAGTTCTGGTCGCGCTCGCCAGTCAGCGCGGTGATCTCGCCGTCAACGTCGAATACGTCGCGGGCGACCTCCCGGACCTGTGCAAGGCTCCATTTTTCTACTCGCGTATTAAGTACTTCATCTGCCAGGAATTCGAGATTTTCGTGCTTCATTGCCGCTTTTCCTCGAGACCACACCAACCTGCGATGAAGAGCGCGAGCGTCTTGGTTACCTGTTTGAGCGACGCCAGATCGACGGCTTCGTCATAGCCGTGAGGCATACGGCACCGGGGGCCGTAGACGATGGCCGGCGTGTCCGCATACAGACCGAAGAACCGTGCATCGGTCGCTGCGGACGTCGCGTGTTCGAGCAACGGCTCACGGAACACCGATTCATGTGCCAGGCGAAGCACCGACTCCACGTCTTCGGCGTTCTCCAATGCGTACCCATCCGCCATAAAGCCGTGATAGATGACGCGTGGCGGGTGATCGCGAAGGAAGTCGTCGCCAGCGGCAGCTTCTGCGATGAATGCTTCGATTTCGGCGCGCGTGTCGGCCAGACGCTGCCCCGGATAGACGGCCACGCGCATGTCGAAATTGCACCAGGCAGGCACACTTGACGGCCAGTCACCACCGGCGATCTTGCCCAGATTGAAACGGATGGGGTGCGGATGGTCACAGAAGTGCTTGTGGTGCACCTTGCGGTCATTCCATCGGGTCTCCAGCGTTTTGAGACACTCGATGAGGTACATCGCCTTCTCGATCGCGTTGGCACCACCACCGGAGAATGCAGCCGAGGCATGCTGCGGATCGCCCTCGACCTGAACCTGAAACCAGATCGGACCGACTTGTGCACGCAGCAGTTTGGGTTCGAGCGGTTCCGGAATGAAGGCAGCGTCGGCCCGATATCCGCGGGCGAGACACGCCAATGCACCATTGCCGGTGCACTCTTCCTCCACCACAGACTGCAGGAAAACATCGGCCGCCGGCTGAAAGCCGATGCGACCCAACGCATCCATGGCGGCGACACAGGCCAGCAATCCGGCCTTCATGTCGCCGGCGCCGCGCCCGTACATCCAGCCGTTCACGATCTCGGCGCCGTAAGGGTCCCTTGTCCAGCGATTCGTCGGCCCTACGGGCACGACGTCGATGTGACCGTTCATGATCAGTGAGCGCCCTGTGCGACTATGGCTCCGATGCGTGCCGACGACATTGACCGCGTTGTCGTAGGAGACCGCGACCGGCGAGAAGCCGGGCAACGCACGGATCTCGTCAACATCGATCTTCCAGGAGTCGACGTCATAGCCACGGTCTCGATAGACATCTGCCATGAAGGCTTGAGCCTGTGATTCCTCGCCGCGCTGGGAGGGGATCTTTACCAGATCCGCCAACAAGGCCACCTGCGCATCGAACCCGGCGTCGACGGTAGCACAAAGCTCGTCCTTCAGCGTTTCGGACAGTCGGGACTCGACGTGGGTCATGCTGCACCTCCCGTCGTCATCACGAGCGCATTCCGAAGCACATCGGACAACGCCAGTCGGCGTGATCCCCCCTTTTCCGTCTCGCCGATGTCTCCGAGGCGCATCAAGCGCTCCCAAGGACGATCTCCATTGACTTTCAACTGCATGTCCGCTCCGCGTATTCACACACTCAAAGAGGACTTAATAATATTTTTTTTCCAAAATATCCTGTATAGCCACTTTGATGTTTTTCTTATGGACGGTCGCGGATGGGGCGATGTCCTGCCGGTGGAAGCAGCAGGACGCCGGTACATCGATGCCATTCCACCGATGCTGGACCGGAAGATGACCCGGGCAATGTTGCGAGGGTAAGCCGTGTGATGACCTCAAACGGAACAGGGCTGTCGGAGACAGCCCTGTGAACAACCCGCTTGCAAGAAAAGAACGCTCCGGTTTCGCGGCGCGATCCAGTGCTGGGTTTAAGCGAATTTCTCCTTCATGAACGCCAAGATATAGGGTGTTGCGGCGGCTGCGACGCTCGAAGCCGTCGACGGGTCAATGCCCATCCGGCTCGCCAACGCTTCGGCGACCCGGCCGGTCAGCATCCCTGCCCCGCCGTCCTCCAGTGACTTGAAGAAGCCGTCGCCGCGCACCAGACCCGCCGCAAACCCTGCCAGGAAACTCTTCCCCGAGTGTTCGCCCATCAAACCGCCGCCGCTTTGTTCGTCGGCGCTGCTGTGAGCAGCTTCGGCCGCCTGACTCAACATTTGTTGTGCGTCGTCGCCGCTGATTCCTTGGGCCGCCAAGGCCTGCGTTGCCTGGTTGCCATGCTCAGAGGCGAGAAACTCGGAAACCAGTTGCTGAACGTCCATGTAACACCTTTATGCAAAGGGAATGATCGAATGCCCCGCGTGGGGCGGACGCGACATCCCCGGCCGGACGCCGGTTGTCGCTATCGAAACTATATGAACTTCGTTCCACAGGGGCCAAGGGAATTCGAGTAACGATCGCAAGATCAAGGTTTCGAATTGTTACGGGACGATCGATTTTCGTCTCGGCGGGGGTGTCGCCCGCAACCATCCGGTATCGATACAGCCGCTGACGAAACCTGCGACCGGCGCACTCGCCGCCCTGATCTGCGCGGAATTGAAGCCCCTGCGGGTGGCCTCGCTATTTATCCGCTATATCGAGATCAAGATGCACTGCCGTCAAAGGAGCTATCTCAGGGCAATCGACGAATTCTTGGCGTTTCGCGCGCTTTCGAATAGCGGTCTTCCTTGTGTCGCCAGCCATGCATCGAAAGTCAGCAGCGTACCAAACTCTTGGTTCAAAGCGGCAACGTTCGCCTGCCCCGCTAGTCGTCCATCGTCAAACAGTGCGGCAAGGCGCCCAAGGAAGGGATTCTGCGCGAGCAAGCTGTCCGAAAACCGGTGATAGGTGATCCGGGCTTCGGCAGCACGGCTCAAGCTGTTCTGCAGACTTACCCCCGTGAGCGTGTCGCCAGCGATTTCAATGGTTCGCGCCGCATTCCGTTCCGGGGTTGCGAAGATTTTCGCAACGATCTTTCCGATATCGCTGACCGCAATGACTTGACCGGGCTGGTTCATGCGAAGAAAGAACGTGAACTGATCCTCCTCGAGGCCCATCCCCGGCAGCATCAGCAACTCCATAAAGGTCGAGGGACGCACAATAGTGCTCCGTATCGGCAACTGTCGAATGTGCGCCTCAATTTCCGACTTGCTGTCGAAGTGGCCCATGCCCGTTGCCACGGGCCCGGCCGCGTTGACCGAGTTGTAGACAAGATGCTGCACCTTCGCTCGCATGGCTTCGTCGGCGATTGCCTTCCCATAGGCAACTTCCTGATCGTCGGACACGCCGTAGGCAGCCCCCTGCCCAGAACTTGGCTGAACACTGAAAACACCGTACGCACCCTCCATTGCGTGCCTGATCGAATTGCGATCCGCCATGTCGCCCTGCACGATTTCGACCCCCATCGAGACCAGCGACTGGGCCTTGTCGCCATCCTTGTTGCGTACCAGTGCCCTCACGCACCACCCATCGGCACTAAGGGCCGATGCGACTGCCCCACCTTGCTGACCGGTCGCGCCAAATACGAGCACTGTCGGTCTGTTGGGTCGGGTATTCGGGGCCGTCGGCTTCACTGTTCGATCCATAGAACTCCCTCAACATCTTCATTTTCAAGGAGTCTTTATGGTATACATTTGATACCTGAATGCAATTACGCACCGCAAAGCTACCAAGTTTCCTGGAGTATCCCAACCGATGGCTGCGTCATCCCATGAAGAACTCGAACTGAATCGTTTGGTGCTTGAAGAGATCACCACGAAGTGGACGTTGCTCGTTCTCGATTCTCTCTGCGGTGGACCGATGAGGTTTAATGCCATACGTCGGGCAAACCCTGGCGTTACGCAAAAAGCACTGACGCAGTGCCTACGTCGCCTTGAATACAACGGCTTTATCAATCGCACCGTCGTGAGCACCGCCCCCGTTGCAGTCTCTTACGAGATTTCACGTCTTGGGCGTTCGCTCGAACCTCAGTTACGCGCGTTGTTGCATTGGGCGGAGCAGCATCGAGACGAGGTCCAGGCTGCGCGACGGGTATTTGTCGCGCAGCAAGAGCACCCGCTACCGACTCGATCGGGAGTGGAAGACCGGTAGCCGCGCCGGTGGACTTAGCGATCGGACGCTACGGTAGTAGTACGTGCTGCGCGCTTGCTTGACTGGGTCAAAGCTAGTTCGTTGCCGTACGAAACGCGAGTGAGTTCGATTATTCGAGCGCCAGTAGCGCCCGCCTCCCCCGAAACCGGGCAAAGACCGTCTTTGCCCTTGTCCGATAGCGTACCGACGAGATCGTCAAACTTATTTAACGTGACACAGACAACGGGTCAGTCTCTATCGGCGGGTATCGTGCCTCTAGATCGCATAGCACTCCATAAGAATCAATCGCTTTGGGAGAAGCTGGGTCCCGGCCTGATTACAGGCGCGGCAGACGATGACCCGAGCGGCGTTGCCACCTACTCGCAGGTGGGCGCTGCATTCGGGTATGGCTTGTTGTGGACGGCTTTGCTCACGTATCCGTTCATGATCGGGATTCAGATCGTTAGCGCCCAAATCGGACGCGTTACCGGTGACGGTATCGCTGCAAACGTTCGCAAGCACTACCCTGCCTGGATCTTGTATGTCCTCGTCGGACTCCTACTCGTGGCCAATACGATCAATATCGCAGCGGATGTCGGTGCGATGGGCGCGGCATTGAAACTGCTGATCGGTGGTCCGGCAGTCTGGTACGCGGTCGCGTTCGGCGTGGTTTCGCTCACGTTGCAGGTCTTCATACCGTTTCCGCGTTACGCCCCGATTCTCAAGGCGCTGACGCTGGCGCTGCTCGCTTATGTCGCTACGGCTTTCAGCGTCAAAGTTTCGTGGGGGTCCGTGCTGTATCGGACGGTGGTGCCTGACGTGTCATTCCATATCGGCTACATCGTGGCAATAGTTGCGGTATTCGGCACGACCATCAGCCCTTACATGTTCTTCTGGCAAGCCTCTCAGGAGGTCGAAGTTCAACGCGCGACGCAGGGGCAGGAGCCGCTTATCAAGGCGCCATCGCAGGCTTGGCGAACTTTGCGACGCATCAGGCTCGACACCTATATCGGTATGGCGTTCTCGAACGTGATCGCCTTTTTCATCATACTGACGGCGGCAGTCACGCTATATCAGCATGGGGTCAGAGATATCCAGACCTCGACACAGGCGGCCGCGGCCCTTCGCCCCCTGGCCGGGGAATTTGCCTTTCTGCTGTTTTCCGCTGGCATTATCGGATGCGGTTTGTTGGCAGTGCCTGTGCTGGCTGGGGCGTCTGCCTACGCGGTGGCCGAGGCCTTCCAGTGGCGCATTGGCCTAGGGCGCGAAGTCATGCAGGCACGGGGCTTCTACGCCATATTAACGCTCGCGATCCTGCTCGGCGTCGCCCTGAATTTCACCCCCATCGACCCCATCAAAGCGCTTTTCTGGAGCGCCGTGATCAACGGTGTGATTGCCGTCCCGATCATGGTGATCGTAATGTTGATCGCGGCAAGGCCAGACGTCATGGGGAAATTCGCGATAAGCCTGCGTCTCAAGGCGCTGGGGTGGTTGGCTACGGGCACAATGGCCAGCGCCGTCGTCATCATGTTCGCCACGTGGGGACGGTGAGACGGCGGCGAGTCTGCAAGAATGCTCTCTCAAGAGACGCGTCGTCGGATCTTGCCCCCCCGGATACTCGACAAACGCACGATAGCTGTCGATGGCGCTGCGCTCTGCCATGAGAACCGGTGTCCACTGGGAGTTGCACGCCGAAGAGCGCGACGTGATTGCCATGCTCTGTGAACGCCGGTTTCGGCGTCTGTTCGATATCAGACACGATGCCGGTGCCCTGCAAGTCTCTCTCTTCGTACGCTCACGTACCGACCATCGTCGCCGTTTTGCCTATCGTGAAAAGCGTGATGGAAACTCAGGACGTGAATTCATTCATATCAAGGCCTGAAAATCACGGGCACGGACAATGATCATGAGACGCAGTCCGATGGACCGTTCATGCCGACATCGTCATTGGCCGCCTGGCCCGCGGGGCACGACAGCGACCAGTACCAACTCAGTCGCTCAAGACCGCGCCGTAGTTGTTCCTGACAGAGACATCGGACTTCGGCAGCACTCAGCGTCACGAGCCGGATCAGAAGTCCACGGCAGCCGAGGCGTAGAGTGTGCGCGGCGCTCCCAGAGACAGGGTTCCGTATGACGCCACACCGGACCAGTAATGACGATCGAACACGTTGTTCACACCAACGCGGAACGTCGTGCTTTTGCCGACAAGCTTCGTCTTATATCGCACCCCTAAGTCGACGGTTGTCCAGGAAGGCACCGATTGGGTGTTGGTCTGGTTGACATACTCGTCGGCGGTGTACGTCAGTGCGCCGGTCAGTGTCATGCCGGGTACCCACTTCACGTCCCACTCCACACCCGCATTCGCCATGAGCTGGGGCACGCCGACGGGGCGTTTGCCTTGTGTTGCTGCATTCGGCGTCTTGGTCAACTGTGCGTTCAGCCAGGTGAGGCCGCCGATCAGGCGCAGCCCCGCGTATGGCTCGCCCGCCATCGTGAGTTCCAGACCGCGATTGCGTTGCTCGCTGTTGACGCTAAACACGGAGTTGCTGAGCGAACCGCTCGGTTTGGTGATCTCGAATGCCGCGAGCGTTGCAATCACGCCGCCCATTGCGACCTTGACGCCCACTTCCTTTTGCTTGGTCTTGTACGGGGCAAACACCTCGCCCGCGTTGCTCGCCGTGGTGGGTGCCACATCGCCTTTACTCAGACCCTCAATATAGTTGGCGTAAAGTGAAACATCTTCCGTTACCTTGAACAAAATGCCCGCCAGCGGCGTGATGACACGCTTGTCGTAGGCCGTCGAAACGGCGCCGGAGACAGCGTTGTAGTTGTTCGAGCGGACCTCTTGGCCGCGCACGCCAAGCGTCAATTGCAATCTGTCGGCGAACAGCCCGATCGTGTCGGCCAGGGCAACGCCCGACAGCGTAGAGGTCGACCCCAACGGCACGCGCGTGGGGGCACCGATGAACTGCTCCGGCCTATCCACCGGGGCGTAGATATTCGATAGCAAGGCCGTGCCGGCGTTGGCACCCGATGCGACCCGGTCGGTGTAATAGTTCGCTTGCACGGTCACGGCGTGCGAGATGTCGCCGGTATGGAAGGTTCCCCGCACACCGGTATCCAGCGTCGTGCGGTTGACCTGAAACTTCCAGTTCTGCGGAGTCGCCGAAGTGTTGCCGAACGTGTCCAGAATGGTCGGTGTGGGTTCCGAAAGGCGCGCCACGTCGGATTTTGCAGTACCCGCATCGGCGAACACCGTCACGTTATCCGACAGGTCGTATTCAACGTGCGCCAGTGTCGAGATATCGTTGGACTTCCACCAGCCCCATTTTTGCGTCACGTTTCGCGCACCGCTCGGCGCAGACGGTACCTGAATCCCAGCGGCGACGAGAAATGGCCGGGTGGGCGCATCGACCCATTGGTACTGCTCGATCACGTCAAGCGAGGCGCGCAGACGTGTGCCGCGATAGTCCAGTGACAGCGCGCCGACTTCGGCACGCGAGGACTGATTGTCCAGTGCGGTGCTGCCTTGGCGGTGCAAGCCATTAAAGCGAATGCCCCACTGACGTTCGTCACCGAACCGGCGGCTGACGTCGACCGCAATGCCGGCTTGACTCTTGGTCGCGTAGTCCACGGTGACCCGCGTCAGATCCTTCGCCAACGCTCGTTTGGGCACGATGTTGACCACCCCTCCCACGCCACCGTTAGGCGACATGCCATACAGTAACGCGGCAGGGCCGCGCAGTATTTCCACCCGATCGATGTACTCGGTAAAGAGGTGATAGTTCGGCGACACCCCATACACACCGTCGAACGCGACCTCTGACAAATTCCCCTCGTTGATCGGGAAGCCGCGAATAAAGAAGGAGTCGGTAACGCCACCGATTTGGCCGGTGAATCGCACTGACGGGTCCGAGTTCAAGACCTCTGCAAGGGTGACGGCTTGCTGATTTTCGATACGCTCAGACGTGTAGCTGGTCACCGAAAATGGCGTCTCCATGGCGCTTTTGTCGCCCAGTATCCCCACGCGCCCTCCCCTGGCGATCTGCCCGCCCGATGCTGGCGCCGTATCACTCAGCGCGGATGCACTTACCGTCGTCGCAGCCAGTCGACTGTCACTGGGCGAGCCATCGGCCGCCGGTGCGGCACCGGCCGCCAATGGAGCTTGCGCGAGCACCCCTGAAGAAAACGCGGTGGCCAGGACCATGGCAAGGACGTGAGGCTTGGGTGCCTTAACGCCTCCATGGAAGTGATTTCGCCGTTTTGCATCATAGTGCTTCGTTTGTACTGACATGGCACGCGCTACTGGTAGAAGAATAGTTGTCTGCCGGACAGCGCAGTTCGTGTTGGCGACGCACAGTCCGGCAAGGAAGAAGAGCTAAAGGCAGGGGCTGCCGTCCGGTCGAGTTCAGGCGAACGGCGGATGGGCAAGGTGCATGCTGCCGGCGGCCATCAGGGCGCAGGCAATGACGCGCAGACGCTGGCGCGCCTGGAAGGCGGTAGACATACGTGTGTTCCGGCAAAGATGCAGCGGCTCAAGTGCCTCATGCACTCGGCTACGATTCGGCTTTATTGATAATGAGATTAATTCTCATTAATTGATTGGAGTGTAGGCAGCTTCGAACGAGCTGTAAATACTCCTAAGTAACTTCTCTGCGACTGTGGTGTTTTGCCAACATCAGATTGAGCGTTGGCGGAGAAGATGGCGACATCCAGCGCGGGGTAGCATTTTTCTAATAAATAGTAATGCGCTACGTTCGTTGGTATCGATCAGGCGAAGCGGTCAATACACCGATGCCATGCCCGATGGCCGGTGCTTGAAGCGCCGGTGCACCCAGTAGTACTGCTCGGGAAATTTGACGATCTGTTCCTCGAGGAACGCATTCATGCGGCGCGCGTCGACCTCGTCGTTTCCTGACGGGAAGTGTGCGAGCGGATCGAAAATCGTCAGCTTGTACCCTTGATAATTCGGGAGCACCTCCGTCACGAACGGCACAACCCGTGCGCGGCCCAGTCTGGCCAGACGCGAAACGGCCGTGAGTGTGCAGGCGGGGACCCCGAAGAACGGGACAAAAACGGAGTTGTCGACGCCCTGGTCCATATCCGCCGCGATCATGACCGGTTTGCCGGAACGCAGCAATCCCACGATCTTCTTGGCACTGGTCGCGCGCTCGATCATTTCTGCGCCGAATCGGCCGCGTTGCCGCTTCGCCAGATCGCATAGGCCCGCGCTGGACATACGTGTGTAAAGCGACGCAACGGGAAGGTGCGTCGAATAGAGCATGCACCCGACCTCAATGCCTACAAAGTGAAAACCCATGAAGATGGTGGGCGGAGCGGCCGGGTCGTCGAGATCGATCTTGCTGTCGAGCTGAACGATATTCTGAATCGACTGCGCGCTGCCAAACCACTGGATGCCCCGCTCGAGATAGCTGCGGACAACGTGTCGGAAGTGGGTTCTTGCAAGCTTCTGATGCTCGAGGCTGGTCTTGTCGGGAAAGCAAAGGCGCAGGTTCACGAGGACGATATGCTTGCGGCGGCTGGGAAGCGCATACAAGACCGTGCCGACGACCATCCCGAGTCTGGCGACAAATGAATACGGAAGTACGGAAAATACGCGTAGCAACGCCACGATGAGCGCAAGGCTGAGGCGTTTCAAGGCGTGTTCCCTAAGGGGGGTGAGTTGGGAAGCGAATTCAGACGCCAGGCCGGTGACCGTTTTGCTCGTCACCGCTTCGTGGAAATGCCTTCGCTGGAGATACTGACCGTGTGTCGCACAACACAAGTTGTGGTGATGTCCCGGACTGCGGCGACTCGCGAACTCGCACAGTGTAACAGGTAGTTTGAGCGCGACCTAACCTAACATTCTTGAGATGAGCGATCGTCGAGCGTGCCGCCGCCGGTCTCGGTCCGATCCGCCCTCCTCCGGCTTCCTGCAGTAGATATCACAACGCCGGCCCGGAAAGGCCGGCGTTACCGTTTGACCTACAGTGCTTGCCGTCGAACGGTCGAGCGCATCAGTCGAGCGCCACGCGCGACATCTCGCGGCTCTTGAGCGCCGCCACCAGCGAAATCAGGCTGATGACGATCACGTAGCCCGCCGGGGCCAGCTTGGAGCCGGTCGCGGCAATCAGCCACGTCGCGATGAACTGCGCAAACCCGCCGAACACCGAAACGCCCACGCCGTAGACGATCGCCAGACCCGTCGCACGAATATGACGCGGGAATACCTCGGTAATCATCGTCACCGTCGTCACCGAGATGAACACGGTCGGAATTGTTAGCACCGCCGCCACGACCAGCAGACGCGCTGTATCGGGCGCCGCCGTCAGCCAGACGAATGCCGGCACGATCGATGCCAGCAGAACCACACGAGCAATCGTCACCACGCGCTTGCGCCCCCAACGGTCGCTGGCAATACCGGCGGCCGCAGCCAGAGCCATCTGCAAACCGCCTGCCACGAACGATGCCCACAGCCCGCTCGACAACGACAGCTTGAGCACGCCCACGCCATAGTTGGTCAAGTAGTGCAGAGAGATATAGTTCGACGAGGTCGCGCCGGCCGTCATCAGAATGCCCAGTACCAGCGCACGGCGATGCTCGCCCAGCACCTGTGCCACCGGGCTGCGCGCACCGCGTTTGGCTGGCTCGACTTCATGCGTCTCGTCCAGATGCTTGCGGATATAGGTGCCTAGCGGAATCAGCGCCAAACCGATCAGAAACGGCACGCGCCAACCCCATGCGAGCAACTGCTCGTGCGACAGCGACGCGCTCAGCACCAGCCCCACCAGCGAACCAAGCAGTGTGGAGAACGCCTGGCTGAACAACTGCCAGCTTGCGAACAGGCCACGATTGTTGGCGTTCGCGTATTCGAGCAGCATCGACGTGGATGCGCCCACTTCCCCACCCACGGCAAACCCCTGCACCAGACGGCCGGCGATCAGCAACATCGGTGCCGCCATGCCTATCTGCGCATATGTCGGCACCACCACGAAAACCGCCGAGCCTGCAGCCATCAGCCACAGCGTCAGCGTCATGGCAGCCTTGCGGCCATGACGATCGGCATAGCTGCCGATCACGATGCCGCCCAGCGGACGCACCACGAAGCCCACACCGAACGTCGCCAGCGACAGCAGCAACTGCGTGAACGGCGTGGCTGCGGGGAAAAACAACTTGCCAAGCACGGTCGCAAAGTACGTGTATATGGCGAAATCGAAGAACTCCAGGCCGTTGCCAACCGTAATGGCAACGATCTTCTTCGTGAGCGACGCCGGACGCACGCTCGCCTTGACCGGCGCGGTCTGTGCCGCAGTAGTATCGAGACGCGTCGTCATGCCTTGTTCTCCAGACTCAGGAAACGCTCGACCAGACGCGTCCAGTACGTTGCGCCGATCGGCAGCAGCGCATCGTTGAAATCGTAATGCGGGTTGTGCACCATGCAGCCGCCCTCGCCTTCTCCATTACCGATGATGAGGTAGCTACCCGCGCACTTCTCCAACATGAATGAAAAGTCTTCACTGCCGGTGAGCGGTTCGAAGTCTTCCATCAGGCCCTGCGGGCCCAGCCAGTCCAGCGCCACCTGACGCGCGAACTCGGTCATCCCGGCGTCGTTGATCAGCGCCGGATAGCGCCAGCGGTAGTCGATCTCGGCACGCGCGCCGAACACGGCAGCCTGCGCATTCACCAACTCGACGATGCGCTCGCGCAACTGCTCTCGCACCTGCGGCGTGTGCGCACGCACGGACAGGCGCAGCTCGACGGTGTCCGGAATCACGTTGGGCGCGTCGCCGCCGTGAATCGCGCCGACTGTCACCACCGCCATGCGACGCGGATCGACGTTGCGCGACACGATCGATTGGAGCGCCACCACGATGTGCGATGCCACCAGCACCGCATCGACGCTGGCATTCGGCATCGAACCGTGACCGCCGCGACCGTGCACCCGAATGATGACCGTATCCGAGGACGCCATCGCCGGCCCGGCGCGAAAACCGATCTTGCCGACCGGGAAGCCCGGCATATTGTGATACGCGAACACGGCGTCGCACGGGAAGCGCTCGAACAAACCGTCTTCGATCATCTTCTTCGCACCGGCCAGCCCCTCTTCCGCCGGCTGAAAAATCAGATGCAGCGTGCCGTCGAAATCGCGCGTCTTCGCCAGATGGCGGGCCGCCGCCAGCAGCGTTGCCGTGTGACCGTCGTGGCCGCAGGCGTGCATTTTGCCGGTATGCCGGCTGGCGTAAGCCTTGCCGGTCGCTTCCAGGATCGGCAGCGCGTCCATGTCTGCACGAATGCCCAAGGTGCGCGGGCTATCGCCCACCTTGAGGGTGCCGACCAGACCGGTGCCCCCGATGCCGCGCGAGACGGTATAGCCCCATTCCGTGAGCTTGTCTGCTACCAGATCGCTCGTCTGAAACTCTTCGTAAGCGAGTTCCGGATGCGCGTGAATC
This sequence comes from Pandoraea sp. SD6-2, assembly GCF_000389825.1. Taxonomy (NCBI): domain Bacteria; kingdom Pseudomonadati; phylum Pseudomonadota; class Betaproteobacteria; order Burkholderiales; family Burkholderiaceae; genus Pandoraea; species Pandoraea sp. SD6-2. Next base: position 68,168 of record NZ_KB944443.1, on the reverse strand, counting down.
TGATGACGCAGCGCACGCATGCTGGCGTCGTGTTCGAGAATGTCGGCCGGGATGTCGGCCTCGATCACCGCCGGAAAGGCGTACTCAGAGGTGTCGTGGGGCATCGTGTCTCCAATTCAAAAATGACAAGAAGGCGAACGCGCGATGCGTTCGCCTTGAACAACGGAACATCAGAAGCGGTGCGTCACGCCCAGCGCGGTCACGAACACGTCTCGCCCGGCGCTGGTCTGCGCGTTATCGAGCGTGAGCGCCGACGCGCCGCCGTTGTCGATCCAGGCCATGCGCGCGTACAGGGCCGTACGCTTGGACAACTGATAGTCGTAGCCGCCCAGGGCGCCGAACGCATGGTTGCCGCCCCCGGCAATCAAGCGCTCCAGCACCGACAGCTTGAACACGTGCGGGCCGACGGGCACGGTGGCGCCCACCAGATACGTGGTGGCGATGCGACCCGATGCGACGCTCGGCACGATGCGGTTGTAGGCCAGCGACAGCGTGGTGCCGCCAATCTTGTACGACAGGCCCGCGCCATAGTGGTCCGTGGCTTGCGACAGTTCGTTGCGCACCACGTTGTATGACAGGCCGGCATATAGGCGCTGGCCTTCGTACTGCGCGAGGTAACCGGTGTAGTGCGCTGGCGCGCCGCTCGCGGTGGCCGTGCTGAAGCCGTACAGCGCCTGCCCGGAGAAGCCGTTCATGTCCGGCGTGGTGTAGCTCACGGCATTGGCCACGCGCGAATCGATGGCCGTCGCGTTACCGCCCAGATCCGACGTGCCATAGGCCAGGTTGGCCATCAGCGACAACTTGGTCAGGGCATACGGATCGACCTGCGACGATAGCGGGAAGATCGTCGGGAACTGACGGCCGAGCTTGAGCATGCCGTACTGGCGCGAGATCAGCCACACGTTGGCTTCCCGGTTGAAGAGGGTATTGGTCGATTGCAGCGTGCCATTGTTGGCGTTAAAGCCCGATTCCAGCCGGAAGCCCGACGCGAGACCTCCGCCCAGATCTTCCGTGCCCGTGAAACCGAAACGCGAGGTCGAGCCCGCGCCGCTGCCGACCTGCGTTGAGCTGCCCTTGCCGCCCGAGTCGTAGCTGACGTAGTTGTCGACGGCGCCATACAACTGCACGTCAGCCTGCGCGGCGGTGCTGACGATGGCCAGCAGCGTACCGGCGGCAACACCGGTCAGAGCGGTACCGGCGGTGCGGCGATGCGAGCCGCGTGCGATGGCGTGGATGGGGGTTTGGCTCATTGGGCTCCTATGCGTATGCCTTATTGGCCGTCGACGGCGGCCTTGTTTGTAAAACGTTTATGTCCGGCTCATGAAATTTCGACGCATGGTAGCCACGTCGATTTGCATCGGATAGGCAACGCCAAATTTTCGTGTCAACCACAGGTTGACGCCCATGCCATGCCAGTCGATGATTCAATGTCACGGCTCGGACTCGTCCGACCCGGTCCCAGCCCCTTGGATGCCCTTGCCCCCCCTATGCGCGAATCATGTCCTCCGATCTGAAACTGCACCAACTCGAATGTCTCGTGGCCGTGGCCGATCACGGCAGCGTGCGTACGGCCGCGAGTCGGCTCGGACGGTCTCCGACCGCTGTCAGCAAGGCATTGCGGGAACTGGAGCAATCGATGGACGTGGTGCTGATGGAGCGGCGCGCGGATGGTGTGGCGCTCACGCCTTCCGGCACGTCCCTGCTCTCGCACGCCCGGTTGATCCTCGGACAACTGAGCCGAGCGAGCGAAGATGTGGTGCGCGGGGGCGCCAAACGCGGGGGCACGATTCGCATGTCTGTCACCCCCTGGTTGATGCATGGGGTAATTCCGGCCGTCGTGCGCGCGTTCCGGGAACAACGTCCGGACGTCCAACTCGACATCGCCGAACACCTCGGTGGCGACTATCCGGCCGTACGCAACGGCCAGTTGGATTTCGCATTCGGCCCGAGCCCTGACGTGGGGCAGGAACGCGCGTTGGAAATCCGGCCGATCTATACGTATTCGTTCGCGGTGGTCTGTCGCCCAGGGCATCCTGCGGCGAACGCCCGCACGATTGCCGACCTGGCCGGCTACGACTGGCTGCTTAGCCGGTCGATGGAGCGCACGGCGCAGGCCATTCGGGCGTTGGTGGAAAACCAGCGCGACGAGGCCGTGCAGCGGTGCCACTTCGCACGGTCCGTCAACGCAGCGCTGGCCATCGTGCGCTCGACCGACATGCTCACTGCCGTACCCTGGCCGTTGATCGAGACACCGGACATGCGCGACCGCTTCGTCGCACTCGATTTCGATGCGATTACCGACGAAAGCACGACATGCCTGATTACCCGCCGCTATGAGCCGCTGCAAGGCCCGGCGCTGGCGTTTCTGGAGACGTTCTGGCGAGTAGCACGGGAATTGGCGGCCTCCCCCGACGGTCCGGCCCGCCGCATCTTCAGCATGGTGGAACCGGCGGATATCTGATCCGTCGGCCCCTGCGCAAGCCCTTGACATCGGTCAACGTCCAACCGCCTCCAAGAGACCATGCTGGAGGTGAGGACGAACCGCGCGGCCGAGTGACTGGTATGCACTTCCTGTGCAACGACTCCGCAGTTCGCCGCCACGCCAATTCCGGCCGCGCTCCCTAGCGAGGGGGCGGCCTCCTGTGGAGGATAGTCATGTTCAAGTGCGCCCGCTTTTCCTTGATGTTGCCCCTGCTCGCCAGCTTATGGATGGCCGGTGGAGCGTCAGCCGCACCGGCATCTCAGCCGGAAAAGCAACCCGGCATCTCGTACATCACGGGAGGCATAGGTGAAGATGAGGTCAAAGAGTTTCGCGCAGCGGCCTCGAAATACAACCTTCGCATGACGTTCGCGTCGAAGGCGGGAAACTATCTTTCGGACGTGGATGTCATGATCGCCGATGCCGGTGGGCGGACGGTCCTTGCCGTTCGGACCGAGGGGCCGTTCCTCTTCGTACGGCTTCCTGCCGGTTTCTACCGGGTTTCGGCACAAACACCCCGAATGTCGGAATACCGGAAGGTTCAAGTGCCCGCACGTGGCGGTGTGAACCTGAACTTTTCCTGGGATGCCCCCGACTATCCGGGCGTCATGAAACTCTGCAAGGGCTGCCGGAAACCTCGCCCCTGAACGTGACGGCGTTTCCCCAAAGGCAGGCCCCTGTGCGCGACGTCTGTGCACACCTAGGATCCCGACGATAATTGGGCACCTGCGCTCCCGTGACTGCTACTGAAGTTGGCTCCGTTTAGGGACGATATTGCATGAATGACCTTCACGACCCGCATCCTCAACCTGAGCCGCCGGCGATCGTCACGCGCCGGCTTTGCAGGCGATTCGGCGATCTCGTTGCGCTTGACGACCTGTCCCTTACGGTGGCCAAAGGTCAGATATTCGGTCTGCTCGGCCCGAATGGTGCAGGCAAAAGCACAACGATCAAGATCCTCACGACGCTGCTCCGTGCAAGCTCTGGAGGCGCCGAAGTCGCGGGCTTCGATGTGACGACGTCCCCCGTCGAGGTGCGTCGCCGGATCGGCTATGTGCCGCAGTTGCTGTCCGCCGACGGTGCGCTCACGGCCCGGGAGAACCTGACGCTGTCGGCTCGCTTGCACGGCATTTTCGGGCAGTTGCGTGTCGATCGGGTGCATGAGGCACTTGCGTTTGCCGGCTTGCTCAATTCGGCCGATCACCTCGTACGGACGTACTCCGGCGGCATGATTCGACGCCTTGAGATTGCGCAGGCCACACTGCATCACCCGGAAGTTCTGTTCCTCGATGAGCCGACGATCGGTCTGGACCCCGTCGCACGTAAAACCGTCTGGGAGCGCCTCGAGCAGCTCCGCGCCGACCACCAGGTCACCGTTCTGATGACAACGCACGACATGGAAGAAGCCGACGTCCTTTGCGACTGCCTGGCGATTCTCCACGAGGGGCGCATGGCGGCGGTTGGACGTCCCAGCGAACTCAAGGCTGCGCTCGGGCCCAACGCCGATCTGAACGACGTCTTCGCCCACTTCAGCGGTGTGGTCATCGAACACGGCGGGAGCTATCGAAACATCCGCGAAAGTCGCGGCACCATTCAACGACTGGGGTAACCAATGTTCAGCGCGCTATATGAAAGTCTTGCCGTGGCAGACGCTGAAGTGAGAAAACTGCGGCGTGATCCCACCGAACTGCTCTCGCGAGCGATTCAGCCTGTGTTGTGGCTAGTGGTATTCGGTCAGGTATTCAGTACCGTGCGCGGCATTCCAACGGGGCAGTTGCGGTATCTGGACTACATGGCGCCGGGAATTCTAGCGCAGAGCATCCTCTTTTCTTCGATTTTCTACGGCATCGCCGTCATCTGGGAGCGCGATCTCGGCATCGTGCACAAGCTACTTGTCACGCCCGCGCATCGCACCGCGTTGGTATTCGGCAAAGCGCTCGCCGCCACGCTGCGTGCACTGGTTCAGGCACTGGTCGTCTACCTCATTGCCGCCGCGTTGCACGTCGCGGTTCGGCTTGAGCCATTGGCGATCGTCATGGTGATTTGCAGCGTATGTATCGGGGCGTGCATTTTTTCCACGTTTTCCTTGGTGATCGCCTGTCTGGTGAAGACGCGCGAGCGCTTCATGGGAATCGGGCAAGTCCTCACGATGCCGCTGTTTTTTGCCTCGAACGCCATTTATCCACTGGATCTGATGCCCCCGTGGCTGAAGGTGCTTGCGGCGATGAATCCGCTGACCTACCTGGTCGACACACTGCGAAGCGGCATGATCGTCGGCGGCGTAAGCCACTACCCGCTGACCACCAGCTTCGGGGTCATGATCGCCGTGTTCGCCGTGTTGCTGATCGTCGGCGCGCGCCTGTATCCGAACCTCGCTACCTGACGGCGCATCGAGTCAGCCGACATGCAGGCATGCGAGCACCTCGTCATCGCTAACCTGGGCAAAGCTCCGATAAAACTCGCCCACCGCGCCAAATTCGGCGGGGCTGTTCAGGCACACCACTTCGTCGGCGTACGAGGCAAGCTCACGTACGGCGTCTTGGGGGGCGACGGGCACGGCGCACACCAGACGCGCCGGCTCACACTGTCGCACGGCCTGCAACGCCGCGATCATGGATGCCCCGGTGGCGACCCCGTCATCGACGACAATGACCACCCGGCCACGGGCGTCAATGCTTCTGCGCCCCGGCGTGAGACAAGCCCGTCTCCACCGTAGCGTTTCGAGCTGCGCTGCCCGCTCATGCTGGATATAGGCGCTCTCCACGTTTCCCATCCGGGCATATGGCGTCAGAAAGGTCCGTCCGCTTTCGTCCACGGCGCCAATGGCGAGCTCTGGATTTCCCGGCGCTCTCAGTTTTCGAACCAGAACAACGTCCAGATCACCGCCCAACACATCTGCAACGACGGCCGCGATGGGCACGCCGCCGCGCGGAACCCCAAGGATCAATGGGAACTTTCCGGCGTAATGACTCAGCGCCCTGGCTAGCTGACGCCCGGCGTCCGCCCGATCGAAGAATTGACGCATTGACCTTCTCCTCGGCTTGCTGTGTTTAACCGTTGGCGATCTCGATGCCCTTCCGACGCCCGAGAGGCGAAAGATGTTTCATCGAGTCCGGAAAGCGATCGGCGTCCCACGGCATGATGCAAACCGATGACGTTAGCAGACACAGTGCGGCACTTTCGGCATAGGCTCAGACGATCAACCCAGGCTGCACATGGCCCGCACGCTCGCGTGCTTGTTCGTTGCGAATCAGTGTCGCGAGCATATTCCAGTCTTCTGCCAGTGCCCCCAGGATGTCGTCGAGCGAAACAACGCCCACCAAGGTGCCGCCATCGAGCACTGCCAGACGCCGGACCCCATGTGAGAGCATGGATTGCATCGCGTCGCTCACGCTATCTTGAGTGCCAATCGAGATCAGGCCCGGCGTCATCACGTCGGCCACGGCCGTTTCGCAGGGATCATGGCCGGAGGCGGTCGCGTCTACAGCGATATCGCGATCCGTCAACATGCCGATTGCGCGCGCGCCGACCGGGGTGGCTTCGGTGACGATCAACGCGCCGACATGCTTGTCGCGCATCTGAACCGCCGCGTCCTGCAATGTGCATGAGCATGGAATATGTACCGGCTGACGCGAATAGATGTCTTCGATCTTCATTCCGTTTCTCCTGAATTGAGTGTTGGCCGGCGTCATCCGGAAATCACGGCATCGCCCGTCTGATCGACAGTTCAAGCTTGGCATTCATTCGCAAAGTTGTGTTGTCGCAAGTCAACGCCCCGTTACATGCGACATCCAGCGCGACGGGGCGATTCATGCGCGAATGCAGGTCGCCAACGGGCTGGAAAGAAGCCTGAGAGCGGGATTTGTACGGCCTCACTCTTGTCCGAGGCAGTGCGAGTTGACTTGGGTCATGGCGTAAGCCGCCTATGGGTCTATAAATGTGAGACATCGCGCGTGCGAGTCGTTGCGTCGGACCTGCGCTCAATATCTCAAGCTGATACGGGAGTTTCCATGTCTTCGTTGCGGCAACACTACAAGGAATTCATTATCGAGGCCCAGGCAAAGCTCGCAGGACTGGGCGGGTATACGGTGCCAAGCGGAGAGCGGCGATACATACCCGTCGCCGTCCTGCGTAGCATCAGCGTGAAGGGTAACGACGGCTTTCGCGAAACGCCGTCGCAGGACGCCGTTGTGATACAGATCACATTGAGCGATCGACTGGATTCAGACCCGCACCGCGCATTACGGTACGCCATCAGCTATGCGCGCCGCGTCATCGACGGGCTGACACTTCCCGAATTCAACGGTGGCTTCGCGGCCACGGGACTCGTTGCTTGTCCCCAAACCCTCCATTAACCGTCGGGCAGAACCGCCATGACGCAGCTCATCGTTCTCGTGAATGTTGTCGCATTCCTGCTCCAACTCGCTGTAGGAGATGCGTCCGTGAACGCGTTGGCGCTTTGGCCACTACCTCCTATTTCACCGGCTGCGGCAGCCGCCTCCCTTTCGCCCTACGCGCCCTCGCAATTCCACGTATGGCAATTGTTGACCTATAGCCTGCTTCACTCTGGATGGGTTCATCTCGCATTCAACATGTGGGGCCTCTATCTCTTCGGGCGGGACATCGAAAGCGAACTCGGCTCCGCACGCTTGTTGATGCTGTATGTCGGCAGCGTCGTTAGCGCGGGGCTCACGCAACTGATCGTCACGTCGTTCATATTTCCCTCGCCATACCCGACGGTGGGCGCATCAGGCGGGGTATTCGGATTGCTGCTCGGGTTTGCGGCGCTGTTCCCACGGCGAACGGTCGTTCTCCTCATCCCGCCAATCCCCATACCGGCCTGGCTGTTCGCCACGCTCTATGGTGTTGCCGAGCTGGCGATGGGCGTTTCCGGATCGCTTAACGGTGTGGCGCATTTCGCTCACCTGGGGGGAATGCTGGGGAGCGCCATGCTCATGCTGTATTGGCGGCGGCACAAGCCTGAGCGGCGAGCCGAGTGGTGAGACAGCCTACGGCCACGATGTTCTGGATGCTTGCCGGCGGCTGTGCGAGTCGGGTGGCGTGACCTAATCAGGTCTGAAGGCCTGACGCGCCGCCATTCAAGGCGAGATGACCGAGTGCCCGATCGTTTGGGCAAGCACCGGGATTTCGTCCTCGTTCAGCGACATGGCGTTGGCAAGCAACCGATGATTCAACCAGCCGCGCACGACACATGCCAGTCCGGCCGCCGCGCAATAGAGCGAGACGTTTTGCGAAATGGCGCCGATAGCCACGCCCGCGAACGAGTCGCGCTGTGACTGCGGGAGTTGGTCTGCGCGCGCATGATTCACGACATACACCAGATCGAGCGGCGCTTTGCCGACAAAGTCCTGATAGCCCGTGAGATTTCTTGCGTCGACAGCATGTTTGAGACGCAACTTGTGCGACACGGGCTCGTACCGGTACACCCCCTCGGGCAGCGCGGCGTAAACGTCGATTTCGTTCACGCCGTGCGCAGACGGTGCGGTGCGCCCCCCGGTGTCCGCGCGATTGATGCCGTCCGCAGCCCATAGAATGTCGCTGAGTTGCTGGCGCGACAGCGACGTCTGCGCGAATTCCCGCAGGCTTTGGCGCCGTGCGAGTGCAATCATCAACGGGGTACTCCCCTTGAGGTCCGGAGGCGGAAGATCGATGATGGCCGGCGATCCGATCGCGGCAGGCGCCGTTGGCGTGCCCGGTATGATGTCGTACGGGGGATGGAGAGCTTCGTTCATTGTCTGAATCCTCGCTGGAGCGCGCCGAATCCGGCGCAGGGCATTCACGGGTCAGGGCCGATGCCAGCGCACGCGCAGTTCTGCTTCTGCGTGCCCGTAATTGAAGTCGATCTTACCCCCATAGGCATGATGAATCGCGGTGCCGATGTCCCGCGCGATGTGCATGCCGGTCGTCGTGATGGCGGTGCCCGTCTCATCGGACGTGATGGCCATCACGCGCTCCATGGGGTGCTCCCGATGCAACCGCTGCGCCCGATTGCGCACCAGCCCCAGAATCTCCGCGCGATGCGCTGCCTCGAACTCCCCTTCCAAAGCGATGCGGGCGGCTGGTACACCATCGGCACTGCGGTGGCACGCGGAACATGTGAGCGAGGCCGCGTCGGGTGGTGCCACACGCCATTGCCAGTGCCCGCGCAGGAAAACCGCATGGCAGACGGGACACGTCGCCAATGCGGGCGCCGCATGAGGTTGCTTGTAGCTGTCCGGAACGTGCGCATCGGGAAGGTGGTCCCACCTCGCGGGCCGAACCATGGCTGACCGGGCTCTGACTTTCATGGTGTAACTCCTGGATATGCTGGTGCAGGCTTGCGTCGAATACACGGCATGTGAGCGAGGGGCACGCACGGCGACAATGCTGTTGCGCACCAGACTGACTCGCTACATGTTCAACAGTAGACGATGATGACCAACGCGATTTGGCGTAGATCAAATCGTGCCGCATTCGACATCGTGCCGCCCCTGAGCACGCCATCAGGAACTAACGGGGCAGCGTGGCCGGATCGTACTGATTCCGCGGATTCCACAGCATCCAGCCATCGGTCTGCGCTGACTCTGCGGCCTCGATTTGTGCTCGAATCTCAGTGGCGCCGAAGGCCCGGCGATCGAAAGCGTAGTCGCGAAACCCTTGTAACCAGGGCCGGAATCGCACACCGGGCAACCCGGACCGCCGGATGGCCTCTTCCAATGAGCGAGACACGATTTCCCCTGGATGTTCCGTCGGCCGTCCGCACCCTGGAAGTCCCCGGCTAAATCCCGACGGGTACAACATCGGGGAAATGTAGTCGACGAGGTCGCCGAGGGTTTCCAACTGCTGGCCAATGTCCGTGTCGTTCAGATTCCAGCAGACATAGCCAAAGATGTCGGCAGAGACGTAGACGTTGTATCGGACAAGCCGCTCGCGGGCAGCGGCAAGGAATCCGGTAATGGCGCCGATCCGGTGCTCGGCCGTATTTGCCTCGTGAAATTGCAGCCCCGGCGCGTCGGGGAATCGGAGATAGTCGAATTGAATCTCGTCGAAACCCATGCGCGCGGCTTCCTCTGCCACATCAAGATGGGTCGACCATGCAGCGGAAATCGTCGGATCGATCCACCTGAGGTGTTCCCGGTCGCGCCAGACACTGCCATCGCTGTCGCGCACCGCCCACTCGGGATGCGCCGCTGCCAAAGGGTCGTCCTTGAACACCACGATTCGGGCAATGAGATATAGGCCGCGATCATGAAGCGATTTAAGCAAGGCCGGGAGGTTTTCCACCCTGGGGGTGTGCGCGCTGACATGGGCTTGCGCGCCAATGCGCTCGCGTGCAGCGCTTCGATAGGGGGCTATGCCGCGATCGCCTTTGATGTCGATGACGAGTGCGTTGATTGCGGTGTGCCCGGAGAGGGCAACCGCAGTGTCGCGCAACGTGCGGCTGGCGATGCCGTAGGCGGAAAGGTAGACCGCTTTGGGGCGGCTGGGGGGCATGGCGACCGTTACCGGCTTGCCTCTGACGATCGACGCTTCCACCCTCGCATATCCCGGCGCTTTCACCGAGATTGCCGTGGCACCATCTCCCTCTGCTTCCGGCTGTGTAAACGATCCGTCGCGGGCGCTGACCCACACATGATCTGCACTGACGATGGTCGCGCCCGCGATCGGCTGTCCGGTCGATGAGTCAATGACGGTCGCGGTAATGTTGCCGGCTGAGGCCGAAGTCAACAGGGGAAACCACAGCAGCAATGGCCCCCAGAATATCAATCGTTTAATCATGATGGTTTTGTGCGTCGCGCAGCATGCCACGCAGGCACGCGGTGGCGCAGCGCTGCGTCATGAGATACCGAGGCAGCGCCATCGGATTCTCCCTTGGGGTGACTGGCCGCGCATCGAGCGAGAAGCCGTTGGTGTACCCCTCGTCGCGAGCGATATCCTCCAGTTGCCGATCGTAGATGCCGAACGGCCATGCCAACAAGCGGACGGGGTGTTTCAATTCCGACTCGAGCCGCTGACGGGACCGGTGCAATTGGTCGTGAGCGAAGCGAGAATATGCCTCTGGCGTCAGACGCTTTCGCTCTGTCTTGAAATTCGGGTGCCAGTAAGTGTGAGACTGAACGTCGAAGAACCCGGTCCCCGCCAGTGTGCGCAATTCGTCCCATTTCATCGCGTACGAAGCATTGGAAGTGGCAGACGGGTAGATAAACAGCGTGATGGGCACGGGGTGAGCCTTCAGCATCGGCCACAGCACCTCATACACCGATCGATGGCCGTCGTCCACCGTCAGGGCGAGCGCGCGTGGCGGCAGATTGTCCTGCACGCCAGCATGCCATGCGAGCACATCGGACAATGGCACGATCCGAAAGCCGTTCTCCTCGAAGAAACTGATCTGCGCGAGGAAAGTTTGCGGGCGCACCGTAGTGGAATCCGTCTCGCGCGCCGAAAAGCGATGATAGACGAGGATCAAGACGTCATGCGAAGACGATTGCGCGTACACGTCGGCCGGTTGCACCAACAGTATCAGCGTGATGACAAGCACGGTGAGTGCCCGCCGGCCCTTATCGCACCGGCGAAAACTCACTTTTCACTTCCCGTCAGGAACAACGGCTCGTGACGATACCGGTACGCCGCACGCCGCTGTGCGAACTGATCGAGGGGCGAATCTACAGCAGGCATCAACGTCCGCACGCGCTGCGCCTTCTCGTCGTGCGGCGCCATCAGTGTTGTCGATCGCGGCGCTGTGACGGAGGCCATCCTCTCCCTCCCCCTCACAAGCGCAATTCAGTATCTTCGGCCTGACGCCGGCGCCGGGCAATCATGGGCGCCACAATGGCGCCCGCCGTTGCCGCAGCAGCGGCGACGGATGCCGCTGCGAGAACACTCCGCCAAGGGTGGTCATGCACGTAGTGATCGGTGCTCTGCGCCAACTCCGAAACGCTTTTCGTACCGGCCTTTCGCAGTGTGTCCAGACGCGCGGTAAGTTGCTGAAGCCGAGTGTTCAGCGCGGGAGTGGCTTCGCCGACCTCGAGATTGGCTTCATCTGCGAGGTCTTTCAGTAGCGCCTTCACGTCCGCCAACAGCGCGTCCGCATCGTGGATCAGTGTCTGCCGGTGATTCATACGTTCCGTAGGGATGTCATTCATTTTTCGCTCCGGTCGACGCCAACAGTGGACTCAAGCTCGCGCCCTGTCTGGGCGCGGGCATCAAGTTCAATATAGACATACGACGTAGACGCGACATGACATGGAACAAATTGCGTTCACGTTCGCGCGTTGCCGTCAGGCCGCGTAGATTGCAGCACGCCAGAATGGCTTGTCATGGGAAGCGTTGCACACGCCCAGCGAGGAAGCCGATCAAGTGTGCGCTGAAAACTTGATCGTGCCGGCGCATTGTCACGGACTTTTGCCTTCTTCGAAGATCTGGTTGCGAAGTGCATAGTGCACAAGTTGCACATCACCGGATATCTGCATTTTCTCCATGATGCGCATCTTGTAGGTGCTAATCGTTTTGGGACTCACACACAGAGCATCGGCAATGACGGTGAGCGTTTCTCCGCGGACCAGGCGATGATAGACCTCCAGTTCGCGGCTGGAGAGGCGCCGGTGAGGCGCGTCGCCGCAATCGGTGCGAAAGCTCGACGCCAACTTTCCCGCAATCGAATGGCTGACATACGTGCCGCCGCGTGCCACATGCTCGAGTGCTGTTACGAGTTCTTCGGCCGCGCTCTCCTTGGTCAGATATCCTGCCGCCCCCGCTTGGAAAGCCCGAACGATGTATTGCTCCTCGGAGTGCATAGTCAATACCAATACGCGCAAACCCGGATGCGCGTCCCGCAGTATCCGGATCAATTCCAATCCGTTCCTGCCCGGCATCGACAAATCGAGTAGCAGCACGTTTGGGGAACAATCTCGAACTAACGAAGGAATTTGAGCGCCGTCCGCCGCCTCACCGACGACGTCAAACGTGCCGGCCCCTTCCAGGATGTGCTTGATGCCGTCGCGAACAACGGCGTGATCGTCAGCGATCATGACGCGTGTCATTTCTTGTCTCCAACTCGATCGCCAACTGCAACAGCAATTGCAATTGAGGCGGTGTGGTGAGGTTTTTGACTCGGTGGAGAAATGACGTGACCAATCCATATCGGGGGCGCCTTCAGTTCATCAGCTTGCCCATACCCCAGCTATAGATCGACAGTCGTTAAGCGCAAGCCACACACTAATGCTGTGCCAACAGGTTCGCCGAGCGCTACGGCGACGCCGTGCTCTCACTGTACGTTTTAAACGTATAACATGTCTGGCATTGATACGTAAATCAACCGAAAAGATGAGAGAGAACCCTCCAATCGGGGGATCTATTGTATGGCGGGCGCGATCCGATTTAAATAATATATCGGCCACTGCGCGCGCAGTCAGGCGATCTGAAGAGATTTCGGAGGAAGGTGATAATTGTCGAATGAAAGTCGACAATCGCTGGCGCGGAGCGGCATTGGAACGCGTGAGGGAGGGGAAAGCCCCCTCCCTCAAACACTGCTTCCCAACAAAAAGGACTTACTGAATGGTCAACTCCCGTTGACCGCTGTCAGTCCGCTTTGGGAGCACAAGTTCGAGAACGCCATCGCGATAATTCGCTTGGGCTTTGTCCTTGTCGACGGTTTGCGATAGCGTAAAGCTGCGATACATATCGCCTTCATAGCGCTCGCGGTGCACGAAGTTCCCGTTATCTTTCTTTTCCGTCGCCGTGCTCACATGAGCGCTGATGGAAACCTGATTGCCGTCGACGGCAACCTTGATGTTTTCCTTGCTGACACCAGGCATATCGGCGCGCACCGTAAATTGCTTGTCGTCTTCTTCGACGTCCAGCTTGATTTGCATGCGCTTGGAGCTTTCCAGCGCCAAGGGACGCCAAAACGCATTGCGAATGAGATTCTCAAAGGGCTCATCGAAACTCAATGGATCGAATCGGGTAATGTTTGCCATGACTGACTCCGAAGGTTGAATGCCTAAGTGCGGTCCAGGCTCAAGGAACAGCGCCTGACGAGAGGTCGTTTTCGTTCCGATCCGGTTCGCACGTTATCTAATCTATAAGCGGGCCGAATCGGCGGATTGACTGACATCAAGAGAGGACTTCGTTCCCGATCATCGGTATGCGGGCGAAAAGACATAACCTAGCCAGACCGCGCCCATCACGAGGACAAGCCCAGGGACCACGATCTTCGCGAAGCGGGGCCCGCCGGAGAGCAGCGCCACAACCCCCTTGGAGAAGGCGTTCGTCGAGGCACCCGCAAGTATTGGCAGCGCTGCGCCGGCAGCGCTTAACCGCCCCTGCTCCGCCAGCGAGGTGACGCTCGCCGCGACGGAGTGGGCGTCCGCGAGGCCACCCGCCATCGCCACGGCCAGCAAACCGGCATTGCCGAACCAACGGGAAAGCACTCCCGACGCGAGCATGACGAGCGACACGCTCGCCGTCAGCACCAACGCCGATCTCATGTCGATGCCGCCGCCCACGTGAACGGTTTGTGGTGTTGCCTGCCGGCTCGCCCGCCATAGCGCCCACAGTGCGTACGCTAGCGCCATGCTTGCGCCCGCGCCAAGAGGCAGCGCCAGATCGATCAGAACGCTCGGGAAGATGGTTCCGATCACGATGCCGAGCTGAATCATCGTGGCAATGGTGGAGAGCACGGCGCCCGCTGCGGCAGCGAGTAGCAGTTCGGGATTACGCTTGACGTGCGAACCCATCGCGCTGATCGTTGCGATGCTCGAGGCAAACCCCGAGACAAACCCCGTGACTGGAAGCCCGGCGCTGGGCCCGAGCGCTCGTTGTGCAAAATGTCCGATGACGGCTATCGACAGCATCACGACCGTGAATCGCCAGATCGTGTAAGGATTGAGCGAGTAAAAGGTGTCGATCGCCCGGTCGGGAAGTATCGGCAGAATCACAAGCGCTGCCACTGCAAGCACGAGCATGTCTTGCAGTTCCGCTTCCGTCACCATGCGGGTGACGAGGTGATGCAAGTGAAAACGCACCTGCATCACGCATGCAACCGCCACGGCGATCGCAATGCTCAATGCGGGGTTGCGCTGTGCCGTCGCGCCGAGGAGCAGCGTCAGGATCAACCCGATCTCCGTGGTAATCCCGGGATCGTCATGAGGGCGCATATACGCAGCCGTCAACAGTGCGCAAAGCGCGAGAACGACGGCGATCAGCAGCCAGACGCCCCCGGAAGACATGGCCACCGCCCCGAGAACCGAGGTCAGTGCAAACGTCCGGATGCCCGCAGCGGCGCGTTCGCGCGTGGTGCCTTTGCGCCGTTCCCGTTCAGCGCCAATCAGCAAGCCGGCAGCCAATGCGGTTGCATAAGGCAGGAGGTCGAGCACGGGTTCGGTCATGGTATGCCTGTCCATTACCAGTGGGGATAAAGGCTAGCATAGGCGACAGAGATCGGATGCCGAACCGAGGTGCGGCCGGATATTGACCGAACGCAAGGGGCTCGCGCCACGAGGGCTTATGCTGTCAATTGTTCGTGGCCAAGGGGCGCATCCGAGATGCGGCATCAATCATGGAACCTGTCTCACAATTGTTGTCGCCGCATGGTATTCGCGAGCCTTTCCGGCGAATCCTTGTGGCCGTCGATCCCGCCGGCGCGTCGCAGAATGCGGTTGCCTACACGACGCGCCTTTGCACGCACGAAACTCAGGTGCTGGTTTTGGGGTTTTTCGAGGATCCCGCAGCCTTCCTCGCGCCGCACTCGCGAACGCCGGCGGATATGCGCCAGGCGTTCAATGAACTGCAGGAAGACGAGCTTCTCGCCCTGGAGCGCGCGAAAGTGGCATTGCAACGCAGTGGCGCGTCGGTCCATCACCGCCTTCTTGGCCGCGCGCTGGGGAATCGGGACATATCTGCGGGTATCGGCAGGGTCTCCAATGAATGGAATGCCGACCTCGTCGTCGTGGGCGCGGAGCCGGCCGATGGGCTCATTGCCACGTTGACCACCCGGGTCTCTGGCGTTCTCGCAGAACACACACATCGCGCAATTCTCGTGATTCCCGAGCGCGCGATCGAATCGTCATTGCATCTGCCTTGCCGGATATTGTTCGCAGTGGACGGCAGCGACGCCTCATTGAATGCGGTGCGCACCGGTATGCGGTTCGCCCCCGCGCACGCGCAGTTGCTGGCCGTCTATGTGGAAGGCCGGGGCGTGGACTTGTCTGATCTGAAGGAGTCTTCGCGATCGCCATCGTCCGGCATGTCCAGAGGCGAGCGCGCACTGGATTCAGCCACGGCACTCATGTCGGCGCAAGCCCCGAACGCGACGATTGAGCGTCGGTTATCGCACACAGGCATGACCGAGGATGTGGCGGCAGCGATTGTTCGGGAGACGCGCGAATGGGAGGCCGATCTCGTTGTCATTGGCGCACAGGATCGCGAAGGGTTGTCCTCGTGGTTCAACGGACATGAGAACGAACGCGTCGCCCGGGTGATCGATCGCCCGTTGCTGGTCGTCAATGGGGCGGGCTGACCGGGTGTCGGGTGTTGCCAGGCCCGCTACGGGCAGGCCGACTTGACAACGAGCACCGGCAGATCCGCATGTTGAAGCACGCGATTGGCCTCACTCCCGAGCGTGAGGCGAGCGAGCCCCCGGCGGCCATGCGTTCCGGTAACCACGAGATCCGCCCCGACACGCTTCGCTTCGGAAAGCAACCGATCCGCGATATGCATGTGGCTGTCCACAAGCGGAAGCGCCAGGAAGCCGGCGGCAACTCCCTCACGGGCCAATAGGTTCAACGCCGCTTCCCGCACGGCCAGCGTCTCGGCACTCTGCACGTTCCGAACTTCGGCAACCGACGGCAGCGCCGCAGCCATCAACGGGAAGTAAAGCGCAGGGTCCACTTCGACATAGGCAACGCGCAGGCTCGCCCCCAGCGCCCGGGCGAGCTTTGCCGCATGAACCAGAGCCGTCTTCGATGGCTCGCTGCCATCAAAGGCCACCATAATGTTGTGATACATATTGCCTCCACGCGCTTCGCTACGAGGTAAGCCGGCCAATGAAGAAGCCGCTATTCTCTGTGGCGTTTTGACGGGATCGTGACGATGTCGATATGACCGAACCCACGGCTGTAATCCAGCACCTTGATGGCCCACGACTCCAGCCTTACAACCGTTGTTCTGCTCGATCCATGTTCCGGCACTCGTGTCCATGCGTCCGGAAAGCGTGCGTCGAGTAGCCGGATTGCGAGTGAGCGCTCGGCGGATTCGTCCGACAGAATTTCTGCAAACGCGTGGCCAGACAGCCCTTTGATTTCGGGCCATTTCGTGTAGGGTTTGTAGAGGCAGAAGGACACCTGCGCATTGCGCTCGATATTCGCTATCTTGCGGCTGTCGCGTCCGGTGGCGAAGTAGATGTCGAGTCCATGATGAACGAAACACACGACGTCCGACTGAGTATTCCCGTCTGCCATCAGCGTGGCGAGCGATAACTCTCTGCAACCGTCGAGAATGTCCAGCATGACGGCTTCCAGTATTGCGTTCATCAGGGGCCTCCTATGTGTCGCTCCGGCTCACAGCGATGGCGCCGCCAGCGCCCCGCTCGCTCACTCGACAGTCATCCGGTCCACGACCGCGCATACGCCATGCGTCGTCATGGCTGCGCCTCGGATTGCCTCTTTCTCGGCCAGAGAATGAACTTTGCCCGTCAGGAGCACTTCGCCGTTACCCAACAGGGAGATTTCGATGTGGTGGGCCTCGCGCAGCGCCTGTCGAGCCAGCGCCGCGGCAATATGGCCGACGACTTCCGAACGGCGGGGACTGTCCTGCACCTTGATGTCGTTGATGACGCCCCTCACGCCTCGCAACGTGCGAACGGCATTTTCAGCGAGTACGCGCTGCGTATAGGATTCGACGCTTCCCTCGATCGTGACCCAGCCGCTCTCCACCTTGACGTGCATGCTGTCCACCGGCAGCCCGGCGTGCCACTTCAGGACGGCGAGCGCCGCTTTCGCGATATCGGCGTCCGTGTGCCGGTCCTTCGACGTTGGCAAGACCTCCAACGACACAACGATCGCGCGTGCGCCGGCGACGCGTGCGGCGACGCGCTCCGCCTCGCACTTTTCAAGAAAACTCGCCACATTGCCTGATAGCGTGACGATGCCGTCCTGAACTTCCACGCCAATCTCATTGGCATGAATGCTGGTGTCGCGCGCGAGTTCGTCCATCACATCGCGCTGCAATTGGGAATCCGTCTTCATGGGGTTTCTCCGAGCCGTGGTGCCGATTCACGCGATATGACACGTCGGCGACGCCCGTACCGCGATATACGCCTTCACCTTAGCCCTGTGCGCGGTGTATTGCCGGGTTCTCCTGCCGTCGCTTGACCAGCGTCAATTCGCCCCGGCGAAGCGCCTGTCGCGCAATGCGGCATTCGTAGTCCCGACGACAGCGAACAACGCCCTTCAGAGAGCTGTCGCCGGTCATCGACTCTCCGGACATTGATTCGCATCAACGAGATGTCGTGAGTGCACCCGCTGTGACGTGATTACAGACGTATAACAAAAACACGCCCGTGCGGGAATCTGCGCTGTCAAGGGCGAACGGCTACGTGCCCTACGCAAGGAGGAACAAAATGAGCCTACGGAGAATTTGCGTCCATGTGGATGACACTGCGACGAGTGCCGCGCGGTTGCGCTTCAGCGGGCTGCTCGCTCGTCAGCACGATGCCAGCCTCGCCGGCATCTATCTGCCGCATCGGCCTGGCGCCGTGCATGCCGGACAACCCGAATCGTCCGGGACTCGCTATCAGACGGAGGGGCGCTCTCAGGCGGCCTTGCACGCGGCCGAACATCTTTTCAGGGAAGTCTGTGCCGAACACGATGTCACCGGAGACTGGCACGCGCCGTTCGGCGCCCCGACAACCATTCTGTCGAATTTCGCCAAAGCCACCGACCTTTGCGTTGTCGGCCAGCCCGATGCACCGGGCGGCGTTGCCGCGCTGGGTGTCGACGGCATCGGAGACATCATTGTGTCGGCGGGCGTTCCGCTACTGGGACTCCCCCACAATGTCACCTTGCCGCGTGAAATTCGACGCATCGTGGTCGCGTGGAACGGCTCGCGTGAGGCACGTCGCGCCATTGGCGATGCCTGGCAACTGCTGGGGCGTGCCCAGGACATTTTCGTCGTGGGCATCAACCGCGCGCCGGCCGGCGACGACCCTTCGCTCGCCGACGTCGTGCGGCTGATGGAGAGCCATGGGTTGCGCGCAAAGGCCGTATCGGTGAGACAAGATACCGAAGCAAGTGACGGCGTTCAGTTGCTCGCGGTGTCAGAGGAGCACGAGGCCGACTTGCTTGTCATGGGCGCCTATGGACACGGGCCGTCGCGTGAACGCGTCTTCGGCGGCGCAACCCGGACGGTGCTCAAGCACATGACCACCCCCGTACTGCTCTCTCACTGACCCGGTCCGATGGATTCGCACTGCAGCCGCTTCGGGGGCTGCAGTGTTCCCTTAGCGCGCAAACAGCATGACGACGGCTGCCGCGCACATGACGCCGGTGGCGATCCATCCCAGCGCAAGAATCGGCCAACTCGCAGTAAACCTTCCCATCACCGACTTGCGGGTTGCCAGAAGCAGCACCACGGCCATCAGCGGAACCGCCACCACCCCATTGATGACGGCACTCCAGAACAGGGCTTTCATCGGGTTGATGGGGGAATACTGAATGGCGGTGGCCGCCAGCATGCTGAGCGTAATGATTCCGTAAAAGCCAAGCGCGCTGCGGGGCGTGCGCTCGAGCCCCTCGTTCCAGTGCATTGCCTCCGAGAGCGCATACGCGCCGGAGCCCGCCAGCACGGGCACGCCAATCAACCCGACGCTCACGATGCCGACGCTGAAGAGCACATACGCCAGATCGCCCGCCAGCGGCCGCAACGTATCGGCCGCCTGGGCTGCCGTCTCGATACTGTGAATCCCTGCCGCATGGAGGGTGACGGCCGTCGAGAGCATGACAAAGTAAGCCGTGATGTCCGAATAGAACATGCCCGTCCAGGTGTCCCAGCCAATTCGTCTGAGTTCAACCCGTGCGGCGCTCTGGTCGTTGATCAACGGCACCGCGCCGGGGGTTCTTTCCATCTCCTCCACCTCTTCCGATGTCTGCCAGAAAAAGAGGTACGGGCTGATGGTCGTGCCAAACACGCCGACCACCACCGCAGCGCTGGAGGCGTCAATACTGAATTCGGGCCACACGGTGCGCAGCGCGACCAGACGCCACGGCACGTGCACCGTAATCAGAACGGCAGCGTACGCCAGCAGGGATACCGTCAGCCACTTCAGGAATACGACATACCGGTGGTACGGCACAAATACTTGCAGGAGTAATGTGCCGAGGGCAAACGCGATGGTCATCCAATGACGATCCGCGCCGCTGACCAGCTCGGCGACTTCCCCCATGGCCGCCAGATCGGCCGCAATGTTGAGTGTGTTTGCGACGAGCAGCAAAACGATCACGGCCCGCAGAACCATGGGGGGAAATGCCGTTCCGATGTTCGCGGCAAGTCCTTTGCCCGTCACTCGGCCGATACGCGCACAGACCAATTGCATGGCACCCATCAGCGGGAACGCGAGCGGCATCGTCCAGAGCATGTTGAAGCCGTACTGTGCGCCCGCTTGAGCGTACGTCACGACGCCGCTCGGATCGTCGTCGGCAACGCCTGTAATGAGCCCTGGTCCCACCCGCGCAAGCGGGTGTTCGCGCAGCCGCTTGCGCAGTGCCTGGAGTACGGTCAATGAGCGTTCGTCGCGCAGCTCAACCCCCATTCCGGCCTCGCAACTCAAATTGGATTTCGTGTGCGTCTGCACACCGATGCATCTCAAGGCAATATCGAAGTATCACGTTGTCACCGACTCGACAGGGCGCCGTGGCGTATGGGGCTGCTCCGGACCATGGCCCACGCGCAGCAGCAATTGAGGAAAGTCACCGGTGCCTGTCATGGAGCCCACTGCGCAGCGCAATGACTCGACTTCGATGGGTTGATTGAGAAAAGACGCATGCAACCCGTTGGCAGTGAGGGTCAGCAGCACGCGCTGCATTGCCTGGCCCACCAACAGCCAACTCTCGGCGTCGTCGGTCGCCGTGGCAAGGCATATCAATAAAGGCGAGCCTTCGACGAGCCGGCGATGACTGGCCGCCACGCCCCCGCCGATGTCGAACGTGCGAACGACGGAACTGATGATCGGCGAAGCAAAGTCGAGCAATCCTCCGGCACTCGCCGAGTAGCTGGCCATGCCGTCGTCGCGACGCGTCGCACTGACCCACGACGCAAGCTCCCGGCGAAAGCGAGGGTCACCCAATTGCCCCCGATCCGCCTGGTCAATGAGGTCTGCCACGCGCGAACGCTCCGCCTCGTCGGCGATGGCGGCGAACTGAGCCCCCTCCCCCTCGGCCGCCTCGCGCAGCAACGCAATGGCGGACTGGGGAACCGGCGCCGCGTCGAATATGCGGCGGTTCGTCACGCGCTTTGCCATGGATGGGAAAAGCGTCGCGATGTCCGCGTCGACGAATCCCTCGTCCGAAATCTGCAGACTCGCGAGCACGTCAGGCTCGGCAACAGTGGGCATGACGCGGATCAAATACGGGCAGCCAAAGTGACTTAGGGCCACGCGCAGATTAAATAACGCCGCGCCGCAGCTAATCGTCAATTCGCGATCATAAGTGTCGCTCACCGGTAGCGCCCGCGATCGGTCGGCACACAGCAGGAGCATGTCGTCGCTTATGACGAAGCGCCACGGCTGCGTGTTGTGCGTCGACGGCGCGAGTATCGCGTACTGCAGGCAGAATCTGAGTTTTTCTATGGCAGTCGCTGTCCTGGCGAACGCGTGTTCGTCGACTGCCCAAGCCTGAAGCCGGGTTTCATTGGATCGGGACACGATGACCTCCTTCGGCCAACGGATGAGGCTGATGTTTTTTGCGGTGCAGCATCACGTAAAACGGGAGACTCGGCGAGCACTTTATCCAGTTTGGGCCAACCGTGCCGGTGCGCATTGACGAACGTCAATGCCTCGGGTCATCAGGGCGCGAGCGCCGGTCATTGCCGGAGTTTACCCGCGAAAGATATCGAAGGGCTCGATTTTCAGGACTTTGCGAATCCCGACGTAGCTGGAAAACCCCGCGATAAGCAACACCATCGTAAAAGAGAAGGCGAGATTCCAGAACGTGGTGATTGCCGCATAGTTGGGCAGCGTGTGCTTGGCCGCCATGATGACCAGGGTGACCAGACCGACCCCGATGCCATAGCCCGTGAGCGCCGTGAAGGTGGCCATAAAGAGAATCATCTTGACCAGCTCGCTGCCCTTCGCACCGATGGCTTTCAGCGCGCCGAATTTATCGAGATTCTCGATGACGAATGTGTAGAACGTTTGTCCGGAAATGGAAACCCCGACAATGAAGCTGATGATTGTCATGAGCAGAATATTGGTGCCGACGCCGGTCCGATAGATGTAGTAATTCGCAATTCTCTGATTGAATTCGTCCTTCGTAAGCGCGATGTAGCCCAGCTTCGCCACTTGTTGCTTGATCGATGGGATGGCCGCCGACGTCTTCGGCTGAACCAGAATGTACGAGATCGTGAATCGCGTGCCGGGGATGTACTCCACCGCACGGCTATAGGTTGTGTACAGCGTCGGCACGCCGTTCAGACCGTTCGCCGAGACCTGTGCGAGACCGACGATGACGCCGCGAAAGTCGTTAATTTCGAACGTGGTGCCGATCTTCGGATTTCCCAGTTTCTCAATTTCCGGATCGTCAACGACCAGAAAGGCGTTGTCGGCGTAGATGTCGAGAATATTCCCCGACGCCATGTGCGGTCGTCCGAACAGGCTCGCGTCATCGAGGCCGACGACACTCACCGACTGGTAGACGCCGTTGGCAAGCCTGACCTGTGCTCCGCCGATATATAGCGGCGCCGCATATTTGACACCCTCCATGCTAAGCACCGCGTCCAGCAGGTAATTCGGCAAGGGGAACGAGGTCGTCGGCGTATTGACGGCGGGATCGATCACCCATATTTCAGCGCCGACATTCGTGATGGTCGCGTAAGCGCGGTTCAGAATGCCCGCAAACATCGCCGTCATCTGCGTCATCAGAAAGACGGAAAACACGATGCCGACCAGAAGTGCCGAGAATTTCGCCTTGTCGTTGACCAGCAGGCGAAAGCCGATGCGCATAATGCCGAAGTGCTTCATGCTCACTCTCCACCCGTGTCGGTACTCGGTACCTCTCGCCATCCACCGCCAAGTGCCGCGAACAGGGCAACGGTATCCTGCTGGCGTTGCGCAATCGCGGCGACATAGGCAATGGTCGCCTGATGAAACTGAACATCGGCTGCCAGCACATCAAGATAGCCGGCGATGCCTGCGCTGAAATTGACTTGCACCAGGTCCAACGCCATGCGGGCGTCGTTCATTGCCGCTTCCTGAGCCTGTAACGCCTGTGCGTCATGCTCAAGGGCATTCAGCACGTCGGCGACCTGGGCGAATGCGGCAAGTACGGTTTGACGATAGGCGGCCTGAGTCTGATCGAACACGTCGACAGCCGCCTTGCGGCCGTACCATAAGCTTCCGCCTTCAAATACGGGAATCGAAATGGACGGGCCGATACTCCAGAATCTGAACCCTTCGCCGGACAGTCCCGCAAATGTCGTGGCATCTTTCCCGTAGGAACCGCTCAGGCTAATGCTCGGAAACATGGCGGCGGTTGCCACACCGATGTTGGCGCTCGCGACATGCATCTGCGCCTCTGCGGCCAGAATATCGGGCCGCTGCCTGACAAGGTCAGACGGCAAACTCACGGGCAATTCTGCCGGCAGCGTCAACGAGTGCAGTGTCGCCTTGGGTAACTCGGCCTCTACGGGCGATTGTCCTTGCAGCATCGCCAGAAGATCGGCCGATTGACTCATCTTTTGTTCCAGTTGCGCCTCGGCTGCCTGATTGCTGGCGATCAGACTTCGAATGCTCAACACGCTCGCATAGGCGGTCGAGCCTGCGCGAAACTGCACCTCGATGGCCTGCAATTGTTGCTGCTGGAGTGCGATGAGTTCGCGCGTCTCATCCGCCTGAGCAGCATAGGCTGCGTACGCGATCACGGTATTGACAACGTTGGTGCTGAGCGTCAGATACGTGGCCATGGCAACGTATCGCTGGTAGTCCGCCTGAGCGCGCAATGCCTCGACCGCTCGGCGTTTCCCTCCGAAAAGATCGAGAAAATAGCTCACGCTACCGCTCGCCGTGACGAGATTGAACACATTACCCGTTTGCGGTTGCGCACTGTTCAGCAAGGGGGGCGCGTGCTCTCGTACCGCTTGTACCGAGCCACCGATTTGCGGGAAAAAAATGCCATACCCTGCGCGAAGATCGTCTTGACTTTGGCGAAGACTGGCCTGCGCCGATGCAACCGTCGGACTGTTCGATAATGCCCGGTGCACCATCTCGTCGAGCGCTGTCGATCCGAACAATTTCCACCAGTCGGCAGACACGGGGGCACCGGCCGTGAATCGCTGCGTTTCGCCATTCGCCGCGACGGTCTCGGGCGCAAGCCGGTCGCGTGTGTAACGTTCGACGCCGGGCGCTGCAGGCCGGGTGAAATCCGGCCCGACAGCACACCCGGCGACCACGCATAACGTGAGCGCGATGGTCCACCGCGCCACAGATGGGTGCCGAGACCGTACGATAGGCGTTGGCCTGTGCGAGGGCTCCATCATTGCGGCCCGATGAAGACATCGACGAGAAGTCCCGGATAGATCATGGGCAGATCCGCCTTCCTGAACCGGAAAATCACGGGTAACACGCGAAGATCGACCTTCTCCTGTCGTTGATTCGACAATTCGATCTTCGGCGACACGTAGGGCTGCACCCGAACGAATTCGAGAGGCACCTTGACATCGGAGCCTCTGACCGACAGTTGCGCCCGGATGTGACCCGCAGCGGGAAGTCGAGACACCAATATCTCGTCGATATAGCAACGCACCGCGAGATAATCCTGAGGCGCGCCCATGACGATGACCGGTGCGGTCCCGTTGGTATAGGCGTCGAAGACACCCTGTGACGAGACATAGCTTCCGGCTGCGGCGTTCACGGCGAGTATCACCCCGTCCGACTTGGCGGTCAGCGCGTATTTCTGCAACAGCGCGTTCGCAGCGTTGTACGCTTGAGAAAGCGCATCATATTGCCGCTCCTGATTTTCAATGTCGTATCGCCACGCCCCGGCACGGGTCAGATCATATTGACGTTGTGCGACTTCGAGGGCTGCCACCGCCTGCTCGACCGAATCGCGGGCGGTATCCAGCACGTCTTTGCTCACCGACCGGTTGTCCATCTCATAGGACGTGCGGCGCTTCTCGTACTGATCTCGCGCGGCTTTCAGATTCGCCTGCGCCTGATCGACTTGCGCCTTGGCGACATCGAGGTTTTCCTTCCTCGGCTGGGCTTTTAGCGCTTTGAGCATCACTTCGGCTGCGAGCATCTGGGCATGCAACTGCTCGGTTGTCGCGCGCTGCACCGTGTCGTCGATTCTCAGCAGCACGGCACCCTCTCGCACCTTCTCGCCTTCATGCGCGAGAACCTGAGCCACGCTCCCCGAGACCTCCGGATAAATGTTGATGTTGGCCCCCCCACCCTGTTCGCTTTCCACGATGCCGGTGGCATAGATCGCCGCAGGATAGGGGTTGCTCACGGGCGTAAAGGCAGGTGCCTCCGGCCGTCGTTCCTGGCCGAAGAAATAGGCACCGATCAGCGCGATCAGTATGCCGATCGCAGAGGCGACGAAGATCCACTTGTTCTTCATGGCTTCGCCTCGCGGTCCCCGTCGCCGTTGACGATGCGGCCGTCTTCCATGCGAATGATTCTGTCCGCATACTCGTTGATCCGTGCGTCGTGCGTGACGATGACGATGCACCGATTGCTGTCCAGGATCTTTTCCTTGACGAAAGCGATGATCATTCGCCCGGTATCGCCATCCAACGACGCCGTGGGTTCGTCCAGCACCAGTATCTGAGGCGACCCGATGACGGCGCGGGCAATCGCCACACGTTGCTGCTCGCCGCCCGAGAGCTTTACCGGCAGGATTTCGGCGCGATCTTTCAAGCCGACGATCTCCAGGCAATGGCGTGCAGCGTCAATCGATTCGTTCCAGTCCTGCTTTTTGAGGATCAGCGGTATCGCCACGTTCTCGGCGCTCGTGAGCCGTGGAAAGAGGTGATAGTCCTGAAACACGAACCCGATCGTGTTCAACCGGAAATCCGCCAGATCGTCTTTCGATAGCGCCCAGATATCGCTGCCATTCACAATGACCTTGCCGGCATCGGGCCGCAGAATGCCCGACAGCAAGCTCAAGAGCGTGGTTTTCCCGCTTCCCGAAGGTCCGACGATGAAGAGCATCTCGCCAAAGTGGGCGACCAGTTCGACCGAATTGACTGCCGTCGTGCGCGCAGCCCCCTCGCCGAAGCTCTTGGTCAGGTGGCTGGCGACGATTGCCTGAGCCGCAGGAGCACCCGGCATTTCGGTGAGCCTTTTGGGGACAGGAGAAGGCGGCATCAGCGCGTGACCGGCACCAGCCCGGTTTCCTGAAGATACGAGGCGAAATCGCGGTGCCCCTCCGATAGCGTGTCGGCCACCGTCTCGAGTTGATCAAGGGTGTACGCATACTCGTCGGCGGCGCGCGGCAATGGATCTTCCACCCCTGCATCGGACCAGTCTCTCAACGGAAGCACGGTTGGCGCGCAATCGAATATCCACGCCGGCTGGATGCCACCGCTCGGCACATGCCTTGTCCACTCGGAATGGACAATATCGTGGAGAAGCATTGAGTACGTGTATGGAAGCATCAGTTGCGCGCTGATTCGGTCGTAGCGATCCGTCGGATAGCCGACCTGACGCAACATGTCCAGCAGCGTCGTGCGCCGGGCGCGGAAATCGTACCCTCGCGTGAGCAGGGAAAAGCACGTCGCGTCGGCCCTCGAAAGGGTGGTCGCCGCGCCGTCGATCAAGTGTTCGTATCGAGCAAAGCACCGAACGATTCTGGCAAACAAGGTCAGATGACGTTCCGTGAGGCATGAATCGTGGAGGGTGAGCATATTGAACTCCTCGCGCTGTTGGGCGGCGTCGGGTGTGCATTCGGTGCGCCCGATCGGCGTCGGCCCACCTCGTTTGCCAATGCCGCAGGCACGTCGCGCGAGGCGTTACCCCTTGGCTCCCGCAATATGGGTGAGTCGCCGCGTCGCGCTTTGACCGTCCTCAGTCGACATTGCGTTGAACGATTGCATGGCCAATCTCGCGATATCGGCCCAAGCTGCCCATCCATTGGCGGGGCATTCCGTATCGCTTGTCGCCGCCGCGCCGTCGGAGAAAACGCGTTGCCAAGCCTTTTCTGCCGAGTAGTACTGTTCGGCCCACGCCGTCGGCATGCGTGCACTCATCTGCACCAGTCCTTGCCATATGAGGTTCTGCATCCCCAACTGACGGTTGATAAAGGCGAGTTGACTATTGAGCATCTCGCTGAAATCCGATGCACTCTCAATCGCGCTGGCGAATTCCTTGTCGGCATGGAGCAGGCCTTCGTCGGTCTTCAATTGCATTTCGCGCAGGCATTGCAGACTCTCCATCCAGTTTCTGTGGGCATCGAGTACCGCAAACCACTGCGCCTTCCACAGGACAAGTGGGGGATTGGGGTCTTTGGACATGATCGCGTCTCCAGAATGGCGGGCGGTTACCGGATCGTGAGCGCCAAGTCCGGCCGAGAGTCGGAAACGCCACGAGAGCAACATCGAGGCGCTGCAAAATCCAGCATAGCCACACCCACCTCGCCCCGTTTGTCCCACGTCAAGATCGCCACGCACGGCTGTCGTCCGGGGGCAGCATAAAAAAGAATGCCCGCAAAAGCGGGCAAAAAACCCAACTTGCTTACGTCCTTCACGGGGCCGTTTCCGGACGCAAGTGCCAAAACAAGCGCAATATCGGGTAATCGTAGCGTCGGCAGGTGAGTGCCGACAATGTCTCGACAATAGCGCGCTACGGCGGAATCAGGCTTGACATTCCTCAACCTGGGAAAATGTGCCGCAACCGAAAAGGCATGCCGACAGGTGCGGTTTGATGCACGTCAACCTCACATGGAGCACTCGTCGCGCGGCGAAAGAAGCGGCATTACGCTCTAGAGCGGGGGCATATTCGAATTTTCCTCGGTGCTCACGCGCAAGAGGCGCCCTCCTCGCCCCCGAAAGGAGATGCACAGTGTCGGATGACATCGAAAAAACACCCCAGGTGGCGACTTTCGGTCTAGCGAACTCGCCAGCGCCGCACCGCGCAGGTCAAGCGGCAGGGGAAAGCGCGACGGCTCCGCTAACGGGGCGGCGATTGCGCGCGCACAGCGTGCAAGTCGACACGCTGCGCGAAGCGGTCGCCTATCTTCGGCGCGATAGCCAGATCTGCCGCTCCGAAGGGTTCGCGGCGCAGACGCGCCTTCAACTCGAGTACGGCGACGTGGTAGTCGTCGCAACGCTTCAGACGGTGACCGGGGATTGGCTGGAACTCGACGAGATCGGATTGAGCGAAGCGGCCCTGCTCGCCCTCGATGTGGCGGAGGGGGAATGGGTGCGGGTGCGCCACATGCCACCGGTCGAGTCATTTCGTCACGTGCGGGGACGCATGTTCGGCGAAGCCTTTACCCCTGCCGCGCTAGACGAGGTAGTGGCCGATATCGCGGCAGGCCGATATTCACCCATCCAGATTTCCGCGTTTCTGACGACCTGCACGGGCAACCGGCTTTCCGATGACGAGATCATTTCACTTACGCGTGCGATGGTCGCCACCGGCAAGACGCTTCGCTGGCAGGCAGAGTGCATTGTCGATAAGCACAGCGTTGGCGGGCTGCCGGGAAATCGAACCACGCCAATCGTCGTCGCCATCGTGACGTCGCAAGGGTTGGTGATGCCGAAAACATCGTCACGGGCGATCACATCGCCGGCGGGCACCGCCGATACCATGGAAACCATGGCGCCGGTCGATCTCGGCCTGGAGGACATGCGCAGGGTTGTGAATGCCGTCGGCGGTTGCGTCGTGTTCGGCGGCGCGGCGGGCCTGAGCCCTGCCGACGACACGTTGATTCAGGTCGAGCGCCCGCTCGATCTGGACAGCGAGGCCCAGATGATGGCCTCCATTCTGTCGAAGAAGCTGGCCGCAGGCTCGACGCACGTGCTGATCGATGTCCCGGTCGGCCTGACGGCCAAGATTCGCTCCCGAGATGCCAGCGCACTGTTCTCCAAACGCCTGCAAACGATTGGTCATGCACTCGGACTCGATATTTCCACCTATATCTGTCAGGGCGACCAGCCCGTCGGGCGAGGCATTGGCCCCAGTCTTGAAGCCCGCGATGTCCTGTCAGTCCTGCAAAATCGTAGCTACGCACCTGCCGACCTGTTGAACAAGAGCGTGGAAATTGCCGGAAGACTACTGGAGATGGGAGGGAAAGTGCCCCCGGGCGACGGGGAAGCTTGTGCGCGCGCCGTTGTGTCCAGCGGACTCGCCTGGCAGCAGTTTCAGCGAATCTGCGAAGCACAGGGCGGGATGCGCGAGCCGCTGGTCGGCCGACATAGCAAGCCGGTGACCGCCCGCCACGGCGGCATCGTCATGGCCGTGGACAACCGGCACCTGGCTCGGGTTGCCAAGCTGGCAGGCGCGCCGGCCGCAGCGCGGGCCGGTGTCGTCTATGAGGTCTCGATCGGAAAGCCTGTGGTTTCCGGCCAACCCCTATTCACCATTTACGCCGAAAGTCAGGGAGAACTCGATTACGCGTACGAGTATGCCTGTCGTTTTCCCGCAATCGTCGCCGTGGGGGAATCATGAACGATGTTGCCGTCTACCCGTTACCGGGAAACGAACTCTTGGCGCGATCGCTGGCCGATGCGATCGATAGTCCTTTGCAACGGCTCAGCGTGCACCACTTCCCGGACGGCGAACAACTCGTCTCGCTCGAAGGGCCGCTCAGCGCAAAGTCGGTCGTCCTCGTCTGTTCGCTGCATCGGCCGGACGCCAAGATTCTGCCGCTTGTTTTTGCGGCGGACACTGCCCGTGACCTTGGGGCAAGCAACGTGATACTCGTCGCGCCCTACCTGTGCTATTTGCGCCAGGACGCGCGATTCCGCCCTGGCGAATCGGTGTCGGCCTATTGTTTCGGCCGATTGCTCAGCGCCCATATCGACGGTCTGGTGACGATGGAGCCGCACTTGCATCGCCTGCCCTCGCTCTCGGCCGTGTATTCCGTTCCCGTGCGCTCCCCTCATGGCGTAGCCGCCACGGCCGAGTGGATTTCAGCGAATGTCCGAGATCCCCTGATCGTGGGGCCGGACGATGAAAGCAAAGCGTGGGTCACCCAGATCGCCGAACGCATCGGTGCGCCGTGCGTCGTGGCGCATAAGACCCGCGAGGCGGATCGGCGCGTCAGCGTCAAATTGCATGTCCCCCCTGCTTATGCAAAACGCACTGCCGTCATCGTCGACGACATTCTGTCGAGCGGGCAAACCATGCTCGGCACCATTGGCGCGCTCGTTCACCACGGGTTTGGCAATCCGGTATGCATTGCCGTGCATGGCCTGTTCGAAGGTGTGAGCGTCGATGACCTCGTCTCTGCCGGAGCCAGCCGGGTGCTAACCTGCAATACCGTGCCGCACGCCTCGAACGCCATCGACGTCACGCCGGCCTTGGCCGACGCGGTTCGCGATCTGCTGGAGAGCCTGCCGGAGTCTCTCTGAGGGCTGCGGGAAGGCGTAGCGGACAATCGCCTTCCCGCTTGTTTGCCACCTCAGGGCGAGATGATGACTTTCAGCGCATGCGTGCTGGACGCGTCGCCAAACGTCTGGTACGCGTCGAGAATGTTGGCAAGCGAGAAATGGTGGGTAATCAACACACTGGGAGTGAGGCGCCCCGATGCCACGGTCTTCAGCAGCATGGGCGTGGCGGCGGTGTCGACCAGCCGGGTCGTGATGCTGATGTTCCGATCCCACAACGATTCGAGGTGCAAATCCACCTTGCGGCCATGCACGCCGACGTTGGCGATGACGCCGCCCGCAGCAACGATCGACTCGCAAAGCTCGAATGTCGCCGGCACGCCCACCGCTTCGATGGCCGTATCGACGCCCTGACCGCCAGTCAATCGCCGGATGACCTCCACGGCATCTTCCTTGGCGGGTGACACCACGGTCGTGGCGCCGAGTCGCGCCGCTACCTCCAGACGTGCGACGTCGGGGTCGACGACGATCACCTGGGCCGGGGTGAAGAACTGCGCGGTCAGCAGTGCCGCAAGCCCGATCGGACCGGCGCCCACAATGGCCACGCTGCTGCCGGGTTGCACTTTGCCGTTCAGCACGCCGCATTCGAACCCGGTGGGGAGGATATCGCTCAGCATCACCAGGGCGTCCTCGTCAACGCCGACAGGCGCGTGGTACAGGCTGGTGTCGGCATGCGGCGTGCGGACATATTCCGCTTGCGTGCCGTCGATCCGGTTGCCAAGAATCCAGCCTCCCGCCGCGCAGTGGGAATACATCCCCCGCCGGCAAGCGTCGCATTTCCCGCAAGACGAAATGCAGGAGATCAGAACGTGGTCACCGGGTTTGAACGCCGTGACGGCGTCTCCGGCCTGAACAACCTCGCCGACGCCCTCGTGGCCCAGAATTCGCCCCGGCTCTACCGTCGGCACGTCGCCCTTCAGGATGTGCAGATCGGTACCGCATATGGTGGTCTTGCGAACGCGGACGATGGCGTCGGTTGGCGCCAGCAACTGCGGGATGGGCCGGTCTTCCAGCGCGATTTGCTGCGGACCGTGAAACACAAGGGCTTTCATGGTGTGACTCCGTGTTTGGTAGTGTCAGTGCGACATCAGCACGGGCACCGTCATGGTTTCGAGTAGCGTGCGGGTGACGCCCCCAAGCACCCATTCCTGCATGCGCGAGTGCCCGTAGCCGCCCGTTACGATGAGGTCGGTGCTCATGTCCGCCGCGCGAGAGAGCAGCGTCTCGGCGATGCTGATGTCGGTGGTGCCGCGCTCTGGCGTGACTTCCACGTTAACGCCGTGACGCGCGAAGAACATGCCGATGTCGAGTCCCGGGATGGGGCCCAGATCATCGGGCCGGTCGCCGCGACCGACATGCATGACATGCACGGTTTTCGCGGCCATCAGCAACGGCATCGCGTCCGCCGCTGCACGCGCGGCTTCTCGTCCGCCGTCCCAGGCGAGCAAGATGTTATTGAACGCCTTGGGCAATTTTCCGGCGTACGGCAGAATCAGGACGGGACGTCCGCCCCCCAAGACGGCTGACTCGACGAATCCCACCGCAGGCGATGTCTCGGGATCGTTTCGGTCTTGTTGGCCGACGATGACCAGATCCGCATAGCGTGCGTGGGTTCGTATCTCACTGTTCTCCTCGTACTGGGGTGTCAGCCATTCCGGACTCACCCCTTGGCGCTGACAAATGTCTCTAAACATCTGTTCTGCCTGCGCCAGGCGTTTGGTGTCGCTCTCCGGCTCGGGGGGCGGAGGTAGTCCGGCCCCTGCGCTACGGGTAACATCGGGAAACGCCGGTGGGCGAAACGGCAGGTAAATACCCGTGAGGTGAGCGGGTAACCGGCGAGCGAAGTCCACCGCAAGTTCAAGGCGTGCTCGGCATTGCCGACTGTTATCCACATGTACGAGCAAAGTCCGGTAGGTCATGGCGGCTCTCCAGAGAAACGATCTCCTTGCACTGTAGTTCTCGTGCCCGCCGCACCGGTTGATACGGATCAAGCTCTTATCGGACCGCACGCAACATTGGCCGTCCGCCCGGCTTCACGTTGACGCCGGGGGAGCCTAAGGATTGCCTCTGATAGGATGTCGGCGTTGGTGGTGATACAACGACGGCGTCGTCGGCGGCGTGCCGACCTGTATCGGGCGACCTAATGACCAAAATGACCCTACCCGGCCTATTCCGATCCCTCTCGAAGCGAACCGATGGCGCCATTTTCGCGGCGCTATTCGCGGCCATGGTTGCCCTTGCTGTGATTAACTGGCTGGCAGTGCGCACAACGGTGCAGAACAATGTCGACGCGCGGTTCGACCTGCGTACCCGTGCGGCAACGGACAAGCTGGCGACCGCGACGGTGGCGTATCGCGACGCGGTACACATCGCGTCGGATCGTCTCGCGACGACATCCCCAATGGATGCACAGACATGGGGCGCATACGTACAGAGCATGAGGCTGGCCGAACGGCTGCCCGGCTTGACGACACTCGCCGGCTGCGAGCGTGTGGGCAACAGGATCAAGAGAACCGTCGCCTATTCGATAGGAGACGAGGTCACGCTCGGGCCGGACGATTCAATCATGTTGTCCGGCAACCTCCAAACGTCGGATCGCGTCTTCCCGCACACCGATCCGTCGACCGGGCGCTCCTATCTGGTTTTCCTGTCCGACACTCGTCAACCGGCGGTCTGCGCCTACGCCATTGCCAATGTCGATCGGTTCGTTCATGCGGCCATCGGCCCTCTGATCCATGACCTCACGCTGACCATTGCATTTCTCGATGGTGCCGGGCAACCAGTCCCCGTCTTCGACAGCCTTTCCCCGAGCGCGCCCGCCGAACCGCGACCGCCAGTTGAATACCAAACACAGGCTAGCGTGCCGTATGCGGGCAAGCCCACGCTATCCCTCACGTATACGGCTTCCCGCGAGTTTGCGGCATTGCGCGGTGCGGGCGTCGCAGATTGGGTACTCGCGTTCGGCGCTCTCATGAGCGTAGGGACGCTACTCGCCTGGGCGCTCGCCCTGATCGTTCGCCGCCGCGCACGAGCGTTTGGCGAGCGAGAGGCGCTTGACAAGCGCCGATCGCACAGCCGGCTGGTCAGCGTGATCGAGTCCGTGCGCGAGGCGATCATCACTGTCGACGAGCATCAGCGCATTCAGATCTTCAATCCCACTGCGGAGAGCATCTTCCGGTGCAGTGCCATGGAAGTGATTGGCGAGCCGCTTTCACGGTTCATTCCGGAACGGTTTCGAGATGCCCACCATC
This sequence comes from Pandoraea sp. SD6-2, assembly GCF_000389825.1. Lineage (NCBI taxonomy): Bacteria > Pseudomonadati > Pseudomonadota > Betaproteobacteria > Burkholderiales > Burkholderiaceae > Pandoraea > Pandoraea sp. SD6-2. The sequence continues at coordinate 34,622 of NZ_KB944443.1, read as the reverse complement.
AGCACATCGCCCGCTTCGGATTGACGGGTGTCTCCGAGCGCCTGATGGGACGCGGCAGGCCGCTGTGGGGGTTGCGCGCGGACGGCGAGGAATTTCCGATGGAAGCCTCGATTTCTCAGAGTGCCGATGCCGAAGGCAAGTTTTACACGGTCATATTGCGTGACGTCACCGAGCAACGGAAAATTGCCAACGCCCTGCAAACCTCCCGCAATGAGCTTGAAAAACTGACGGCTCGTCTCCAGGACGTTCGGGAAGACGAGAAGCTTCGGATCGCAAGAGAGCTGCATGACGACATCGGCCAGCGGCTGACCGCGCTGAAGATGGACGCTGCCATGCTCAAAATCACATTGGGTGGAAAAACGCCGGCGAGCGCCGACATCGTCAGAATCGAGCAATCGATCGACGGCATGATTACGGCAGTTCGCCAGATGGCGGCAGACCTGCGTCCGACGATGCTCGATGATCTGGGCCTTGGTCCCGCTATCGAATGGTTTGCCCAGGACTTTGCGCGCCGTTATGGCGTGGCTATCGACGTTACGGGGGCTCACAGCCTGCCGCCCATCCCTACGGCGCTGGCGACGACGTTATTCCGAATCGTTCAGGAAGCGTTGAACAACGTGGCGAAACATGCGAGAGCGACGTCCGTGACGATCGAACTGTCTTGCGATCGGGATTTTCGGCTGCGTATTTCCGATAATGGCCGCGGGTTGCCGCCAACACGTCCGAAGCCCGATTCGCTGGGCCTCATCAGCATGCGCGAACGGGCCCGCCTGTTCGGCGGAGCGCTGGATATTCGAAGTCCGGCCGACGGCGGAACCATCGTCACCACGGTGATTCCGTTGCCGACCTCGGCGCCCGCCGAGGCGTCGTCGGATTAGCCGTTGGCTAGGACGCTCTGATCCGCAGCACGGCGGCCCCCGAGAACGCACCCCGGCGCAAGTCGTCGAGCGCTGCATTGGCTTGCTCGAGAGGATACGCGTGGGTCTCCACGCGCAGCGGAACGCGCTCGGCCAGCGATAGAAATGCCAGGCCGTCTTCTCTCGTGAGGTTGGCGACGGACCTGACCTGACGCTCGCCCCAGATCAATCGGTAGGGGAACGCCGGAATATCGCTCATATGAATACCCGCGCATACGACGACACCGCCGCGATCGACAGCGGCGAGCGCTTGCGGCACGAGGTCGCCGACCGGCGCAAAAATGATCGCAGCGTCGAGTTGTTGCGGTGCAGGCGCATCGCTCGGACCTGCCCAGCAGGCGCCATGCGATAACGCAAACGCCATGCCCTTTTCGTCGCCGGGTCGAGTGAAGGCATAAACCTCGCGCATTTGGGCCTGGGCGATCTGCGCAATAAGATGGGCTGCCGCGCCGAAGCCATAGATCCCAAGCCGGCGAGCATCGCCCGCCATGCTCAGCGAACGATACCCAATCAGACCCGCGCATAAGAGCGGAGCTGCGGTTGCATCGTCATAGTTCTCGGGCAGCCGGAAAGTGAAGCGCGCTTGCGCCACCACATATTCGGCATAGCCTCCGTTGAGGGTATAGCCGGTAAATTTCGCGGCTGCGCACAGATTCTCGCGCTCGCTCAGACAGAACCGGCAGCAGCCGCAGGTGGCGCCAAGCCACGGCACCCCGACCCTATCGCCGAGCGCGAGTTCGCGGACATCCGCTCCCAGGGCCTCGACCGTCCCGACAATCTCATGGCCCGGGATGATGCCGTCGGGAACGTCGGGAAGGTCGCCGTCGACGACATGCAGGTCGGTACGGCATACGCCGCAGACATTCACCCGTATGAGGACCTGCGTCGGACCTGGGGTGGGCATGGGGATGTCCACGAGCCGGAGTCTGCCGTCAGCGCGTGAAAACTGCATTGCCCGCATGTAGGACCTCTGCTGGAACGGTTGCGTCTATTGGGCCGCGCTCGCCAAATCGTTCAGGCGCTTGGTGTCGATCAGGGTGATCTCGCGTTGCTTGACGCGCAGCGTATTCTGCGCCTGCATACGAGAGAGCATTCGGCTGACGGTTTCCAATTGGAGGCCCAGAAAACTGCCGATTTCTTCCCGCGTCATGCGCAGCAGGAACGCGTTTGGAGAATACCCTCGTGCCGCCAGACGCGCCGACACGTCGAGCAGGAAGCCGGCCAGCCTTGCTTCGCCGCGTGCGATGCCCAATCGCATCAACTGGTTCTGCTCCCGCACGATGCCCGCGGCAATCAGGCGGTGCAACTGGTGCAGCACGACAGGGAACTGTGCGGCAACACTTTCCAGCTCGGAGAACCTGATTGCGCAAACCTGGCTATCTTCGAGCGCGACCGCTTCCGAAACGTACTTGCCGTTCGCAATCGCGCTCAGCCCCAGAATCTCGCCGCCCAACAGGTATCCGGTGACCTGCTCCTTGCCGTCCGGATGCGTAATGACCGTTTTGAACGAGCCTGCACGCACAGCGTATATATGCTCCAGCGCATCACCAGGACGAAACAGTACCTCCCCCCGGCGGATGGTCCGGCGCACGCGGGTGACGCCATCCAGGCGGCGCGCCGATTCGTCGGACAGTCCCTCGGCCAGACAGAACTGGCGCAGCAGGCAGGTGCTGCATCGCGGGATTGCGCCTGCGGGTTCGTCGAAAGCCCGATGCACGTGAATGGCATGCGCATTCGACACAGGGCCAGCTTGATATTCGCGAAGCGGGATGTACATGGTGACCTCCGGCGGATCAACGTCTAGATTGGACGTCTCCAGTATCGAAGATGAGCGCCGGAAAGAAAATCAGTGACTTGCGCGATATCTTGTCAGCCGATATCACGGCGTGTAGGCCGCGGCCTACAAATCCACGGGCTAGAGGCTGTCGCGCAACAAGTCGTGCCGAATCGCGTAATGCACCAGTTCGGTCTGGGTTTTGAGCTGGAGCTTCTGGAGAACGCGAGCCTTATAGGTGCTGACAGTCTTGACGCTCACGCATAAATCGCTCGCGATATCGTTTAGCGTCAGTCCTCGGGCGAGCATCATGAATACGTCGAATTCACGGTCGGAGAGTTGCCGAAAACTTGGGCCGTCTGCCACGGCTGTCGCGAGGTCTTTCGCAATCCTCTCGGCCATGGTCGGGCTCAGGTAGACGCCACCGTTGTCGACCTTCCTGACTGCGCTCACCAGTTCCGCCGGTGCACTTTCCTTGGTCAGGTACCCTGCCGCGCCGGCCTTCAGTGCTCTCACGGCATACTGCTCTTCGCCGTGCATGGTGAGTACGAGAATGGCCAAGCGAGGAAACAGCACCTTGATCTGAACAATGAGGTCGATGCCGCTGCGTCCCGGCATGGACAAATCAAGCAGCAGCACGTCGCAAGGCGCCGACTGAAGCAGCGCAATGGCTTCGGCCCCATTCGAGGCCTCTCCAACGATTTCGAGATCGTCACTGCTGGCGAGAATACGCTGCAAACCAGCGCGAACCAGCGTGTGATCGTCCGCAACGATGATGCGAGTCATGCGCCCGCCTTTGCCCCTGAATCGTACCGTTATTCCGAAGTATTGCATTCCTGAAATGCGCGTTTGCATGAAGTCACACAATCGCGCCGACGATTCTACACGCACGAGCGCACGATATGCCATCATCGGCTTGCGCCGGACCTCGGCGCTGACCCCCTAAAGCACTTCGTCATTCGCTTGCGTCTTTGTGCCCGGAATGAGAATCACGGGGCGCGTTGCCTGTCTGACACAGTTTTCCGCCACGCTGCCCAGCGCCAGACGTCTTACACCTCGCCGCCCATGTGTGCCGATCACGATAACGTCGGCATGCCATTCTTCAGCAGCAAGGTTGATCTGATGCGGAACGTCTCCCCCAAGCGGCAAGAGTTCCCGAATCTCCACGTCGCCCTCGACGCCGGCCCCTTTGAGGCGCTCGCCGGTCAGCTTTCGAATATTTTCTCCTTGCAGCCGCATCGCTTCGATAAAGGGGAATGGATCGGCATCGGCCACGTAGGCGACGGGAATATCGACGACGAACAAGACATGCAGCCGGGCTTTGCGGGCGACGGCAAGTGCCAACGCATAGTCGAATGCCTCGTCTGCCGTGGGACTACCGTCAATCGCGACCAATATACGCTCGAACATGATTTCACCCCTTTGTGCTCTCCGCAGACATCGCGGAGGCGCTTTGTGACGATGCGGCCGACGAGCAGGTTACCAGCATGACCGGGCGGTGTGCCTGCCGAAGTACCTGCTCTGCGACGCTACCGATCATCAGACGCCGGATGCCCCGGCGCCCATGCGTGCCGAGAATCAGCAGATCGGCATGCCATCGTTCCGCCTCCCTGACGATGGCATCCGCAATCGTCCCGCCCCAGGCGCGCAAATCGATGGAGCGAGTGTCGGCCTGCAGACCCTCTTCATGAAGCTTCTTGTAGGCATCGGCCAATGTGAGCTGCGTCTCGGCAATCAGGCCTTCCCTGACCGCCTCGAGATCGATGTGCGACGCAAACGCGGACTGGTAGTGGGCGAACGGGTCATCGATAACGCTTATCGCTCGGACAATGTCGTCGGGCATGGCGAAGCGGATGGCTTCGCGCAGTGCTTGCCATGACGTTTCACTACCGTCCATGGCAAGAAGGATTCGATGTGGCATTTTTGTCGTCCTCAATGTAGTTTGCGAATCGGATGACGGCGTATCGGCCAGGCGGCTTCCCGACGCGTGACGCGCGACGCTCAACCGATGGTTGTCGCTGCAACTCAACGGTATATCCAGCCCGGCCGGGCGTGGGATGGCACGAGCAAGGTCCTTGACACACATCAACGTCCCGAATCCCATCGGTGCGCGATACCGGTAGAGATAGCTATGCTGGCAATACCGGGCGTCATATCGCCGCCCGACATTCGCGCGAGGTACGTCCATGCAATTGAGCTTTCTGGGGGCGGCCGGCACGGTAACCGGCTCCAAGACCTTGCTATCGGCAGGCGGCAAGCAGGTAATGATCGATTGCGGTGCCTATCAAGGGATCAAGAACCTTCGGGCGCGAAACTGGGCGCCACCGGCCTTCGACGTTAGTCGGCTCGATGCCGTTGTTCTCACGCACGCCCATATCGATCACAGCGGCTACTTGCCCGTGCTGGCACGCTACGGATTCAAAGGGCCCGTCTATTGCACGTCGGCAACCCGCGATCTCTGCGAAATCCTGCTGCTCGACAGTGCCCGGCTGGAAGAAGAACAGGCGGATTTTCTCAATCGCCACGGAAAATCGAAGCATCGACCCGCGCTTCCGTTATTCACGACGGAAGATGCGCATCGCGCCATTGCCTTACTGAAGCCGCAGCCTTTCGACACCCCGTTCGCCATCGCGCCCGAGCTAAAGGTGACGTTCTTGCACGCGGGTCATATTCTCGGCGCCGCCATGGCGCAGATCGTGGTTGGCGACGAGAAAATTCTGTTCTCCGGCGACCTCGGGCGCCGGGACGATCCGATCATGTTGCCACCCGCGATACCCGAAACGCCCGATTTCCTGGTGCTGGAGTCGACATATGGGGATCGTCTGCATGACAGGACGGACCCCGGCGCTCAGTTGGCGGAGATTCTGAATCGCACGTTCAAGCGCGGCGGTGCCGTCATCGTCCCGGCGTTTGCCGTGGGGCGTGTGCAAAGCCTCCTTTACTGGATTGCACGCCTGAAGTCGGCAGGAGACATTCCGGACGTGCCGGTGTATCTGGACAGTCCCATGGCGATCAACGTCACGAATGCCTATTTGGGGCACCTCAAAGATCACCGTCTGAACCGTGCCGAATGCGCTGAGATGTGCGGCGCAGCCACGTTCGTCACGAGTGTTGACGAATCCAAATGGCTGGACACGCGCTCGATGCCTTTCATCGTGATTGCCGGTAGCGGCATGGCCACGGGCGGCCGTGTCCTGCATCATCTCAAAGCGTTGGCCGGCAATTGGCGCAACACGGTGCTGTTTACCGGTTTTCAGGCCCCGGGCACCCGCGGATCGACCATGGTCAATGGCGGCTGCGAAGTGAAAATCTTCGGCGAATATGTCCATATCAATGCCGAAGTCGTTCAACTCGACACGTTGTCGGCACATGCCGATTACGAGGAAACGCTGGCGTGGCTATCGAGGTTCCAGAAACCGGTTCGCCACGTCTTCCTCAATCATGGCGAGCCTGCCGCTGCCGACAGTTTGCGCAGGCGCATCGCCGAGCGGCTCGGGTGGCCGTGTCACGTCGTGGAGTTTATGGAGGAAGCTCGTCTCGATACCGAGGCGGGTCGGGAAGGCAGGCGTCCGGCTGCGTCTGAAGAAGCACGCGGCGGCTCGCGTCGAGGTAACACATTCGTGGAGCCGTAACATGAAGATCGAGTTTCCACACATCGCACCAGTCTATAACGGCGACGACATGACGATCGAGTTCACAGCGGATTGCGATCAGAAGCGGATTGTCTGTGCCATCTCCGCGGAAGCGCTGGAAGACCATTTTGGTGCGAAATCGTGCAACGCGGATGATCTGATGGCAGCTTTCAGAGCGAATCGGGCACCGATCGAGAAGATGACCGGACGGTATCTGGCGCTTTGCCAGGGGGCGCCGGTTTTACTGCGCAGCGGCCATTTCCGTTGGGGAATGGAGTATCCACCGTGTCGGGACGACTAGTTGTTGAATCCCGCGCCATGACGGAGTAAAAGTCGATCCATCGATCGTCAACCACGAGTCGCGCCCATGGACCAACCCGCCAAGCTCAATGCCGATTCGCTGGGCATCGTCGAGTCGGTCGTCATGGGCATCGCCGGCACGGCACCCGCCTATAGCGTCGAGATCACGACGTCCACCATTATCGGAACGGCTGGCACGTTGTCGCCGGCGAGCATCCTGGTTTGCGGGCTCATCATGTTTGGCATCGCTTACGCGTTCATTAACATGAATCGTGCGCTGGCGAGTGCCGGCACCTCTTATTCGTGGGTGAGCATGGTATTCGGGCGCTCGCTGGGCTTCTTTGCCGGCTGGGCACTTTTGGTGCTGTGCTGTGTATTCATGGTGTCGGCCATGATTCCGGCGGCGAATGCCACGTTGCTCATCTTTAATCGCCCCATGATGAATAACGTGCACTACGTGACACTGATCGCGGCAGCGTGGCTCACGGTTGTCAGTGCAGTGGTTGTCAAAGGGATCAAACTCACCAGCTACGCCCAGGTACTGATGACGATCATTGAAGGCGTTATCCTGCTCGTGATCGTCGTTGCGAGTTTCTTCGTCTTCCCGCATGCGCCGCAACACCCGTTCTCGTGGGCCTGGTTCTGGCCCTTTGCGTTCACGCCGAAGCTGTTCGCCAATGGGGCGTTGGTGGCGATCTTCTTCTTTTACGGCTGGGATGTGACGCTGAACCTCAGCGAGGAAACGCGGGACGCCAACCGCATCCCCGGTCAGGCTGCATTCTGGTCGATGGTATTCCTGATGGCGTTTTTCCTTGTCTTCATTGTCATTACGCTGCTTGGACTGTCGGATGCCGAGATCCAACACTACAACACGAACATCATCTTCGCCATTGCAGAGAAGCTGTTCGGGCCGACCTGGGGGTACGTGGCGATCATTGCGGTGTTGCTGAGTACGGTGGGGACGGTCGAGACGCAGATGTTGCAGTTCACGAGAACGCTTTTTGCCAAGAGCCGCGACGGCGCCCTCCACGAACGCTATGCACGCCTGCATCCACAATGGCGAACGCCGCACATCGCCATTCTTTTCATCTGGATCGCCGGACTCGCGCTGCTGTTGATGTCGTCCTATCTGCCGACCATCAACGTCATCCTGCAGGATTCGATTACCGCCATCGGCTTCCAGATCTGCTTCTACCTCGGACTGACCGGCCTCGCCTGCGGCTGGTATTACCGAAAGGTACTGACGCAGGGGCCGTGGCTTGCCGTGACGCATGTCATATGGCCGGCGGCAAGCGGCATTTTCCTTTTCTTCATTGCGCTATACAGCGTCCCGACCTTCGATCGGGTCACCAATATCGTCGGTATGGGCGGCATTGTCATCGGTGTCATTCCGCTGCTGCTGAATCGCAAACGGATCGGGTCCATGCGAGACACTTCCAATCTCTGACCTTATTGGTTGTCCATTTATCAACGCCTCCATACCTCGTAATTCGCGATGGCAAAGCGTTGGACATTCAAGCGGTGATTTATGAGTACTGGCATCGTCAAGTGGTTCAATGGCAACAGAGGTTTCGGCTTCATCACGCCGGATGATGGAGGCGCAGATCTCTTCGCTCATTTTTCCGAAATCAACGCGGATAATCGCGGAGAATTTCGAACGCTGCAGGAAGACCAGCGCGTCTCCTTTAATGTTATGCAAAGTCCGAAAGGAGCACAGGCATCCAACATCAAGCCGGCCTGACGCGCGGCCCGGTCGGGTCGCCCGAACCCAAGCACGCTCCGGTGGCGATGGTAGCCACCGGCGTCTTCAATTCAGACGCCGGTCGTGAATTACAAGCAGGAGAAGACATGATGGCTAGCATGTCCTGGTTCGTCGGTGCCGTAACGGTGGCCGTCCTGTTGCTGATCTACTGGGGAATGCGGTAGACGGTGCAGGAAAGCTATGCCTCCTCAGATAACGCGGGGCGCGAACGCGACATTATCAGAACCGGTGTTGCACACCGATCTGAATACCCTGTGCGTCTGCGCCGGGATAGGCCACCGCAACCCCCGGTGTCGTCGATCCGGCAAGCGCATAAGAAGCACTGCCCTTGTTGAGCAACACCGCCCCGCTGGCATACAGCCACGTCCGCTTGGAGAGCCAGTAGGCGTACATCAGACCAATGTGATCCGCATTGCGTGCTGCCGGAGTGCGATCGTCGAGATGGGAATACACCAACGCCAACGATGACGCCGGGCTGAAGCGGTAAGCACCGGAAACGGTGTAGACGTTTTTGTCCACGGAGCCGTCGCTTTGCTGCGCATGATGGAAACCGGCGAACAGCCGAACCATGCCGAAGTCGTAGGAACCTCCGCCGAAGAACGCCTTGAGCGTGCTCGCGTTGGTGGCACTGTCCACCGACTGGAAACCTACGCCCAAATCGACCGGACCGCGCGTGTAAGACGCCGTCAAATGGTAGTTATTGATGCCGCTGCGCGGCGTAGTGGCGGTATCACGCAATCCCAACATCGCCTGCGCCGAGAACCCTGCGATATCGGGGGTTCCGTAGTAGATGGCGTTGCTCGCGCGCACCGACAACGTGGCGAAGCTGTTCAGCCCCGATGCGATCGTCGAGGCGCCGGTCGCATCGAACTTGCCTTCCAGCGGAACATACAATGGCGAATTCTGCCGCCCGAAACGCACTTCCCCCCAGCGGCCCGAAGCCCCGACCCACGCCTGACGATTGAAGATCGACGTCGAATCGCTGGCCGTGCCGTTGTTCAGATTGAAACCGTTTTCCAGCGTGAAGTTGATGCGGTTTCCGCCGCCGATGTCCTCCGAGCCTTTCAGGCCGAAGCGAGAGCCGGTCTGTGCGCCGGAGAGCATGCGGTAGGTGCTTTGACTGCCGGAATGCGACCAGTCGAGCGAAAGGTCGAGCAGGCCGTAGAGCGTCACGCTGGATGTCTGCGCGTGTGCTATCGGCGACGCCGCAAGGCTGATGGTAAGGGCCAGCACGGCGAGTGTGGTGCGCAGGGGCGAGGCTGTCCCCGCCTGCGGACGTGCGAGCGTGTGATTTTTCTGGGTCATGTCGAGTGTTCGCCGATCGATGTCGGCTTATGGCATTGAGAGGAAGTTCGCACGCGCCCGGCGGTCCCCCGTAGGGGACGTCGAGGTCGACCGGAAACGCCGGGCAATGCTGCGTGCTGTGGAATCGGTTCAGTCGGCGAGTGTCGCGATATGCGCCCTCACATCGGGCTGCGTGGCAATGATCCGGTTATCTACGTACCAGCGAGCGACGCGCTCGATACGCGTTGCATCGTCAGGCAGCACGGCGCGCAGCGGCGACACGTTGTTCTCACCGAGCTTGTCTGCCAGTGCGGGCGGCAGATTCAATTCGGCCGCCCAGATCTTTCCGGCTTCTCGCGGGTGGGCGGCGGTCCAGATGTTTTCGTCGCGAAGCACGCGCAGCACGGTTCTCACGACTTCCGGATGCGCCTTCAGATAATCCTGACGCACAAAATAGCCCACGGCGTTGTCCGAGCCAATGGCGACACCGTCTGCCAGTACACGCGCGTGATAGTTGCTTTTGGCAATCGAGAGGAAGGGGTCCCACGTCGCCCACGCGTCTACGCCACCGCCGACAAACGCGCTGCCGGTGTCGCTAGGCGACAGATAACGGCGCCTGACGGCATCCGGCGCGATGCCACTTTTGACCAGCGCGCGCACCAGCAGATACTCGCCGGTGCCGCCCTTGTTGACGGCGACCTGTTTGCCAGCAAGATCGGCAAGCGAACGAATCCCCGAATCCTGCGGCACCACAATGGCCTCGTTATGCGCAGTCATGGGTTGATAGCCGAAAATCGCCATCGGAACGCCGGCGGCAATAGACGTCACGAACGACGTGGAACTGCCGCTCGTCAGATCGACGGCATCGGCGTTAAGCGCTTCGAACGCCGGTGCGGCCGCAGGGAATGGGCCGGCCCAAACGACCTTGACGCCCTGCCCGGCCAGCGCTTTGTCGAGTGAGCCCTTGGCTTTGGCGAGCGTCAGATCCGAGGTTCCCTTGAGATAGGCGATGCGCAAGGTCACACTGCCGGCGCGAGTTTGTGCACTGGCGGGGGCAGGCATCGTCGCGAGCGTCATCGCGGCGAGCGCCGCCACAACGGCGAAACGCTCCCCCGTGCGCCGGAAATACCGGCGGACGTCGAAAATGAAGTTCATGCTAAATCCCGGTTGAGTGGAGCGATGCGCCTTCAGGGGTGCGCAGGCGTGGTGAGCGTGGACGGATCTCGATCGAACAACGTTGACCAGGTAAATGTTTTCTCGGCCGTTTCGCGGCGGCGAACAGGCAAACGCGGCAATACCTGCTCCGCAAACCGATACGATTCTTCGAGCAGCGGCAGCCCCGACAGAATGAAGGTGTCAATGCCTCGCGACGCGTAATCGTTGAGTGTCGCGACAACGGTCTCCGGCGAGCCCACAATCGCGGTGCCCGGTCCCGGCCGCACAAGGCCCAGTCCCGACCAAAGGTTCGGCGCGATTTCCAGATCCCGTGCGCGCGCGGGTCGCCTGCCTTGATGGAGCGCACTCATGCGTCGCTGGCCCACGGAGTCGCTGCCGCCGACAAACCGTTGATTCGCGGCGATGGCGTCGTCGTCCATCAGGCTCAACAGGCGATCCGCCTCTGCCCAGGCAGCCTCGTCGGTATCGCGAAGAATGACGTAGAGACGCACGCCGTGCGACAGGCTTCGTCCGTAGTGCGCCGCGCGGGCATTCACATGCCGAACCCGTTGTTCGATCTCATCCGGCGTCTCGCCCCACGACAGATAGGTGTCGACATGTTTGGCGGCGACTTCGATGGCCGGCTCGGATGAACCGCCGAACCACAGTGGGGGGATGGGAATCGACTTCCCCGCAGGCAGCGCGAGCTTCGCCCCCTCCACGCTGAAGTACTTGCCTTGATAGGTCACGGTTTCACCGGCGAAAAGACGTTTGAAGATCGTGAGGTATTCGTCGGCCATCAGATAGCGTTCGTCATGCGCGATGGACATGCCATAGGCCCCGAGCATCTTGGCGTCGCCCGACACGACGTTGAGCAGCAACCGCCCTTTGGAGAACTCCTGAAATGTGGCCGCCATTTTCGCGAGCAATGTGGGCTGTATGAGCCCAGGGTGGATGGCGAGCAGGAAGTTCATGTCCTCGGTGTACGGTAGCAGCGAGCTACCCAGCACCCAGACGTCGTGCGCGCCGGTGGCAAACAGCGCACCGGTAAAACCGAGATGGTCATAGCCGCGAGCCAGTTGCTGGAGGTAACGATAGTTGATCGTACGGGCACCGTCCGTCGTCCACGGCGCGTGTCCATCCGGCGCGGTGAGATACCAATAAACGTTCATTGCAAAATCCGTGTAGCCAAGAGGGAAGATATTCAGTGCGCGCAAGCCGCTGACGAGAAATTCAATGGCGCAGATGGCGCCGCTTGCCAGATATCCAGCGCATGCGACAAATCGCCGTGGCGATGAAGCAGATCGGCCTCGCTTTGCTGCTCGGCATAGAAAGCACCGTCGCAGGCTTGCAGTTGCCAGTCGCGCGCCGCCAGTGAAGTGCGCCACGAGGCAGCGTCTGCGCCCGAAATCCCGGCGTTGGCGAGTCGCTCGGCATAAGGCGCGGGATGGTTCGCGACATCCTGGCCCAACGCGCTCAGCGCCGAGAACACGGCGTCGAGGGTTGCGCGGTGGCGCTCGACGGCGTCACGATGGGCCCAAAACACCGAACGGTTAGGCACATAAGCACCGATATCCGTCAGCACGCGCCACCGGGGGAATTCGTCGCGCACTCGCGAAAGCCAGGGGGCCATGGCGACCCACGCGTCGACCCGCCCCTCGTCAAGCGCGCGGTAGGCATCCGCCGGTGCCAGCTCGACACGTTCGACGTCGCGTAACGACAGGCCCTCGCGCTCGAGCGCGGCAGCCAGAAAGGAGGTGTGAAAAGAACCATCGAGCAAAGCGATACGGCGACCGGCCAGTGCCGATACATTGACCGGCGCGTCAGAGCCGCGAACCACAATAGCCCCATTCGCGCCCCGCGGCGCCGACGCCGCAACGTAGGCAAGCGGCACGCCGTCATGCTGTGCGAGCAACGGCGGCGTCGAACCGGTGCCGCCTACATCGATGACATCACCGGCGATCAGGCGGCCGGTATCGCGCCCTTCACGGTAAGCCACGAACTGCACGTCAGGCACGTTCGCCGGCCAACGATCCGGCCACGTCAGCGCAGCCAGTTGCAGATGCAGATTGTTCGGATGTACCCCGACGCGCAATGTCATCGCCGGGCCTCCGCGTCTCGTGTGCCGCGATACGTTGGGGTTAGCCCCATTTATTCTCTCCTTGGTCACCTAAGCATGTTGCAACACCGTCGTTGCGCTATCATCATGTAACGAAAATTCGCTATTGGATGATTTTATTGCCCTATAGCGAATTGTCTTAATGATATTTTTCGCTATAGTTATCGCGACAGCGGGATATTGCTCCCGAACAGCGGCGGGAGAGACACATGACGAAAGCGGACAAGGCGGCGATCTACGGCGGCAATGCCGGAGCTTCCGCGCACGACACCGATGACGACTTCATCGCACGGTTGCGTTTGCTGATCGAGCGTGCTGGCAATGCGAGCGCGCTGGTGCGCCAGGCGGGAATCTCACCGAGCGGATTTCAGAAGTACCTCGGAGGTGCAGAGCCCTCACGCCGCGTATTGATGGCGCTGGCCGAGGCCGGAGGCGTGACGCTGGAGTGGCTAATCACGGGGCGCGGCGCGATGGAGGCGGCGGTTCGTGACAGCTGGCCGGAAAACCATCTGACGCTTTTACCGCTTTACCGTGGAGATGACGCGGACTGCGCCGTCCCGCAGGTGATGCCAGAGAAATTGGTGCAACTGGCGTTTTGCCAGGAGTGGCTTGCGCGCCACGGATACGATCCGGCCCATTTGGCGACGATGCGTGTCGAGGGCAACGCCATGTCGCCGACGTTCCGCACGGGAGACACGCTCGTCGTCGATCGACAGGTCGCAAGTCCGGCTGATGGCGAGGTCTACGTGCTACGCGATGGCGGCGATCTGCTCATCAAACGCTTGCAGCGGCAGCTTGGCGGCATGGTGTCGCTCACATCGGACAACGCCCGGTACGCGCCCATTCAAGCACCGCTGGAAAGCCTGAACATCGTTGGGCGAGTGATCTGGCGTGGCACGTTGCTGTAAAGCCGGTGCCTAGTTTGCCACCAGGCGTCTATCCGCCAATCGCCGAACGATGCTCACTCATTCTGCCGTGCGGTTGACGATGCTATCGATTTCCGTTTTCGTGATGCCGTGCTTCGCCATACGGGTGCGGTGATCGGCCGAACCCAGATACTGGCGCAATTGACCGTTCACTGCGTTCAATAGCGTCTGGTTGTCTCTCTTGAAGGAGAACGCCCCGACCGGTGCGCTATCGCTCGCCGCCGCTTCGTGCGCAACGGCTTCGAGTTCCCGGTGCGCGGCGACGATTTCCCGATTGCCGAGCGCTGTGGCCGCATACGTATCGATCTCTCCGGCGAGAAGCGCCGCCACAGCATCGGATTGACGCTTGAAGGTCACGATCCGTTTATCCGGCACCCCCGCACTCATGGCCGTGTCACGCTGCACGGTCCCGGCGACGAGGCCGAGGATTGCATCGCTACGTGCCGCCACGCTTTCGTAGCGGGTGAGCGCCTTCGGATTGCCGTGTCGAACGACAAAGCCGTCGCTCAAGGCCCAAACCGGCAGGCTGAAGGCAACGGACCGCGCCCGCTCGGCAGAGACGAACAAGGGCACGGTCATATCCCACCGCCCGTCTTGCACCCCCGCCAGCAGTTCCTCGAACATCGTCAGCACAAACTCGACGTCCGACGCACCGATCGCGCGAAGCGTCACGTCGGCCAACTCGATGTCGGCACCGGTAGCGCGATTGTCCGACCCCGTCCAGTAGAACGGGGGCTCCTCGATATAGGCGACTCTGACTTTCATGGGGATGGGTGTCCTTCAAGGGGGAACCGGGAGCTTACCGGCGCAGACAAGCCGCCATAAACGGCGACAAGGTCGACAGCGCCGCGCCGAGGCGCTCGGGCGGCAGATAGCCGAAACCGAGACGAAACTCGCGGCGGCTCGCTCTGAACCAATCGCCGCAATTGGCACGCCGGATGCCAGCCTAACAGGTCAAAGGGAGGTGATATTGCCGGAAGCCAACTCGCTTGACCCTGTCGGGAGACGTCTCCATTCGCGGGCGTCCACTGCCGGAGCAACCATGACGCAATTTCTGCCGTTCGCCTTGGCGGCATAGAGCGCGGCGTCGGCTCGCGCCATCACCGACGCGAGCGTGTCGCCCTCGCAGTACGCGTCAACGCCAGCGCTGAGTGTGGGCACCACCTCTTCTGCGCCCGGCACACACGACCCCGACGCGGCGACGATAGCACGCAGCCGGTCGACAAGGCGCCCTGCCTCATCCTTTGTGGACGACGGCAGCAATAACGCAAACTCTTCGCCGCCAATGCGTCCTACCACATCGTCTTCGCGTACAGCGCGGGAAATCAGTGACGCCACGCGGGCAAGCGCGAGATCCCCCGCGGCATGCCCATATCGGTCGTTGATGCGCTTGAATTTATCGAGATCCAGAATGGCGATGGAGAATACGGTCTTTCTCGCCGCCGCCGCGTGGGCAACGGACTCGGCACGGGCGATGAAGGCCCGGCGTGTGAGCACCCCCGTCAGGTCGTCGAACGTCGCCAGACGCTCCATTCGATCCGACAGCCGGTCATGGGCCAGCAGCACCATACCGACCGACAAACATGGCAATGTCAGTGTCGCCATGCCAAGGAACATGACATTCAGTGGTGTCGGCGCCAGAAATACGGTCTCATGGGCGAGCCCGAGCCCGTAAGAAATGGCACGAACGGCGTGTACCACAGCCCCAAGCGCTGCCGCAATCGACACGAAGTAATAGGCGTACTTGGGACGACCCGGTGGCCGGTATTTCAGCACCGACCAGCCGATATGGAAGCGAACGTAGGCAATGAAGCCCGAAATCATGGCGCTACGGGCATCGACGTGCGGCGAGACAAACGTCCAGTAGACCAGCATGACCAGGATAACGCCGAGGGCAACATACTCCCAGGCGACCGAGGCTCGTTGGTTCAGAAATTGCCGGAAGCCGCGCAGGCCGAGAAGCGAGGCGATGACCAACAGGCTGCTTGCCGTCACCACGGCAATGTCTGACGTTCCCGAAAGCAGCAGTGCGGAGGTAATGACCAGCAGTCCGCTTGCCACGCACCAAAGGCGCACCCCAGGGACTTGTGCCTGGAATAGCGAGCCCAGAACGGCCACGCTCATGACGCACGATAGGATCGCAATGCTGATGAAGACTGCCGGGATAGACATGAAAGCGTGACAGAGTTTTGGGTTCGCCTGCAGCCGCAGGGGCTGACATGTGCCCCCGCACCATCGATGGACGCCCGTATAAGGACCTCTATTATCGGCCGTTAAGCGCGTGCAGACGCCAGCATAGCCGAATTCGATGAGGACCAACGACGTCGTTTTGATGCGCGACAAACAAGCCACACCTATTCGTGTCCGGCGTGGGCGCCAAAGCAACGACGTAACAGCGACGCACGCTTTGCCGTTCAACGTGCCGCCTATTCACAGGCCACCCGCCTGCCTTCGGAACTCGCCGGCGTTATGTCCATGACGTCTGTTACCGCTGTTAAGTCCGTCGCGCGAGCACCTCATCGCGTGGTCCGGAATCCACCACTCGCCCGCCCTCCATCACGACGATCGTGTCGAACCGTTCGAGCAGACTTGGCCGGTGCACCGAAGCGACGATGCACGCCGTCGGGAATGCCGCATACATGCGGTCGAACACCCGGCCTTCAGCCAACGGGTCGAGGGCACTGGTCGGCTCGTCGAGCAGTAACAGCGAACTTCCCTGCGACGCCAACGCCCCGCGCGCCAACGCCAATCGCTGCCGCTGACCGCCCGAGAGGTTGCCGCCGCGCTCGTTGAGGGCACTCGCCAGTCCATCGGGAAGGTGTTCGAGTACATCGTCGAACACACCGGCATGCACGGCCTCACGCAGGGATTGAGCGTCGGCCGGTTCGCCGAATGTCAGGTTTTCCTCCACGCTCGCCTCGAACACTTCCGCCTCTTGCGGGATCAGCGTCGCCAGTGTTCCCAGTTCGGCCCACTGCGCCGTGGCACCGTCGCGCAGCAATTTGCCTTGCTGCGGCAGGTAAAGCCCCGCGAGCGTGCGCAGCAACGTGCTCTTGCCCCCGCCGCTCGGGCCGACGAGCGCCACGCGCGATCCGCGCTTGAGCACGAGATCGACGCCGTGCAGCCCGCCGCGAGCGTCGTCTGCGTAATGCCACGTCACGCCACGCAATGCCAGCGTCGTCCAGGGCGCATCGGGCACGATGGCGGGCACGACCGCGTCGGGATCGCTCGGTGCTGCCCAGATAGGTTCCGCACTGCCGTAATCCGTATGCATGCGCGCGAAGCTCTGGAAATTCGAGGCCATCGATCCCACCACGGTCGCAGCCTGCTGCGCGTACTGATAGATCATGAACACCGTGCCGAGCAACACCGCTTGCCCCGGCTCACGCGACTGCAACACGTAGACGACCACCAGAATCCACGTCAGCCCCATACCGAGAATATCGACGGCGAACCATTTGCCTTCGTTCACCGTCACGGTGCGACGCAGCGGGACCATTACCGCATCCATGCGACGCCCCAGCACCTTGCGCGACGCCGCCTGCAACCGCAGGCCAATCACTGTCCCCGCGTTGCCGACGAAGTCGAGCAGCGCTGCCGCATAGCGTCGCTCGGCGTCGTTCTCCGCGCGCGCGAGCTGCATGAGCACGCGATCGAAGCGCAGGATGATGAGCGCGATGACGACATAGCCGGTCACGGCAATCACGCCGCTCGTGCGCGACAGCAACGCCAGGGCCACCAGCGGACCGACGAAATTGAAAGCGCTTTGCAGATAGCCGAACTGATTCTGGGCGAAGTCGGACAGCGCGCGGCTGGACTGCACCACACGATGCTGCAACTCGCCCGAATGCCGGCCGTCGCGCCATGCCAGCGGTGCGGCGGCAATGCGCGCGTAGAGTTCGTCGGCCAGTCGCACACGCACGCGCACCCCGACGTTTCGCTCGAGTATCCGGCCCGGACCGTGGAGCATCCACGACAACAGATAGAGACCGACGAGGTAGACGATCCAGCGGCCTGCCGTCGTCATGTCGCCTTGCTGAAGCGCGTTGATCGCCTGCGCAGCCAGCCAAGGCATGGTCAGACGCAATAATTGCGCGGCCGACAGCAAGCCGGCGGCGCCAAGCAAGTGCGTCCGCACACCGTTCGCATGACGCCAAAGCGCACGGTAAAGGTCTCGCGCCGCGCTGCCCAGCCCGATGGCGGGCTCGCGCGAGGAGAATTCAGGCACCGTCATGCGTGCATCGTTCCTTTGCCCATTGGCACAGTGCCCGCAACGCACATCGCCTTGATGCGGCGAACGGCGATGCGGGCAGTGATCAGACGCCGGGATCGGCGTCGAGAGCGGTCAATATAGGCGAAAAACGATCAGGCGTCCTGCTGACGGGGTGTCATGCGCCGTCGACCGGCATCGCCCCCCGTGCGACCTCGCACCTGCGCCGCTGCCGGTGTCGCCGCAGGCACAGGCGCTTCGGATGTGGCACTGCCTTGCGCCCGGCGATCGCGCGGTGACGGCGACACGTAGTAGAACCGCAGGTCGGCATCTGGGTAGTGGTACGGAACCATCGCGAGATTGACCGCGCACGAATCGCAGAACGGCAGGCGCGAGCACATCACAATTGAGCGAATGACATTCTCGCCTGACGGATGATCGGCGTAGATCTGCGCCAGGATCATTCGCTCGGTGTCGAGCGTGCGGGCCTGAGCGCCCTGCGTCGCGGCGTTGTACGTCGGCAGGTCGGCATCGGCCATTACGTGACGCAGATGGGGCGGTTCCGTAAAAGTGGCATCCGTTCCTGTACGCGGCGCTTTACGGCGTTGACTGATGACGTTATCTTGCCGCTGCTTGTACGCCTTACCTGCGTCCACGATGCGCACGTTCGATGCGCGCGTTCGCAATTCCCTTCGCTGAAGCCCTGACATGCAGTAGTAAATCGTTCGCGTACCGTCGACGAGCGTGACTTCCGCGACCGCGATGTTTGCGTTCCTCGACACCTCGCGCATCTGATCGCCGACGTCGCGCGCCGCGCGCGCGGAACCGGTGACGAGCCCCTGCAGGTTGGGCATGTCGGAGAACAGCGTCTCGAATATCGACAGCACGTCGCGCGTTGTCTGCACATCCCCGACGAAGGGCAATTGCGACCAGACGGCGAGCGGCGCCGGGCGCGACACGAAGTCACGCGAAATCGCGTTGATGAACGCTTCGGCCTGCGCCGGATAGCCCTGCCAACGGCTCCATAACCGATTGAACATCGGCATCAATGCCGAGTCGACCTCCGCCGGCGGTGGCGAAAACCCGCTCGCGCCTGGCGATGCGGCCTGTGCCCGCGACGCTGCAACCCGATGTTCGATCGCTTGCGTCAAGGTGTGAATCGCCCGCCTTGCCTCGACCACCGACAGCGAAATATCCTCAAGCCCGCGCCAGACTTCTGCTGGCGACGGCGCAGCTTCCCAAACTTTGAGATACAACTGCAACAGCGTTCGTGCCTCGCCATACGTGATCGTTGGCAACACAATCGCATTCTCGGCGGCCGCCCGATGATTCTGCGCAGTCCGGTACTCCCGGATATCGCGGTGCTCCGCCTGGCGATAATGCAGATGAACCTGATGAGTGGATCTCGCGGCATCGCCGGCCGGCAGTGTGAACCGATAGTAGACGTCGTGCGAGAGTTGCATCACGCCATACAGCGTGCCGTGCCTGTCCCGATACGTGCCGAACGGCGCCGCGATCGGCATATTCCCAAGCGTCAGCCTCACGCGCCGCCCTCCGACCGGGCCGTCTGTCGACGCCTGCTCGTAGTAAGTCAGTTCGCCGTTCAACTCG
This sequence comes from Pandoraea sp. SD6-2, assembly GCF_000389825.1. Lineage (NCBI taxonomy): Bacteria > Pseudomonadati > Pseudomonadota > Betaproteobacteria > Burkholderiales > Burkholderiaceae > Pandoraea > Pandoraea sp. SD6-2. Next base: position 14,932 of record NZ_KB944443.1, on the reverse strand, counting down.
GATGCGTAGAGCGAGGGGTCCACGACAGGCGATTGCGCCGACACACGCGGCGCCCCGTCCTCGTCGAAGTGACCAAGACGCCCGAAGGCGAAGAACGCAAGGCCGCCATCGGAAGTCGAAACGGCCTGAGAATATACTGCGACACGCAAGCGCACGAGCGGCGACGCCTCGATCACCTGATGCTGTGTCACCGTTGCCCCCTGCTCCGTGACCGAGACTTCGCCTTCCTGTTCACCATGACATTCGAGACACATTCCGTCGACGTCGGCCCCGACGCCGCGCGAGATGCGGCACAGGGATTCCGGTCCCAACTCGGCGCGCATGTCCTTAAGTGGCCGAAGATCCGAGGCGTGTTTGCGCGTACGCGCTACCGACGCGCCATATAGCTCGCCGTCGATTTGGAAGACCTTCACGCCGTTTTGCGCCCGATCCGGAAGGTACTCGACGTAGACGTCCGGCGGCAGGGACCACTGCACGCCACGTCCTAATGGGCTGCTGAACGACTCGCGGAAAAACGTCTCCAGCACCGGCGCCGATGCCGGCGATTGCGACGTTGCCGTGCCGTCGGGCAAATGCGCGGGCGCATCTGGCCAGAGATGCTGTAGCAAAGCGATAGCGCTCTGGTCGAACGTACCCGTTCGGACAACTGCGGCGAGGCATTCGAGCCCCGACAGCGCCAGACGCGACGCCAGCGCGCTCGGCCCGCTGGCGTCGCCCGTCGCTCGGAGGGTGGCGTGTCGAGGCAGTCGCGGAAAACGCGTTTCGACCGGCGGCCCCCCAGGATCTTGAGCACCGTTGTGCATCACCTTCTCGAGCAGTATCTCAGCCACCTCCTCCATGTCAGGGGAGTCGAGAACGGGTGTCTCCGGGGACGGCCATCCCGGCGAAACCGTCGCTCCTGCCCGCGTGCCAATGAATCTCAGGTCATCTTCTTCGTCGATGGAGGATTCGATTGATGCCCATCGCTCCCCCCAGAACACGGGGCCCAGTGTTTCTGCGAGGCACCAAGTCCCGAGCCGGCCACGAGGGCCGCACGCTGCGATGGGCGTGACGAGCGACGGCGCATTCGGCGACAGCGATAACGCGAACGCTTGCCAACGACCGCGCTCATCGCGAAGGTACAAGGCAATGCCATAGGGTGCGATGTATAGCAGCGGAATGCGTTGCCCCTGGGCATCACGTTTCTTCACACGAAGCACCATATACCTTGGACTCAGCACTTCGGCATTGGCAAATGCGGCGCGAGTTGCATCGTCCGATGCCGCCACGGCTTCGCGAATCATGGAGACAACGACTCGCTGAAGGTCCTCCCGGTAAGTCATCAAACCCGCGCGTTGTGCTTCGTCGCTATTCGCCGGTGCAGGCGAAATACCGAGCGGTTGAGTGTGCCCTACGGGCACGCACTGTGCCAACACGTCGCCACTGGCCGGATGCGACGGCTGTGCCCCCAGCAAAGCGTTGATGCCGGACACAGCCGCCGAGTGCGACGGCGGTACGGGCGGCAAGGTTGCCATGGGCTCCGTGAACATGCTCCTGCGCCCGAGCGCCCCCAAGCTGGCAGCCTGGCTGCCGGTCGCGCCGGAACGCATGGTGGCCGCGCCGGCAACGCCTGCCACCGTCAGCAGCGTGAGTGCAAAGACCGCTCTCGATACCTCGCGACCTGGGGCACGCCCTGGTTCCCGGGGAGCCTGCGCAGGTCGCGTCTGCGGTGAGATCAGTCGACGTGTCGTGCGCAGATGGGTCGCCTGACGCACCTCCCGCCGGAGCATCGGCGCACCGGCGCGCCAGTCGTCGACAAACGATAGATGCTGGCCGCTCCGTTTTGCGTCGCGCGTATGCGCGACAAAGCGATGGGTATGGTGTGGCATTGCGTGATGCAATCGTGTCACTTGGCATGTCTCCCGTAAGTCCTGCCACGACGTGCCTTCGCGCCATCGCAAGGCACAACGCTCGCGGCAGAATGGGCACACGCTATCGCGGCTCAAGGCCGCACGATTGTTGAAACGAACCGCCGTTTGTGGCAGTTTTCACTTCGGCATCCGGCCCAGCGTCACATTTGGGAATAGCACGAGTTCAGCGAACCTCAGTCCCGCCGCGTTTCCCGATGAGATCTGCGACGGCACCGGTCGATCCGGTTGATCCGTCTCGGACTTAGTCCATACGTCGGGGGGCAAGTGATTGGCAGACGAACATCGCGTAAGCTGGAGCGCATCGGCGCGCGGGGGGGCTCGTCACGCTCGCGTCACCGCCTTCAGGCTATGCTTATGCCGTTTTCGCACTGCAGATCACTTACATTGAGCCCTTCCTTGAAAACCGATAGCGAGGCAGTCTCCGGCGCCGCCCCCTCGAATCTACGCGCCGCACTCGACGTGTTACGTGCGTTTCTCGTACTGGGCCTGACCAGCTTTGGCGGACCGGTTGCCCACATCGGCTACTTCCGGCGGGAGTTCGTCGAGCGCCGCCGCTGGCTCGACGACGCGAGCTTCGTAGATCTGGTCGGCTTGTGCCAGTTTCTCCCCGGACCGGCGAGCAGTCAGGTTGGATTCTCTATCGGATTGCTGCGCGCCGGCTGGCTGGGAGGGGTCGCCGCGTGGTGCGGGTTCACGCTGCCCTCCGTATTGCTGCTGCTTGTATTCGCCATCGTGGCACCGCGTCTTGGCGGCCCCGTGGGGGATGGCGTACTGCATGGGCTCAAGCTGATGGCAGTCGCTGTCGTGGCGCAGGCCGTCTGGGACATGGCGAGACGGCTATGCCCGGACACACGTCGCGCAGGCATCGCCTTGGTCGCGATCGTCATTCTCGCGTTCGCGACCACGCAGTTTGCCCAACTCATCGTGATCGCGCTGGGTGCGGCGCTCGGCTACGCACTGCTGCGCTCGGCCGATCCGACGGCAAGCCAGACGGCGTCGCCGCTTCGATTCCGGATCTCGCGCACGACGGGGGCCCTAGCGCTCGTGCTCTTCGTCACCCTGCTGTTCGGCCTTCCCGTGTTGTACCAGCTCACCGGCGATCGCGCCGTGGGGGTGCTTGACGGCTTCTACCGTGCCGGGGCGCTCGTGTTCGGTGGTGGTCACGTCGTGTTGCCGCTGCTTCAGGAGCAGACCGTCGTAACGGGATGGGTATCGGCCAACGACTTCCTCGCCGGCTACGGCGCCGCACAGGCGGTGCCCGGGCCGCTCTTCACCTTCGCGACGTTTCTCGGTTGGCTTTCGGGAAGCCCCACGCATCCGTGGCTTGGCGCGACGCTGGCAACTGCGGGCATATTCCTGCCGGGATTGCTACTCGTCATCGCTGCCCTGCCGCATTGGCAAGCGCTGCGGGAGCGGGCGACGACTGCCGCGATGCTGGCCGGAGTGAACGCAGCGGTCGTCGGCATTCTGGCTTCCGCGTTGTACTCGCCGGTGTGGACAAGCGCGGTGCACCGTCCCGCCGATTTTGCCGTCGCCGCCGTTGCCTTCGTCCTGTTGACCCGATGGAAAGCCCCGCCGCTTGCCGTGGTCGCGTTATGCGCCGTCGCGGGCGCGGCAGGGCTTGCCTGACGAGCGGTGGCGCTCGCCGGGTGTTGGGCACCCGTTCGATGCAACGTCGATCACTGTTGACCTGCCCCTTGGGGCCAGCCTGACGATAGCGTCCACCGGTCAACACAACGAGGTGAACGATGAAGGATTCTGCGGTCTGCCTGAATGCGTCGGATGCTGCGCGACGGCTGGGCGTCTCGAACAAGGCTTTGCGGCTTTATGAGCAGCACGGATTGGTTTCGCCGGGTCGAACGGCGGCGGGCTATCGCATCTATGGCCCGGACGACATGGCGCGGGCTGCTGAAGTGGTCGCACTGCGCGCCTTGGGGTTAAGCCTGGCGCAGGTCGCCCGCGTACTGAGCGGAGGTGATCCGCAAACATTGGCGAGCGCGTTGGCTGCGCACGAGCGTGTGCTTGACGACGAGATTCGTGATCGACTGCGCCGGCTGGAGACAGTGAGGAGCCTGCGTGCGGGACTGGCTGCAGGTCGAATGCCTGCCGAAGGCGAATTACCTGGCCTCGTGGAACAGGCGGCCCCGAGCGTCGCCTTTGAACTGCCGTGGCCGTGGGGTGGCGAGTGGTTTGAATGGCGAGACATTCGTCCCTTGAACTACATCATCGGATCGCTGGGGAGCGGCAAGACCCGGTTGGCGATGCGACTGGCGCAGGCGTTACCGGACGCCACGTTTCTGGGGCTGGATCGACTGGGAGAAGGATGCCATGCCGCACGTCACGCGCTTGAGCGTGACGTAGCGCTACGCGCACGCGTCGATCACGCGACGGCGTGGTTGCGGGACGAAGGCGCCGCAGCGTGCGACGCACTGACCGTGCTGCTTGTATCGCTGGAGGGTGAACGTGCCGGGGCGTTGGTCATCGACTTGATCGAACAGGATCTTGTGCGAAGCACACAGGAAGCGCTGATTCGCTACTTGCGCAGATATATCAATATGCGGAGGCAGCCGCTCTTTGTGATGACACGTTCGTCGGCCATTCTCGACCTGGCGGCTGTTGGCTCTGACGAGGCCATCGTATTGTGTCCGGCCAATCACAGTCCGCCGGTGCGCGTAGTGCCCTACGCTGGTGCGCCGGGCTTCGAGGCGGTGGCGACGTGTCTGGCGTCGCCGGAAGTGCGGGCGCGAATTGCTGCACCGCCGCAGACGGTTTAAAGGAAAGTGTTGCGGCGGCGCATGGATCAGGATGGGTCGTTATCGCATCCGGAGACGGGGGGCGAACCGGCTTCCGTGCGGGAGCGGGCTTGAGTGATGTTGCTGTAGGGGGGAACGTCTTGCGTTAGCCAGACATTGCCGCCGATGATGGATCCTTGACCGATCGTGACTCGGCCGAGAATTGTCGCACCGGCATAAATGACCACATTGTCTTCCACGATTGGGTGGCGAGCGAGTCCCTTGCGCGGATTGCCGTCGTCATCGGCGGGGAAGCGTTTGGCGCCGAGTGTGACGGCTTGATACACGCGCACGCGTTGGCCGAGGATTGCGGTCTCGCCGATGACCACGCCGGTACCGTGGTCGATAAAGAAGCCGGCACCGATTTGGGCACCGGGGTGGATATCGATACCGGTTTCCGAGTGGGCTTGTTCGGCGATGATGCGGGCGAGCAGTGGCAGTTCGAGGCGATAGAGTTCGTGGGCGATCCGGTGATGGATCATGGCGTGGATGCCGGGGTAGCAGATCAGGACTTCATCGACGCTGCCGGCGGCAGGGTCGCCTTGATAGGCGGCGAGCACATCGCAGTCGAGCAGTTCGCGGATTTCCGGGAGTTTGCGGGCGAATTGTTGAATGGCTGAGTGGGCGCGTTCCTCGATGAGGGCCTGGGTGATTTCGGCGTTGTGCCGGGCCTTATAGCGCCATTCGAGGTGGGCTTGTTCCGAGAGGTCGTTGAGGACGCTGGTGAGGGTATGGCCGACGAAATAGTTTTCGCCTTGCTGGTGAAGGTCGAGGGGTCCGAGGCGCATGGGAAAGAGGACGCCCTTGAGTCGCGTGATGATTTCTGCGAGTCGTTCACGGGAGGGCAAATCGCGTCCACCGGATTCGAGCAGGCGACGTTGGCTGTCACGCCAGCGCAGGCGTGCCGAGTGCAGTGAGGAGACGATATCGTCGATTTCGAAAGCGGCCACGAGCGGGAACTCCTGAAAAGCAAATACGATGACAAAAACCTGTCACCGGAAAGCGGGTTACGCGAAGCATTAAGCAAAGAAGCATAACGGGTTTCCAAAGCACCTGTCGCGACATGGTTTCTGGGCAATCGAACGAGAGAGCGGGGCCCCTGAGGCAAGAGGCCAAGAAGAAAAGAAGAGAAGAGAAGCCCAATGGACGTCAACGGGGACGGACCTTGGCCCCTTTCTGCAGCGAGTTGGGTCTATGTCTGAGAGGCGGAAAGGGGCCAAGGTCCGTTCCGGAGGGGGGTGTTAACTTTGGCCTGAATTACTCGAACGCGGGATCGACCGGCACGCGATACCCTACCGCGAGCCGATTCGTTTCGTTGGCCATGCCGACAACCGCAAGCAGCTCGCCGAACATTTCGTCAGTCATACCTGCGCGCCGTGCCGCTGCCGTGTGGCTGGCCACGCAATATCCGCAGTTGTTCGTGACACTGACTGCCACGTAGATCAGTTCCTTGATGAGCGGATCGAGTGCGCCCGGCGCCATCACGTCCTTGATGCTGTCCCACGTGCGCTCGAGTGTCGGCGGGTGCTGGGCAATGTACTTCCAGAAATTGTTGACGTCGGGCACGCCGCGAGTGGTCTTGATGTCATCGAAGACGGCCTTGACCTCGGGCGTGGCGGATGCATATTCAACGGGCTTTTGCTGGCTCATGGATGGGCTGTACCGGATAGTCGTTGATGAAGTGAAGCTGTAGATTACAAGCATTCCTCAATGACACCGGCCCCTGGCACAGCCCGGTGCCAGCGCGGCTTACAGTGCCCGCTTGACGGTGCGCGCGGCGCCAGAGATATCTTGGCCGACGCCATCGACAGTATTGCAGGCTGCCAGAGAGAGCAGCGAACCGATCACCAGGAAAAATGCCACGAAACGCGACAACATATCGACCTCGATACAAAAAACGGAATCACCCCCGGATTCTCCGCCTTCGTTGCATATTCCGAAGGCCCGGAACCCGACATTTTCTTGAATAGCGCGGATGCTGCTGTCCCCGCCTCGACACCACGCGCAATTGTGCTTCAAATTCACCCGGACAGGAACGGGCTGAAGCGCCCTATCCGTTTCCCCTGCTACAACACCGCCAGTGTCTGCCGGATGTGATCGGCAAACGCCATGCTCAGGTGATTCGGGCGTGCGCGATCGAACTTTACCGTAATCCCGACAGACGGCAACGTCGGCAGCGTATCACCTGTAACAATGCGTAAATCTGCGGGCACTGCGGTCTGCGTCATGACGGCAAACGCTTGCCCCGAACGCGCCAACGCTATCAGCCCGGACAAACTGCTGCTCGCATAGGCAATGCGATACGCCCGGCCCACCTGCGTCAACGCCTCGCATGCCGCAATATGGTCGAGCGTGTCGGGGTCGGACAACGCCAGCGGCAATGGCTCTACGGCATTGGCAAGCACCGCTTCCAGCCCCGGATTCCCGATCCACACCAACGGCTCGCGGCGGATCACACTGCCATCGTCCACCCCTTCCGGCAGGGAAATCAGCGCCAGATCCAGCGCGTGCCGTTTCAGTTGTTCAAGCAGCCGCGGCGTCGGCCCGCAAATGACCTCGACCAGCGCATGTGGGTGCGCCACGGCGAACTCGCGCAGGAGATGGGGCAGAAATGCGCTCGCATAGTCGTCCGGACAGCCGAAGCGGATGGTGCCGCTCAGTCCGCGCCCCGACATATCCGCCATCGCTTCATCGTGCGTCCGGAGAATTCTCTGTGCATGCCCAAGCAGGCGCTCGCCGGGGCTCGTCAGCACAACGCCTCGCCCGGTGCGCTGCAACAGTGGCTGATCGACGATGGCTTCCAGACGTTTCATCTGTTGGCTCAGCGCCGACTGCGTGCGGGCAATTCGCTGAGCCGCGCGGCTCAGCGAGCCGGCCTGGGCAATCGCGACGAACGAGCGCAGCAGATCGATATCAAGAGACATACTCAAGATATTAGTCTCACTTCTATCTTTCATTAATATTATTCGCTTCCATGAAAGCAGAGCGCTGCTTAGACTGCAAGCGGCGATTGACGCTCCCCCTTTGTCGCCTTGTCGCTTTGCCTACCGGAGATTTCCTCGTGTCCAAGAACCAAGACGCCGACTTCTGGCGCAATGCCCGGCAGCATCTGATTCGCTACGGCGGTACGTTCGAGCCGATGATCATCGAGCGGGCGCAAGGCAGCTTCGTCTACGACGCCGACGGCCGGGCAATTCTCGACTTCACCTCAGGCCAGATGAGTGCAGTACTTGGCCATAGCCATCCCGATATAGTCTCGGTCGTCACCGAATCCATCGGCCGACTTGATCACCTGTTCAGCGGCATGCTCTCGCGCCCCGTGGTCGATCTTGCCAAGCGACTCGCCGATCTCACGCCGCAGGGGCTGGACCGGGTCATGCTGCTGAGCACCGGTGCCGAGTCGAACGAGGCGGCCATTCGCATGGCGAAGCTCGTGACCGGCAAGTACGAGATCGTCGGTTTCGCGCAGTCGTGGCATGGCATGACCGGCGCGGCAGCATCGGCGACTTACAGCGCTGGCCGCCAAGGCGTCGGGCCTGCCGCGGTGGGCTCATTCGCGATTCCCGCGCCGTTCACTTACCGCCCGCGCTTCGGCCCCGCCGGACAGTACGACTATCTCGCCGAGCTGGACTACGCGTTCGACCTGATCGATCGCCAGTCCAGCGGTAATCTCGCCGCCTTCATTGCGGAGCCGATTCTTAGCTCGGGGGGCATCATCGAGTTGCCACCCGGCTATCTGGCGGCGCTCAAGCGCAAGTGCGAAGCGCGCGGCATGTTGCTGATTCTCGACGAAGCGCAGACCGGCGTCGGCCGCACCGGCACGATGTTCGCCTTCGAACGAGACGGCGTGACGCCGGACATTCTGACCCTGTCGAAGACCCTTGGCGCCGGGCTGCCGCTCGCCGCCATCGTGACGTCGGCCCAGATCGAGGATCGCGCCCACGAGCGTGGCTATCTGTTCTATACCACCCATGTTTCCGACCCGCTACCGGCGGCCGTCGGCCTGCGCGTGCTCGACGTGGTAGCCCGCGACGGCCTGGTGGCCCGCGCCAATGTCATGGGCGAGCGTCTGCGCAGCGGGTTGCTCGGCCTGATGGAACGCTTCGAGTGCGTGGGGGATGTGCGCGGGCGCGGCCTCCTGCTCGGGATGGAGATCGTCAAGGACCGCCGCACCAAAGCGCCGGCAGATGGCCTCGGCGCGAAGATCACGCGCGAATGCATGAATCTCGGCCTGAGCATGAACATCGTCCAACTGCCAGGCATGGGAGGCGTTTTTCGCATCGCGCCGCCGTTGACCGTCAGCGAGGAAGAAATCGATCTTGGCCTGTCGTTGCTCGGTCGGGCCATCGAGCGGTCGCTGTAACGAACCCCACGCAAAGCCAACCCAACATTTCGCATGAGCGATCTCACCTATCTCGATCACGCGGCGCTCGTCGCGCTCGCCCAATCGGCCGGTCATATCTCCACCGCCTGCCAATGCACGAAAACCCCGCTCGACGGCTGGGCCAGTCTGCCGAACTCGCTACCCGACGATCAACTGGAAGCCATGGGCACGCTCATGGCATTACACGACTCGCAAGAGCCGACGTTCAGTGAGTATCACCCCGACGGCACGTCGTATTGGACTGTCGACGCCCCGATTGCGCCTCGCTACTTTCCATACAACCGCGCGAACGTCTGCCGATGCCGCGAATGCGGGCGCCTCTATCTTCGCTATCAGGAAGGTGGCGGATACTTCATCGATCAGCGCATCCGGCGCCTGAACCCCGCCCTGATCGTGGACGCGCCCGAAGATAGCGCGTGACGCCTAGCACATCGCCAATTTGTTGCCATTCTTTTTCATTCGTTTTATTTTGTTCTGATATGTGAACATATTTGATCAGGTTAGCGTCTCCGGCTGCATCGAAAATTAAAAAACACCAAAAGAATCAATGCACTCCACCCGATTATCAATCCATTTCATTTGATTCGGATTGCAAAACGGTGGCGCGAACACATGCACGAGCTTTGAGTCGAAGCGCGCATGCAAAAACACGACGTGTCCGTACCGGACAACCCCTACCTGGCTACCTCCACCTTAGCCTCCCTCGAGCGCTTGGCGAGCCTTACGCGCGCCATTCCGCGTTCGCCTGCGTTTTACGTGTCGATCTACGCGATCGTCTGGACGCTTGTAAGCGCGTCACTCGACCCGACCGTGCCTTTCGATGCCATCGAAGCCTTCAACTGGGCGCGCAATGCCGAATGGGGAACGCCGAAGAACCCGTGGCTGGTCGGGTTCTCGATGTGGCCCGTCCTTGGTCTCGACAGCCAGGCAATGGCCATCTATTGGTATGCATCGCATTTCGCCGCCGTCGCCATCGGCATGCTCGGCGTCTGGCATCTGGCGTATCGACTGTCGGGGGAGCGTGGCCTCGCCTGGCTTGCCATGCTGAGCCTGCATTTGTCGGGCGCGATCAACATCGACATCCTTCCGTACAACGACAACTATCTGCTCGTCATGCTCTGGCCGTGGATGCTCTGGCTTTTCATTCGCGCCCTGCTCGACTCGCCGCGATACTGGCCCGCGTTTGCCGTCGTCGCCGGGCTGGCGGCCATGACGAAGTACTCGACGTTTGCGCTACTCGGCGCCATGTTCGTCGTCACCCTCAGCACACCGCAAGCACGACGTCACTACCGCCACCCGGCCTTCCTGCTCGGATTGGGGATCTTCGTTGCGCTGATCGCTCCCAACGTCGTCTGGCTTGCCCATCACGACTTCGCCGCGTTTCGCTGGGTGGACGATCAAATCAAACCGCGACTGAATGCTCGTGCGCTTTGCGGTGCACTGACGGCGTTCTATCCGGTCGCGGTACTGGCGCTCGTAATGCGTATCGCCGGCGTACGATTTAGACGGCCACCGATCGATGCCCGAATCGTTGCGGGTGTCCTGTTACTGCCACTGCTCCCGATCCTGCTGTACTTCACCTTGCATAACGGCGGACGCATCTCCGAATGGCTCCAGCCATTTGCCGTCTCATTGCCCGCCGTGCTGGTCGCCTGCGTGCAGCCTGGCATAGCCGTTCGCTCATGGCGCATTGCACGCTGGCTGCCCGCCGCCGGCCTGTTGGTGATGGCCGGCTACGTCGTATTTCTGAGCGCCAATCTGCGCAACGCAGGACAAAAGTTCAGCGGCATCAAGGTGGCGAGCGTGACACTGGAACAGCGCTGGCAGGCGCGCTATCACATGCCCCTGCGCTACGTCGGTCACGACCACGTCGCAACGTGGCTGACGTTCTACGCACCGGGCAACCCGCGCCTGCTCATGCGATGGTCGGAGACGCGCCGTCCCAACATCTATACGAAAGACATCGACGAAGCGGACGTCCGTGCGCACGGTGCCATCCTCCTCGGGCCGCCGGGGCAATCCTGCCCACGCGCCAGCTTTACGCGCACGCTGGCGCAATGGCCCACGCTCGTGATCGACGCTCGTGAAACCGTCCCGTTTTCCTATCACGGCGGCACCTCGCCCATCCCGCTGTGCGTGACCTACATTGCCCCTCAATCGTGAATAGCCGGTGTCGATGCGCCCAGAGCGTCCTCCAGGCCCCGTCCGGCCCATTCGCGCGCCACGCTGGCCAGCGCCAGCGCCACGACCGGGAGTCACCGGAGCCGCATCGATTGACGCGATCAAGCCTCGCCGCCCGACTCGCCTATCGCCCGCTCTGACGACCGCACCGCCGTATCCGGGGCGTCGTCAGATGCTCCGCTTCCCCCCCCCACTCCTAACTCTTCCGCCCTCCCGCTTCACACACCCACTGTCAGACGGACCGGGGCCCCTTTCCGCCTCTCAAACATAAACCCAACTCGCTGCAGAAAGGCGCCCCGGTCCGTCCCTCTCCTCTCCCCCGGTTCCTCCCACGCAACCTCCCCCTCCGGCTCAGACTTCCCCAATTTCATCTATCTGGTTCCAGTTCAAGGGCGCGTCTCCATCCCCCCCCTCTTGCCCGGGATTCTCACACTCTTATACAAAGTATTAGTTTTTCTTAATTTGTTTTTGTTTTCACCCCCTTCATTCCTACAATCGTCAGAAATTCTTATATCGACTCATCGCGGCACTTCAGAAAGACGATTCCTGCCTTCTGATATTCACCGACCGGACATGGAGACACGCCGATGAAGAAGCGCGCAGACCTCGACGTCAGATCGTTGCGGATCTTCGAAGCCGTCGCCTCCGCAGGCAGCCTCTCCCGCGCCGCCGGTACACTCGGTATCACGCAGTCAGCCATTTCTCAAGCCATCGCACAAGTCGAACAGACGGTTGGCACCCGAGTGCTCGATCGCTCACGCCGCCCGCTCAAGCTCACCCCCGCCGGACTCGCTCTCTCTCGCCACGCCCGCCAAATCGTCGACGACATGGACCGGCTCATCGCTCAGGTTCAAGACGCCGATGTCGCTAGCCGGGCCGCCGTCCGCGTCGGCATGATCGATTCGTTCGCCGCCACTGTCGGCCCATCCATCGTCCGGCAAATGTCAGGCAGCACCAGCGAACTCCTGCTCTGGTCCGGCCTCGCCAACGGCCACGCACAAGCGCTGCTCGCCCGTCACCTCGACCTCATCGTGACAAGCGACCCGATGAACGACATGGAACGCCTCGTGCGCCGCCCGATTTTCACTGAGCCGTTTATCGTCGTGGTGCCAAAGGCGCGGGAGGCCGATCTCGCAAAAGCCGATCTGAGCGAACTGATCCGTTCCCTGCCTCTGATTCGCTTTTCCGGCCGCTCTCATTTCGGCGCAGTCATCGAACGTCACCTGCGCCGCACAGGCCACTCGCCACGCATGCACCTCGAAATCGATACCTCGGACATCGTGATGTCAATGGTCGCCGCCGATCTCGGCTTCACTATTGCCACCCCGATGTGCCTGCTGCAAGGACGCGCATCACTCCCCGAACTAGCCGCACTGCCGCTGCCCGGTCCAGCCCTGTCTCGCACGATCTATCAGGTATCGCGCGAAGGCGAAGTGTCGGAGATGGCCTCGCAGTGTTTTCTCGCCGGTCGTCTCGCACTCTCGCAGGAAGCCTTTCCGGAACTGCGCCGCATCATGCCGTGGCTAGGCGAACGCCTGACGCTGTGCTGATGATGACCAACGAATTCAAGCCACGCCCCGGGTGCCGGGCCAGATGAATCTCACCTGAAGCGCACCCATTGTTCAACGCGAATAACACACAGCCAACATGGAGACACGCATGAACCCTTCACGACGCAAGTTCCTTCACACCAGCGCCACCCTCACTGCCGCAGCCGCCGCCGGCGGGCTGGCCCTGCCGGGAATAGCCCGCGCAGCAGACGCCGCCACGGTGCAATACGGCGGTTCAGCATGGCTCGGTCACTATCCGGCCTACCTCGCCATGAAGTCTGGGACGCTCGCAAGCGCTGGCATCGACCAACAATGGCAGGCGTTCGGCACGTCATCCGCACGCATGAGCGCCGTGCTCTCGGGCGGTATCGATATCGCCTGTACCGGCATCGTGTCGGCGCTCGCGCTGATGGCCCGTGGCTCGAAGCACTTTTCTATCGTGGCGATCCCGGATAGCTTCGGTCGCGTCGAAGGTCTGTTCGTGCGCGACGGCGTGAATTCGCTCCAGGACCTGAAGGGCAAGAAGCTGGGCGTGACGTTCGCCTCAAGCGCACATCTGCTGGTGCTCGATCTGCTGGGTAGCGCCGGTCTGTCGAACGACGTGACGATACTTAATGTGCCCGCCCCCGAATTACCCGGTGCGATTCAATCCGGTCAGATCGATGCCGCCGCCGCATGGACGCCGCAGTTCAATCGCATTCGCGCCATGTCGGGTATGAAGCTGCTCGCCGACGACACGCAGTTCTCGCTCTACAAGAAGTACAACGTAACGCCGGGCCCGGATGTGCTGATCGTGCGCAACGCGTGGGCAGAGAAGAATGCGGACACGGTTCGCAAGTACCTCAAGGTGTATTTCGATGCCTGCCAGACACTGCGCGACAAGCCGGACGAGGCAGCTCGCTCGCTGATCGCCCTGACCGGCATGTCGGCGCTCGACCAGATCGAGACGATCAAGGGCGCCGAGTGGTACAGCCTCGCGCAGCAAACGCAGTTGCTCAAGTCGCCCGGCAACTATGTCGATGGTCTGCAGCGTCTGGCCGACATGCTGGTCACGTACAAGCAGATCGATAAGGCACCGGCCGTGCGCCAGTGGATCAACACGTCGTATCTGTAAGCCCTGCGGCTGGATCAGTGCGCCAGTGCCTGTCTATCGACTCACTGGTGCGCACTCGAGGAGTCTGATAGTGAATCATCGTCAACCGTCCCGCGCCACGTTGCTCGGCGTGGGATTTGCGTCCGTGGTCGTGTTCCTGCTCGCGTGGGAGATGGCCTGCCGCTCGGGGATCGTCGATCCCCTGTTCTTGCCGCCGCCGTCGGCTGTCGGGGAACGCATCGTCTCGATGCTGGCCGACGGCTCGCTGCTCGCCAATGTGCTCGCGTCCACGCGCCGCGTGATGACCGGCTTCATCGCCGCAACGGTCGTGGCCATTCCCCTGGGCATCGTGCTCGGCACGTCGAGCTACGCCCGCGCGGCCTTCGATCCGATCCTGTCGTTCCTGCGCCCGCTGCCGTCGATGAGCTGGATTCCGCTCTCGCTGCTGTGGTTCGGTATCTCTGAGACGCAGAAGTACAGCATCGTGTTCATGGGCACGTTCGCCCCGGCGCTGGTCTATGTGATCGAAGCCACACGCAATGTCGACCCGTTGCTCATCCGCGCCGCGAAGAACCTCGGCGCGAGTAACGCGCAGGTGATGCGCGAGGTCATTCTGCCCGCAAGTCTGCCGCAGATTCTCTCGGGCCTGAAGATCATTCTCGGCCTGTCGTGGACGTGCGTGATCTCGGCCGAACTCGTCGCAGCGCGCGAAGGCCTTGGCTTCCTCATCATGAACGGCAAGGAGTTCTTCCAGACGGAAGTCGTCGTGCTCGGCATGGTGATGATCAGTGTCACCGTGCTGGTGACGGATATCGTGTTTCGCGCCATCGAGCGCAAGGTGTTGAGGTGGCAGGCATGAACGATCGCATCGATTCTCACGTTGGCGCACAGCGCACCCCCGGCGGCGCGGCCTCAGGCAACGCCGAAACGATGATCGCTATCGACGGTGTCTCGAAGCGCTATGGCGACTTCCAGGCGCTCGAGCGCGTGGATATGAACATTGCACGCGGTGAGTTCGTGGT
>NZ_KB944442.1:0-13855 GCF_000389825.1 Pandoraea sp. SD6-2 | reverse complement strand
CAGCGCCCCTGCGCCCATAAATACGTGATGTCGCCGCACCAGACCTGATTCGGCGTAGCCACGTCGAACTCCCGATTCAGGACGTTGGGAATGTCGATGCGCTCCACCGTGGCGCGCTTGTATGCGTGGTTGCCAGGTTGCTTGCAAATCAAGCCGAGCTCATCCATCAGACGGCTAACCTTAAAGCGCCCAACCGTCGTGCCTTGCTCGCGCAGCATGCCCATGATGCTGCGGCTGCCTGCCGAACTGCGGCTCTCGACAAACAACTCGTGCACGCGGCTGCGTAGTGCTATTCGCGCCATGTCAACCCGTTCCCGACGATGTCTGTATGCGTAAAAGCACGACCGGGGTATGTCGAACAACTCACACAACATTGCTACCGATACGCCGTCGCCGAACTGGTCGATTATTTCGTACGTTCTATCCCTTCCGACATCAGCAGCGCAGTAGCTTTTTTTAAAATGGTCTTCTCCCTCTCGAGGCGTTCAACCCGCGCTTCCAGCTCCTGGATGCACTGCTGCTCTGGCGTCATTGCAGGACTCTGAGGCGTGATGCCGTGGCGTTCCTGATGCAATTGTTGAACCCAGCGACGCAGAACCGATTCCGCAACGCCGACCGACCGGCTGGCATCGACGTGGCTATAGCTCTGGTCGAGGACCAGCGACGCAGCACTGCGCTTGAACTCAGGGGAAAACGTACGACGTTGCTTGCTCATCAGACACCTCTTCATGGCGAGTATTCTCGCCTAAATTGGTGTCCGGGGAAATTAGACCACTACATTGAGACTACCTTGAATTCTGGAGCCAATCGGATACCCGATCGCCGTCCCTCCCAATGCGCCAGCCATCGCTGAATTCGGATTCTGGCCTTGCAGTGCAGAACCAGTCAACGCACCACCAACTCCCGTGAGAGCTACAGGAATAACCTTCATCCCCGTCGATGCTGCGCCCGTCGCTCCAGCCAACGCAAAGCTAGTCCAGTCAAACGGCCGATCACCCATCGGTTGGACACCTCCATTAGCGCCTAACCCAAGGAGTCCGCCCGTCCCCATCAGCCCCGCTGACGCAAGCGGACCGCCCATCACCAGACCTAGACCAATCATCCCCACGCCCGCCAACGTCGATCCCACTGGATCCTTCTTCATATTCGACGTCACCAATTCACCATACGTCTGACCGCGCCCCAACTGTTCCTGGCCCAAGTTATATGCCGCCTCATTCGATTTTATGTAATGACTATTGAAGTCATGATTCGCATATTGAGGATCATTCACATCTCCGGCGCAATTCAAGTTCTGACAACCAACAACGCGCCGAATGTCGTAGTCATGCTTTCCTCCAGACGCTTCGGCTGTCTGCTTGTCCGAATTTCGCAACATTTCGGCGAGGACTCGCCCCTCCGCTTCGGCCTCACTTATGCCAAGCTCCTTGGCGACAACCTTTGCATATCCTGCAGCCTTCTTATACTCGTCCGGATACAACTGCCGATTGAACCGATCAGTATTAAACCCGGTGAAAGCCCCAGAAGTCCCACCGGCCGCTGCACCAATGGCCGTTCCGAGCCCAGTCGTCACGATTTGCGCCAGCGCTTGATCGATATCCGCATTGCCCGTCGGATGGGCATCCTGAATCTTGTTGCTCAGATCATTCAACACGCCGCCGAGCTTTGACATCAAGCCAGCACCCAAGGCATTACCTCCGCCCAACCCCGCAACAATCGCGCCTCCGGCCGCGTGCATCGCCGCGCGATAATCCCCGCCCTCCGACCAGTCCTTTGCCTCTTGCAAGTACTGGGCCTTCAACGTGGGGTCTTCGGTGTTTTTCGCCTTCTCCTTAGCTTCCTCTTCCTTCCTATTCGCATACGACCCGATATCCCGCGCCACCGCCTCCCCGGCCGCCGTCGCCGCTGCCATCAATCGCGACTGGTCGTTGAGCAAATTCTGCAGATCCGGCGTGCGACTGACTGTGTCATTCAGGTTTGTCGTGTCGCGATTCAGGCTTGCCAGATCTTGCGTCTGGCTCGCGCCGTTCGTTAGCGTGATGGTGCCACCGCTTACGCCACTTCGCGTCGTGCCCCGCTCGCTGCCGCTCTCCGACTGCGGCAGCATCGGCGAAATGCCACCGGTGTTCTTGCCCGACGTCGGCCCCGTCGTGCGCTCGTTCGCTCCACCGTTGCCCATCGTGAACCCGCCGCCAACGCCGAAGCTGTTCGCGCTGTAGTCCGAGTGGTTCTCCATATCGGAGAACGTCAGCGTACCCGTCGTCAGTTGATTCTTCGACGCGTCTGCCGTGCTGGCTATATACGCACCCTTCAGATCGGTATTGCCCGTTACGTTGACGTCAAAGCCACCGCTCCCCGCCTGAATCCCCGACTGCTCGACGACTACGATCTCCGCCTTGAGCTTTTCCTCGACGTACATCTTGCGCAGCCGCGCGTTCTCGGCTTCCAGTTCCTTCATCCGCGCGATCAGCGACACGTCCATGCCGCCGTACTTCGAGCGCCATTTGTAGAACGTTGCCGTGCTGATGCCCAACTCCCGGCACAGGTCCGGCGCCACTAGCCCAGCCGCCACGCGCTTGAGCGCGTTCATGATCTGGCTATCCGTGAATCTCGACTTCTTCATTCCGTAGAACTTCCTCAACGAGAAAATTCCACTTCCGATCCCTCCGGTTTTTCGAGGGGATTACCTGACCACTACATTCGGCAACCTCAGTGTGACGCTGTGTCCTGGATTACAGGGGCAACTCCACCGGCTCAGTACGAACAGCGCATGACGGGCTAATTTACGGGGAGGTTAGACAGCTATTCCAAACAGCAACGCACGGTTGCTCGATAAGCTCGACATGTCATCGCTCACGCCTATTGCGCGTATTTTGATGACGATGTCGTTCGCTCAAGTTCTGTGCTGATGACTGTGACTTCCTCGCGCAACGCGCGAATGAAGGGGGTGACGAGCCGGTTCTCCGGTCGGTGCTCCGCAAAAAGAAGGTTTACCCGGAACGGAATGGATACTTCTACTGGTCGAATGTGGAGACCGTATTCGACGAACTCTATTGCCGTAAGAGGGTTCACTATCGAAAGTCCAAGCCCTTTTCGCACAAGGCTGCAAACGGAAGCAGCCGTCGGTGCTTCCATCACCAAGCGGCGATTGACTCCCTGCCGGGCGAAAGTCGCATCCCATAGCAAACGGTATGGGTCTGTTGACGCGAGACTAACGAAGTACATCCCGGAAAAATCGGCGAGTGCAATTCGGCGCTTCTCGAGCAGCGGGTGACCATCGGGCAGCACGCAAACTTCGTCAATTTCGAGAAGTGGCTCCAAGTGAGTCCCGGGGGGGGCTTTGTCCTGTTCGGTTAATCCAAGATCGAACCGCTGAGCTGACAGCCACTCCTCAAGAAACGGGGACTCCTGGACATCAATCGAAATCGTGGCATCTGCACGTTCCTCGAAGAACGTACGACAGGCCCCGGGAAGCAAAGTTTGAGAGAAAACGGGGAGCGTCAGCACGGAGAGCTCACCACCTCTGAAGGCGCGTAGGTGTGCTGCCGTGGAAGTTACCCGCTCAAGACCCACATAGAACTGCTTGACTTCCTCGAAGAGCACCAACGCGGCGGCAGTGGGCCGGAGCCTGCCATCGGCCCGGTCGAACAATTTGAATCCGATCACCTGCTCTATGCGTGCCAACTCCCGGCTGACAGTGGGTTGCGATGTGAACAATAGGGCGGCTGCTTTTGTCACGCTGCTGGTCGTCATCAATGCGCGAAACACTTCGACATGCCTGTGCGTAAGCGTCATGGCGTCTCTATATCAGGAATGAATAGAACAACGATATTTTGATATTTTACCCGCGCGTGGATAGTCGGCATGATCCGTGCAATAGCATTCCAATACGGCGGGTAACGTGACGGCATTAGGCGAGGACATTCCGGTACATGAGTTGGTGACTAAGTATGGATCCCCTTTGTGGATCTACGACAGTTCGAGAATCCGGCGCCGCATTGCGGATCTTCGCCAATTCGATGTCATTCGTTATGCGCAGAAGGCTAACTCGAACGTCCATATTCTCAAGCTAATGTTGGCGCAGGGTGTTGTCGTGGACGCGGTGTCGGCAGGAGAGGTGGAGCGCAGCGTTGCTGCGGGCTTTGATGCCCGGAGCAACCCGCCCGGTGTTGTTTTTACGGCCGATGTAATCGACAAAAAAACGCTGGCCTTGGTGTTGCGTCATGGCATCAGCGTCAATGCCGGATCACTGGACATGCTCGAATACCTTGGGGCTAACGCACCCGCGCACGGGGTATGGATTCGAGTGAACCCGGGCTTCGGTCACGGACATAGCAACAAGACGAACACCGGTGGCCCTCACAGCAAGCATGGGATATGGCACACGGATGTAGGCAAGGCCGTTGCCTTGGTGAAAAAGTATGGGCTGCGCTTGGAAGGCATTCACATGCATATCGGATCGGGAGTGGACTATGACCATCTCGCCCGTGTCTGCGTAGCGTTGGTGGAGGTTGCCCGCAAGATTGATTGTGACTTTCATGCGATCTCGGCAGGTGGCGGACTGTCAGTGCCATACATGGACGGTGACGTAAGCATTGATACCAATCATTACTTCCGGTTGTGGGACGAGGCACGCCGTGAGGTCGAACGACATCTCGGGCATGACGTCAGACTGGAGATTGAACCAGGCCGGTTTCTATTGGCCGAGGCAGGAATTTTGGTCTCGGAGGTCCTTGCGGTGAAGCAGACGCCGGAACACCGCTTCGTGCTGGTCGATGCCGGATTTAACGACTTAGTACGCCCTTCAATGTATGGCAGCTATCACGAGATCTCCGTACTGCCTGCCAAGGGGACGGAAGCTGGGGAAAGGCCGATCGGACGCCTTGCAGTCGGAGGGCCGCTATGTGAGGCTGGGGACGTTTTTACGCAAGGTATTGGTGGTGTAATCGAAGATCGCTTAATGTCCGAGCCGCGCGTTGGCGACCATCTGATCTTCCACGATGCCGGCGCCTACGGTGCCTCCATGTCGTCGAACTACAACAGCAAACCGCTCGCGCCAGAGATTCTGTGGGACGGGTCGCAAGAGAAATTGATCCGGCGCCGACAAACCATACATGACCTGATGGCGCTCGAAGATTGCTAAGCCCCACGTTCAGCGGTAGGTAGGCCCGTTTGGACAAGGCTGAGTTTCTTCATGGATCAAATCCATCTGCGATGCTGGGATTTCTGGAGACAAAAGCACCACAAACTATTCGATAAGCAAGTGCATGCAGGTGGAGAGAATCATTGGTAAGCAGTTTGCGTCGCTGTTAATACCAGGAGAAACGATGTCTCATGCATCAATATCAGAGGAGTATTGGAGTCACTCTGAATCGATCGTCGAGCAGGTCTGGGAGGCTGCCAAGGCGGATCCGCAGCGCATTGTCATAGAAGGCCAGGGGAAGCGAATCAGTTGCGCTGCATTAACGCGAGGGGCACTGCTGCTGGCAGCACGCATGCAGCGGGATGGGGTCGGCCAAGGGGACTATATTCTCTGCCCGATCGAGCGAGATCTCGCACTGCCGTTGGCGTGGCTCACCTGTGCTAGCACGGGAGCGGTTCTGGT
This sequence comes from Pandoraea sp. SD6-2, assembly GCF_000389825.1. NCBI lineage: Bacteria > Pseudomonadati > Pseudomonadota > Betaproteobacteria > Burkholderiales > Burkholderiaceae > Pandoraea > Pandoraea sp. SD6-2. Next base: position 8,250 of record NZ_KB944442.1, on the reverse strand, counting down.
GCCCGTCGACCGGGGGTGGCCGTCAGAGCGCCTCGAGTATGTCCGCATGCTAACTCGCGCAAGAGGCGAGTTCTGTCTCACAGACACGCATACGCTCACGCGTGGTGAGCTCCCGGCATTTCAGGTAGACATATCCGATGATCAGATCGTCGATGGCGCGTCGCTGCTGACGCCGTGCAACGCTCCGAACCCCGGCGCACTGCTTTATGGTTTCTTCACGTCCGGCAGCACCGGCACGCCAAAATGTGCATTGAACCGTCATCGGGGGGTCGCGAATCGGCTCTCTTACATGACGAAGACCTTCGGTCGAGGACATCGGGTATTACAGAACAGCGCCCATCTGTTTGATTCGTCGATTTGGCAGATTCTTTGGCCGCTTTGCAGTCAAGGTACGTTGTTCATCGATTCGGACCATAGGCCCGCCGACGTATGCAGAACTGCCGATCTGATCGCTCGTCACGGAATCACGATGACCGATTTCGTTCCGTCGCTCTTTCGTCTGCTCGTTATTGCTCTCCGACGTGGTGAGATCTCTCGTGACAGCCTTCGCTCATTGCGCTATCTCATTATCGGTGGCGAAGAACTGGATGCCGTCTCGGTCCGGGAGTTCATGGAACTGCTACCGGACGTTCAACTCGTGAACACGTATGGTCATACCGAAGCTTCCATCGGTATGGTTTTTCACTTCGTGAGCGGAGATCCAGGCGATCGAATCCCCCTAGGGAAACCGATTGACAACACCTTCGTTCGAATCTGCGACGAAATGTTACGTCCGTTGCCTGATGGTCAGTTGGGAGAGATCGTTGTGGGTGGCGAATGCGTTGGTGCGGGGTATCTCGGTCAGTCGGAGTTGACAGAAACCGCGTTTCCATTGAATCCCTTTGCAGATGTTCCGGGTGAGCGTGTCTATCGCACCGGCGACATGGGTTCTATCAACGCGCTCGGACTACTCGAATACCACGGTCGCTTCGACGACCAGGTCAAGGTCCGTGGCGTACGCGTGGAACTCGGAGAGATCGAATGCACGGCGCGCAAGGCATTCGGTGGAAAGGCGGATTTTCATGCATTCTCGTTTTGTCGCGACCATGGGGAGCCGTCAGTTGGTTTGGCGTATTCGACTGCGCAGACTGTCACAGTTGATGAAATCTGGAAGGCTCTCAAACGGGGTCTGCCGGCCACTCATCTTCCTGCAGTAATTCTCTGCCTAGAGTCGGTGCCGCGAACCGCGACGGGCAAGGTCGACAAGAAGCAGATCGCGCGAATGTTCGCAGAGAGTGCTGCGAACGATTTGGATGGGGCAGACGTCGATACGCTTGAAGGACTTTTATTGGGGGCATTCAAGCGCTGGTTCGGTGCAGCCAGTGTGTCGGCAGACAGTAATTTCTTCGAACTCGGTGGGGATTCCCTCGAGGCCGTCCATTTCCTGGTCGATGTTGAGAGAAAGCTGGGCATCAAGTTGCCGTTGCAGACGCTGTACGATCATCCGTCCGCTCGGATGCTGGCTCGCTACGTGGAGGCGCCGGCTACATCGGTCCCCGCGGACGTCGAGTTCGAGCCTGTACCGGAGTTCTCGCCGATTCGTCGAGTGGTCCGAGCCCCTAGGCAACGTCATATTGTCCTGACTGGGAGCTCGGGATTTCTCGGCATTCACACATTAGCCACGCTTCTAACGCAGACGACCGCTCATGTAACGGCAATGGTCCGCGCTCAATCGCGCGAAGACGCATGGACACGATTGGCTCGTGAGATCGCGTGCGCGGGGATCAATCTAGAATCGCTTCAGCACCGGGTCGAGGCATTGCCAAGTGACCTGTCGCGACGCTCGTTCGGATGGGATGCGCCGACGTGGCAGCGCATCGCCGTCAAGACCGACACCGTCATTCACGCAGGGGCTAACGTCAATTTCCTCTCGTCCTATAGAGCATTGCGGGCCGCAAATGTGATTGGCACGCAACAGGTGATTGACCTGTGTTCCGAGGATACTCCGAAGCGGTTGGTCTACGTGTCGTCAATGGTCGCTGAGCGAGCCGATAGCGTGCTCGGAACTGGTGAAATCTGTCACGTTCCCGTTGGCGCGTTGACTCGTGATGGGTTGAACGGTTACGCAACAACGAAAATCGTGAGCGAACAATTGGTACTAGCCGCCGCACGCTCCGGTCTTGATGCGGCTATTTTGCGATTGGGCGATGTCCTACCTTCGGTGAGAACCGGACACGGTAATCGAAAGTCGGTCATTCTGCGCTTTTTCCGATATTGCCATGAACACCGAATCGCCCCACTAGACGTCGGGGACGTAGTGGGCGTGTCGGTCGACGTCGCAGCACAAACTTTGGTGGCGCGGGCTGTTGCCGAATGCCGAGATGGAAATGCATCACTTGGGGCGGCGTGGATAGATGGGATGGCAGAAACGGCTTTTTCTATCGACATGATATTTCGTACTGCTGAACATATGATGAATTTATCTTACGAATTCGTCGGCTATCAGCGGTTCCTGAAGACATTGCGCGAAAGCCGCGGAGAGGACGCACGTATTCTCCTAGCCGTTCTACCACCACCCTCCGCGATAAATGAGATATTCGGTCGATCACCTCCTGAGTGTTTTTCCGCACGTCCGTCGGCATATTTCCAAATAGCGCTGGCATTACTTGGTAGTGACATCAACGTTGAAGAGAGGAATAACGAGAATGGATTATCGGCTTGGCAGCAGAATCCCGCGTGATAGCTCGCGCAAGCTGTTCGCGCGAGGTCAGATGTTACTTCCCGGTGGAGTCAGCTCGCCAGGACGAGCATTCTCGGAGGTGGATGGTGGGCCGCTATTCATCAACGGAGGGGAAGGGAAGTACCTGATCGACGAAGATGGAAATCGCTTCGTCGATTTCGTCTGTGGCCTTGGTCCGGCCATTCTCGGTCACGGCCACCCCGAAATTCAGGCAGCGGTGAACACGCAGTTCGCCAAGGGCACAGTGTACGGTGCGCCGACGCGCAGTGAATACGCCTTGGCGGAGCGGATCCTCCAGACGATCCGCGGTCTGGATTCGGTCCGTTTCACCTGTTCCGGCACTGAGGCCACGATGACGGCCTTACGTATTGCACGTGCCTACACCGGCCGGAACGGCGTCATTAAGATCCGCGGAGGCTACCACGGTCATTCGGATGCTTTGCTAAGCGGCGCGAGCAAGCCACACATGCGTGCGGAATCTGCATCGGCGAGCACTGTGCGAAACGGCGTAGACCAAGTAAATGCCTTTTCGACTTTCTTGGCCGAATTCAACGATTTGGCATCTGTTCAGGATGCAATCGCGCAGGCTGACGGCTCGGCGGCCGCCATCATTCTCGAGCCGGTACCCTCGAATATGGGCGTGATACCGCCAATGCCAGGCTTCCTGCAAGGTGTGCGCGAACTAGCCACCCGCAGCGGGATCGTGTTGATCTTTGATGAAGTCGTCTCGGCTTTTCGCCATAGATTCGGCCCCGTAGCTGACTCCCTCGAAGTGATGCCTGATCTGATCACATTCGGAAAGATCATTGGCGGCGGATTACCCGTTGGTGCCTTTGGTGGCAGGAAGGAGTTGATGTCATTGCTCGTCTCGAAGGGCAGCGTGTTTCAAGGGGGAACCTTTGCTGGCAGCCCGTTGACGATGGCTGCTGGGTTGGCTCAGTTGGAAGTCCTTGAGAGAGACGACGTACATGTGCGGATCTGTGCATTGGCGGACAGACTGGCGTGCCTGTTGCGCGACGGCTTCCATGCCTCCGGACTCAAGTTTGGCGCCCAGCATTTCGGCTCGCTTGTGACGCCGGTGCTCTGTGATCGCCCCGATGGGATGAAAGGATACAACGACGTGTCCCTCCAAGACAAAACCGTGTTCCGGAAGATTTTCGCGGATCTGCTGGAGGCAGGGTTTGCGATTCCCCCGACGATCGAAGAGCCCTTTTTCATCTCCGCATGTCATACCGAGTCCGATGTTGATTCCCTTGCCTGTACCTTTGTTGAATCCGCCGTCAGGCACGTCCTGATTGAGAACTGATCCGCATCTCAGGAGACTCCTGTGAACGCTCGTATTCAAAGTCTTTATAAGATCGTCGCTTCCTGCTTCACTGGCAATGCAGTCGACATGGATAGACTGATCGAAGCCGCTGTGAATGACCTGGGCGGGTGGAAATTGCTTGAGCTTGAGATCCAGCAAGGCTTGGCGCGTGGTCCTCTGGGCGAGCGCTATGCTGCTCACAAGTTGCTGGCGGGCATCTACACGGTGCTGACTCATGTGCCACCTGCGGGAGTTCGTAGCGCGGAAGGAGCAGCTACGATGACGAGACTGCGCTTCATCCTGGAGAACGCATTCATCGCTACGCTCGACCAATCGATCGTAGCGAATATGCCGGTCGATGTGCCTGATTCGAGTCAATTTGGCGAGTGGCTGCACGATCTTGTTGCACTCCATCCGGCCGGCAGCCATGTCGCCTACACGCGCTACCTCGCAGAAGAAGCGACCATCGAAGATATTCGCTTCTATCTGGTTCAGGAGTCAGCGATTGACGCCAACACCGACGATTTTCTTGCGGCACTGCAAATTGGTGCCCCTACATCCGCAAAACTCGAGATAGCGGCCAATTATTGGGACGAAATGGGTGAGGGGGACCACAATCTCTTGCATTCGTCATTGTTCCAGGAGGCACTCAAGAGCTTCGGCATCGAGCACACAGAGACCGACGATGCGTTGACGCTGGAGGCATTGATTTGCGGGAACCTGCAGACCATGCTGTCGTTGCGTCGAGAATTCTTCTATCTGGGGATCGGGTACTTTGCTGCGACCGAACAACTGGTTCCAGACCGGTTCCGCGCGTTGGAGAAGGGGTGGGAACGTGTGGGCCTTTCTCGCAAGGGCGCGGACTATCACTTACTGCACATCGAGGTCGATGGTCATCACACGGAGCGCTGGTACCGCGATGTGGTGACCCCGCTCGCCCAACAGGCTTTCGCTGCGCGTGTGGAGATGGTGCGCGGTGCGTTGTTCCGGTTGCACACCTCGGAGAGCTACCTAAACACGCTCAACGAGCGCTTTCCGAGCCAGTTGGCGGTCGATGCTGCTTAGCACGCACAAGGGGGCAGAGAATGAATGATGAAGAATATGTGCTGCTCGTTGGTGCAGACCTTGCCACTCGCGAACGCGCCATTGTTTCGACGGCTCGGGCATTGAGGAAGCCAATCGTATTGCTGGCGTATCCCGGTCATCCATTCGCGCAGACGCGGCGTGCCGCCTTTGCGCTGGCCGACGACGTTATTGTGGGGCCGTATTTGTTGAATCCTGATGCCGCATTAGAAGCGGTCCAGGAGTTCCATCAACGCTCTGGTCGACGACTCCACGCGATCGTTCCAGTCAATGACTTTGTTCTGCCGGCATGTGCAGCTATCGCTCGCACGTACGGCCTGCCGTTTCTTGATGAGGCTGTGATTCTACGGTGCCGGGACAAGCTGGTCATGAAACGGGCACTCGCCGATGCTGGCTTGAATGTTGCCCGGACAGTGGCGTCAGGGGAGGACGTGGATCGATTCGTCTGGTGTGGCAATCACAGACTCATATTCAAACCTACGACATTCGGTGGGAGCGGCGGGGTAAAGCTGGTGTCGAACCGTGCGGAACTTGATGTTGCCATCAAAGAGGCCAGAGATATTCTCGCTCGCTATTGCGCCATCCTCCACATCGATCCAACACGCCTGCACCTCGAGGAGTATCTCGACGCTGAACGAGAGGTTTCGGTTGAGGTTTCGTGCACTCCATCTGCCGCGAGGGCAATCGCCGTTACTGACAAGCAACTTTCCCCTCCGCCATTTTTTGCGGAAATTGGACATATCGTGCCCTATGCCGGCGACGATAGTGATGCGCTCAAGCGCCAGGCCGAACGAGCTTGTAGAGCACTCGGCATCGATCGGGGTGTGGCACACGTGGAGCTTCGCATCGTGTCGGGAAAGCCCTTTGTGGTGGAGGTGGGGGCACGGCCGGCGGGTGGCAAGATTGTTGACCTTGTCCACAAAGCGCTTGGAATTGATCTCTATGCACTTCACGCTCACGCCTATGCCAATGATTTCGATTTCGAGCTCACCGAACCACGGCAGCGAGGCGTGGCTGCCATTTCGTTCTTGAAGGCGCCGCCCGGAGTTATAAAGACAATACGCACTCCGTCCGTCCCATCAGGAGTATGCGAGATCGCTTTGTACAAGGGGGTGGGTGACATTACCGCCGCGCACGCCTCGAATTTTGAGACACGAGAGGGACACGTTGAATGGTTTTGGCCAGCAGGCCTGGACCGGGTCAGCCTGCTAGATCAAACGAACACTCTCGCAATGGAAATCTTCGAAGTAGTGGCCGACTGAAAATGCGTTGGTGGGCTTGGTGGGGCCACTGTGGGAGGGGGCAATGCGAGAACACGTAGAACCAACAGATCTGCGGGATTCGACTGAGAAAGCTGCTGGTGGCCAGGTTTTTTTCTGCCTCTGCGCCATTGCATATTCGGTGGCGATGTTTCAACGAACCTATCCAGCCACGATCGGAGCTGAGATGGTGGCGGATGTGTCGATCTCGTGGGTTGAGTATGGCTATGGCGCATCTGCCTACCTGCTCGCGTATCTCGCAGCGCAGTTGCCCGCGGGGATGACCGTCGACCGTTTCGGGGCGCGGCCAGTGCTGCTCTTCAGCTTATGCATGTCTGCATTTGGTCTGATGCTGGTCATTCTCGCTAGACATTTTGCTGTTCTGCTCCTAGCTCGTATCGTGACAGCCGTTGGCGACGCCTTTGTCTACAGCGCATTGATCAAAGTCGCATCCAGTGAATTTCGTGAGAATCGCTTTGCCCTAATGATGTCCACGGTGCAGTTGGCGGGATACTTGGGCGTTTCGGCCTCCACGCTGCCATTAGCCATCGGGGCTGGAGCTCTTGGCTGGCGCTTTTCATTGCTGGTGCCGTTTTTCGTGCTGATTACGTTACTTGGCTTAATGACTTACGGCTGGCTGACCAGACCCACCCCGCAGCCTGCTTCAAAAGTACGTTCGCAGAGGCTGACTGCCAGAAACCGCCTCGCTCTAATTGCACATTTAGCGCCCACGCTCGCGGCATTCTCAGCCTACTACTTTATGTACATCTTCATTTTTTCGGCGTGGGGAAGCCGATATCTCGTTTTAGGTGGATTGACGACACAAACCTCGGTATCGTCAATCGTGCTGACTGCAACTGTTGGCCTTTGTGTCGGTGGGGTGCTCTCGGGCATTGCACTCACGCGCGTGTCGCGCCCGGCCATCGCGGCCTGTGCGGCTTCGATTGGGGTACTGATTGCGATCGGGCTGATGCTGTCAAACGGAAACCCGACATCTACGGGAGCGGCCATGCTCCTTCTTGGTGGTTCGTTCGGAGCGCTCAGCAACGCGATAACAGCAACATTGCGCAGTTGCTGTGGCGTTAAGGACATTTCGTTTGCCTCCGCACTACATGCAACGCTTGGCAACACGGTGACGGCCGGACTCATGCCGGCGTTTGGGGTGGCGGCAATTGGGTTTGAGGAGCATGCGCGAATGATGCTAGGTTTGAGCTTGACCGTGCCCACGCTAATTATCCTCGGCGCGATGTGCTGGCCGCTGCTGCGTTGGCCAAGGAGCGCGGAGAGGATTCTGCAGTGACTCTCGTCTCCTGTTCCTGGACGGATCCGCTTGGGTTTTCCGGACCAAATCCAGAGTGAGTTTTTCGGCGTTGTGATCCGCTTGGGTTTTCTGTACCAAATCCAGAGCGAGTTTTTCGGCGTATCGGGTCAAGTCGACCCGGGTAAAAACACCAATTGTCGGGCGAATTCGGCCGGCGCCATCTCTTTGAGAGCTGAGTGAGGCCGACTCTCGTTGTAGTCCCCGCGCCATACCTCGATAATCGCTTTCGCTTCGTCCAGCGTCTCGAACCAATGCACGTTCAAGCATTCATCACGGAATGATCCGTTAAACGTCTCAATGTGGCAATTGTCCGTGGGCTTTCCTGGGCGACTGAAATCGATTTTCGACTTGTGGTGATATGCCCACATGTCGAGCAATCGCCCGGAAAACTCACTGCCGTTGTCTACAAAAATATGCCGAGGAGCGCCGCGTTTGGCCGCGATACGATTGAGTGCCGACACCACGTGCTCTCCCCTCAACCGTTGACCAACTTCGATGGCCAGGGCTTCTTTCGTGAATACATCGACAACTGTCAGCGTGCGAAACTTCGAGCCATCTGCGA
>NZ_KB944441.1:0-27499 GCF_000389825.1 Pandoraea sp. SD6-2 | reverse complement strand
CACGCCGGTGTTCATCCTGCACCTGTACGACCGCGCGATACTCAACGGCGCCGCACTGCGCACCGTGGGCTACACGAAAGACACGCCCAACCCGCCGGGCGGCGAGATCGTGCGCGACGCGTCGGGCAATCCGACCGGGTTGCTGCTCGCCAAGCCGAACGCGACCATTCTCTACGCCACGCTGGCGAAAGGCCCGAAGCTGCCGCCCGAGTATCAGAAGAACTCGACGCGCCATTTCATGCGCGAGGTGAACCGCCTCGGTGTGACCGGCGTGATCGACGCGGGTGGCGGGTTCCAGAATTACCCCGAGGACTACAGCATCATCGAGGAACTGCACCGTGAAGGTCAGCTCACGGTGCGCCTGGCCTATAACTTGTTCACGCAGAAGCCCAAAGCCGAACTCGCAGACTTCAGCCAGTGGGTCAAGCAAGTCAGCCCCGGCCAGGGCGATGACCTCTATCGCCACAATGGCGCCGGCGAAATGCTCGTGTACACGGCGGCCGACTTCGAGGACTTCCGTGTCGAGCGTCCCGACATGGCGCCGTCGATGGAAGCCGATCTGGAGCCGGTGATCCGCTTGCTGGCGGAAAAGCGCTGGCCGTGGCGTCTGCATGCGACCTATGACCAGACCATCTCGCGCGCGCTCGATGTCTACGAGAAGGTCGCCAAGGACATCCCGTTCGATGGTCTGAACTGGTTCTTCGATCATGCCGAGACCATCTCCGATCGCAACATCGACCGCATTGCGGCGCTTGGCGGCGGCATCGCCGTGCAGCACCGCATGGCCTACCAGGGCGAATATTTTGTCGAGCGCTACGGTGCCCGGGCGGCCGAAGCCACGCCGCCGATCAAGAAGATGCTCGAGAAGGGTGTCAAGGTCGGCGCCGGCACCGACGCCACGCGCGTGGCGTCGTACAACCCGTGGGTATCGTTGTACTGGCTGACCACGGGTAAGACCGTGGGCGGCATGTCGATGTATCCGCCGGCCAACCTGCTCGATCGCGACACGGCGCTGCGCCTGTGGACCGAGGCCAACACGTGGTTCTCATCCGAAGTGGGCAAGAAGGGCCAGATCAAGGTGGGCCAGTTGGCCGACCTGGCCGTGTTGTCGGCCGACTACTTCTCGGTGCCGGGCGACGACATTCAGGACATCACGTCGGTGCTGACCGTGCTCGGCGGCAAGGTGGTCTATGGCGACAGCGAGTTCGGCAAGCATTCGCCCGACATCCCGCCCGCGATGCCCGACTGGTCGCCGGCCCGCCACGGCAGCCAGTACCAGCCGCGCCCGCAGACCCAGGCGCGCGCAATGGCGCTGAACACCGCGTGCGGCTGCGCCAGTTCGTGCGGCGTGCATGGCCACGCGCATGCCAAGGCCTGGACCTCGGGCGTGCCGGCGTCGGACGAAAGCACGTTCTGGGGCGCGCTGGGCTGCTCGTGCTGGGCATTCTGATCCGCTGATCCACGGATCCACGTTAACCACCCCCCATTGGAGAGCGGCCATGACCATCTCGACACCCCCGCCGGGTGCGGCCGGCAACAACACACACCGGCTGCCTCGCTGGCTACGCTGGATCGCCCTGCTCCTGCTGTGCGCCGCCTACCTGCAGGGGGGATTGGTCAAGCTGTTCGACTTCTCCAGCGCAGTGGCCGAAATGCAGCACTTCGGCCTGTCGCCCGCCGGGCCGCTGGCGGCGGCGACAATTGCGCTGGAGCTTGGTGCGTCGGCCGCGATCCTGACCGGCGTCTGGCGCTGGCTCGGTGCACTGGCGCTGGCAGCGTTCACATTCATGGCCACGTTCCTTGCCAACCGGTTTTGGAGCGCACCGCCCGAGGCACAGTTCGCGATGGCTAACGCCTTCTTCGAACATCTGGGTCTGGTGGGTGGATTCCTGCTCGTGGCGTGGGATGACCTTCGCACGCGGAGGCAACCATGACGCAACCCGCCACCTCGGCGGCCAAGCCTGCATCGGGGGGCACGTTTGCCCCGCTGGCCCTACCCACGTTTGCGGTCATGTGGGTGGCCACGATCCTCGGTAACATCGGCAGCTTCATGCGCGACGTGGCCAGCGCCTGGCTGGCAACCGATCTTTCCACGTCACCGGCAGCGGTCGCCACGATTCAGGTGGCCGCCACGCTACCCGTCTTCCTGCTTGCGATTCCGGCCGGTGTGCTCTCCGACATCCTCGACCGGCGCCGCTTTCTGATCGTGGTCCAGATCGGACTGGCCATGGTCAGCGGCACGCTGATGCTGCTGGCATGGCGCCATGCGCTGACCATCGAAATCCTGATTGCACTGGCGTTCGTCGGCGGTGTGGGTGCGGCGATGATGGGGCCGACGTGGCAGTCGATCGTGCCCGAACTCGTGCCGCCGAGCACGCTGCGACAGGCCGTGGCGCTGAACTCGCTGGGCGTGAACGTCTCCCGTGCGATCGGTCCGGCTGCCGGGGGTCTGTTGCTCGCGGCATTCGGCGCGGCCGCCACGTATAGCGCAGACGTGATCAGCTACGTGTTCGTCGTCGCTGCGCTGATCTGGTGGAAGCGCCCCGAACAACCCAGCGATCCGCTGCGCGAGCACTTCTTCAGCGCTTTCCGCGCAGGCTTACGCTTCACCCGCGCGCACAGCAAGCTGCACATCGTATTGGCGCGCGCCGCCGTGTACTTTGCCTTCGGCAGCGGCGTGTGGGCGTTGTTGCCGCTGGTCGCCCGCCAGTTGTTGCATGGCGGTGCCAGTCTCTATGGCGTGTTGCTGGGTGCAGTGGGCGCTGGCGCAATCCTCGGCGCGCTGACGATGCCCAGACTGCAACAGCGGCTTGATGCCAACGGCATGGTGCTGTTGTCCGCGATCGTCACGGCGGTTGTCATGGCGGCACTGTCGAGCGCGCCCCCGATAGGGTTGGCATTGCCGCTACTGCTGCTGCTCGGCGCCGCGTGGATCATTGCGCTGACCACGCTTGGCGGCGCGGCACAGGCGATCCTGCCGAACTGGGTGCGCGGCCGGGCGCTGGCGGTCTACCAAATGGTGTTCAACGGCGCGCTGGCCGGTGGCAGCCTGATCTGGGGCTTTGTGGCACAGGCGCTGGGTACACCGCACGCGCTACTGATTGCCGCGGCGGGGCTGGCCGTTACCGCGCTGATCCTGCGCCGCATGCGGCTGCCGAGCGGTGAAGAGGACCTCGGCCCCGCACGTCGCTGGCCCGAACCGGAAATGGCCGACGAGATTGCGCATGACCGTGGTCCGGTGATGATCCTGATCGAGTACTGCATCCCGCCCGCCAATCGCGATGCGTTCCTGCACGTGGTGCACAAGCTCTCGGAAGAGCGTCTGCGCGACGGCGCGTTCAGTTGGGGCGTGATGGAAGATCCGGCCGACCCCGAACTACTGACCGAGTGGTTTCTGGTCGAGTCCTGGGCCGAACATTTGCGCCAGCACCAGCGAGTACCCAATGCCGATGCCGATCTGCAACGCGACGTGATCGGTTTCCACGTGGGCGCCGAGCCGCCACACGTCCGGCACCTGCTCGGGGTGGGCCTGCCGCCAGCGTAGCACCACGCCGATTCCCCCCTTTTCCATCGGGTCTTATATGAAACTCTATATCGTCTCCCTCGGCGCCGGCATTCTGGTCGGCATCATCTATGCACTGATGCAGGTCCGCTCGCCTGCCCCCCCCGCAATTGCTTTGATCGGGCTGCTGGGCATGCTCCTTGGCGAGCAGGTTGTGCCGCCGGTCAAGCGCATGCTGGCGGGAGAGCCCGTCACCATGGCATGGTTCCGCGGCGAATGCGTCCCTAAGATTACGGGCACCCCGCCCAATGCGGCCACGGCCGTCGAGCAGTCGGCATCCCTCCCCGCGCGTAGCAAAGAAGGGAGCCAATAACAGCATGCGTCGTTCCCGAAAGCAGCCAGAGGCCCATTCCCGCCGTACTCACGCAATCGCGCCCCGGCGCATTCACGTCGCCTTGGCGGTGTTGTTGTCCGCAGCCGCAGCACCTGCCGTGGCAGACGGCAACGTCACGATCTATGGCCGGCTGAACACGGCAGTCGAGTATGTGACCGTGACCCCCGCAACCGATGGAACCAAATTGGGCGATGCGGCGCGCCTCACGAATAACCGCTCCGTGTTCGGCATGGTGGGCGAAGAACCGCTAGGCAATGGGATCAAGGCGATCTGGCAAATTGAAAGCGCCCTGTCGATCAACAACGGCTCCGGGGAAATTGCCGGGCGAGATAGCCGGCTTGGCCTTCAGGGCCCGTACGGCACCCTCTTCATGGGCAACTGGGACACACCGTACACAAGTGCAACCAAGAGTTACGACCCGTATTACGCCACCACTGCGGGTTACATGGCGCTGATGGGTAATGGCTCTGCGGCCACCAGCGACAATGTTCAGAACACCAGCGCATTCGATCGACGGCAGAAGAACTCGCTGCACTATCAGTCGCCGAAGTGGCACGGCTTCAGCGGCGCCATCGCCTGGGGACTGCCGCAGGAAAAGACAACGGTGCCGCGCAATCCAGCGCTGTATTCCTTTGCCTCTGCCTATGACCAGGGCAACCTGAACCTGACGCTGGCCTACGAAATCCACCAGCACTACCAGACCAGCGGCCGCAACGACGATGCCATCAAGGCAGGCGTTTCCTACCAGTTCCCGTCGACGCGCATCAGTGCCGTGTATGAACGCCTGCACTATCGCACCGCCACGGGAGACCTGACGCGCAATGGCTACTATGTCTCGCTGATACAGCAGCTTGGCACCGGCAGCCTACGTGCAGGCCTCGCCTTCGTCGGCAACGGCACCGGCACGGCGACGGAAACCATCGGCGCCGTTCGAAGCGGTTCGCAGACCGGCGCATTTCAGGTAACCGTCGGCTATGACTACCCCCTTTCCAAGCGAACCGGGCTTTACGCTTACTACAGCCGCATCAACAACCGCAGCAACGCGACCTATGACTTCGCCATCAATAACGTCGGCATCAAGGCCGGCGCCGACCCGCAGACGTTCGCCATTGCGCTGCGCCACAGCTTCTGAGCGTCAGTTGACCCACTCTCGCGGGAGACTGCATTGACCCCCATACAGCTCCCAGACACGGGCCGCCGCCCTGCGCTTTCGGGACCAGCGTTCGGCGGCATCCTGGCTTTCGTCGCAGGCTATGTCGATGTGGTCGGGTTCATTTCACTGTTCGGCCTGTTCACGGCGCACGTGACAGGGAACTTCGTGATGATCGGCGTCGACATCGCTGGCGATTCGGCGGGCCTGCTCGCCAAACTGCTCGCGCTGCCCACGTTCGCACTGGCAGTTGCGGCCACCCGGCTGACCGAGTCACGCATGGTACGGAACAGCCAATCGGCACCGCCGCTGTTGCTATTTGCCGAGGCCACCGCGCTGGTTCTTTTCATGATTGCCGGACTGCAAGCCTCCCCCATTTCCGACCCGGATACGCCGATGGCCATCGTCGCCGGGACGCTTGCCGTCGTGGCCATGGGGATTCAGAACGCACTGTCCAGAACGTCGTTGTCAGACCTGGGCCCCACTACGATCATGACGGGGAATACCACGCAAATCGTCATTGATCTGGTGGACCTGCCATCCGCATCCGAGGTGGAACGCAAAGCCATACGCGGCCGGCTCAAGAAAATGGTGCCGGCGCTCGCGGGTTTCGCATCGGGCGCTGCGCTCGGCGCCCTTGGCTATTCAGTGCTTTCGCTCTGGTGTGTAGTTTTGCCAATCGTATTGCTGCTGGCGCTCAGTCTCTCGACTTGGCGCGATGAAGCCAACAGCCTTCAGAAGTGAATCGGCAGACGAGTGAACCCGAGACGCCCTCGCCTTCTTGCGGTTCCCCCCTCACATCCGCGCCGTCAGCGCCGAGCCGATCAGATCTGAGCAAACAGCGTTCCAAAGTCCGCGCCCCGGCCGAAGATCCAGCCGGGTAATACAAACAGACAATAGTGATGGCCTGCGCCGCCCATTAATCTCTCCTGGTTTTGCACGCTCACGGCACGCTGCAACTGCCATTGACCTGAACCGGTGCCTGGAAGACCGGCCGGTCACCCTATTGCGCGAGCCTGGCGTTCGCCCCCAGACCAGGGTTGGCCTTAGACAGATCCCGCCCCAATATCCTTCCCCAACAAGAAGATCCACGATGAACAGAGATACTCTCACCACGGCTGCGGGTGCCCCGGTTGCCGACAATCAGAACTCACAAACCGCCGGGCCGCGCGGGCCGATGCTGCTGCAGGATGTCTGGTTCCTGGAGAAGCTGGCCCATTTCGACCGCGAGGTGATTCCAGAGCGCCGTGTGCACGCCAAGGGTTCAGGCGCGTATGGCACGTTCCGCGTGACGCACGACATCACGAAGTACACGAAGGCGTCGATCTTCGCCGAGATCGGCAAAGAGACGCCGCTGTTCATTCGCTTCTCGACCGTGGCCGGCGAGCGTGGCGCAGCGGATGCCGAGCGAGACGTGCGTGGCTTCTCGATCAAGTTCTACACGGACGAAGGCAATTGGGATGTCGTCGGCAACAACACGCCGGTGTTCTTCGTACGCGATCCGCTCAAGTTTCCCGACTTCATCCACACGCAGAAACGCAATCCGCGCACCAACCTGCGCGACCCGATCGCCGTGTGGGATTTCTGGTCGAAGCATCCGGAGTCGCTGCACCAGGTCACGATCCTCATGAGCGAGCGCGGCCTGCCGCAGAACTACCGTCAGATCCACGGCTTCGGCTCGCACACGTACTCGTTCGTCAACGCGAACAACGAGCGCTTCTGGGTCAAATTCCACTTCAAGTCGCAGCAGGGCATCGCGAACTGGACCAACGACGAAGCGGCGAAGGTCGTGGCAGCTGACCGCGAGAGCGCGCAGCGCGACTTGTACGAAAACATCGAGAATGGAAATTTCCCGCGCTGGAACCTGCGCGTGCAGATCATGCCGGAAGCCGATGCGGCGAAATACCCCATCAATCCTTTCGATCTGACCAAGGTGTGGCCGCACAAGGACTACCCGCTGATCGACGTCGGCGTGCTAGAGCTGAACCGTAATCCGGCGAACTATTTCGCCGAGGTGGAGCAGGTAGCGATGAATCCGGCCAACATCGTGCCGGGCATCGGCTTCTCGCCGGACAAGATGCTGCAGGGCCGGCTGTTCTCGTACGGCGACACGCAGCGTTATCGTCTGGGGATCAACCACCACCAGATCCCGGTCAACGCGCCAAAATGCCCGTTCCACAACAGCTTCCATCGTGACGGCGCGATGCGCGTAGACGGCAATCAGGGTGGCAAGCTCAACTACGAGCCGAACCGCCAGGGCGCCTTCGCGGCGAGCGAGCGCGCACTCGAGCCGCCACTGGCACTCGAGGGTGCGGCAGACCGCTGGGATCACCGCGTCGACACGGACTACTACAGTCAGCCGGGGGCACTGTTCCGCCTGTTCGACGAGGGTCAGCGGCAGCGCCTGTTCGCCAACATCGCGGCGGCAATGCAGGGCGTGCCCGAAGACATCGTGCGTGCGCAGATTGCGCATTTCACCAAGGCCGATCCGGCCTATGGTGAAGGAACCCGGCGTGCACTGGACGATCTGAAGTAAGCTGTCCGATCCACCGCTGTCCTTCTCTGGAGGACAGCGGGCGTTTGAGGCGGTACGAACAAGGCAGCCACTCTCTTGCGGTCTGTAGTAGCGGTACCAAACTTCGAGCATTTCAGCAAGATAACGCGTCACTGCGGGCGAACAAGGCTGGCCGCTGGCTAAGCGCGCCATGTTGCTCCCCGGCCAGGGCAGCATCGACAATAAAAATAGCGCCGCCTACTCTCAATCATCAAACGGCCCCGGCGGCGCCTACACCTACGGGGACTTTTCCATATGCGGCGCCATTTCGACGCAGATATGCATGTAATACCTTGGTATGAATCGGACGGAATGGCTGGCTCGCGCACGATTGCAGGGGAACTGATCTTCACAGCCGGCGCGACTTCATCGCAACATCACGTGAGACGTGCCCCCGAGGAATCGGCAATACCATCGTGTGATGGGGTGCGCACGGATTCGGCGTTACGCTCCCAGCAGAGCATTGCCAGCGCTCAGCGCGAATACCAGGAGTCAGTGTGATAGCTCGCCCCACGATCGCCATAGTCGACGACGATGTCGCCGTCAGAAATGCCATGGGGGGGCTGCTGCGTTCGCTCGATCTTGGCGTGCAACTGTTCGGAGGGGGTCAGGAGCTACTGCGGTGCGTTTCACTGCCTTGCCTGGCCTGCGTGATCACAGACGCGCAAATGCCCGGCATGGACGGCTTCGCTTTGATTGAGGCCCTGCGCGCACGCAATCTCGATATGCCGGTCATTTTCATGACTGCCTTTGCGCATGAGGGATTCGATCAGCGTGCCAAGGCATTGGGTGCGACGTGCGTTCTTTACAAGCCCTTCCAGGACACGGACATCATCCAGTGCATTGAAAGCGCATTACATCTTCGCAAGACGGGTTCTTCTCCATCGTGAGCGTGTCGTTCAGTGGATCGACGAGACGTCCCTAGACGATCGTCGTCCTCTGCCCGATGCCTGCCCTACGCTATTGCGGCCCCGAGGCGCCGCGCCTGCAATCCGATGGCAAGCGGCTCATCAGCGCCGGCCCCAGAGGAAAGCAGCACGAGACCCAGCGTTTGCGCAAGAAGCACCAGATCGGCGAAACTCCGAGCCCTCATTTTTCGCATTGCCTGGCATCGATGAACTTTGACAGTCACCACGCTGATGCACATGGCGGCGGCAATCTCCTTGTTTGTCAAACCCGATGCGGCATGCGTCATGACCTCACTCTCTCGTGGCGTCAGCGAACGAAAGCAGTCGCGCACCGCAGCCAACCGGCGCATGCGCTCACGTCGCAAGCGCTCCTTGCGTAGTGCCTCCGTGACGGCATCGAGCAATTCCTGCTCACGGAACGGCTTGGAAAGAAAGTGCTCCGCTCCCGCTTTCATCGCAGCAACCGTCATCGGAATATCCCCGTGGCCGCTCATGAAGATGATAGGGATATGAATGCGAAGCTCTGCCATGCGGGCTTGCACATCCAAGCCGCTTCGCCCCTTCAGGCGCACGTCGAGCACCAGACAACAAGGTGCATCGGGAAAGCCGAAGTCGAAAAGCTCGGCCGCAGAGCCGAGCAGCACAGCTTGTATGCCGACTGAACGAAACAGACTTCCCAGCGCGTTTCTCACCTGCAAGTCATCATCGACAACAAGGACCACCGCGTCGTCCTGCCGCGCTGGTTCGGCGCGCATCGGTAGTACAGCAGTCACGGTAGAGCCTCCACATAGCGTCGACATCAGAGGCGCGAATCTCCCCATGACGACATCTGGGGAGATGGGACGCGCCCGACAGCAATGTAGTGTTACCCCGGCCCTTTGGCTTGAACGCGTGTGCGCTCTATTGTCGTTTTGTGCTCAGCGCGAACGGGATGATGGCTGGCATGTGCTGGCACTCAGGCGAGCCTAGTCGTGCCGACCGCTCCGCCAGTCACCCGGCGTCAGGCCAAGCTTCCTGGAGAAGTTGCGCGTGAGATGGCTCTGATCCGCAAAGCCGCACGACGCAGCAATCCCGGCGATCGGCAAATCAGTCGTGCGCAGTAGCGCCGCCGCGCGCTCGAGGCGACGCTCCAGCAGCCATTCGTGCGGTGTTTTGCCGGTACTCTGCCGAAATGCCCGGGAAAAATGGCTTCGGGACAATTGGCACGCATCGGCGACGGCTGCAATGGACACATTTCCGTCGTCAAGTCGCGCCGCGAGGTACTCCTGCGCCCGCGCGAGTATGCGAGGCGAAAGGCGGCCCATGGCGTGAATGTGTCCCGGGTTGACACCTCCGTAGTGTTCAACCAGATATGTACCGATCGCGTGTCCGAGCTGATCGATGAACAGCCTGCTGGCGCCTTCAGGCCGCGCGAGCGCAGGTAAGAGCGCTTGAGCGAGATGGGCCAGCACGGTATCCGTCTGCGCTGCGGCATGTTGCAGTTCGAGACCTCCCGGGCAGCCGAGTTCTAGCGCGGTACGCTCCATGAAGGGGCGCGGCAGTTCGATGAGTACGAAATCGAACGTCCCATACATATCCGCCTTGTAGTCGTCCTGGAAGTTTCGCAGATAGATGGAACCCGCCTCGAATGCATGCATGTTTGCCTGATTCGGACGGAAAATGCGTCGGCGATGGCCTTCCATCAGAGAGACGCCAACCAGAAACCCTCGCGCTGAAGCTGGGTTCACGACCTGACTCGTCCGCTCAATCACGGAACTCTTGCGGTAGAAATGAAGATCGCCGGCGGTAAGCGCCTGATCGTATCGCAATGCCGCCGACAAGCACCCCAATGAGTCGCGCTGAATGGCCGGTTTGGCAGATTCGTGAGTCGATGTGGAGAGTTGCATGGCCAGGTACTCATGATCGTCGCGCCAATCCAGACACCACTGGGCGACCTTGCGTTACTGAAAACACCATTGACGCTGGCAGCTCGAAAAGCGCCCGTCTTTCTGCCGTCAAACGGCTGCCTGGCGAATACTATCATCGCCAACCATGAAGAAATTAAGGCCGTCGATTTCATGTCGCCGGGGGGCGATGCCGAACCCTTATACGCCCGTCCTTTCCGGTAACGGACGCGCCAAACGTGTAGGCCAGTCATACCAGAAGACGATGGAAACCGTGGACTCATCCGAATAAAGTGCACAAGCCCCCAAGTCGGCATTTGGCTGTGCGGGGCCGGCACTTTGAGACAGACACGGGATGAGCAAACACGGAGATTTCATGAATGGCAACATCCGCTTGAGGATGGCCCAGCTCCAGGCTGCGGCCCGTGCCAATGAACAAGACGCGACGTTGTGGCGCTGGTTCTCGGATCAGATGGAGGACCGGACGATGAGCTGCGAACGCAAAAAGGGGGACTGGATCATTTGCGTGGCCGGTCGCGAGTTGGCGCGCGACCCGTCCTTCGACCTGGCAGTTCGCGCCGCTTACATCCTTTGCCGCGCAATGAGCGCCTTGTAGACGAGCCGGTGCGATGTACGCGCTGCGACTCACGGGGTTGGCCTCAGAATAAGCTTCCCTGAGCAGAAGGCTTAATGGGTACCTGGAACAGGTCGGTGCGCAGCTTGCTGCGTTCCTGATTGAGGCCGAGCCGTTTGCATGCAAGTTCGAATCGTTTGGCAATCAACTCCGAGAATATGCCCGTGCCGCGCATTCTGCGCCCGAACTCAGCGTCGTAATGCTTGCCGTCTCTCATGCTTTCAATAATGCTCAGAACATGATTCTTCCGCCCGGGGTAATGTTGTTCGAGCCATTCGATAAAGATGTCGTGCACCTCCAGCGGTAATCTGAGCAACACATAAGCGGCGGCGGACGCACCGGCATTTGCCGTTGCGCTCAGGATATTCTCCAGTTCATGGTCGTTGAGCGCGGGAATCATCGGCGCGGCCAATACGCCGGCAGGTATCCCGGCAGCCGTCAACAGGCGAATAGCGTCCACCCGCCTCGATGGGGTGCTGGCACGCGGCTCCATCGTCCGAGCAAGCTCCGCGTCCAGCGTCGTGACGGAGAGATAAACCCGAGCGAGCCCCTTCTCCGCCATCCGCGAGAGGATGTCGATGTCGCGTGTCACGAGATGCGACTTGGTCGTGATCGCCACCGGATGATTGAACGCCTCGAGAACCTCAAGGATTCTGCGAGTCAGTTGGTGCTCTCGTTCAATCGGCTGATACGGATCGGTATTCGTACCGAGGGCAATTACGCTCGGTATGTAGGTGCGCTTCGAAAGCTCTTTCTCGAGTAATGCAGCCGCATTTGGCTTCGCAATAAGCTTGGTCTCAAAATCAAGACCGGGGGATAGCCCGAGATAGGCATGCGTCGGCCGCGCAAAACAGTACGAGCAACCATGTTCACACCCCCGGTAAGCATTAATCGATTGATTAAATGGGAGGTCTGGCGACTGGTTTCTCGAGATGATTGATTTTGCATCCTCAAATGCAACCGTTGTTTTGGGCGCGGGGCGCTCACCCTCAAGCGCCAAGATGGCGGCAAGTCCATCGTCGTCGGGCGCTCTGTTCCAATTGTCGAATCTGGATTCAATATTGGACAGCGCGCCTCGACCTTTGCGAAGTCCCCGGCGAAGTGATGTCATCAACGCCTCTCCTAATGGTCTCAATGTACTGTATATATATACAGTATTCCACCATGAAAGACAATGTTCACCCCGCCCCCCCTCCCTGCTCACTCCTCGACGTGGATGGTCAGCGTCTCCTTGATCTCCTCCATCACGACGTAGCTCTTCGACTGCACGGCGCCGGGCAACTGTAAAAGAATGTCGCCGAGCAACTTGCGGTACTCGGACATCTCCCGGATGCGCGCCTTGATCAGGTAATCGAAGTCACCCGAGATCAAGTGACACTCCATCACCTCGGGAATCCTCAGCACTTCCCTGCGGAACTGATCGAACATGTTGCCGGACTTGTGATCGAGCGTGATCTCGACGAATACCAGCAACGACGCCCCCAGCGCCGCCGGATTTACCCGCGCGAAGTAGCCCATGATCACACCGTCGCGCTCCATGCGCTTCACGCGCTCGATGCAGGGTGTGATCGACAGACCGACCTGTTCCGAGAGGTCTTTCATCGACATCCGACCATCTTGCTGAAGCAATGTGAGGATGCGCCGGTCGAGCCGATCCAGCGTCCGGACCGATTGCTGTTGGACTCTCATGATTTATTCCTGAATCTTGACGATATACATTAACTAAACCTGGCAATCAAAGAATAGCATGCGAATTATTACTGGATATCCACGGTTTTACAGGAGTCAACGCAATGAAGGTCATCGTTCTCGGAAGCGGCGTCATTGGCGTCACCAGCGCCTACTACCTGGCCAAGGCCGGGCACGACGTCACGGTGCTCGATCGCCAGGCCGGCCCTGCGCTCGAGACCAGCTTCGGTAACGCCGGCCAGATTTCACCGGGCTACGCCTCCCCGTGGGCGGCGCCGGGCATTCCGACGAAGGCCGTCAAGTGGTTGTTCCAGAAGCACGCCCCGCTCGCCATCCGCCCGGACGGTACGCTCACGCAGCTCAAGTGGCTCTATCAGATGCTGCGCAATTGCACGCCTGAGCGTTACGCCGTCAACAAGGAACGCATGGTGCGGATCGCCGAATACAGCCGCGACTGCTTCCGTTCGCTGCGTGCCGAGACCGGCATTCCCTACGAGGGCCGCCAAGCGGGCACGCTGCAACTGTTCCGTACCGACGAGCAACTGGCGAACGCCGCACGGGACATTGCAGTGCTCGAAGAGGCGGGTGTGCCTTTCGAACTGCTCGACAGCACGGCGCTCGCCAGCGCAGAACCCGCGCTGGCAACGGTGTCGCACAAACTCACGGGCGGCCTCCGATTGCCGAACGACGAGACGGGCGACTGCCAGTTGTTCACGACGCGTCTTGCGGCAATGGCCGAAGCCCTCGGTGTGAAATTCCGTTACGACATGCCGATCGACGGCCTGCAAGTCGCCGGCGACAAGATCGAAGGCGTGGTCTGCGCGGGCACGATGCAGCGCGCCGACGCCTTCGTGGTCGCGCTCGGTTCGTATTCCACGCCGTTCCTTCGCGGCCTTGTCGACATTCCCGTCTACCCGCTCAAGGGATACTCGATCACTGTGCCGATCGTGGACGCATCGCGCGCCCCGGTGTCGACCGTGCTCGACGAGACCTACAAGATCGCCGTCACCCGTTTCGACGACCGCATCCGCGTCGGTGGCATGGCCGAAGTGGTCGGTTATGACAAGACGCTCAATCCGGCACGCCGCGCAACGCTCGAAATGGTGGTGAACGATCTGTATCCGGGCGCCGGCAACACGGCTGAAGCGTCGTTCTGGACCGGCCTGCGCCCCATGACCCCGGACGGCACGCCGATTGTCGGCGCCACCGCCCTGCGCAATCTGTTCCTGAATACGGGGCACGGCACGCTGGGCTGGACGATGTCCTGCGGTTCCGGCCAGTTACTGGCCGATCTGATGTCTGGGCGCCGGCCGGCGATTCTGGCCGACGATCTGTCGGTGGCGCGCTACAGCGGCGCGTCTCAGGCCCAGGCCCAACCGGCCTTTGCCTGACCCCACAAACGGCACCTTCGGGTGCCGTTTTTTGTTGGTGCCGCCGAAAGGCAGGTGTATGAGAAGTACCCGCTTTTTGCTGTCACATCACGACAAAGGAGACACATCATGAAAATCGGCGTACCGAAGGAGATCAAGAACCACGAATACCGCGTAGGCATGACGCCCGCAGCCGTACGCGAAGTGGTGGCACGCGGGCACGAAGTGTGGGTCGAGACGCGGGCGGGTGCCGGCATCGGCATGGACGACTCGGTCTACGCTGGCGCCGGTGCGCACATCGCCGCCAACGCTGTCGAGGTGTTCGAGCACGCCGAACTCATCGTCAAGGTCAAAGAGCCCCAGGCTGTGGAACGCGCCCGGCTAGGCCCTCAGCACACGCTCTTCACCTATCTCCACCTCGCCCCCGATCCCGACCAGACCCGTGACCTGATCAAGAGCGGCGCCACGTGCATCGCGTATGAAACTGTGACGTCCGCGAATGGCGGCCTGCCGTTGCTTGCGCCAATGTCCGAGGTTGCGGGACGCATGTCGATTCAGGCCGGGGCAACCGCGCTTGAGAAGACGCACGGCGGACTGGGACTGCTGCTTTCCGGCGTGCCTGGCGTGGAAGCGGGCAAGGTGGTGATTCTGGGCGGCGGTGTCGTCGGCACCAACGCCGCAACGGTGGCGGTGGGCATGGGTGCGCAGGTCACGGTCATCGACAGATCGGTTGACGCGTTGCGCCGCATCAGCGCCCAGTTCGGTGGCCGCGTACAGACGGTCTATTCAACGCAGCACGCCATCGAGACCCATTTGCGCGAAGCCGATCTCGTGATCGGCGGTGTGCTCATTCCGGGTGCGGCGGCGCCTAAACTCGTCACCCGCAAGATGCTCGGCCTGATGCGCAAAGGCGCGGTGATCGTCGATGTGGCGATCGATCAGGGCGGTTGCTGCGAGACGTCGCATGCCACGACGCATGCCGATCCGGTGTACGTGGTGGAAGGCATCGTGCACTACTGTGTGGCCAATATGCCGGGCGGCGTGCCGCGTACCTCGACGTTCGCCCTCAACAACGTGACGCTGCCATTCATTCTGCAACTGGCCGATCACGGACCGGTTCCGGCCATGCTTGCCGATTCGCACCTGCTGGCAGGGCTAAACGTAGCGCGCGGCATGGTGACTAACCAAGGCGTCGCCGACGCGCTGGGTCTGGTCTATCACGACCCGCAGGCCGTGTTGGCGAACTTGCCTGCCGCAGCGTAACCTCGCGGCCCCGATCGCGGTGCATGACGACGTTATGCCCGGCACCGCGACCACTTCACTCAGGCGTTTGCGTCCCGCGCCTTCGCTCTACGCGCCTTGCGCGCTTGAAACCAGAGACTCGCCCGGTCGAGATAGAGGTAAATAACGGGGGTCGTAAAAAGCGTAAGCGCCTGCGACAGCACCAACCCGCCGACCATTGCGTACCCCAGCGGACGCCGCAACTCCGACCCGGCCCCCGTGCCGAGCATCAGCGGCAACCCGGCGAGCAAGGCGCACATCGTCGTCATCATGATGGGACGAAATCGCAACAGGCATGCCTGATAGATCGACTCCTGCGGCGACAGCCCCTGGTCGCGCTCAGCCGTGAGCGCGAAGTCGACCATCATGATCCCGTTCTTCTTCACGATCCCGATCAGCAAGATGATGCCGATCAGCGCGATTACGCTCAAATCGTACCCGCCGAGCATCAGAATCAGCAGCGCACCGACCCCGGCCGAGGGCAGCGTCGAGAGAATCGTGAGGGGGTGGATATAGCTCTCATAGAGCAAGCCGAGCACGATATACACGGCCACCAGCGCCGCCAGAATCAAGTACGGCTGTGTCGACAGCGAGTCGCGGAACGCTTGTGCCGTTCCCTGAAAATTGCCGTTGAGCGAGAGTGGGAGATTCATCTGCGCCTGCGTGCGGCGAATCGCGTCGACCGCCTCGCCAAGCGAGACGCCCGGCGCCAGATTGAACGACAGCGTTACCGCCGGAAACTGGCTCTGGTGGCTGATGAGCAGGTAGTTGGTCTTGCTACGATCAACGCGGACAAACGTAGAGAGCGGCACACGATTACCCGTCGTCGGCGACATCAGATAGAGCTTATCGAGCAACGCCGGATCGGCCTGCAACGCCGGCGTGACCTCCATGACAACGTGGTAGCTGTTGATCTGCGTGAAGTACTGCGCGATCTGTCGCTGTCCGATCGCGTCGTACAGCGTAGCCTCGATAAGCGCCGGCGAGATGCCGAAGCTCGACGCCCGGTCACGATCGATGGTCAGTGTCACTGTGGCGGCATTGCTCTGTTGGTCGGTCGCGAGATCCGTGAGTTGCGGTAACCGGCGCAGCCGTTCGAGCAGCAGCGGCGCCCAGCGATTGAGTTCGTTGATGTCCGCATCGGTCAGCGTGTACTGGTACTGCGTACGAGCAAGGCGGCCGCCCACGTTGATGTCCTGTCCGGCCTGCAAGAATAGGTTGATGCCTTCGAGCTGCGCGAGCCTGGGCCGTAATCGCGCAATAACCTGATCCGCAGACAGCGTGCGTCCGGCCGCCTTCGGTTTGAGGTTGATATAGAAGTTGGCGGTATTGGCGGTGGTGTTGCCGGTGCTCGCGACAAAGCTCAGGACATCGGGGTCTTGACGCACCACGTCGGCGACACGAATCACGCGCTCACTCATCAACGTGAACGACGTATCTTGGGCGGATTCCGCGAAACCGAATACGAACCCCGTGTCTTGCTGCGGGAAGAACCCTTTCGGAATCACGATATAGAGCACGGCCGTCAGGGCGAGCGTCGCCAGGAACACCAGCAGCGTTGCGAACTGATGCGCCAGCACCCCCTGCAAGCCGCGTCGATAGCCGCTCTGCATATGGTCGAAGCCGGCTTCGAACCAGCGATACAGGCGGCCGTGCCGTTCGGGCGGCGTATGGCGCAGAAATCGTGAGCACAGCATCGGCGTGAGCGTCAGCGACACGATCACCGAGATGGCGATCGTGAGCGTCACCGTAATGGCGAATTCCCGGAAGAGCCGCCCAACGATGCCGCCCATCAGCAACAGAGGAATGAAAACGGCGACCAGCGACACCGAGATCGACACGATGGTGAAGCCGATCTCGGCCGCCCCGCGATAGGCCGCCTCCAACGGCGGCATCCCGTCTTCCACGTGACGATAGATGTTCTCGAGCATCACGATGGCGTCGTCGACGACGAAGCCCACAGAGATCGTGAGCGCCATGAGCGACAAATTGTCGAGGCTGAACCCAATCAAGTACATCACGGCCGCCGTTCCCATCATGGCGAGCGGCACCGTCACCGCCGGAATCAGCGTAGCCGACAGATTACGCAGGAACAGGAAGATCACCAGCACCACCAGCACGCCGGTCAACACCAGCGTGAACTCAACGTCCTCGACCGACGCCCGGATCGTCTGCGTTCTGTCGGTCAGAATATTCACCTCGACGGCAGGCGGTATCGATGCCTGCAAGCGCGGCAGTGCCGCCTTGATGCGCTCGACCGTGGCAATGACGTTGGCCCCCGGTTGCTTGGTCACCGCCAGAAACACCGAGCGCCCGCTCTTGAGCGTCTCGCTTTGCGGCATCGCGGCCCCGCGGAACGCCCATCCCGCGAAGCGCGCATTTTCCGGCCCGGCGACCGCCCGTCCCAGATCGCGGACGCGCACCGGCGCACCACCGCGATAGGCGACGATCACGTCGTTCCAGAGCACGGGGTCAAGCAGTTGGCCGTTGTCATAGACCGTCACGCTCTGGCGCGGTCCGTCGAAACTTCCCTTCGGCGCATTGACTGTGGCGCTGACCAGCGCGCCTCGCACACTCTCCAGATCGAGCCCGAGCGCGGCCACCTTGTCCGGGTCCAGTTGAATGCGAATGGCAGGTTTCTGGACACCCCCGATGTTGACCAGGCCAACGCCATCGATCTGCGAGATTTGTTGCGCAAGCACGTTGTCCGCGTAATCGTTGACGGCGGTGAGCGGCAACGTGTCCGACTTGACGGACATGATCAGAATCGGCGAGTCGGCCGGATTGATCTTGCGGTACGTCGGAGGGTTCGGCAGGTTGCTCGGCAACTGTCCGCCCGCCGCATTGATGGCCGCCTGTACATCGACAGCCGCCGCATCGATATTGCGATTCAAGTCGAACTGCAACGTGATCGACGTGGTGCCCAGCGCACTTGTCGACGTCATCTGCGTGAGTCCCGCAATGAGCGAGAATTGTCGCTCGAGCGGCGTGGCCACGTTCGACGCCATCGTTGATGGGTCCGCGCCCGGCAGGGTGACAGACACCTGAATCGTCGGGAAATCGACCTGCGGCAGCGGTGCGACCGGCAGCAACGGCCAGGCCGCGACACCGACCAGAAATAGCGCGGCCGCGAGCAGCGAAGTGCCGATGGGCCGTTTGATGAACGTGGCGGATAGGGACATGGGCGAGGGTGCGGAGGCCGGCGCGCGCTAGCGGCCCGTTGGACCTGACGCCCCGACCGGGCGGCCGTCGGGTGCGGCCGGTTGCGGCATCGCCCCGCCCCCCGACGCGTTGCGCACCTCCGTAACCGGCGTGCCCGGACGCAGCTTGAGCTGTCCGTCGACGACCACGCGCGCGCCCGTTGTCAGGCCGCTCTCGATGATGGCCTGCGTACCCTGCGTGACACCGACCTTCACGGGTTGAACCGCCGCTCGGCCCTGCGCGTCCACCACGTAGACGAAGGTCCCGGCAGGGCCGCTCTGCACGACCGACGCGTCGAGCGCAATCGCCTGGGCTATCACCCCCAGCGTCAGCCTCGCGTTGACATACTGGCCTGGCCACAGCCGATGGCTGGCGTTGGCGAACGTCGCCTTGAGCTGCACGGTGCCGCTCGCGTTGTCGATCTGATTGTTGATGAGCGTGAGTTTGCCGGAGGCCAGACGCTCACCGCCATTTCTCGCGTAAGCGTCGACCACCAGTCCGGCATTGCCCGCCGCTTGCACTGCGGCGTTCACGGCGCCGACGGCATCCTCGGGCAAGGTGAACAGCACCGTAATCGGATCGATCTGATTGACGATGACAATGCCGCTCGCGTCGGCCGCATGCACGATGTTACCGACATCGATCAACCGCACCCCGGTCCGTCCGTCGATGGGCGAGCGGATCGTCGTGTAATCGAGTTGCACCGAAGCGAAGTCGATTTGCGCCTGATCGGTCAGCACGGCCGCTTCGAGTTGTTTGACGAGCGCGGCCTGCGTATCCGCTTGCTGCTGTGACGACGCACCTTGCGCAGCCAGCGTCTGGTAGCGCTTCAAATCGAGGCGCGCATTGACGAGTTGTGCGACGTCGCGCGCCTTCGTGGCACGAACCTGTTCGAGTTGCGCCCGGTACGGCCTTGCGTCGATTTGCACGAGCACATCGCCCGCCTTCACATCCCGCCCTTCCGAGAACGCTATCCGCTCAATCTGGCCGTCGACGCGCGCGCGCACGGTGACGGACGTCGTCGCCTGCACGGTGCCGATTCCCGCGACGTAACGCGGCAGATCCGCAGACACGACAACGCGCGAAACAACGGCGACGGGAGAAGGAGGTGCAACAGGCGGCGGTGCGCGATGCGTGGCCCAACGCCAGATCAGCAGCGCAACGACGACCAACGCGACGAGTGCGAGCCAGCGCCAGCGATGCAACAAGTCAGGCCGGCGCGGGCGGTCGGGCACGGGGCCGGAATTGTCTTGCGCCGTGGGTTGTGTCATGGCGCCTCCCTGGGGAGTCCGATCCAGAATGGCCGGAGGCTTGCCGCCGCGACGTCCGGTGCCGTCAGGCGCTGCGACAAACACGATGTCATCCCGGCCACATGGCGGGATGTGCCCCCGAGTGTGTCGCATCTGTGCAGGGCTCGCAGTTGGCATTTTCCCTGCCTATACAAGGCTTTGCCACGCGACGGACAGCGGGCGGACATGCTCGCGCCATGTAGACGGCCGAGCGAATCACTCCTAGTTTCAAACGCTCGTTTTACCGGCACCGCACGGACGACGCATTGGCTGCCGGCCCGCGCCACGCCTCGCGCTTTGGACATGGGTACGCTCACTTCGTTATACTTGCCCCATCTCGACGGCCCCGCCGGTCAGCCCCGGTACACCGGCACGCGCTGCCGCGCTGCATCCTGCCTGTCGTCAGCCGTCAATGTCCATGAGCAAGTGATGAACGCCGATCCGCAAGAACTCAATAAATTCAGTGAACTAGCCCACCGTTGGTGGGATCCGCACAGCGAATTCAAGCCGCTGCACGAGATCAACCCGCTGCGCCTCGACTGGATCGAGCAACATGTGCCGTTGCAAGGCAAGCGCGTACTGGATATTGGTTGCGGTGGCGGCATCCTCTCCGAATCGATGGCCCGCCAGGGCGCACGAGTCAGAGGGATCGACCTGTCGAAGAAGGCGCTCGGCGTGGCGGATCTGCACAGTCTGGAAGCCGGCCTCTCCATCGATTACGAGGAAATTTCCGCCGAGGCGCTTGCCGCCCGCGACGCGGGGACGTACGACGTGGTGACGTGCATGGAAATGCTCGAACACGTGCCGTCGCCAGCGTCGGTGGTAGCGGCCTGCGCAACGCTCGTCAAACCGGGCGGCCACGTCTTCTTCTCGACGCTCAACCGCAACCCGAAAGCCTGGTTGCTGGCCGTGGTCGGCGCCGAGTACGTGCTGCGTATGCTGCCGCGCGGCACCCACGATTACGCCAAGTTCATCCGCCCGTCGGAACTCGCGTCGTTTGCCCGCGCAAGCGGCCTGACGGTACGCGACCTGCGCGGCATGACGTACAACCCGCTGAGCAAGCGTTACGCGATCAATCGCGACACCGACGTCAATTACATGATCGCGTGCACGCGCGATGCCTGATATGTTCGAGCCCCCCGCCCGAGTGCCCACCTATTCCACCGGTACCGCATTGCGTCTGCTCAAGGGCAACGTGCGTGCCGTTCTGTTCGACCTGGACGGCACGCTGGCCGACACGGCCCCCGATCTCGTTGCAGCGGTCAACAAGGTGCGCACCGACCGCGGCCTGCCACCGGGCGCCTACGAGACGTTGCGTTTGCAGGCCTCGCACGGCGCGCGCGGGCTAATCGGCAGCGCGTTCGGCGTTGGCCCCGACGACGCCGCGTTCCCTTCGCTGCGCGATGCATTTCTCGCCAATTACGAAGCTGCCTTGTGCGTAGAGAGTGAACTTTTCGATGGGATTCCCGCGCTGCTTGCCGCCTTGGCAGAGCGCGCCGTCCCGTGGGGCATCGTCACCAACAAGGCCGCGCGTCTGACGAATCCGCTCGTGCGGCTGCTCGGGCTCGCCGACGGTGCCGCGTGCGTTGTGTCGGGTGACACAACGCCGCATAGCAAGCCACACCCGGCTCCGTTGCTGTATGCCGCCGAGTGCATCGGTGTCTCACCTGCCCAGGTTGTGTATGTCGGCGACGACCTGCGTGACATTCAGGCGGGCAAAGCGGCGGGGATGGCCACCGTCGCAGCCGCTTACGGCTATTGCGGCGACTCGCTGGCGCCTGCCCAATGGCAGGCCGACGCCGTCGTCGAACGCGCGGGTGCGATCGCCCCGCTGGTGATGCCGCCGGCCTGAACGGCCACGTCATCACCTGCCGGGACAGGGCCGCCGCAGCAGCGGCCGGTCCCGGGTCTGTCCCGCCGCGCAACAGTGGCGCGGCGCGTGCTTCACTGGCGACTTACGGGAGACCGCATGGCCGAGCAAGCGAACGATCGCAAACCCTCTTCTGAATCATCCGCAGGCGGCACCCGCCTGCAACAAGGCATTGCGCGCGCAAGCGCACTTGGACGCAACCCTGATGTGCGCCGGCGCGCGCGCAAGACCGGCCTGTGGGCCGCCGGGGTCATCGCCGTGTTCGGTGTCGTCGGCTATTTCACGGTGCCGGCCGTCCTCAAGCATTACGCCATCGACAAACTCTCGGCCTATCTGGAACGGCCGGTGAGCGTGGGCGATGTCAGCTTCAATCCCTACACGCTGCGCCTCGATCTGCATCAGGTGCATATTGGCGACAAGACACCGGGGCAGCCATTCGTGGATGTCGGCATGCTGCGCGTGAACGCCTCGTGGGGGTCGTTGTTCCGCTTCGCGCCGGTCATCGACGAGCTTTACGTCGACACGCCGGTCGTCAACATCGTGCGCACTGCGCCGCAACGCTTCAACTTCTCGGACATCGTCGATCGCGCGACGTCCGGGCCGCCCTCGCCCGAGCCGTCCAAACCCGCGCGCTTTGCACTGAACAACGTCCAGATCAAGAACGGCACGATCCGCTTCGACGACACCGTGCAGAACGAGAAGCACGTCATCGACAATTTGCAGGTCGGTGTGCCGTTCATCGCGAATCTGCCGGCCGACACCGATATCTTCGTGCAGCCGCTGCTGCAAGCGTCCATCGACGGCTCGCCGCTGCATATTTCGGGGCAGACCAAGCCGTTCGCCAATTCGATGGAATCGACGATCGATATCAAGCTCGATCGGTTCGACGTGCCCAAGTACCTCGGTTATTCGCCGGTCAGCGTACCCGCACAGATCAAGAGCGGCGCCGTCAGCACCGATCTCAAGCTGCGCTTTACGCGTGACAAGGATGGCAATCACGTTCTGCTCACGGGCACGGCGGGGCTCTCCGATGCCAAGGTCGTCGAACCGGACGGCTCACCGCTCATCGCGGTCAAACAGATCGACGTGAAGCTGGGCAAGGTGGAGCCGCTCAATAACGTCTATCACTTCGACAGCGTTCGGATCGACGGCCTCGATCAGCAGGTCACGATGGAAAAAGGCGGGTCGATCAACGTCGAGAAGGCGTTGCTGCCGCAGCGCACGGTGATCAAGGCAGTAGGCAGGGCGGTCAATCAGGCTGCGGCGTCGCCGAAGGGCAGCGAGGCGGCCAAGAGCGCACCGCAGGTTCCCGCTCAGCAGACGGCGCGCCCCGCAACGCCCGCCTCGGCAGCCGAAGCCGAGCAAACGAAAGCGCAGGCCGCCGCTCAGCCCGCACCGCTCGATCTGCTCATCGGCGACATCTCGCTCGTGGACAGCAAGCTGCGCTTCACCGATGAACGTGGGGCAAAACCGGCCAGCGTGTCGCTGGAGAACATCCAGATCGACGTGAAGCAGTTCTCGACGCTCGGCAAGGACCCCGCGACGTATGACGCCTCGCTCGGCATCCAGAGCGGCGGGTCGGTCAAGGCGCACGGCCAGTTCAGTCTGAATGCGTACAACGCGAGTGGTGAACTCGACGCGCAGTCGATCGCCCTCGCACCGTTGCTGCCCTTGGCGCAAGGCGCGCTCGCCGGCAATCTGAAGAGCGGCTCGGTTGGCGCACAGGCCAAGTTCAATGCGGCCTTTGCGCCCGACAAGCAGCCGAACGTGCAGATCTCGCCGGCCACGGCCACGCTGGAGAAGGTCGAGTGGCTCACCGGCCAAAAGGGCGACGCACCGCTCAAGCTCGCCAAGGCGGAAGCGAAGCTCTCGCGCTTCGATCTGGGGGCACGCCAAGCCGTCGTCGACGAGGTGACCGTCACCGGACTGGACGTGTCGGCACGACGCGAAAAGGACGGCAAGATCAACCTGCTCGCACTGACCGGGGACGGTCAGCCGAAGGCCACCTCAGGTAACAGCCAGGGCGCGAACGCGCGTGTCGGCACGGAGCGCGGCCGCCGGACGGCCACGGGCGCCTCGGGGTCGCAGGCGAGCGCTGGTGGTTGGCAATGGAAGGTCGGGAAGGTGGCGCTCGAGAACGCGAGCATCGGCTTCGAAGACCGCGACGTCAAAGGCCGTCCGATCAATGCGAAATTCGCGCCGCTGAACGTGAAGGTACAAGGCGCATCGCAGGACATGAGCAAACCGTTACAGCTCGAAGTCAACGGCACGCTCAACAAGAAGGGTTCGCTGAACGCCTCCGGCAACATCACACCGCAACCGCTCGCAGGCGATCTCCAGATCAAGACGCAGCAACTCGATCTGGCAGCGTTCGACTCCTATATGAGCGATCAACTGAACGCGAGCATTGCCAGCGCCCTGCTCTCCAGCAACGGACGCGCCACCTTCGCCATGAAAGGCGACACCCCGCAGGCAACGTATCGCGGCGATGCAACGCTCGGCAACGTCCGTTTGCTCGACAAGGTGACGGCGGACGACTTCATGCGCTGGAACGCGTTGTCGGTGCAGCAGATCAATCTGGCGGTGGGCAGCGGCAAGCCCAACGTGCAGTTGGGCAGCATTGCGTTGTCGCGCTTCTACGCGCGTTTGATCATCAACGCCAATGGGCGCCTGAACCTGGCGGACGTGGTCGGCAACAAGGAGACCGCACCTCGTTCGCTCACGCGCGCCAATGAAGGCGTTCCGCTTGGCGGCACGCCGGCCAAGCCGCCGCTCGACGCGGCCGCGTCGGCGGTGGAAGCGGGGCAACCGACGGAACCCGAGAAGAAGGAGCAGAAAGCGGGCGAAACAACGGTACAGCGCGGGCCCGGCTACGGTGCCGGCAAGGCACTGCCTGCGGATGTCCGCATCGGACGTATCACGCTGCAAGGCGGGAACATCAACTTCACCGATAACTTCGTCAAGCCGAACTACACGGCCAACCTGACGGATATTGGCGGGCACATCGGTGCGTTCGGCACGGCGACGACCGAGCCCGCGGAGGTGGCGCTGCAAGGCAAGGTCAATCGCAATGCACCGATCGACATCAACGGCAAGATCAATCCGCTCGCGCCGATGGCGTTCGTGGATCTGGGGGCCAAGGCCGACGGTATCGAACTGACCAATCTCACGCCGTATTCCACGAAGTACGCGGGCTACCCCATCGAAAAGGGCAAGCTCACGGTCGACGTGCACTACTTGCTCGATCAGGCGAAGCTCACGGCGAACAACCACATCTTCATTGACCAACTGACGTTCGGTGATCGGGTGGAAAGTCCGACGGCCACGAATTTGCCGGTGCGGCTGGCGGTCTCGCTGCTGAAGAATTCGCGAGGCGAAATCGATGTGAATATCCCGATTTCCGGCTCGCTCGACGATCCGCAGTTCAGCCTTGGCGGTGTGATTTTCCGGGCGTTCGTGAACCTGATTGTCAAGGCGGTGACGGCACCGTTCAGTTTGCTGGCGTCGGCATTTGGCGGCGGCGATCAGGAATTGGGCTACGTCGAGTTCGCGCCGGGCAGCGCACGTTTGACAGCGGACGACGAGAAACGCCTCGAGACGCTTGTGAAGGCGCTGACGGATCGCACCGCGCTCAAGCTGGATATCGTGGGTCGTGTCGATCCGGCGAAGGACACCGACGGTCTGCGCAGCGTGGCGGTAGAGCGCGCGATCAAGGCGCAGAAGGTCAAGTCGATGGTCGGCAAGGGCGAGAGTATCGACGTCGAAAGCGTGACGGTGAGTCCGGAGGAGCGCAGCAAGTATTTGACGGCAGCGTACAAGGCGGCCGACTTTGCCAAGCCGCGCAACATGATCGGGTTTGCCAAATCGTTGCCGGACGACGAGATGGAGAAGCTGCTGGAGACGAACGTCAAGGTGAGCGACGACGATCTGCGGGCGTTGGCGGAACGGCGGGCACAGCGTGTGAGGTCGTGGCTGGACGGCAAGATTGCGTCGGACCGCATGTTCGTGGTGGCGCCGAAGCTCAATGCCGACGGCATCAAGGATAAGGGAGCGACCACGCGGGTGGACTTCGCACTGAAGTGAGCCATTTGTGTCATAATTAACATACCACTGGGGCCGACATGGTTTCGACGTGGGTAGCGAAGCGATTCAGGGCATACCGAGGACCCGTCACCTCGTTAATCAATGGGAAATTAGTAACTGCTAACGATAACTCGTACGCACTGGCTGCCTAAGGGCGCCTTCCTCGCACTGGCTCGCTGACGGGCCAGGGTAGCAATACCTCGCGAGGTCATTTACGTCAGATAATCTCCGGTGGTGCCATGGCGCCGGGGCCGAAAATTAAATGGATCGCCGTTGCGTAGCGTGTTCGTCCGCGACAAAACGGTTAAATCAAATGACTGAACTAAGTATGTAGAACTGGTCGTAGAGTACTTGCGGACGCGGGTTCGATCCCCGCCGGCTCCACCAATATTCTGACTGTCAACGACAACGAACGACAGTCAAAAACCTAGTAAAGACGGGCCTTCGGGCCCGTTTTTCATTTCCGCGTCGTTGTCGCTGGTTGTCGTTGATTGTCGGCGAAATGGCACGTAAACGGCACGCAACGCAGGCCGTGCCCATGTTTAGAATGGCCGTTTCGTCAGCCATCCTCGTTGGGCCGGGAGGTGCTTGCCAAAGTGTTCCAGAATGGGAATTGCAAGCCCTGCCGGCGCGGGAACCGTAAAGATGTCTTCCCAAATCGTCCCTTTTGCATCACCCACCACATTTCTATCCGCTGCCTTCATGTGAATGATGCGATTGCGGATTTCCTCCAGCCGGTGGAAGTCGTCCCAACAACGGTGCCCCCTTGGCGTTGCAACAGCCAAGGCGGCAGGCAATACGTCGCCCAGCTTCTCCGACAACGGGACTTTCTTCTCTATGTCTATCCGCGAGAGGACATTCGCACGTGTACCGCGTTGTTGCGTGTAAGTCGCACCCTCAGGAATTACCTCGTTGGCGAACGCTTCGACAGCGGAGTACGCGGACACAACCGAAATCAAAATGCACTCGACAAAGTGAAAGGCATCGGCATTTGTGCTGAACCGGACGTGCTTCACAAGCCCTTTACGTAGCCCATGCTTCTCGACTAAAACCTGAGATTCCTGAAATGCACGGTGAGCAGAATTCAGAAATAGGGCTGTCGCATTCGGAACAGGAAGAGTCAACGTCTTGCCGGTCGGCAGGGTAAAACACCCCACTTGAGCAACTATTGAACCGGCCGGCATTAAATTGCCGGCCGGGGTAACAAACGGAGCAGCGGTCTCCGTTTGAGCGTGGAAACGCCAGTCAGTAGCGTCCAGGAGGTGTGCAGCGTTGTTATTCGTCATGGGCGTCTCTCCAAGTATCAACGAATATTAAGTGCACGAGCTTGGCGCATGAAAGTGCACACTTTTTATGCACCCGAAAATACCCCTTCCCGCCAATGCTGACGGGCCTCGGCGTCCAGCGCCAAAGTGCATAAAAAACGTTGTATCAAGTGCGCAGGCGTGGCGGGGTCATGACCGCGCGCGCTGGGGGTTGGGGAGGGGTGGGTGGCAAAAAAACGGCGGCGGTAACGGGCCTGCCCGCGCCCACAACGGCCCGCAGCCCCCTCGTCCATGCCTTCCCCCTCCCAGACCGGGAGCCCGTTGTAGCGCCTCTCATGCAACCTCGGCATTGGACTAAAATACTGTTCATTCATACAGTATTTATGCACCATGCGCCCCCGACGCCCCGCCCCCCCCCCCCCCCCC
>NZ_KB944440.1:0-23316 GCF_000389825.1 Pandoraea sp. SD6-2 | reverse complement strand
CGCCCGCCAGCCCCCCCGCCACGCCGCCCTCCACGATCGATCTGCCGCCCGACACCCCCGATCCGCTCGACCCGCCCCCCGAAGGCATCACCCGCTACCGCACGATCTGGCTCTCGGACATTCACCTCGGCACGCAAGGCTGCCAGGCGGAATACCTGCTCGACTTCCTGCGCCACCACGAGTCCGACTACCTGTATCTGGTC
Organism: Pandoraea sp. SD6-2; assembly: GCF_000389825.1. Classification (NCBI taxonomy): domain Bacteria; kingdom Pseudomonadati; phylum Pseudomonadota; class Betaproteobacteria; order Burkholderiales; family Burkholderiaceae; genus Pandoraea; species Pandoraea sp. SD6-2. The sequence goes on along the minus strand of NZ_KB944440.1, from coordinate 23,113 downwards.
GGCGACATCATCGACGGTTGGCATCTGCGCAAAGGCTGGCACTGGCCGCAGGCACACAACGATGTCGTGCAGAAGATGCTGCGCCGCGCACGCAAGGGCACGCAGGTGATTTACGTCCCCGGTAATCACGACGAGGCGGCGCGTCAGTTTTGCGGACTGGCGTTCGGTGACATTGCAGTGCGCGACGAGGCGTTTCATACCACGCTCTCGGGCAAGCGCCTGTGGATCACACACGGCGATCTGTTCGACGGCGTCATTCAGCACGCCAAGTGGCTCGCGTATCTGGGTGACTCGCTCTACACGCTCACGCTGCTGCTCAATCGCTGGTTCAATCGCGTGCGCACGCGCTTCGGCTTCCCGTACTGGTCGCTGTCGCAGTACCTGAAGCATCAGGTGAAAAATGCCGTGAACTTCATCTCCGCGTTCGAAAATGTCATGGCCGACGAGGCACGGCGGCGCGGTTGCGACGGCGTCGTGTGCGGTCACATCCACAAGCCCGAGATTCGTGAGATCGACGGCCTGCTCTACTGCAACGACGGCGACTGGGTCGAAAGTCTTTCCGCACTCGTCGAGACGACGGAAGGCGAACTTCGTATCGTCCACTGGACGCAAAAGCGCCGCGTGCAAGCCAGCGTGAAAGCCGCGCCGGTCAGCGCCTGACCGGACTGTACGGGCATTGTCTGCTCCCTCAACCCCGTGATCGCGGCCATTCGAGCGAGACCGGGTCGATAACCCTGTTCGCACACACGGCAGAGTATTGCCGCGCGTGCGCCCCCCCTCACGCGCGGCTGCGCGTGTGTCACCGATGCGCACCATGTGCGCGAAGGAGCGCCCGATGAAAATCATGATCATCACCGACGCCTGGGATCCGCAAATCAACGGCGTGGTTCGCACGTTGAAGAACACGCGCGCACAGTTGGAAGCCGCAGGCCATCGCGTCGAGCTGCTCACGCCTCAGGAATTCCGCACCATACCGTGCCCGACCTATCCGGAAATTCGCCTTGCGTTCTTCGTCGGCGGCCGCGTGTCGCGCCGCATCGAGGAATTCGGCCCGGACGCCCTTCACATCGCCACCGAGGGCCCGCTCGGCATGGCCGCACGCAAATGGGCAATACGGAACGACTTCCCGTTCACCACGGCGTACCACACGCGCTTTCCCGAGTACGTGCAGGCGCGTTTCGGCCTTCCGCTGAACACCACCTATCGCTTTTTGCGCTGGTTTCACAAGCCATCGCGTGCCGTGATGGCGCCGACGCCTGTGGTCAAGCGCGACCTTGAAGCGAACGGCTTCCGGAATGTGGTGCTGTGGACGCGCGGCGTCGACCTCGACATCTTCCGTGTGCAGGATTCACATGTGCTAAATTCAGCACATCCGATTTTCCTCTACGTGGGACGCGTTGCCGTGGAGAAGAACATCGAAGCCTTCCTGAAGCTGGATCTGCCGGGCTCGAAGTGGGTCGCGGGCGAAGGGCCGCAACTGGCCGAACTCCGCTCGCGCTACCCCGACGTGAATTACCTCGGCATGCTCTCACAGCCTGAGCTGGCGAAGGTCTATGCGTCGGCCGACGTGTTCGTCTTCCCGAGCCGCACCGATACTTTCGGTCTCGTGCTGCTCGAAGCGATGGCCTGCGGCCTGCCGGTGGCGGCCTATCCGGTGACCGGCCCGATCGACGTGCTCGACGGCTGTCCCGAAGGCGACGCCGGCGCACTGCGGGAGGATTTGCGCGAAGCCTGCCTCGACGCGCTGAAAGTCTCGCGCACAAGCGCACGGGCCTGGGCTGAGCGGTTCTCGTGGCAGGCAGCATCCGAAGAGTTCGTCTCGCATCTGCATCCGCGCAAGCCCGAGCCGTCGCTCGCGCCCGCGATCTGATCCACCTCCAGAGCCCGTTGCGGCGAGGAACCTGACGCTTGTTCATCGATCACCCGCCGCCACGCGACAAACAGCCGAATCCGTACAAGGGCAACCGGGGCATCATGCGCGCCTGGCGCGCCCTGAAGTACTCCCTGTCCGGCTTCAAGTTCGCCGTGTTCGAAGAGAGCGCTTTCCGGCAGGAACTGGCGCTCGCCGCCATCCTCCTGCCGGCAGCAATCTTCCTGCACGTCACCGCCGTCGAGCGCGTACTGCTCATTGGTTCGGTTCTGCTCGTGCTCATCATCGAACTGGTCAACTCCAGCATCGAAGCCGCCATCGACCGCATTTCGCTCGAACGGCACGAACTCTCCAAGCGCGCGAAGGATTTCGGGAGTGCGGCGGTCCTCGTCGCACTCGGATTTTGCCTGCTCACCTGGGTCTCGCTCGCCGGGCCCGTCATCGTCGCTCTGGTACGTACGGCGCTTTTCTGATATCGCTCCGGGCCCCCTCCCCCATGCTTGGCAGTACGCGGCTGCCGGGTATAATCGGTCGCCGTATACTCGATATTCAACTGATAGACGCAAGCGGAGAACATCCTTCGCCAAGCTTGCCGCTAACCGGGGCCGACAGACATGGAAGCAAAGCCGCCACGCCGAACCCGCGAACGAATTCTTGAAGTGTCGCTACGACTCTTCAACGAAATCGGTGAACCGAATGTAACGACCACCACGATTGCCGAGGAGATGAAAATCAGCCCCGGCAATCTGTACTATCACTTCCGCAACAAAGACGACATCATCAACAGCATCTTTGCGCAGTTCGAACAGGAAATCGAACGGCGACTGCGGCTGCCTGACGACCACAAGCCAGACCTTGACGAAGTCGGAACGTACCTCCAGTACATGTCCGAATTTCTGTGGCGCTTCCGGTTTCTTTATCGCGACCTGAACGATCTGCTCGCGCGCAATCGAACGCTCGAGACACACTTCAAGCAAATCGTGGGCCACAAACGGCGTTTCGCACGCGAGATGTGCGACCTGCTCGTAGCCGACGGGGAAATGGAGATCACGCCGGAGCAGATTGACGTGGTAACCACCAACATGGTGGTGCTTTCCACGTACTGGCTGTCCTATCAATTCGTGATGAACCCGCGCAAATACAACGATCCGGAAGAAATCGGCGCCGGGCTGCATCAGGCGAGCTATCACATCCTCTCGCAAATGGCGCCCTATCTGAAGGGCCACGCGCGCGCGATGTACGATGAAATGGCGCGCAAGGCATCAGCATCCAAGGGAGCGCAGTAAAGCATGTCGTCAGAAGTCAAATCCATTTGTATCTATTGCGGCGCCGCCACGGGCGTGCGTCCCGCGTATGCCGAGGCAGCACGTGAGCTGGGCCGTCGCATGGCCGAAGCCGGCATTCGCCTCGTGTACGGCGGAGGCAAGGTTGGGCTGATGGGCATCATCGCCGACGCCGTGCTGGCCCATGGCGGTCAGGTCGTCGGCATCATTCCGAAAGCGCTGATGGAAAAGGAAGTCGGTCACACCGGGCTGACGCAGTTGCACGTCGTCGAGAACATGCACCAGCGCAAGCAGATGATGGCCGACCTGTCGGATGCCTTCATCGCCATGCCGGGTGGCATCGGCACGTGCGAAGAACTGTTCGAAGTCTTCACGTGGCTGCAAATCGGTTACCACGCAAAACCGATCGGTCTGCTCAACGTCGAGCAGTATTACGACCCGCTGATGGTGTTCCTCCAATCGATGGTGACGGAACAGTTCCTCAAGGGCGCGCAGCTCGATCAGTTGCAAGTCGCCGCATCGCCCGAGACGCTGCTCGAGACAATGCGACACTTCAAACCGTCGCAAGTCGATCGCTGGGCGCATCAGCGTACGCAAGTCTGAGCGTATCGGCGTGATCGCTGCGCAGCACCTCCGCTGCGCAGCGCCAGCATTCCCCTCTCCCGGCCGTTATCCTGCCGTTATTCAGCCGTTAGGCCTGCCAAACCAGGCCATCGCGCACAGCGTCCCCTCGCCTCGCCATTGAACTCCTTTGGCACGCAGCACTCAGACATCCGTTGCGTGCGGGTAATTCACACACGCCACTGCCTCACGCCCGCCTGGGTCAACACATTCCTCGACGAGCAACCTGCCCATGATGTTAAAGATGCTTCGCCCAATGCGGCTGCTGCGCTCACGCTGGCTGCGCCCGCATGCCGGCCTGCTGCTGCGCCGTAGCTTGTGGCAGCCCACACCGCGTGGCGTGGCCATCGGACTGGCGTGCGGCGTATTTTTCGGGATTCTGATTCCGTTTGGTCAGATGCTGGTGGCCATTCTCGTGGCGGCGTTGCTACGCGGGAACCTCTTCGTCGCTGCTGCCGGCACGCTGGTGACCAATCCGCTGACGGCGCCCTTCGTCTACCTGGGGGCGCATCGTCTGGGCCGCTGGATGTTCGATTGGTCGCCACAAGCGGAGATCGAGGCAACGGTGGCCGCCGCCGCGCGGGCCAGCGAGAGCCTCTGGTCCCAATTGAAGCATTTCGACTTCGGCACCGCGACGCTGTATCTGGCGGCAGGCCTCACCGCCTGTGCCGTCGTCGGCAGTCTGCTCGCTTATGTCATCGGATACTACGCGATCCAATGGCGGCAGCGCCGCCGGGCCTGAGCGCAACGCCGGTCGTCGTCAGAACGACGAACCCGGCGCCTTCAGAAAAGCGATTTCCTCCGGCGTCGAGGCACGCCCCAATGCCGCATTGCGATGCGGGTAGCGTCCGAAACGCTCGATGATAACCGCGTGTTTGCGCGCGTAATCGAGGTTATCGACCAGCCCCGACACCTTCGCCAGTTGCTCGTACAACGCGAGCGAGAGATGCTGACTCTCCAGCGATTCGTCGTGTTCGAACGGCAGATAGACAAACACGCGATGCTGCGCGGTTGGCAAACGCTGATCGCCGCCGGCCGCTACCAAACGGCGCGCGACGGCCAACGCGAGCGCATCGCCCGCAAACGCTTTCGCCTGATGCCGGAACAGATTGCGGGAAAACTGATCGAGCACCACGATCAGCGCGCAGGCACCGATCGGCGCCTGCGCCCAGTCTGCCAATTCCCCAGCGAGCGCCCGGGCATGCAGCGCACCAAAGCGGGTACGTATCTCTTCATCGAACGCCTCCGATTTACGAAACCACTCGGGGCGCGACAGGCCGTACTCCGGAGAATCCGGGGTGCCGAACCAGAAATCGAGCACGGCTTGCCAGGGTTGTGCTTGCGGAGAAATGTCTGCTGCCGGAGTCGCCATCAATAGTCCTGATACGGGGAGAGAACAGGAGGGGATGGCTCGCATGATGCCAGACTCAGGCGAATGCCAACACCACCCGGCGCGTGCGTGAGGTCTTCTTCTCGATCTTGGCCACGCGCAACGCACCAATCTCCGCCGTGTTGGCCACATGCGTACCACCGCAAGGTTGCAGATCGATCCCCTCGATGCGCACCAGGCGCACACGTCCCAGCCCCACCGGCGGCTTCACGCTCATCGTGCGCACCAGTTCGGGACGCGCAGCCATCTCCTCGTCGCTAATGCTGTCGATGGCCACCGGCCGTGCCGCCGCCACCAACGCCGCCAATCCCGCTTCGACGGTCTCGCGTTCGATCGGCTCGTTCGTGACGAAGTCGAGTCGCGCGTACTCCGTCGTAATGCTGCACCCGTCGACCGGATGCGGCAGCACGGCGCACATCAGATGCGACGCCGTATGAAGACGCATATGGCGGAAGCGCCGCTCCCAGTCGATTTCGGCACGCACAGTGTCGCCAACGGACACACGCGCCAGCCAGTCCTCCTGCCCCTCGGCGGGCACATGCACCGCGTCGTCGGGCGTCGCGCCCTCTTGCTTCGACTTGCGCGTGTCGGCAATGGTCAGTCTTGTGCCATCCGCAAGGACGAAGCCCCCTGCATCTCCCGCTTGCCCACCGCCCAGTGGATAGAACACGGTGCGATCGAGCATGATCCCGGTCTCGTCGATATGCGTGATGCGCGCCTCGCACTGGCGCAGATAGGCATCTTGGCGAAAGAGGGCTTCGGTAGTCATGGGGCGTCTCCTTATTTAACGCTCTATCGTCGCGCGAACTACGCATTCGTGACAAGAGACAATCCGGCGCCGAAGCGCCGGTACGGTCGTTGCGTGCTTACGGGCATGTCTTCGTTGTAGCGGACACCGCCGGTGCCGCCACCGTGCAAAGGTTTCACAGCATTGGCCCAACGTCGTCAAATTGGGCATACGCGGGGCGCGTGACACCCCGTTTTTCCCAATACGTTGACGCATAGAGGGCAGACGACATTGTTGTCCACGATTCGAAAGAGACGGTTATGGCGTCGACCATAACATTCGTCCGAGCACCCCCTGCGTGCTCATCAATCCGAAACGATGCAAACCGGAAAGCCACTCTCATGCACTCCACGCGATACACCCCCCAGCCCCCCCGCTGCGGCGTCACCGGGCCTGCGCGCTCAGCGCCCATCGACACTGCCACCCTGCGCTATCAGGAAGCGCGCGACGCCTACAACGCCGCCGATTACGAAGCGGCGCTCCATCGGCTCTATCCACTCCTCAAGGAACGTCCGCTGGACATCAGCGTAAACAAGCTGATCGGTTATGCGCACTTCGCGCGAGAAGAATACGCACTCGCCATCGCGCCGCTCGGCACGGTGTCGATGTTCACGCCCGACGCCCCCCCAACCCATGCTGATTTGCGCCCAGTGCCTGGCGAAGCTGGGCGACGCTGCGCTCGCGCGCGACCTGGCCTTGCACGCCCTCGAGACCTCCCGGGAAAACGCGGCCTATGCCGACGTCGGCGCCGACGCCGAACGCTTTCTCGCCACGATCTAACGCCAGCTCATCTCCGGGAGATTCTCATGACGATAGGTAATACCTCGCCCTCCATTCAGCCCACTCACGTCCCTCAAGTCTTCTACACCGCGAACGCGGGTAGAAACGCCCAGGTGCAAATCACCATGCCGGAAGCGCCCAAGGATCTGATGGCGGGGCGTTGGGAAGAGTTTCAGAGCACCGTGCAAACGCATCGCGGCGCGCGCAATGCTGCCCTCGTCGGCCATGTCGTCAACGTCATCGCCAAGACCACGGCGCTGGGTGTTGCCGTCGCCACGATGGACCACGATTGGAAAGAGTATGTCGATATTCCGCTTCATGCCATTTCAGCCACCGTACAGATTGCGAACCTGATCCTTGCCGTCACGAAATTCAACAACTCGCCCGACATCCCGGGCACCGACATTCGTGATACGAATGTCTTCCAGACGATAGGGCATTGGATGGGTAGCAACGCACTGCAAGAATACGGTGGAGCGCTGAACATGGCCGCCACCAACGGTCCGCTGGTGTTCGGCGCCGTGCACAACGGTGCCGCGCCATTGCTCGAGTCGTTGGGCATATCCGTGCCCACATGGCTGAAAGACGCTGCGAATGAAGATGCAAGCACCGCGATCGCCGACGGTGTGGCGACGGCCGCCGACTTCGTGCAAAACCGAGTGTTGGGAACGATCGTTGACGGTCGTGAAAGGCGAGCGTCAATGGATAGAATCGTCGCGGCAGAGGCCGGTGTGAACTTTGTTGTGCTGGAAGACGATCAGGCCTACGTGCATATGGCGCCCCGACCGACCGTGGACTACATACTGGATGGCGTCACGGTCGTTCCGCGAGTGCCGAACGGAAACGCAGCACAGCCGTCAGTCCAATCCAATAACGCGGATATCGTGGACACCGCGTCCCTGGCTTCTGGCGACGATGACGAATTCTTCGATGCCGTCATCGACGTTTCGGACGTTTCGGACGCTTCGGACGACGAGTTTCACGATGCGCCGGAGACCCCGGCACGAACGGAGAGTCCACAACCGTAAGCCACGCGCGTGAGCATTGCGTTTCAGCGCCCTGCTCACGCATGCCCCCTCAACGCCGTGACGCTCGTGTGCGGCGCAGGAAGGGCGAGTCCGCCCTTCCGACACACGCCCATAGGGCTTCACCTAACCGTCGGTTGACACGGCAGTGCGATTAACCGGCCCGGTTACGCATCCAATCGGCAGTGCCATGAAACGCCTGCATGAGCCGCTCCTGCAACGACGCTTCCACGCCGATGTCCTGCATGGCCCACGCCATGCAGCGCAGCCATTGGTCGCGCTCGCTCGTCGCAATCGGGAACGGCAGATGGCGAGCGCGCAGCATGGGATGCCCGAATCGTTCGATGTAGTGGTTAGGGCCGCCCAGCCACCCGCACAGGAACCAGAAGAGCTTATCGCGCGACCCGCCAAGCGCCTCTGGATGCATGCTGCGAATGCCGGCGAACTCCGATTCCAGGTCCATCAAATCGTAGAAACGGTCGACAAGCTCGCGTACGCGATCCTCGCCGCCGAGCAGGGAAAAGGCCGTCGGTTGCGCAGGCGTATCCTGCGTGTCGTCTGCCTGAGAGGTTTGAGGGGTGTTTTCGGTCGTCATGACCGCTATTGTGCCCGAGGCCCACAACGTCTGCCATCGTCGGTCATCCGCCCGGGCGCGGCACAATGCCGCGCCCCTCGCGTGCGTCAGACTTCGCGCAGCGTGCGCAGCGCCGACTGGCGCAGCACGGCGCGCAGGCCACTCCATCCGCCGGCCAGCGCACATAGCACGCCGGCACCAACGCCCAGCACCGGCAGCCACGGATTGAAGTTCAGCGCGAACTCGAAGACGTAACGCGCCAGTGCCCAGCCGAGTGCACCGGCCCCCAGCGCGGCCAGCAGTCCGGCCAGCGCGCCAACCGTTACCAGCTCCGCCAGATGCACGTCGCGCAGTTGCCGCGACGAGGCCCCCAGCGCGCGCAGAATACCGCTCTCGCGCATCCGTTCGTCGCGCGTGCCGGCAAGCGCGGCGTACAAGACCAGCACGCCTGCGGCGAGCGTGAAGAGAAAGAGTGCCTGCACCGCATCGATCACTTGCGACAGAATCTGTTGGATCTGTGCGAGCAACGCGCCTGTGTCGATCACCGTCACGTTGGGAAAATCGCGCACCAACGCGTCGGCCACGCGCTGCTGCTTCGGCTCGAGATGGAACGAGGTGATCCAGGTCATCGGGAAATCGCGCAGCGCGGCGGGCGGCATCACCACGAAGAAATTCACGCGCATCGAGCCCCAGTCCAGCTTGCGCAGGCTCGTGATCGGCGCGTCGATGGTCTGTCCCGTGACTTCGAAGCGAAGCGTATCGCCGAGCTTCAGACCCAGCGTCTTCGCGATGCCTTCTTCCATCGAAATCTGCGGCGTCGTCGCGTCGCCGTACCACTGCCCGGCCGTCACGCGATTTCCGTCGGGCAACCCGGTTGTGTACGACAGGTTGAACTCGCGCTCGGCCAGACGCCGCGCTCGCTCTTCCGTGTAGCGCTCGCCCGTCACGGGTTTGCCGTTGATGGCAGTCAGACGCGCGCGAATCATCGGGGAGAGTTGTACATCAGGCAGCCCCGCCGCGCGCAGTTGCGAGAGCACCGGTGCATCCTGTCCAGGCTGGATATCGATGACGAAGCGGTTCGGCGCATCCGGCGGACTCGACTGACGCCAGCCCGCGACCAGATCGTTTCGCGTGACGGCAAGCAGCAGCAGCGCCATCAGGCCAAGCCCGAGCGCCACCACCTGCAAGGCACTGCCGAGGCCACGACGGCGCAGGCCCGCCACCGCATAGCGCCATCCGATACCGCCCATCGCCCCGCCTGCGGCACCTGGGCGCCGTGCCCAGGCCGCCAGCACGCGAATGGCAAGCCATGCGAGCACGCCGAACACGACTGCGCCGGCAACGAAACCACCGGCCACCATCGCGCCGAGGCGCAGGTCTCGTGCGGCGAACAGCAACAGTGCGCCGAAGGCGAGCGCGCTCGCGCCATACGCCAGCCATCCTTGCCGTCGGGCACCTCCCACCACGTCGCGACGCAGCACATGCAGCGGTGCGACCTCCGACAGCGGGAGCAACGGCGGCAAAGCGAATCCCAGCAGCATAACCATCGCACTCGTCAGGCCGAAAAGCGCCGGACGCCACGTCGGCGCGGGCAGCCCCGCCGGTATCACGTCCCCCAACTGCGCCAGCAGCGCCCAATGCGCCGCATAGCCAAGCGCGACGCCCAATACGCCGCCAAGCAGACCCAGTCCGATGAATTCGATCGTCACCATGCCGCGCAGGGCGCGGCGCGAAAGTCCCAGACAACGCATCACGGCACAAGCGTCGAGATGGCGCTCGCTGTAACGACGCGAGGCGATGCCCACGGCCACCGCCGCCAGCACGGCAGCGAGCAATGCGACCAGCGACAGGAATCGTTCGGCGCGATCGAGCGTCTGACGCACCTGCGGCTGCCCTTCTTCCAGCGATTCGAGATGCACGCCACGCGCCTGTTCGGCCGCGGGACGCGCCCACGCCGCGAACTTGCCAACCTGAGCGTCTGTTCCCGCCAACAACAGGCGATAAGTGATGCGGCTGCCGAACTGCACGAGGCCCGTCGACGGCAGTTCGTCGAAGCGCATCATGACGCGCGGCGCCAGCGATCCGAAGCCATAGCCACGATCCATCTCGCGCGTAATGACAGCCGCGATGCGCAATGTCCGATTGCCCACACGAATGGACTCGCCGGGTTTGACATGCAGGGCGTCGAGCAATGCGGCATCGACCCAGACCGTGCCCGGCGCGGGAATACCGGCGGCGGGAGCATCCGGCGTGTCGCCGCCCGCATCGGGTGCGGTACGCACGCGCCCGCGCAAGGGATAGCCGTCACTGACGGCCTTGAGCGACGATAGACGGCTCGCGCCGACCTGTCCGCTTTGCGCAATGGCACTGGCCATGCTGGGAAAATTGGCGACGACGGCCATCGCCAGCCCGTCGGCTTGCGCCTGACGGGTGAATTCGGATGACAACGGGGCGTCGCTGCGAACGACGAGATCGGCGGCAAGCATCTGCCGCGCGTCACGCTCGAGCCCACCCTGCATCCGATCCGAGAGAAAACCTACGCTGGAGAGTGCGCCGACCGCCAGCAACAACGCAACGAGAAGCAGATGCAGCTCGCCCGCGCGCCAGTCGCGCAGGAACATCCGCCATGCCTGGCGGGCAACCTCAGTGAACCCCATCGTTCCTCTATCCTTTGACCCGCGCCAGCAACGAGCGCCACCCGCGCCAGACGCGGGGCAGCCACCACCACGCCAGCACGACGAAGACCAGCAACATTACGAGAAAAACGGCGGGAAGGAAAAACGCAAGCGCCAGTCCGCCCACCGTGGAGATATCTTCGCCGGCTGAGGCCGCAACATTGGAGAAAGGTTCCGGCGACGTGTTGATCAGCGCGCGGCTACCCGCTTTGGCCAGATGCGCCGTTCCCGCCAGCGCACCGCCCGTCAGACCGGCCAGCACCGTGACCGTCGGGTCCATCTGTCCCAGCGCCGCCGCCCCCAGCACGATCCCGGCAGGAATGCGGATGAAGGTATGCACCGCGTCCCAGGCACTATCGACGAAAGGGATTTTGTCGGCGAAGAACTCGATGACAGCCAGCACACCGGCCGTGGCAATCACCCACGTCGACGTCAGCACCATCAGCGACGGCGGCAGATGCAACCAGCCCAGACGCGCCGCCAGTCCCGCGCAGAACACCGTCAGGTACAACCGCAGACCGCTGCCCCACGACAGCCCTGCGCCCAACGCAATCGATTCAAGCATGGTGACCTCGCTGCCGCCGACATGACGGCGTCGCACGATCACGCGCCTCAGACCACCGACGCGATAGCGGCCAACCGGCAAGACGCATTACCCCCACGCCATCCGGACTGAAGTGACCGGTAAAGACCGGAGACGCTCCCTTGCCGCCGGACTGCCACCGAAAGGTAATTCGACCGCTACGGCGCCATTATGCCGCGCGTTACGGCAACGCACCACCGGTGCCGAAAGTTGAGGATATGGTTCGGTCCGAGCCAGCCCGGGCGCGCCCTCAGGCTGCCGTCAGCTTCAGCCCGACGAGCCCCGCCAGAATCAACGTCACGCTGGCGATGCGGGCCGCAGACGCCGACTCCCCGAAGAGCACGATGCCCAGGACGAAAGCGCCGACGGCGCCGATGCCGGTCCAAATGGCATACGCGGTACCCAATGGCAGGGAACGAACGGCGAGCGCCAGCAGCCAGACGCTGCCGACCATAGCCGCAATCGTGAAGACCGATGGCACAAGACGCGAAAAACCTTGCGTGTACTTCAGGCCAACGGCCCATGCCACTTCGAGCAAACCGGCAAAGACGAGAAGGATCCAGGCCATGACTGACTCCGATGAAAAAATCGGGGTCGTCCCCGGAAGAAAAGCGAGCCGATTGCCAGGCCGTCCTGGCAATGGGTTCCATCGGATGTCGAATGAAATGGCGCAGCGCCGACGTCGCGTAACCGCAGCTCGGCACCTCACCGCAAGGGAGATCGCCAGACACGCCGGACGGAACACCGCGATTTTAACAAAGCCAGCGCCTTATCGCCGTAGGCCTCACCTATCACAGGGGCATTGAGTGGCGCGCTACCGTGCCGCCAAGCACTGGCGGGCGAGCATCATCCGGTTGCCGGTCAGTTGGTCACCCGATCGCCTCGACCTCAAGCCGGTAACCGACGCCCGTCTCGGTCAGGATGTGCTGAGGCTGAGCCGGATCGGCCTCCAGCTTCTGGCGCAGGTGCCCCATATAGATGCGCAGGTAGTGGTTGCTCTCTACATGCGAAGGGCCCCACACTTCCTTGAGCAATTGCCGATGCGTCAGTACGCGCCCCGCATGCCGTACCAGCGTGACCAGCAGCCGGTATTCGATCGGCGTGAGGTGGACAGGCTCGCCCGCACGCGTGACCTTGCGTCTTGCGAGATCGATATGGATATCGCCGAACGAAAACGCCTCATCGAGCGTCTCCGAGTTGCCGCCACGATGGTGCCGCCGCAATTGCGCGCGAATTCGTGCGAGCAGTTCCGACACCCCGAACGGCTTGGTCAGGTAATCGTCGGCACCCACGTCGAGCGCCACCACCTTCTCGGCTTCCTCATTGCGGGCGGACAGCACGATGATCGGCATGTCAGTCCAGCTTCGCACTTCCCGGATGACCTCTACGCCGTCGATATCCGGCAGGCCCAGATCAACGATGAGCAGATCGGGCTTGCGTGTGGCGGCCTCGACCATGCCCTGCCGTCCGGCTTCCGCCTCATGCACGACCATGCCTTCGGCCTCCAGGGAGGTGCGTAGAAAGCGTCGAATCTGTCGTTCGTCTTCAATCACCACGATGGTGATGGTGGGTTCACTCATGTTCTTGTGTCGCGTTGGGGTCCGGAGAGCGGGGCGACGGCGAGCCTTCGTCCCTCGTGGGCCTCACGTCTTTCATCTCGGTCATATTCGACTCGTCCTCGCCGACGCCTTCGGGCGCGTCCGGGGCCACCGGCGGCGTCTCCACCGGCAACGTAAAGACGAACCGGGCACCGTGACCATCGGGCACATTGGTGGCATGAATTTTACCGCCATGCGCCTCGACAATGGCGCGGCAAATCGCCAGCCCGAGTCCGATACCGGGCTTGGCAGACTCCTTCTCACCTCGCATGAACTTCTCGAAGATACGGCCCTCCATGCCCGGAGGCAGGCCGGGACCATCATCGCTCACACTCACTTCAACGTCGTCGCCGTGCACGCGCGCAGCAATTTCGATATGGGAACCTGCGGGCGAGTACTTCGCCGCATTCTCCAGCAAGTTGGTGAATAGTCGTTCGAGCAGCACGGCGTCGAAGCGCAGTAGCGGCAGGTCGGCGGGCAGTTGGGTCGTGACCACATGCCCGGCAAGCACCCGGCGGCTGGCGCGCAGCGATGTGCCGACCACCTCCTCGAGCATCTGCCACTGACGGTTGAGTTGCACCCCGCCCGCTTGCAACTTCGCCATGTCGAGCAAATTGGTCACGAGACCGGTCATGCGCTGCGCTTCCTCGTGAATGGCATCGACGAGTTCGGTGCGCAGCGGGCCGGGTGTCTGTGCATTGCGACTGAGCATACTCGCGAAACCCACAATGGATGTGAGCGGCGTGCGCAGGTCGTGCGAGATCGCTGAGAGCAAGGAATTGCGCAGCCGCTCCGACTCCATCGTCACCAGTGCATCCTGCGCGATCTCGACGTAATGCACGCGCTCTAGCGCCAGAGCGATTTGTGCGGCGAACGTATCGAGCAGACGTTGCTGCTCCGGCGTGTCGATGGCGCCGCCCCCGTCCGGCTCCGGCGCAACCACCAGCACGCCGCGCGTGCGCATGGGGGCGCGTAGCGGCAGATAGTAGGCGTCGGATGCCGGCAACGTGTTCGTGCCCTGCCCAGCCGCCTGCTGACGATCGTAGACCCACTGTGCAACGTCGGTGTCGATATGGGCAGGCATGGTCTCTGCCCGCGCGTTCTCCACCGGCTGACGCACGCTGCCCTGGCTGTCCGGCAACAATAGCGCCACACGCGCCTGAAACACTTCGCGCACGTGGCGCGAGCCGATCTCCACGATCTGTGGCGTCGTGAGCGCCGCCGCCAGTTCGCGGGCCATGGCATACACCGCGCCCGTACGACGCTCACGCCACGTGGCCAGCCGCGCCTGAAAGCGCAGGCTTGTTGTCAGATGGCTGATGACGAGCGCTACGGTCAGCATGACGGCGAACGTCAGAAGATACTGAGTATCCGACACCGACAACGACATCTTCGGCGGGACGAAGAAAAAGTCGAACGCCAACACAGACAGAAACGAAGCGAGTACGCCCGGCCCGCGACCCAGCCGCATGGCGGCGACGATCACGCCGAGCAGATACAGCATCGCGATATTGGCCAGATCGAGGAACGACGTGAGTTCCGCCGCAACGAGCGACACGCCGCCGCAGATACCGACGGCCCACGCATAAGCGCGCCACGGACCGCCGACCAGTTCCAACTCCGGCGCCGTCTCGAACCAGTCGCGCCAGTCTCCGCGCACGACGCGCTTGTCTGCTGCCGAGTCGCCAGCGGCTGGCCCGATCAGTACGACATCGACGCCACGCGCGAGCCGCAACAGTTGCTCATGCAGCGGCGTGCGCGCGGTCCACCAACGCCGCGCGCCACTTGCCCCGACCACCAGCTTCGAGACATTGCGCATCTGCGCATAGGCCAGCAGCGTGGTAGCGGCTTGCGCGCCGTCGAGCGTGAGGGTTTCCGCGCCGAGTTCTTGCGCGAGCTTGAGCGTTGCATACGTGCTTTCGCGACGCGCCGGCGATTGCCGCAGCATCGCTGGGGTTTCCACGTGTACGGCCAGCCAGTCGGCACGCAGGCTTGCCGCCAGCCGCGCGGCCGAACGCACTAGCGCCACACCTTCCGGCCCCGGTCCAATGGCGACGAGCAGCCGCTCACGTGCCTGCCAGACCTGACTGATCGACTGATCGGCGCGGTATTCGCGCATCTGCGCGTCGACACGATCGGCGGTGCGGCGCAGCGCCAGTTCGCGCAAGGCAATCAGGTTGCCCTTGCGGAAAAAATTGCGCACGGCGCGCTCGGCCTGCGCTGCCATGTACACCTTGCCCTCACGCATTCGCTCAAGCAGTTCGTCTGGCGGCAGATCGACCAGTTTCACCTCGTCGGCAAGATCGAAGATGCGATCGGGCACCGTCTCCCATACGCGAATGCCGGTGATCTGACCGACTACGTCGTTGAACCGCTCCAAATGCTGCACGTTGAGTGTGGTGTACACGTCGATGCCGGCATCGAGCAGCTCCTGCACGTCCTGCCAACGCTTCATGTGGCGCTCGCCCGGCACATTCGCATGGGCCAGTTCATCCACTAGCGCCACGGCCGGTTTGCGTGCAAGCATGCCGTCGAGATCGAATTCCCGCAGTACACGGCCACGGTACTCGACCGCCTTCTGCGGCAGGGTTTCCAGCCCGTCCAACAAGCGCGCCGTTTCTTCGCGGCCATGCGTCTCCAGCACACCGACGACGACGTCGGTGCCCTCGTCGCTGAGCTTGCGTGCCGCCTGCAACATCGCAAACGTCTTGCCGACCCCCGCAGACGCACCGAAGAAAATCTTCAGCCGGCCACGCTGGCCACGCGCTTCGTCGCGTTGCAGCTTGTCGAGCAATTCGTCGGGATCGGGGCGTTCCATGCCAGCCATCGGATCAGTCCACTATGAAGGCGCGAGCCACGCCATATGGCGTGGCAAGAATCAAATCACCGGTCACCCGGCGATGCAAAAAGCGGCACGCGCCGGGGCGTGCCGCCAATCTACCGCAGGCCGTCGGGCAAGACCAGCGATTCACCGGCCCACCCCGTCAGCGGATGCCCTTTTCAGACGCTACCGGGTGCGAGTCCGTCCAGCGCGAGGTTGAGCTTCAGAACATTCACCCGTGTCTCTCCGAAAATGCCCCATTGGCGGCCTTCGGTGTAGCGTGCCACGAGCGAGCGCACGGCATCGGGCGCGAGGCCACGCGCCTTGGCCACGCGAGCGACCTGATAGTCTGCGGCC
Source organism: Pandoraea sp. SD6-2 (assembly GCF_000389825.1). Lineage (NCBI taxonomy): Bacteria > Pseudomonadati > Pseudomonadota > Betaproteobacteria > Burkholderiales > Burkholderiaceae > Pandoraea > Pandoraea sp. SD6-2. The sequence goes on along the minus strand of NZ_KB944440.1, from coordinate 6,749 downwards.
GCCGGGCTGATTTGCGGATCGAGGCCGCTGGCGGACGCCGTCACCAGATCGGCGGGCACCGGCAGCGTGGCGCTCGGGTCGGCGTCGCGCAGCGCGGCGATGCGGGCCTTCACGGCGTCGGCGAGGGCGGGATTGAGCGGGCCGAAATTAGAGCCGCCCGAAGCCGCGCCGCTATTGGGCATTGGCGCCGTGGCCGACAGACGCCCCCAGAAGTACTTCGGTTCGTCGAAGTTCTGGCCGATCAGCGACGAGCCAACGGCACGGCCGTCCTTGTAGATCAGGCTACCGGTGGCTTCGCGCGAGAACGCCGCCCGGCCGATGCCGGCCACGACCAGCGGATACACCAGCCCCGTGATGACCGAGAGCACGACGAACAGGCTCAGCATCGGGCGCAAGAGGGATTTCATGACGTCTATTCCTTAGAGTTTCAGCAATGAGGCCCGGACGCGCGGCCCCTGTGGGCAAACGCGCCCGGAAGCCCGTAATCAGGCCCAACCCATCGCGGCGATGATCATGTCGATGGCCTTGATACCTACGAACGGCACCAGAATCCCGCCCAGACCGTAAATCACGAGGTTACGGCGCAGTAGCGTCGCGGCCCCGAGCGGGCGGTACTTCACGCCCTTGAGCGCCAGCGGAATCAGCACCACGATGATCAGCGCGTTGAAGATCACCGCCGACAGAATCGCCGACGACGGGCTCGCCAGACGCATCACGTTGAGCGCGTCGAGTTGCGGGTACGTGGTGGCGAATGCGGCCGGAATGATCGCGAAATACTTCGCCACATCGTTCGCGATCGAGAACGTGGTGAGACTGCCGCGCGTCATCAGCATCTGCTTGCCGATCTCGACGATCTCGATCAGCTTGGTCGGGTTCGAATCCAGGTCGACCATATTGCCGGCCTCTTTCGCGGCTTGCGTGCCCGAGTTCATCGCCACGGCCACGTCGGCCTGCGCGAGCGCCGGGGCATCGTTCGTGCCGTCGCCGGTCATCGCCACGAGCTTGCCTTCGGCCTGATACTTGCGGATCGTCGCAAGCTTGGCTTCCGGCGTCGCTTCGGCGAGGAAATCGTCAACACCGGCTTCGGCCGCGATGGCGGCAGCCGTGAGGCGGTTATCGCCCGTGACCATCAGCGTCGTGATGCCCATCTGGCGCAGCTCGGCGAATCGCTCCTTGATACCGCCCTTGACCACGTCCTTCAACTCGATCACACCCAACGCGCGAGCGCCTTGCGCGTCTTGCTCGGCTACCACCAGCGGCGTGCTGCCGCGGCGTGCGATCTCGTCCACCGAAGTGGCCAGCGCGACCGGCCACAGGCCACCGGCCGATTCCACATAACGCTTGACCGCGTCGGCCGCGCCCTTGCGAATCTGCTTGTCGACCAGATCCACACCGCTCATACGCGTTTGCGCGGTGAACGGGATAAAGATAGCGTGCAGGCCGCTCATTTCGCGCTCGCGCAAATTGAAGCGTTGCTTGGCGAGCACCGCGATGCTGCGGCCTTCCGGCGTTTCGTCGGCCAGCGACGCGAGTTGCGCGGCATCGGCCAGCGCGCGCTCATCCACACCCGGTGCGGGCACGAACTGCGACGCCTGACGGTTGCCCAGCGTGATCGTGCCGGTCTTGTCGAGCAGCAGCACGTCGACGTCGCCTGCCGCTTCCACGGCGCGGCCCGACGTGGCGATCACATTCGCCTGCATCATCCGGCTCATCCCTGCCACACCGATGGCAGAGAGCAGCCCGCCGATGGTCGTCGGAATCAGACACACCAGCAGCGCGACGAGCACCGTAATCGTGACCGGACGCCCCGCCTGCATGACGAACACGCTGTAGATCGAATACGGCAGCAGCGTAGCGGTGGCGAGCAGCAGCACCAGCGTGAGCGCGACGAGCAGGATCGTGAGGGCGATTTCGTTCGGCGTCTTCTGACGCTTCGCGCCTTCGACCATCGCGATCATACGATCGAGGAACGCTTCCCCCGGATTGACCGTCACCTTCATGACGATCCAGTCCGAGAGCACCCGCGTGCCACCGGTCACGGCAGAGAAATCACCGCCCGACTCGCGGATCACCGGGGCAGACTCCCCCGTGATGGCCGATTCGTCGACCGATGCCACGCCCTCCACCACATCGCCGTCGGCCGGAATCACGTCGCCGGCTTCGACCAGTACGAAGTCACCGCGACGCAGGCTGGCGCTATCGATCACCAGACATTCCGCGTCACGACGGGCGGCGCGCAGTTGCTTGGCCGGCACGTTCTTCTTTGCCTGACGCAGCGATGCGGCCTGCGCTTTGCTGCGGCCTTCCGCCAGTGCTTCTGCGAAGTTCGCGAACAGCACCGTGAACCACAGCCAGAGCGTGATCGCGAGGATGAACGGCGCGCTCGCCTCGGCGTGACCTGCGACGGCCATGCCGAAGAGCACGGTCGTGAGCAGGCTGCCGACATACACCACGAACATCACCGGATTCTTGGCCTGGGTGATCGGGTGCAGCTTGCGGAACGAGTCGACGATGGCCGGCTTCACGATGGCGGGGTCGAACATCGACTTGGTGGCCGATGCGTGCCCTTCGCCTGCCGGCCGGGTGACAGTATTTCCTGAGGTTTGATTCATGAGTGCCTCGAATGCCTCACTTCATTATTCAATGCGCACCGATCATCGCCAGATGTTCGGCGACGGGACCGAGTGCAAGTGCCGGGATGTAGGTGAGCGCGCCCACCAGCAGCACCGTGCCGAGCAGCAGCACGACAAACAGCGGGCCATGCGTGGGCAACGTGCCCGACGTGGCGGCAATGCGCTTCTTGCGTGCGAGTGCACCGGCTATCGCCAGCACCGGCACGATCACCCAGAAGCGGCCGAACCACATCGCGATCGCCAGCGTGCTGTTGTAGAACGGCGTGTTGGCCGACAGACCGGCAAATGCGCTGCCGTTGTTGTTCGCTGCCGAGCTATAGGCATAGAGGATTTCCGAGAAGCCGTGTGTGCCGGGGTTTGCAACACCTGCCTGCCCCGCCGCGACGAGCACCGCTAGCGCGGTACCACACAGCACGAGCAACGGCGTCATGAGCACGGCGACGGCGACCATCTTCATCTCGAACGCCTCGATCTTCTTGCCGAGGTATTCCGGCGTGCGACCGATCATCAACCCGGCCACGAACACCGCGAGCATCGCGAAGACGAGCATGCCGTACAGACCCGAGCCGACCCCACCGAACACCACTTCACCCAACTGCATCAGCAACATCGGCACCATGCCGCCCAGCGGCGTGAGCGAGTCGTGCATGGCGTTGACGGCACCGCACGACGCGGCCGTCGTTACCGTCGCAAAAATGCCCGACGCGACGATACCGAAGCGTGTCTCCTTGCCTTCCATATTGCCGCCGGCCTGCGTGGCGCTCACTTGCTGGTCGGCGCCGAGCGTTGTCAAAACCGGATTGCCGGCTTGCTCGGCAGACACCGTAGCGACCGCTGCAATCGAGAAAGCAATCGTCATGGCGGCGAGAATCGCGAGGCCCTGACGACGATCGCCGACCATGCGTCCAAACGTAGTGCACAGCGCCGCCGGGATCAGGAAGATCGCGAGGATCTGCAGGAAATTCGAGAGTGGCGTCGGGTTCTCATACGGGTGAGCCGAGTTCGCGTTGAAGAAGCCGCCACCGTTCGTGCCGAGCATCTTGATCGCTTCCTGCGAGGCGACCGGCCCCATCGGCAGCGTTTGCGTCTGCGTCACGGCGGGCGTTGTCACCGGCTTGCCTGCAGCGTCGACCTTCGGCTGACCGTCCGGGCCGAGCACCGGGTTGTCGTAGTGCGTGGCCTGCAGCGTGGCCACGTCCTTATAGGCGTCGAAATTCTGGATCACGCCCTGGCTCATGAAAGCGGCGGCGATAACCACCGACAGCGGCACCAGAATGTAGAGCGTGATGCGAGTCATATCGACCCAGAAATTGCCGATCGTCTGTGCTGTGTGGCGAGCGAAGCCACGAATGAGTGCGATGACCACGGCGATACCCGTGGCGGCCGACATGAAGTTCTGGACGGCCAGACCGAGCATCTGCGTCAGATAACTCATGGTCGATTCGCCGGAGTAGCCTTGCCAGTTCGTGTTTGCCACGAAGCTCACGGCCGTGTTCATCGACGAATCGGGCGAGACGGCCCCGAACCCTTGGGGGTTGAGCGGCAGCCAGACTTGCCAGCGTTGCAGCGCGTAGACCGCTAACGCGCCGAGGGCATTGAAGCCGATCAGTGCAAGCGCGTAGGCGCGCCAGTGCATTTCCTTTTCGGGATCGATACCGCAAAGGCGGTACAGCCCGCGTTCCAGCGGCGCGAACCAGCGGTTCACGCGAGATTCGCCGGCGAGTACGTCGGCCATGAAACGACCGAGCGGGCGCGCCAGCACCAGCAGCACGACGAGGAAGATGCCGAGCTGGATCCAGGCGTTGAGTGTCATGCTAAGTCCTCCGGCTTGAACAGCGCGTAGACGAGATAAACGAGCAGCGCGAGCGTGAGTCCGCCGCTCAGCCAGTACATGGCTGTCATTGCTGCCCCCCTACCGACGCGCAGAACGCGACAAAGCCGACGGTCGTGGCAGCGAACACCGCGATGACGCCGAGATATAACCAGTCCATGACAACTCCCTATCGTGTGGCGGCCGGCGTGCCACGGACGCGACGCGCCCTCGCATGCGCATGCCAGCCGTGCAGTGAAAGATACGGATCGACGCGTAAAGACGGGGACAAAAGGGGTAAAGGGCGTGTAAACAACGTGTAAACAAAAAAAGCCCGCCCATATCAATATAGGCGGGCTTGGGGCCGCCAGTGGGGGCGGACGCGGCGGACATCTCATGCCGCCCGCGCCTCAGGGGCGCGTCACTCGGTCACTTGGGACCCCTTATGCCAGACCTCGATCACTTCCTTGCTCGGTTCGAGGTTCAGGTTGACGTTACGCGGGGGGATGGGTTGTTGGAACCACTTGCGCTGAATGCGGCGAATCTCGCCGGAACTGAACACATGTGCGAGCGTCGTGTCGACAAAACGTTTGAATTGCGAATCATCGCGACGCAGCATCAGGGCGTTGAGTTCCGTTTCCAGGGGCGCTCCAACAATGGCAAAGTCGCCCGGTTCGCGCGCGGTTGCCCGCAGGCCGGCAAGCAGCACGTCGTCGAGCGCGAAGGCTTTGGCGCGACCGGTTTCGAGGGTCATCATCGATTCGCCGTGATCGCGGGCGGGGATCACGCGGAAGCCGCCCTTCTCGGCTTGAAGACGGGCTAGGCGTTCACCGGTGGAGCCGGCCGACGCCACGAGATTTTGGCCCTTGAGGTCATCCAGTCCCCGGATGTTGTCCTTCTTGTTCACCAGCAGGCGAACCTCTGAAACATAGTAAGGATGACTGAAGCCGACCTGTTCGGCGCGTTCCGGTGTGATCGTATTGGGCGCGCAGTCCAGGTCCACCGTACCGTTCTTCACGAGGGGAATGCGGTTCTGGGGGGTGACGGACATTTCACGCACGCGAAGATTGGGCATATTGAGGGCCGTCTTCACTGCATCGACAACGGCGTAGCAGAGATCCATCGTATAGCCGACGGGCTTGCCCTTATCGTTGACATAGGCGAACGGAATGGCGGCTTCGCGGTAGCCGAGGGTAATAAGGCCTGTGTCGTGGATCTTCTTGAGGGTACCGGTGAGGTCACCGTTCACGGAAGGCAGTGCGACAACCGGGGCGTCAGCTTTGGTGGTTGCAGCGATAGCCGTGGAGACGGCGGCTTGGGCGGCGAGCCAGACGGTGAGGCCCAATGCGGCGCGTTTGGCGACGCCTTTCCAGTTGACTTCCTTGAAACCGTTCACAGCAAATTCCTATCAAATTATCAGCACGATAGGAATTTACAGACATGGTGGATGGAGGGCAAAGAAACCTTAGTCATTAGCTTATGAAAAAGCGAGAGAGAAAGGACAAGAAACGGAGGGAATCGGGAGAGACGGATTGGGGCCCCTTTCTGCAGCGAGTTGGGTTTATGTCTGAGAGGCGGAAAGGGGCCCCGATCCGTCGTTGGGGGGGCGATGACGTGTCACGTGCAAGTTCGGGCGATGAATCAGAGGTAGGCAGCGCCTAGCTGCCCGGGGGGTACGGAGTCGGAGGGTACGGAGCGGTCGAAGCGCCGTGTCCCGTGAGGTTAGCGTTGGGGCTGGTGTCGAGACCGTTGCCGGAGGGGATACCGAAGCGAGCACCGGCTTCCCACACCGCGAGTGTAGTGGTCTAATTTCCCCGGACACCAATTTAGGCGAGAATACTCGCCATGAAGAGGTGTCTGATGAGCAAGCAACGTCGTACGTTTTCCCCTGAGTTCAAGCGCAGTGCTGCGTCGCTGGTCCTCGACCAGAGCTATAGCCACGTCGATGCCAGCCGGTCGGTCGGCGTTGCGGAATCGGTTCTGCGTCGCTGGGTTCAACAATTGCATCAGGAACGCCACGGCATCACGCCTCAGAGTCCTGCAATGACGCCAGAGCAGCAGCGCATCCAGGAGCTGGAAGCGCGGGTTGAACGCCTCGAGAGGGAGAAGACCATTTTAAAAAAAGCTACTGCGCTGCTGATGTCGGAAGGGATAGAACGTACGAAATAATCGACCAGTTCGGCGACGGCGTATCGGTAGCAATGTTGTGTGAGTTGTTCGACATACCCCGGTCGTGCTTTTACGCATACAGACATCGTCGGGAACGGGTTGACATGGCGCGAATAGCACTACGCAGCCGCGTGCAC
>NZ_KB944439.1:0-227679 GCF_000389825.1 Pandoraea sp. SD6-2 | reverse complement strand
GGCAGGCTCGCCCATCGGCTTGCGCACTTCGTGATCGCGGCCGAGATGCGCCCGGCAGCGATGTCCGGCATCGCACCGCACTCGCGGATGAGACGAAGCGCAATCAAGTCCTGGCTTCGCGGCGAGAAGTCGGGAAGGCGCAATTGCAGGCGATACCCGTCGTAGATCCATGACAGGATCTGGTACCGCCCCGCCGCAGTCGACAGCAGCGGCTTTCCCGTCCTCGGGTCGATCTTGGGCCTCCCGTTCTTGTCGAGAAGCGTCACCTTGGTGCGCGGATGATCCTGGTAGTTGGTGAATAGCGTCGGTTTGGCCTGGCTGCCCCCGACAATGACGTTGTAGCCGTCATCGGAGTTAGCCATCGCCAGCCGACCCAGCTCGCTCACCGGAAGCATGTCCAGAAAGGCGAGCGCGTTCCTGCCGCCGGCTGTGGCAGCATCGATTCGTGGCATCTTGGAATCTCAGAGTTGGGGCATCAGCCCCAGGTGATGGCCTGAACGGCTTCGATCGTCGTGGCGGCCGCGATTTCTTCCTTCAGCGCGGCGCGCTTCGTGAACGCCGCGCTTCCTTGAGCGAGCATTGCGGCGTACAGCCCTTTCAGGTCGTCGAGCGTGAACGAGACCAGCGTGTTGTCTGCAGACTTCCATGTGAAGCCGCTCGGGACCGCGCCGACAACCCCATAACCGGTGACGGCCTTCAGCAGCACGCTCTGGCTGTCCAAGCCGGTCGATCCGCTGCAGTCGGCCTGATACGTTTTGGTCGCGCCAGCGGTGGTCGTGTAAGAGACGTCCATCTGTGCCGCCGCCGCGTAGGCCGAATCGATCACTGCGCTTTGCGACTTCCGCGCTTCGCTAAGTGTCGGCGCCGGAGGCCAAGGACTTGGCAGTTCGGCATAATAGGTTTCGCCAGAATTGCAGTCGGAGGCAGCGTCGACGGCACGGAACCCATTCGATTGGTTAATCGCGTAGCCCATTGTTGTTTCCCTTTAAATATTGTCGACCCATCCACAGCACAGAAGAACCCCATACGACGAATCATTGCTCGCGTAATAGATATTCGTACTTTCCAACGTAATCAAAGCCCGCGTAACAATCGGCGCGGGGCCATACGCAGAAATACAAATCACCATCGGAGGCGTCCCAATTGTCGAAGTCGCGTTTGAGTAAGAGCTATTAGGCGCGCAAATCGAATGACCGCTAGCCGATCCGGCTTTCATCACCAAATCGATTTCACTTGCGGTAGATGGCACGAAAGCCCCAGTGGCGATGGCTGAATAGGTGGGGGCATCCGGATTTCCCACGACTGCACTCGCGAGTGCGGGCAAATTCACCACGTTCGAACCGGCGGTAGCGTTGACGACGTACTGCGCTTTTCGTCCGTACTGCAGCGTCTGCAGCAAGTACTTATTTCCACTGGAATCGGTGCGAACAGCTCCGACACGGGCGCGATAGGCCGCCGTGTAGCCCGAAGGCGCCGTCGGCGCCGTGGCGCTCGGGTCCAACGTGCCGCAAACGGTCGTCCCGTTGTACCAAACCCAGACGTAGTACCAGGTGCTCGCCGCGAGCGCTCCCGTGCTCAGACTGTTAGGTTGCCCCACCGCGCCAGCAGCGTTGATCGTGACGTTCACGCCACGCACCGACGCATAAAGATTGCTGCCATTTTCGAGCACAAGCTCATCTACCGTCACCACAGCCGAACTGTTGTTGACGCCGAGCGCTGCGACCTTCAGATTCTTAAAAACGCCCTGCACTGCCGCGATCTGCCCAAGTTGCGCCGCGTGCTGCGGCTGGGTAGCTGGGGCCACGGAAAACAATTGCGCGGTGGATCCTGCAAGCGCCGCGTAGCGCGCGTCCCCCGTAGCTTGGCTGATCTTCTGAGTGAGCGTCTCGGACAAGATTGGCGCACCACTGTACTGCGTGATGTTTCCCGCCGTGATCGTCGTCTGGCCGTTCGCGACAGTGACAACCCACAACCCTGTCCACCCGCCATCCGGCGCCGGCGTCACCTGCGATCCAGTCGGCGCAGCGATACCCGCCTTCGTCTGAACCGCCACAATTCCCTTCCGAATCGTGTTGCTCGTCTGCCCACTGTTGTTAGGGCCTTGCCATGGCTGCGAGGGGTTCGACGAGTTGTAGAACTGCAGCACGACCGGCGTGGGGTTGCCGGTCGTCGGGTCGAGACTCACATCCAGATCCTGATACTGGACCTGAACCAGGTAGTTAATCGCCTGCCCCCCCGTCGGTGGTGGCGCACATGACACCAACACCGGATCAAGCGAAATCCCCTGTTTGACCACCAGGTGCGTGGTGTCGGCCGGCAACGTGCCATAAACCGACGCCTCAAGCGGTGCCAGCGCATACAATTCGCCCGCACCGATTGTCACCTGCAGCGTGGCTGGCGACGTTGGCGTGCACGCGAGCCCGTTCGCGATCGGTGCAGTGCCCAGTACGGCTGCGGAGAGCTTACCCAACGCCACCATGTTGTCCTGCGCGGGTTTGGTGAAAAACCACTCGTAGATGGACTGGCCGATTTGGGTGATGAGACGATTCAAGGATGGCCCCCGAAATGAAGAAGGGCCGCACATGGCGGCCCTGGTAAATGAAGGTGTGTCGGTCTTAGCGGATTGCGACCCACATGACAGTCCCAACGGGCTTTACCGCATCGACGGCGGCGTAAATGTCGGCATCGGTTGCCGAAGCGCGCGTATAGCTAGACGAGTTCGTGTACGAGGAAGCGAGCGGCGTATTCAATGCCGAGCGGCTCGGCGCCCTGCAGTACGCGGCACCAGCACTGCCACCGGCGGCCACCGGTCGAAACGCCGTGATCATGGCCGTGTAGGGAACTGCCATCGAGCCCATGCGCGCGACGCCGCAATAGCCTGCCGATGTGGGCGAATTAAGCGCGCCGATATCCATCGGCCGGTTTGGCTCGAAGATGACCGGCACCTGCCCGGTGACATCCTTGAGCACCTGCACCATCGCCGGCCGAGTGCCCTTCCCTCGCAACAGGTTGATGACAATCCGGATGCGGAACGAATCGTCAGATTGTCCCGGCGCGCGAAGCAGCGACGTCCCGAAGAAGTCCCACGCGATCATGTCGAGCCAGCCGTCGGTCGCTGTCACGATGCGCGTCTGCAACTTGGCGTAGGCCCAAAGCGAATGCGCGAAGCTCATCGCGTACGCGACGCCGTTCAGCAGCGCATCGAGAATGAGCGCAACACCGGGAAACCAGGTCGTCGGCAGCAGCGCGCGAAGGCGCTGAAACATATCTTGTTGATCACCAGTCATCAGGTCACCTGCACCGTGCCCGACTTGATCGTCTGCTGCGGGCTCGCGACCAAGTCGGACGTTCCACCGTTCAGTGTCACCCCGGTGACGTTCGTCACGCCATCAGACGCTGCGTACGCGGTTTGCGCTAAACGCGTGTAGCTCAGCGACACGCCAAGCCCCAATCCGTTGATGTAGTTTTGGATCGCCGTGGTCACAAGCGCGGCGGTGGCCGCGTGATCGTACCCAACGGCAGTAGCGACGATCATTGCCACATTGGCGGTCAGCGTATTGGGCTTGAACACCCCGTATGTCACGCTCAGCGGTCGAACACTCTCGATCGCATTCGCCGCGGAAGCAACCAGCGTGTCAGACGGGTTTCCAGTGCCGTCGTCGACGATCACGTAGAAGAAGCCCGGCTGCCACAGACCGCTTCGCTGGTAGTTCTCGGTGATCGACGCGCTCACGTTCTGCTGCAAGGACAGCACCGCATACAGCACGGCCGCCTTCGTCGCCTTCGACAGACTGTTGATGTAGGCGATGAAGCGCGTACGCAAAGCAGGGTCGGTTTCCGCGTCCGCACCGTTGATGAAAGCAACCGAGTTGCTAACCGTGTCGATGCCCGGCATTGCCTGCACGATGGTATTCACCGCTCCCGCGACTATGTTGCCGCCTGTTCCCGGTGTCTGCGCGAGCACAGGCACCGTGACCGACGAGGTACCCGGTGCCAGGACGTATGCGTTCTGCGTCGGATCGTAGGCACTGTTCGTCGCATCCAGCGTCACAGCGAACGTCTGCGTGCCGTCGCGCGTTTGCGCGAGCGCCCCAACTGCGACGGTAGTGCCCTGGGTCGGCGTGAAACGTGAGAACGTCACGAGGCCGCTCGCGGCGACCGCCGGGATTCTCGTCAGACCAAAATCGGCCATCCACGAGTCGAGGTCTGGCCCACTCGAAGTTGAGGCCCGGGTGATGACGAGCAACTGCAAGATGAGCGATTGCAGCCAAAGTGCCACCGAGGCCGTCGCTTCGACAACGGCACGCAGCGTCGAGCCGATCGTCAGATCAACGAGCGCGGTCGCGCCCCCCTGAATCGCGGTCACCTGCTCGCGCACCAGCGTCACGAAGTCTTTCGTGGAAATGGTCATTGATTCACGTTGAAGCTGAGTGTGGCTGGCTGGCCGGTCTGATTGTCGGTATAGCGGATCGATACGCTGACACCCTGCGGGATGGCCTGGACGGTGATGACAGGGGCCGGCTGACGGGCCACCGTCGCCTCACGCAGGATCTGCCCCCTGATCTTGGCGCGGATCCGGCCGATATCGATGGTGCGCCCGACCTCTCGCGGCAGGCCGGCACCGTAGTCCAGATGGAAGATGTAGTCGCCCGGCTCAGGCGGCACGCCGCCCACCGCAGGCCCGCGCGGGTTGGTCATCAGGCGCCGCAGGATACGTTGCTGTGTTTGATCGGCGCCCCCCACCATCAGCAAGTCACCGGAAGCCGAGACCGCCAGGTCCGAGCCCCAGATATGGTTCAAGTCCGGCATGGGTCCCTCAGAATGTGATGCACATCGCCGGAAAGCTGAATCCCAGCATCGAAAGCGTGCTGGTCACGAAATTCATGATCAGCGTCATCGGGTAGGCAACGAGCGACGAGTAGAGGACGTTGAGCCCCTCGTTGAACTCGTGTTCGAAGCTGCTCAGGTTGGGGATGAGCGGCTCGGGTAGCGCGGGCAACGCCGGGAAGGCCGGGACGAGAGCGCCCACTGATGCCAGAAGCGCATTCAGCGACACACTTCCCGACCTGATCAGCGCAGAAAGGTCAGGGAACCCCGGAAACGCGCCCATGATCTGCGCTGAGATGGCCTCGAACGACGGCAGCGTGGGAAGCGCAGGCATGCCCGGAAGCTTCAGCTTTCCGGTCACCTGATCGATCAGGCCGGACACCGTGCCCAACAACGTGTTCATGTAGCCTTTGATGGCCATCTTCACCGTGGTGACGATCTCGATCGACGGAATCGACAGTCCCTGAAAGATCGGTGTCTTCACGAAGGGGAAGATGCCACTTCCGTACTCGGCCAGCGCAGCCGCGACGCCGTCATAGATCGCCCCCGGTGACATCGCCAGCAGATCGATAAGGTTCAGCGCGGTACCGGGGATCTTCGGCAATATCGACGCCGGTGACAGCCCCAGAAACGAAGTCAACGGATTCAAGAAGCTGCTGAAGGTCGTGAGCATCTGGTATGACTGCAATTCCTGCACCAGTTGCACGATCTCGTCGTTGGTTCGCGAGAGCCCCGGGTAGATCGGGTTCCGCAAACTGGGCAGCGCGGGTACCGTGATCCCTTGCGGCGGGAAGGTCATCGATGCGCGGGCCGCCTCGTACAGCCCATTGAAATCAGGGATCGGCGTGGTTGCGCAGATTCGCATGGCTATGCACCGTTGATACTGACCATTGGCGCGTTGACAGAGACCTTCGTGTCACTGACAAGGGAAATGTCACCCGTCCCACGTACCGTGGTCTTACCCGTCACCGTGGCGTTCAAGTTTCCGACCGAGTTCACATCGATATCGCCGTTCGACACCAGCTTTATGAAACTTCCGCTCCGGTGCACCATCCAGTACTCGCCGGCCGGCACGCCAATCGCGTTGTCGACGTCATTGAAGAATCGCGCAACGATCTTCGGCGTCTCGGCGTTCCCGAGGATGAAATCCACCTGGACGGCGTCGCCGATGGAAGGGGCGAAGACAACACCCCACCCGGCGCCAACGGCCGCCGCCGCAAGCTGGATCCAGCCGGTTTCCGTCTCTTCCGGCTGCAACAGCACCTTTACCGCGTGCGCGTTGGGGTCATAACTGCTGATCGTTCCGTCGCGCGACTCAGACCGCGTCCCCGCGTTCAACTGAGCCAGGCCACGCATGGCATTCGCAAGCGCGTGCGGATTCATAGCGTCACCGTCGAGTCGGGTGCATGGTTCTTCGCGTTCAGTGACATGGCATAGCCGTCGGACATGCTCATGCGGCGCACGATGCTGTCGGGGATGTAGCGCTGATCCCACGCGGTCCCGGTCCCAGCCACCTCGACTATCACCTTGATGTCGAGGGCTGAATCGGCCGGCATACGGGGCACCGTTAGCTTCATCTCGTGCGCGACGAGTTCGGCGTAGATCGTCTGAGCCCGCTGCAGCGCTTGTTCCTGCGTGAGGCCGGGGATGGTGTAGCTGTAGATTTGCGCGCCGCCAAACGGCTTCGCTTTGCCCGCCTGCGTTGTCTTCGCCTTATTGGGGTACGACACCGTGAGCCCTTTTTTCTGTTTGGCATTCCACGTGCGCACAACGACCTGAATGCCGCGCGAGACGGTCAGCGAACGCGTGAACTTCATGTCGATCACGTTGGATGTCGGATACCCCCTCGACTCGTCGGGTGGCACCCACTGGATGACGTAAGGCGTCGCGTTCGGGTCCGTCTTGGGTTCGAAGTGCAGCTCGCGACCGGACACGTACACGACGAATCCCTCGAGATGCGCGAGGTAGGTTAGGACGTCCCACTCGCTGCGCTGGTCCGACATGTTGACGTGGTCGATCTCGTAGTACTTCCCGACCTTGGCCGTGGTGGGCGTAACCACCGGCGTCAGGCCATGGCGCTCGGCCAACTGGGTGGCGATTGCCGATGCGGTCAGATTCGGCCACTTCTCGGTCGTTTTTGCGTCGATGAAGGCGGACGTCAGGTCGCGCCCCACCAGTTCGAATGTGCCAGCAACTATGTCGAAATCGATATCGTCAACGCGACCGTACAGTTCACTGGTCAGATCCGTGAGGCTGCATCGCTCAGGATCTTCCACATATCCGCCGAACAACTCGACGAACATGTCTTCCTGCTCGGAAAACCAACGCTTGTCGCGGTCGGGCGGCAACTTGTCGGCTACGAACGTCACACGGAACGTGTCCGCCGAGTAGAAGCTGTTCGATTCGGCTTCCCAACTCACCCAGCCTGAAATCAGCGTGTCATTCAGCTTCACAGCACCGCGCGGCCACGTCGCCATCGGTCCCAATGGCACCGGGTTGAGGCTACGCATTGAATACGCCCCCCGTAGGAACGTTATACGGCGGGATCTTTACCGAGTTCACGCCCATGAGCGTCGGGTCTGTGATGCCGTTCGCCGCCGCGATTGTCGTCCACCCCATCGCATCGCCATACTCGTTGGCCGCCACCCGGTAGAGATTGCCGCCGCCGAGCGCCACGCTTTTCGTCCCGGCGTTGACGGTGCCGAGATTCTTTCCGAGCCGCCCCGCCACCGTATTGAGCTGCACAAGCACCGGCAACTGAGTGGCGGCGGTCACTTGGCGCGTCATACGCATGATGTTCTGCGACACTGGGTTATTCGGCAGGATGCCCCCCAGCGTGGTGACATTCAGCAGCGTGTTGTTCGCCGAGGCGATCAGCGTCTGTACCCGCGAGCGCACCGCGTTGAGCGGCTGCAACACGCCGTTGATCGTGCTCTGAGCTGCCTTCGCAGTGCTCGAAACGGCGCTGATCGCCGAATTCAAACCGCCGACGAGAGACGAGAGTGGCCCGTCACCGATCAGGTCACTAAGTCCGTTGATCGTCAGCATGTCATCGTTCACCAGGTCGTCGATGCCTGCGTCAGGCACGTCGCGTACCGCGCGCGTCAGATCCTCGACGACCTCGCAACTGATGCGGTACGGCAGTTGATACTGGCGCTCGAAGTCCGCGACGAACTCGCGAATGACGATGAGGTAGTACAGCTCGGACCAGATCAGCTCAAGTTCCTGCCCTGACTCCTTCAGCGTCTTCAGGTACAGCGCGCGCTCAAGTGCTGTCGAGCCGAAAAGCAGTCCCGACCACGCCAGCGGCATAGGGTCGTCCCCCATCGCCTGCACATGACGCACGCCGCCAACCATTTTGTGCACGACAAGCGCCTGCTGCCCGCCAAACGGAATCTGCTCGGGAACTTCGGTGCGCGTGAACGAGAAGTCGCCGAGCGTGAGAACGGTGTCAGGGGTCATTTTGCGTAGTTCATGCCAACAGGCGGAAGGCCGAGGCCAACGTCATACATGCCGGATCCGAGCGGACGAGATACCTCCCGAGCTTGGATGGCCGATGTGCTAGACGCGATCTCTCGGCGACCGCTCTCGGTCAGGAACAGCTTCGCTTGCAACGGGCGCTCCCCCTGATCTCGCGTCGCGACGTAACGGCTCTCGTACCGAGCCGGCACTGCCGTCGGCGCACTGGGTACACCTGGCGATGCCGGCGAAGTCGTTTCCTTGTCGTCGTCTCCGAACGGCAGCAGCGATTTCACCCATTTCCATTTGGAGACGATCCAATCGGCCACCGCACCGAGAGCCGCTTTTACGGTTTCCCACGCGGCCGTCAGCTTTGGCCCCACCTCATCCCAATTTCGCCAGAGCAGGTACGCCGCCGCCGCAATCGCCGTGATCACCAGCCCGACGGGGTTAAGTAACAGCGCGCGCCCAATGAAGAGCACCGCCCTGCCCAGCCAGAGAAGGCCGGTGCCGATCACGCCGAAGAACCGGCCAATCACCGGGCCGAGTCCGAGAAACTTGATGATGCCGGCCGTCATGAGTACTCGCCCGAGCACCGAGAGGCCAACCGCCAAGCCGACGAAGCCGAAAGCGATGGCCTTGGTCGCGCCGCCGTTGCGCTGCATCCATTGCGAGATGCCGTCGAGTGAGTCGGCGAACTTGATCATGTACGGAATCAGGCGCGGAAGTACCTCATAGCCAAGGCGTGCCTGCACGTTTTCCCACTGCTTGTGCATCGCGTCCGATGCGAGCTGCGGATTCGTCTTCAGCAGCTTCTGATACGTGTCGATGCTGTTGCCTTCGGACTCGACAAGCTTCCGGTCGCGCTCAAACTGGGCAGCCTTCTTAATGAGAGTCGAAACTCCGAATTCGGCGTTGCGATCGCCGAAGAGCATGGCAGTCGCGGTGTCGAAGCCGACATTCCGCGTTTTCATCAATTTTTCGATTGCCGGGCGGGCAATTGTGTTTGCCCACTCGAACGGGTTCGACAGGAACAATTCTGTCCCCATCACAGCGCCGGGCTTGATGTGACGATTTCCCGAACCACCCCGCCCGACCCCGTTCGCGTTGATCAGGCCTGCGTCCAGCCAGTTGCCGATCATCTTTTCCGGGATGCGGCCGCCGGCAACCGCCCGCCGCATGGTCTCAAGGATGGTGCCGGCTGACTGCGCACCACCACTCCCCGTCTTCACCTCTTGCATCAGGGTCGGCAGGTACTTGTAGACAAAATCGTCGTCCAGCCGCATGCCGGATGTCTTCGCCGTCTTGAGGGCCATGTGATAGTCGTGCACGTTCAACGTGCCACCGAACGCCATCATCGTCCGAGCCATCATGTCGGCGTTGCGCTGCATGGTTTCCATGCTCATCGCGCCGGTGTTGCGCAGCTCGATGGCCTTCACCATATCGAATGCCACGTGCTCTTGTGGCTTGCCGCTCAGCGCTTCCATGACCGCGCGCGTGCGCTGCACCGTCGGCAGGATGCCGTAGGCCTCGGGCATGTGTTCGGTGCCAAAGACCGAGCGCAGCTCGCGAATGGCTGCAAGGTTTTCCGCTGCGCTGCTTGTGAGGACGTCCTTCGAGGTCTTCCACGCGGCGCCGGTCGCTTCGGCGATGTCCTTTTGCGACATCCCTGACGCTCCCATAAGCGAAAGCTGTCGCGTATACTCCTTGGACACCTCAAGAGTTTTTCCAAGCGAGCCCAGCATGCCGTCGCCGATCTTCAGCGCCGCAAAGCCCGCGCCTGCAAGCTTCAGGGCGTTGAGTTGCTTCTCGAGTTGGACCGCTTGACCATGCGTCTTGAGGATGTCCTTGCCGAGCAACGCCAGCCCCTGCGTTGCCAGGTTGACCAGCCGCACGCGGATGCCAATCGAATAGGCTTCAAACATGGGAAAGTTTCTCTATCGGATGCATGAATGGGCGGCCGAACGATTCAGCTTCGTCCAGTACCCGAGGATCCGCCGAACAAAGGTCGAGCGGGTATCAGGCTCGTGGGCCGGGCCGCTGCTGAAGTGGCTCGTCTTCGTGATCCTGATGTGGTGGCTGTGGGCACCCGTAGTGCTGATCGTGGGGTTCTTCGTGCTCGCGAGCTTCGGCAGTCAGCCCTCGTAGGTCTTCGCCAACGCACCCGCCATTACATCGCCGCCCAGCAGGCCGCTGACCGCAGCCCCCGCGACGATTCTTTCGATTTCCTTCTTCGATTCGACCGCCGCAGGCCCGAGCACGGGGCGGGGCGGAATCTTGTCAGTCCCCAGTTCCTGCCAAACCATCCGGTCATCGGGTGAACCAATGATCGCTTCCAGATGGGAAACCTGGTGCCCGATCGAGTCTCGCAGGCTGCCAGTACGAAGCAGTGGGTCGTCCGGCGTGAACCCGCTGGCGACTCGGTCCGCTTTCGTCGCCTCAGCAAGCGGCGCCCACGCCGAGAACGGCCCGACGCTCGTCTGGTAATGCCCGAACTTCGTTTCCGCCCGCTTCTCGATGACGACCGCGACCTTCTTCAACCCGTGGTGCAGACTACGGTCGGTTGCCGCCGCCATCGTCCCAAGATGTGCTGCAAACGATGCCAGATCACCGAATTCCTTCATCTCGCCCCCGCCTTTTCGAACTCCATCGTCCGGAAGTTGAATACGTGCCCTTCCATCTCGCTGAAGATGATGGCCCAGCCCGCACGCGTGGCGTCGTTGACGCTGAATGCAACATCAAAGGGCACGCCATTCTTCACGAGCCAAAGCGCCTCGCGGATCGGCGTGGCCCTGACTATTTTTTTAGCGCGTCCCGGTCCGCCTCCGGATCTTGGCGAGCGAAGTGGGCCTGAACCCCGAGCATGACCGCCTCGACGCCAGCGTCGTCCAAGCGTTGGATAAGCGCCTCCACCTCGGACTTGGTGCGCAGGGGTGGCACGGCATCGCCGTTGATCGCGCCGACGAACAGCAACGGCATGACCATGCCCATATAGGCCTCGTTCTTGGCCGAGTCGCCCAGCGCCTCAATGAGGCGGTACTGCGCCAGAATGCCCGGCTTGCGCAGTAGTAGCGTGCGACCGGTGGCGTCCTGCACGGAGTGTTCAGCCATCGCCGCCTTCACAATTTCGTCGCTCGGCGTCCCCGTGTTCACAATGAGCTTCGTCATATCAAGACACCTTTACGCGGCGCGAGGCCACAAATGAGACCTTCTGCTTAACCGTGTCGTCACCCGACCAGTCGCCCGCGTCGTCGTACTTCAACAGCACGCCGAGGAAGCGAAATTGCGACACGGCGCCCGACACTTCGGTGATGGTTTCGGTGATCGTGCCACCCTGCTCATCCACACCGGCGTAATAATTGTCTTCTGCCTGGGCGAAGAAGTTATCGAGTTCCGGCCCCTGACGCTCGACGTCGAAGGTTCCTGACCAGCCGTCCGGGAAACGCACGTGGCGCGTGATGCCGTCGAGGCCCTTCACCTTCTTGTCGGTGATGTCCTGCTTGGCGGTGAATTTGGTGATTAGGCCGAAATTCAATGGGCCGGTCGACGTGTTGATGTCGACCGACACGTCGCGGCCGACGTTAAAGCCATTCACTGGCATGGCGAACTCCGAAATGAGAACAGCCCGCGCTCGGCGGGCCAAGATGTTTCAGCGAGGGTTACGCCGGCTGCGTGCTCTGGCGCGTGACGGTGACCGACTGGCCACCTTCCAGGTTGATGATGAATTTCTCGACGACGCCGAGGTAACGCACCTTGCAGTCATCCTGCAAGTAGCCAAGCGCGACGCGATTCGGAGGGTTATTGCGATCGTCGCATTGGTTGGAGAAGTCGTCGATCATGCCGACATTGTCACCATCCCCCTTCATGGTTTCGAGCCACGAACTTATGGTCGATCCCGCCTGACGACGAAGAGGATCGTTCTTTTGCGTCGACTGAAGCTTCCCGACGAACTTACCCATCGCGCTGTTGAGCGTGTATGCAAGGTAGTTTGTCATCCGCGTGTAGTTGTCGCCGTTGATGACCGGGTTGCTGCTCGCGTTGTGTCCGATACGCACGCCGAACGAGTTGCCCGCCGGGATGGGGTTCGTGACGATGTCGATGCCAGCTTGAGCGAGTGCTTGCAGCTCAGCGCTCGAGTACAACTGGTTCTGCATCGACTTCTGCGTGCCGACAATGCCGTAGAGGGGCTTGTTCAGGCTCGATTGCTCGGGCGACAGATTTGCCAAGCGACCTGCCACGAAGCCCTGCGGCGAGACGAGGCGGATCACGTTGTTCACCGTGTCTTGCCAGTAGACCCAGTCCCCAAAAAGAAGCTTCAGAGTGTATGTGTCGATGCCAGCACTGGCTTTCGTAGCCGACGCGTTCGTGATCGTGTCACCAACGGGGCCGACGGCGATCATATAAATCCCCTCGGACAGCCCGAACGCCACCTGAGTTGTCCAACTCGTCGAGTCGTCGCAATCTGCCAGCATTGCAACGCTTGTGAACGTGTTGCGAAGCGCATACATGCCCTTGCGCGGCACTGTATCGACGCCAAGAAGGGTAGCGCTCGTGATGGTGGTCGCGCCGTCCGTGCCGCCCGAGAGCGTAGTGCTGCCTGCTGTCGGCGCCGTGGTTCCGGTGCCAGCCGTTGCGACGATGAACTGGGACGGCCCGCGCAGGCCCGACTGCCCCAGATTGAGGGCCGCCGCGATGTTGGCCCACAACGCCGCACCGGTGCCAGTGATGTTGTCAAACACCTCGGGAACCTGTCCGGGCATTGCTACGACGGCACGCCATGAGTTCGCGGCCGAGCCGGTGCCCAGTGTCACGACTAGGCTATTGCCCAACGTCCCGGTGTACTTCGCCGTGAACGTGATGTTCGTCGGCGACGCTCCTATTACCGCGCTGGCCGCGACGTCGGTGCCGTCCGTGACTCGCACACATCGGAAGTTGTTGGCCCCCTGAAGCGCGGCCACGGCCACCTGCGTGCCCATGTCGTACTTTCGGGGCATCACGGCACCGAAGTTCTGGGCGTAACCCGCCATGTCGCCAACGATCGTGGGCGAGTTCACCGGGCCCCACTGAGCAGTGCCTACGATACCGAGGATGTTGGTCGGCAGGCCGTTGATGAGCGTGTTGCGCGGCGAGAGGATCTGGACGTAGACGTCCGGGACGATCAGCGCGGTGGTATTCAGCGCGCCTTCTTGAGAAACCGGCATTTGTGCCTCCGGAAACGAAAAAACCGCCCGGAGGCGGTCTGCAAATGCTGTTTGTTGAGCGACTTACTTGCCGGATTTCGGCTTGGTGCCGCCCGAATCGTCCGGCGTGGCGACCTTCACCACATAGGCTGCCTGTTCCGATTCGAGAATGGCCGCGACCTTGTCGGCATCGGTGATCTGGTCACCCTTCTGGTAGCTGCCAAAGGCGTGCAAAACAACGAGATTCATGAGTGCCTCACGAAATGTGAATGTCCAGCGCATCAACACCGCCGGTGATGAAAGCCTGCGGCGCAACAACGCCGAAAGCGTTGTCGATCTGGGTGGTGGAATAGTCGACGCCGTAGATCACGTCCCGGCGGTAGATCTGCTGCTTCTGCTGCGCGTCGTCCTGGCGGCTGCTCTGGTAATGAAAGATCGCCATCGAGCCATCCGGCAGCGTCGCCCGCACGAGCGGGCCTATCGCCTGGTCGATTGCCATGCCCAGCCGATCCCGGACATCAAAGCAGTTGCCCCAAGCCGTGATCTGAAAGCCTTTGCGCTGCCGCCGCAGTTCTCGAATGATCCTGCCGGTTGTACCTACGCGAGCCTCGAGCGAGTGCGCCCCGGGAACGGTGAAAGCGGGGCCAGCCGATGTCGCCGGGCGATCCGCACTGATTGCGGTGGCCAGTGCCGTTGCGATTCCTGCGAGCGAGTCAGTCGCCTGTACACCGTAGACGTACGGCTTGCCGTCAACGATCGCCGCGACGTTCTGGGGCGCAGCCACAGCGCCGCCGAGCGTTACGGTGGCGTCGCTCACGGTGACCGTCACGGTCGGGGCCGCGATCGATTGCAATTCCCACTCGCGAACCGTGGAGCGAAGCACTGTCTCAGTCGGCAACGGGTAGACCGATACGTACCCGATGTTGCTGGCGAAGTCTTCGCGCATCGCTTCGGGCTGCGGCCAGCCTGGAAACACCTTGACGGCGCACCCAACGATGGGCGAGATCGGGTTCGCCGTGCCGTTCGGGTACAGGTAAGCGGCAACCTGAGCCACGATCAGGTTGCTGACGTCTGAAAGGTCGGCCATTACGCGTGCAGTTCCGTGGTGGTCAGGCGCCAGCCCATATCGGTCAGTTCCGCGCCCTGAACGACGTACCGCCGACCAAGGTTGCAGGAGAGAGTGTCAGATGCTTGGAAGACGACCGACGCCGGCACCGACCTCGGCAGCAATATCCGCCAGCCGATCTGCTGCGAAGAGGACGGCAGGCCACTGATGGACTTCTCGCGCTGCCCGAACAACAGGATCGACGCCGGCCAGCCTGCGCCCGTCGCGTCGCCGATCAGATAGTCGTCGCCGCCCGCGCCGGGCTCGCCGCATGGGCCGCCGTAACCGACGGCCCCAACGCCGGTGGCCGGTGCGACGCGGGTCGCGCGTACGGTGACGTTGCACTCGACGCATTGAATCGGCAGGTGTAACTGCTGGCTTGCGATGAAGAATGTGCCGCCCGGCCCGACGAGATAGTCACCGGCCTGCGTCTTCCGCCCGTCGAACAGGCCGTACCAGACCGGATCACCGTAGCGATTCGGCTTCCCGTAGCTCATATCCTCGGCATTGAACGCCGCGAGCAGGCTACCGGTCTGCGTGGCAAGTGGATTCGCCGCGCTGGCCGGACGGAACTTCACGTAGCTCAGCCCGAGCCGCTTCGCCGCCTGCGCGTAGCCCGCGTAGATGCGGTTCTGAAGAGTAATCGCGTCCATCGTGGTATATCAGGCCCGGCTAAGGGCAATCGTCGCGCCGCCGGGGCCAAGCATCGGACCTGGCGCAAAGCCGATGAACGCGCAAAGGCGGCGCCGCCACTCATCGAATAGCGCCAGACGGTCGCGCATTTCATACGGGTTGTGCTTCCAGACTGCCGCCTGTTGGGTGTCGAGGTTGTCGCCGGTTGCAGGCACAGCCGATTCCAGTTCAGTGAGGGTCGCCAGATAGGTGACCATCACCGCTTCCTCGCTCGCAGACAGCGTCGTCAGCCGCTGATACAGGGACATGACCACCATCCCGAAGCGCCCGTAGACGATGTCCTGATCGTTCGTGATCGGCATGGTCGTGCCCGCGAGCGGGTACCCCATAAACCGCCGAACATCGGTCAGTTGCGCGTCGGTGAGCATGGTTTAGCCTTCGTTGGCCTTGTCGAGAAGTGCCTGCAGGTCCGCCTTCTTCGCGCCATCCGGAATAGCGATGCCCTTATCGGCGAGCGCCGCCTTCAGTTGCTCGACGGTGAGCGCCTTTGCGGCTGGTTCCTTCTTCGCGCCGTCTTCATCGAAAAGCTCGTGCTCGTCGGTGAGGTCCGTCTTGTTGATCACGATGTAGCCGAGCGGGTTGTCGTCCGACACCGGCGAAACGACTTTGACCGTTTCGAGTTGCATGGTCACTCCAATGCGATCCGGGGCGACAACGTAAATCCGCCGCCCCGATAAGTTACGGAAAGCCTCGTGCCGGATTAGCCGAGCAGCGTGGCGATGTGGTTCGACTTGATGGCCTGCGTGCCCCACGCCAGACGCACGTGGTAGACCAACTGCATGAATTGGCGGTACACAGCGACGTCGAACGTGATGCCGGTGACAGGGTCAGTCACTTGGATCACGTCGTCGGCCATGTCCATCGCCTTGCCATCCGGGCCGATCGGCATTGCCGGTGCGCGGGTAATCAGTTGGATTGCAGAGCGGCTGAACGCGAGGTTCGACGTTGCCGTGGCACCCACTGAGACAGCCGTAGCCGAAGACGGGATGGCTTGCAGCAGGCCCGGGGCAGCGATCGTGACCACGCCGGGCGCGGTCACACCGCTTGCCACCACGTATTTGTTCGCGTCGCCCGCGAACGTGACCGTGTCGCCTGCCAGCACGGTACCCGTGCCAGTGATCAGACCTATCTGCGTGGCGCCGATCGCATATCCGGCGGTATCCGTGGTATAGCTTGCGCCGCTGCCCTTCGCGATCGGCTTGATGGCGGCCGAGTTGCGGATAGCCATGCCTTCAAGTTCGCCGATCATGCCCCGGCGCAGCAGCTCGTCGGTTCCCGCTTCATTCACCTTGAACAGGACGTTCTGCTTGCCGCGCAGGTTGGCGATTGCGGACGATCCAAGCGCCAATTGCAGGTCGATCTGCGGCGCGCCGTTGTCGTCGAGGATCTTGCGCACCTGCGCGATATCCGACAGGTCACCTGGGGTGCCGAACGGGGCCGTGCCCGGCGTACCGTAGGCGCGCGACGCATTTTGATAGGCCGTGGTGGCCAAATCGACCTCGATGGCGTTGCCCAGGGTACGGAACGCTTGCGCGAACTGATTCATCAGCACGCCACCGTACGTCCCGGCGTTGTTCATGCCCTTTTGCTCTTCGCCGTTCCAGCGAATCGGCACGTGCTTCGATTTGCTGATGGTCATCGACACATTGCCGATATTCGAATCACCCGTATTCGGGGCCGTAACGGCCGGCGTGTTGTCGGCCATGGTGCCCGGCGGCGCGATCGGAATGGTGATCAGCTCATTGAGCGCAGCGCGCGCGCCGCTGCTGTTGCGCGATACTGCCGGGATCATTCCGACCAATTCGCGCGAGACGACGTCGAGCGCCTCGTAGATGGTGGGAATGAGGCCGGTCAGAGTATTAGCGCCGAGGACCACGCCGCCGACCGGCCGCAGTGCCATTGCATGGAACCATTCCATGGCTTTCGAAGCGACCTTTGTCATGGTCGCAGCCGGATAGGCCACGACCGCGAACGCGATAGCGACCAGCGCCATACGGCGCAGATTGGAAAGGAAACGCTTCATCTGGATGAGCCTCTTTAAACAAAAATGGCCGCACGCGGCGGCCTTCAGTTGGGTATTGGACTGATCAGTCCGTGATCGTCGTATTCGTATCACGCGCTGCGGCCGCCTTTTCTGCGGGCCCCAACGCGTCGAACTGGGAACGTGACATCGTGCGCTTGCCACCACCGCCGCCGTTCCCGCCCCCGCTCGCGCCGCCGCCACTGGCACCCGAGCCCTTCAGGATGCTGTCGCGCTGGGGATGGCCGTCGATCAGAATCGACAGCGACTCCTCGAAGTCGGCCGGTTCGCCGTGGCGCGTGCGGCTGAAAAGCTGGTTGCCGCTCGCGTCCTTCGCCACGATCTTTCCGTCCTCGATCGAGAAGTGCTTGCCGAACGTCGCTTGGACGAAGTCCGCCGGGATTGCGACCTTCTCTCCGATGAATTTCGAGCGGGCGAAAGCGCCGCCGATCTTCTCGTCGAAAAGTGCCGTCTTCAGCGAGTCCCGTTCTTTGACGATCGGATCGAACTCAGCGCGAACGGACGCGATCGCCTGGTCCTTCACCTTCTGGACTTCGCCGGCATCCACCAGCTTCTTGTCGTTCAGGTTCTTGACCGTTTCCAGCGCGGCGATAGCGGCAGCGGGGTCACCGATACCTTCAAACGCCTTCAGGGTGCCTTCCGCCTTCTCGGCTCGCTCGCGGTGACTCTTGGCCTCGCCGTTGAGCCGGGAAATGTTGCCGACGGTGGCATCGGCGTCGAACGGGGCTTCGCCGCCGCCGGCGCTGATGAATACCGGCAACTTCTGACCGTTGACGTCCTGCGTGACGATGTTCCCTTCGGCGTCGTACTTGAATGGCATGGTGGCTTTCCTCGGGCATCCGCCCTTGATTCCGTGCGGCATCCGCCGCGTTGCGCCCTCGGCATCCGCCGGACAGGCAAAGAAAAAGGCCCCGGGCGCGTTGCCAGGGGCCTTCGGTAAATCGTTCGACGCTCGGCCGCTCAGTCTTGGAGCACGGGCGCTGCAGGGCGCTTGAGGTTCGCCGCGATGCGGCTCTTCTCTGCTTCCCAGTTCAATTCGGGACTGATCACACCGCGCCGCTGGGCCTCGCGGAAAAGCGACTCATCGGACAGCGTGCCGTCAATGTTCATGTCGCGCAGAAGCTCGAGAGACGCCTGCGCGAGCGTGGCCGCGCCGAATTCCTTGTAGATCGTGACGTGGCCGCCCTGCTTCTCACCGACCCAGTCGGCCATGAGTTGCAGCGCCGCGTCGATCGCGTCTTCCTCGTCGTGCGCGATGCGCTGCAGCGCACACATGCCTTGCTCGTTGTCCGCGAGCGTCTGGGACTCAGTGATGTTGCCGGGTTTGATGACCAACAGTTCTGCGCCCGCTTGGCGCATCCGGTCTTCGAGATCCAGTAGCGACAGACGCCCGGCTTCGATGGCTTTGCCGGTGTGCTCAACGAACTTCATGTCAGCGTCGGGACCGTCAGCCTTGATCGCCGTGGATGCGCCGACCACGATCTGCGCTTCGCCGAGGTTCTTTGCGAACAGTATGGGCACGCGCGCGACGTGCAGGATGGTCTGCTGGTCGCTCTTCGACTGCCAGTGTTCGACGTTCGCATGCGCCAGTTCCATCAGCGGCGGAACGGCGGTCATAAAGCCCGTGCGCTTGCCGTACACCGGCACAAACGGGATGCGCTTCATTGTCGTGGTGCCTGACTGATGAATCACCCAGACCTTCTTCCCGTCCGCGTCGACCTTCTCAGTCTCGCGCCAGGTTTCCCACTTCCCGATATACAGAACTCGCACCTGCTCTATCTGTTTCTCGCCGAATTGGCCGTCATTGACAGCCACGCGTTCGAGCAGCCGCAGTTGCGTCAATGTCTCAACACCATTGATCCTCATCGAACGCCATCCGAGGATGTCGCCCTTGCGGATATGCACGAAGTACGGACGCAAACCTGCCCGGCGCTCGTCCGCCACAGTCGTCACCCCTTTTTCCTTCGTCGGGTAATCGACCAGGATGCCGGCCATGCCTTCGGCGAGCACCGTGTCAGCAAGCGCCGCCGCGTAGGTGTGGAGGCTTCGACCCTGAAGGTCGATGTCTTCTGACCATTCCTTAATCCGCGTCGGAACGTCGTCGTCAAGCGTGATCGGCCGGGAAAACGGCTTTGCTGCCAGCACTTCGACCGTTCGCGGAAAAGCGGGGAACAGCGTAGCTGTGTTCAAGCGCGCCGTGTAGGCGTCATCCGCCTCGTTCGGCCACTGCGGCAGATAGGTCTTACCAGCAACACGCATCGCACGCGTGCCGCCCATCAGAGCGGCGATCAAGGCGAGATCCTCGGCCGCTTCGGCTACGGCGGCGGTCGGGGTTCGAACGTTGGACATGCCTGGATTCTCGTTATGCGGCCAGCGTGCTGACCGTGGCCGTGCGCTTGACGATGGGCCACTTCTTCACGAGGAAGTACCCGTTCGCGTCGTTGGGGTGGTCGTGGCCGGTTTTCTTGTCGGGCTGGCCGTCCTCACCCCAAACCTGCTGCTCGAGCGCCTCGGTGGTCACCGGGCACGCATGAGTATTGATTCGGAAGCGGCGTTCACCGGCTGCGTTCAGGATCAGAGCGTTGTAGGCATTCACCCGATCCTTTACGGCCGGGTTCGCCGAATTCACTTCGACCTTAAAGCCGGCTTGCTTGAGAATCGACAGATCCGACTCGCTGGCATTCTTGGTTGACGTGTTGCCGCCTGACGCGTCCGGATAAATGACGATGCCATGCCCAAGATCGGCGAAGTCCTCTTTCAGGATGCGCGCCATCGCGGGCGTGTCGCGCACCTTGGTGCGTTCTAGCAGGGTCATCGGAAGTCCATCGCGCACGACGTTGATCGTAGCCGTCATGTTCAACACGTTGAAGTCCATCCCGACGTGTAGCGTTTCCTTCGGCGCGATCACCGCGTCCGTGTGGTTCTTCACCCGGTCGAAATCGGCGTAGATGCTACCGCTGGCAAGGTTCACGAACTGGCCGCGCAGGTAGGCGGCAATCAGTTGAGCCGGGTAGGACTCGAATAACGACGGGATGTAGTCGTCTGGCAGGTTCAGCTCATTGTCATACGTGCTGGCCTGGATAAGCCCGTACATCTCTGCCAGCGCGGGCTTCTCGCGCACGGCTTTGACGAACTGCTGGTAGACGAACTTGAAGCCCTCGGGCGTCGTGGTGACGTCGATCCCGTTCAGCAGCCCGGGTACGTTGTAGCGCATCCGTGCAATGATCTTGCGCCACGCCGTCTGTGCTTTCTTCAGCGGCATCACGTCCAGCTCGTCGATCAACGCGTGCCCGATCTTGAAACCAACGATCGTTTCCGGCTTTTCCATCGAGCGGCAGATGACAGTGCCGCGATACTTCCGTCCCTCGTAGACGTGAACCTCGTGGTTCGTCTGGTTGATCTTGACGGCCAAGCCCATCACAGCCGCCACCTCTTCCATCGTCGGATAGAAGATGTCCCGAATCTGCGGGTACGTCGGGGCAAAGTAGCCCTGATTGATGCGCGGCCACTGCCAGAAGTGCTGGCAGATGCTCGTGCAGCCCACCCACGTCTTGCCCGAACCGAACCCGGCGACGTACGCCCGGAACTTGTGCGGCATCTGCAGGAACTGGGCCTGCGGAACATTAAGGGTTGGACTAGGCGTCGTCATCGGCGTCATCGGTGCGGCGCCTTGCGTCCTTCACCACGAAGGTGAACGAGCGCGATGCGGGCGGCTCGGGGTTCTGTTCGTCGCCGCGTTCCTTCAGTTCCAATCGCTTCAGTTCAGCGTCGAGCGACATGTTCAGCATCGCAGCACGCTGTGCTTCAAGGGAAGCGATGCGCGCTGTCAGGCGGTCGATGATGCCCACGTAGTCGCGACGCTTCGTGTGCACCTCTGCAGTCGCCACCTGCGGGCCGCCGCCTTTTCGTTTGACGGCTGACCGTTTGACGGCTGACTCGACCTCAAGCGTGCTGCCCTTCTCTTGTTCCTGCGCCAGCGCGCGGGCCAGACGGATGCGCGTCAGGCGCAACTCATCGTCGATGCGGCCCAGTTCGATACGGTCGAAATCGGCCTGCTCTTCGGGCGTCAGGTACTTGCTGTACAACGAACCGGGCTTCGCCGCATGGGTGTTCCCCTTGGCGGCCGGCTTGTTGTTCCCGCCGTGCAATTTGCAACGCTTCGCCCCCACTGAGGCGTGTCGTTTGCACGGCTGACCGTTGCGGCCTTTGGCTCCGCACAGGGCCATGCTCGGACCTCATTCATGGGGGAGTTTTCGCAAATCCCTGAAATCGACTGGATTGGTTACTCATCCGGATCGGGAAATTGAACATCTGTCATGTCCACATCGCCGCACGCCGCGACGGCCTTTTTCCAGTCGCCCTTCACGAACACCAGCACGTTCTGGTGCACCTTCCCGAGCTTGCGGCTGGCGGCGAACTGCTTGCCTGCGCGGATGGGCGCGCTGCCCAATGCCGTCAGCAAGATCGCCTCGTTGTAGAGCGTCAGCCCGGCGTCGAGGAAGGCGGTGATAGTGTCGGACACGAAATTGCGATACGCGCCGCTGCGCGCCCGAACGTCGCCCACGACAAAGCAGGCGAAGCGGTCAGGCTTCAGCAGCGCCGCCGCGCCCGCGATGACGTCGCGATATGCAGCAAGGAATTCGGGGTACTTCATCGTGGACAGGTCTTCCGGCGTGTCCGAATAGCGTTCGAGGTCCGCATACGGCGGGCACGAGAACAGGAAGTCCGCCGCGATGCCCTTCAGGGCTTTGCCGATGTGGCGACTGTCGCCCACCTGCCACGCTGGTGCCGGATCGTCCGGCGCAATCAGGTGAAGCTGCTCGCGGTTGGCGGCCACCTGCTCGTCGCGCAGTTCCATGCCGACATACTGGCGGCCGAGGCGCGCCGCAACGATGCCGCGCACGCTACCGCCGGCGAAGGGGTCAATCACCGTCCCGCCATCAGGGCAAAACCAGCGATACGCCAATTCACACAGCACCGGGTCGAACACGCTGGTGCGGTGCTGCGCCGTGGCACCGCGGGCAGCCTTCTGCGTCTCACTGGCGTTTCCGTACGACGGTGCGTCGCGCCCTACTTCCGATTCGATGCCCAGCGCCAGCCAGGCGTCCTTCCGGTCTTGCCACGCCGTCGCGCGTGCGTCGAGCGTACTGAACGGCGGCACCATGAAACGCTCAGCCAACGAGCCAGCGCCGTCCGGCCCGGGTTCACCCGGCTCTGCTAGCAGGTCGCGCAGCTCAGCGTCGCTGAAGCCGATCACAGATAGGTCAAAGCCGTCTTCCTTCAGCTCGGCCAGTTCAGCCGCCAACAAGTCTTCGTCCCATCCCGCGTTCAACGCAAGTTGGTTATCCGTGAGGATGTAGGCACGTCGCTGGGTGGCGTCCAGGTGCGACAGGTCGACCGTCGGCACCTCGAACGGCTTGGGGCACATGGCGACGTTCTCGCCCGATTCCCACATCCCGATCGCCGCCTCAATGCGGCCATGCCCGGCGACAATCCCGCCGTCTGCGATGAGAACCGGATTGGTCCAGCCGAACTGTCGCAGCGATTCGCGGATCTGCTCGATCTGCGCTGCGCTGTGAGTGCGCGCATTGTTCTCGTAAGCGGCCAGCTCATCGGTCGATCGGTAGACGATCGAGAGTTGGCCGGGCCTTTTCATAGACGACAGGGAATCTGGCGCGGAGTCGCGGAGCCGCGCGGGGGGATATGGCAAACTTAGCACTCCACACTACGGAGAAACACAAGATGCTGAACTACGACCAAATCGATGCTCGCTCCAACGCTCTCGCACTCGTTAAGATCGCGTTGGAGAGCAAGTCGATACCTCTTGGCGGCTTTAACTCTGCAGCGACTGTAGCCGATGCGGGGAAGCAGGATGCGGTGTACTTGGCGACGCTGATTCAAACTCTCGCCGATAAGCTCGAAGGCAAGTAAAAATCGAGGCCCGCGAAAGCGGGCTTTTTTGCTGCACGCGCCCCCACCGCTCGTTTCCCCGCAGGAGGTACGGGTGGCGACATGTGGCGCGCTGCCGGGGTTATTTCTGAGAAGGATCGGACACTGGCCGGCTGGCCCGGGCAGCGACGCGGCGTTATGGTCTTTGCCCTGCCGGGCGAATCAACCGATACGCGTCACGCTGCGCATAATTTCTTTACACAACGTTGTGTATTGCGTAAAGTTACACACATGACAAGCGCAGACATCATCAAACGACTGAAAGCCGCCGGATTCACCGAAGTGTCGGTGCGCGGCAGCCATCACAAGTTTCGGCATGAGAACGGTCGAGTGGTGATCGTCCCGCACCCGAAAAAGGACATGCCGATTGGCACCGCCCGCTCAATCTTCAAGCAAGCGGGCATTGACTGGAGAAGCGAATGAAATATCCGATCTACGTGTGGCAGGAAGGCGAAAGCGCCTTCGGTGCCGCCTTTCCGGATCTTCCGGGCGTACACACGGCCGCCGATACACTCGACGAACTCGAGCGTATGGCGCAGGAAGCCGTCGAACTCATGTACGAAGACAGCGCCGATGCTATCCCGGCACCGACCTACGACATCCACAAACTGCATGCGCACGAGGTGGATGACGGTACCGGCTGCTGGATGTTCGTTGACATCGATCTGTCGAAGGTCAGCAGCAAGGCTATTCGGCTGAACATCAGCCTGCCAGAGAGGCTAGTTCACCAGATCGATGCGGTGGCCGAGAAGCGCCATATGTCGCGCTCGGCGTTTCTGGCACTCGCGGCACAGCGCGAGATGGAACACGCTTAATTCATCAGCCTAGGGATCCACAATGGAAAAGTCACTGGTCGAAGCCACAATGACGACTGCGGGGAATACGCATGCCATTCTCGCTGCGATGATTGCACTTCTGAGTACTGTGGAGCGAACCCCACAACTCGAGCGGGCCATGAATCACTGGATGGAAACGCTGCTCTCAACATCGCTCGGTGCCGGTTGGTCCGACACACAAATCGAGGCCTTCGAGAAAACACGCGCACTCATCGATTCGGCGATCGGATCTGCAATAGCGCCGAAACAATGAAAAAAGCCCGCACTAGGCGGGCTTTGAACGTACTTTTGCTGAGTATGGCGAAATCTTAGGTGCTTTGTCCCAAAACTGCAAGAGCTTTTTCCTTCGAAGTCCTTACGCTGCAACGGGCTGCGCATAATCGCACGCGGGATGGGTTGAAGATGGGACGACGCCATGCGAGACGAAGCCCGCTTCGAGCCTCGCCACTGCCAGATTTTCCAGTTCCGTGAAGCGTGCCGCCATCCACTTGGCCGCGCGAAACGCCGTGCTCTTTGCTATCTTGTGGCGCTCGGCCAGATCCCGGATCGACACTCCTTCCCGCTTCGTACGCGGCAGGTAGTTCCACGCGGTCAGGTCGCGCAGCAGCGCCACGGCCGTGATGCCGCTCGACTTGCGCGACCAGACGGCCAACGTATTGATGCCCGCCACCTTCTCGTCTCCATGCGCGAAGCGCGCGAGCACCGCCGCATACTCTGGTGACGGCAGCCGTGTGCGCGCCGCGTCCGTGATCATGGCGCACTGCGCGCGGAATTCCTCGAGCGTCAGCCGCTCGGAGTCAAACTCGCCCTGCGGCCCGCGCAACTCGTTCAGCCATGCTTCCTGCGCCTTCGTCGGCTTGTCAATCGACTCGATGATCCGAATCAGCATGTTGCGAAACGGTGCCTTCTGCCGAGGCGGCAGCGACAGAACGAGGTACGCCACGTGGAGCGCCTGTCGAGTGTCTTGAAATGCTTCGTTCATTGGCCTGATCCCCGTCAAAAGTGCCAATCCATTACTCAAAAATCTCTTGCTGCCAGCCGCCGCCTTCTCGCTTCGGCTTGGGGCGCACGGCGATGAATCTGAATGGGTACAGTTCAGCCGCAACCTTGATCTTGACCCGCGCATCATCCTGCCAATGCCCTTTCACCTCGTGAGCCTCGAGCGTTCCGTCTGCGAGCATCACGAAGAAATCCGGCGAATAAAACGTGTTGTCGGCCAGTCGCAGTTTCAGGCCTTCGAACTTGTACCAGGCGACGGTTCCAGCCTGTCGACGGGCTTCAAGCAACGCCTCGTAGGCCGTCTCCGTCTTGTTCCGCTGCCCTGCTTTCAAGCGACCGAGCGCCTGCATGCGCGTCTTCGCCGAACTTCTGAAATTGAACGTACTCATGCTTTCCTCGCTGCCCACCGGGCCTTCACTTCGTTCTCAATCCGATTCACTGCGGTATCGCCCAACTGCCTGCGCCACCGGTCGAGGGTCGCCCGCCGCATCTCGACCTTGGGCAACGCCATCAGGTGACGAACCCGACAGCACGGCTTCGTGAAGTCGAGCCGACCGGCGTTTGCCTGGCAGAGTGGGCACAGATCCATGCGTCACGCCTGCGGGGCTCGTGCCGCGCCCTTCTCTGCCTCTCGCGCGTACGCGAGGACCGAGTCCGGGAGCAACTTCGCCACGGCGTCGGGGCGATCTGCAATCGGGAGCAACGCCTCGCGCGTACGCGAGAGCGAGCGTTCCGAGCGGCCCGGGCGTCCTGCCAGAATCGCGGCGAGGTGCGCACGGCCTGTCGCCTTGTCCGTCGTGGCTTTGCCGGGTGCAGGCAAGGCGGCCATGGCGGCCGGAACGGGCTGCAGGTTTCCCTCGTCACGCACCGCATCGAGTGCTGCGGCGAATCGCTTCACGAGGACGTCCCGACCAAGCGTGCGCATCTCGTACCCGCCGACGCGCTTGGCCGCCCAGAACAGTGCCGGATCGGGCCAGACGTCGCTGCCGTCGGTGTCCCGTCGATGCAACTGCGCGACGGCGTACTCGAGCAGTTCGTTGACGTGCTGACGCGGGCGGCAGAGCAGCCGGAATTCCGGGCAGGTCGGCACGTAAGGGCGATCGCGCAATGCGGCGATGCCGCGCTGCCACTCGGCTGCGGTCAGATCGGCAAGATCGAGCGCCCACTGCCGCTTCACGCCTTCGAGGTGTTGCCGCACTGTCTCGGGCTTCGACGGATCCCCGCCGCGCCACATGTCCGCCAGCCGGGCGCCGTAGCGCTGGCCAAGCACGGTGAACAGGCGCTCGATAAGCCGCTGCGGTGCCGCGTCTTGCGGCCAGTCAACTGACGTGCCGCGCTTCAACGTCGATGGTGTCGTGGTCATAGTCGTGTCCGATTGGGTTACCGGCGAGGCCGGCGAGGATTGCTGCGTTCTCGGCCTGTCGCGGCGACGCGCGCGGCGCGGCCTGGTTCGCCAGCACACGGTCGACGTAGGCCGGGAGAAACACGATTGGCTCGGTGGCTTCGTCCTGAGCCTTCTCGATAGCCTTGCGCATGCGCCCGACCGACACCCGGGCGTTGCACCATGCCGTCGCGAGAGGCACGAATCGCTTGCGCTCGTGGATGCTCGTTGGGTCGATATCGATGCCGTGCTCGTCGCCGAAGTACGTGGCCCACTCGGCGGGGTTGGCCGGCACGCGGGGGTCCGTGAAGTCGCTAGCATCGGAAAGGCTGCGATTTTCATCGTCGTCGCCTACGACGATTGAAGTACCACTACCTTTTGATACTCCACTCCCTTCCACTCCACTCCTCTCCGGGGGTGAACGTTCACCGTCCGCTCCCCGTTCGTTCGACGAGTGTTCGCCGAACATTCCGCGATCATTAGACGAATGTTCGCCGTCCGATTGGCGATCACTCGCCGAATCTTTCGATTTCATGCGGGTTTGACGGCGCTTCGGCGCACCGGACGGAACAGTGCCGTCCGGGCGAGGATGCTTGAACGTCGGCTGATCGATCTTCTGGTGATGCCAGCCGGTAACGATCCAGAAGCGCTGTCCGGCGACTTCATACTCGTCGAGCAATCCGACGCGAAGCAGTTCGTCGACCATTCGCCGAACATCCGCCGAAGTCAGGTCGTCGGCCGGGAACACCTCAGCCTTCAACCGCTTCTCGTTGGCCGAGTGAATCCCAGCGTCATCGCAGAAATTCCACATCCCGATGAAAAGGATACGAGCGTCACGAGAGACGTCCATCACTTGCTCGGACGTCCAAAACTCGGGTTTGACTGAACGAATTCGTGCCATTGATTCCCCGCCTACGCGGTACCGTAAAGAGCCGCGATCAAGGGGTCTCGTCGAACGAGACTGCCTGTCTTGATCGCATAGCGGACGCGCGCACGCGCGCAGCGGGCGGCCTGATATTCGGCATCCTTGCTCAGTCTGAGAGTGCGACGTCGGTCGATCTCTTTGCGCGTCAGCGGCTCTGGCTTCTGAGCGTCGACGCCGTTCCCGAGAGAAAAGCGTGCCGCCCAAGCGCCAGCCGGCGCGTAACGTACCCAGCCTGCGATATGCAAGTCGCCTGCTTCGTGGTGCTCGCTCAGAAGCAGCAGGATCTGGCGCCGCGAGTAGCCTGTGACCATCGCGAGATACTTCGAATCGCCCATCGGCACCTTCCGCAGCTCTCGCTGAATCGCGCCCCAGGCGATCGATGTAGCCCGCCCCCGCTTCCCATTGCGATCTGGCAACCCCAAACCGTAGCGGCCGTGTTTGCGCACCGCGTTTGTCGTGCGCCCGGGGAAATGTTCGGCGATGCATTTGATGGGGAGCGCCGAGTCCCACAGATCCGTCAGCCGAGCGCTGTCTTCCGGCGACCATGGCATGCGCTTGTTCCCTGACATGGTCAGTCCCCCAGGGAGTGCTTGAGAAGCGTGCGCATCGCGTCCTGTCGCTCGAGCATGGCCTCGTACTCAGCGCGGGGCATCGTGACCGTGTCGACGTCTTCTGGGATTTCCGGCGCACCGTCGAGCCGAGACAGATCCAACCCGAGCAGCTCAAGCATTTCGCAGAACTTCTTGAGGGACAGCCCGTGACCGCGGCTGTTGTGGAAGCGATTGAAGTTCGTTCGGTCAATGCCGAGAGCGTTCGCGACGGCTATCTGAGTCCGTTTCGCGATCAGGCCCACTACCACATTTTCGTTTCTCTCAGCAACCTTCATGTGTTGCTCCCACGTGCGGTTCGTGATCCATACGATTGGTTCCAACAAAGCAAACGAGGCGGCGCGATTGCGCCGGATTGAAATGGTGAGGATTCCCACCTGCCTTAGAATCGTTGGTTCCTACACCGTTGAAACCAAAACAAGGGGAAACCCCATGGACATTGCATCCATCAGTGCCGCATTGAGTGGCCTGAAAAGTGCATTCGAGTTGACGAAGACAGCCGTCGCAGCACGGGATCAATCGAAGCTCGCCGAGGCGAAGCAAGTACTGGATGAACGGATCTTCGATGTCACAAACGCCGCGCTTCAATTGCAAGAGAAGCTGTCGGCGGCACGCGACGAGATTGATGCGCTCAAAGACGACAAGCGAAAGATCAGTGCACGCGTCGCTGAGCTTGAACAAGGGCAGTCGGAGCGAGCGAAGTACCGCCTTCATGAACTGTCGGAAGGTGTTTTCGTCCTCGCCTACAACGGCGGAAGTACGCCGGATGAAATAACCGATCCCGCGCACTACCTTTGCCAGTCCTGCATGGACAACGCGTCGAAGAAGGAAGTACTCCAGACGCACAAAGGGAATGGGAAGATTTTTCTTCACTGCAACGCATGCAAAGCGAACTTCCTCACCGGAAAGACGTACCAGATCAAGATGCCGAGGCTGTACTAGCTGAAATCGCATCATCGACGCCCCCGGAACTGTTTCGGGTCGTAATAGGGACTGGCCAGCTTCCGATCAGCGCGATGCAGCCGCCACGCGCTAAAAAGCGAGGCGACGGCACCGAGCAAACCGAAGCGGCGGCGAATCGGGGTGATCTTCGTCATGCGATCGCCCCCGCAGTGTCCCCGTCAGCCGTTGCGCCCTCACCGCCTCTTTGGGCGGGAGGGCGACTTCGAGGGCTTCGGGGTGGATCCTCGGCTTCCGGGTGGGATCGGATGTATGCCCAATCCACACGATCGTTCAGATCCTCACATCTGACGCTGCCGTCAGTGAGGCGCTCAATCGTCGGGCAGTGCTCAGGCGGAAATCGGCCAGAGCGAATCCATTGCCACACTGCCCCGGGCGTTACGCCAAGTTTTCCCGCCAGCCAAGTCTGCGTCAGCCGGTTCTCGTGAAGATAGGTATTGATGTCCATGCCCAAATACTAGTATCACTATTTGTTTTGGTCAATAGGAATCCTTGTTGAACTCATTAATAGAATCGCTATATTCGCCCTATGGCAAAAACAACCCTTCTTCCCTGGCAGATCGAAGACGCGGCGCGTCTGAAGGCCCTATTCAAAGTCAAATCCGATCTATCGCAAGAGGCGTTCGGCGCGAAGTTCGAGATCGGCTCGCAGGGGATGGTTTGGCAGTACCTCAATGCGCGAAGCCCGCTGAATGCGAAGGCCGCCGCCGGCTTCGCGCGCGGTCTAGGCGTTTCTATTGCCGATTTCAGCCCGACGCTCGCCAAACAGGCCATGAGCGTTGCGTTACATATTTCGCCTGCACTGCGTAACTATGAAGGTCCGCCCCCCTCTGACGTTCTCCCTGATGTGAGCGAGTTGACGGATGCTGACTTTGACGATCCGACCAGCGCCGCGGCCCATCTGACCAGATTCGATTTTGCAAAGGCTTTGGCGGACGAGATTGAGATCCCGCGCTTCGACGTACGCGCGTCCATGGGGAATGGCTTCCCGATGCCCGACTATGACAATGTCGTGGAACAGATCAGAGTCACCCGGACATGGGTCCGGGACACCCTGCCAAATGTGTCCAGCCCAAGGAATCTTGCGCTTTTGCCAGCGTTCGGAGACTCGATGGAAGGTACCTTCAACGACGGTGACTTGCTATGGGTTGACCGTGGCGTGGTCGACGTGAAAGTTGATGCGATTTATGTTCTTGCTCTGCGCGATGAGTTGTACGTGAAACGGCTGCAGCGTCGTCCGGACGGATCAATTCTCATGATCTCAGACAACAAGAAGTACGAGCCGTACCTGATCCAGAATGGCGAGCGCGAGAAATTCAAGATCCTTGGCAGAGTGGTCTATGCGTGGCGCGGGACCAAGCTTTGACCCCAAGGGACATATTTGTTGGACGTTGCGCTTCAGGCGCCGGAAAAACCAACTTTCACCAGTGAAAACGAGAAAAATATGATGACCAAATCGGGAATTATCGCGGCCTTCGCCATGGCGGCGTTGCTGACCGGATGTGGCGATTCAGAGGAGAAGCCGAAGAGCGCATCCCGGCCGACAGAAGTGCCAGCGCCCCCAACACCGCCTCAGCCAACTCACTACTACTCCATCGCTCAAGATGGCGAATATGGTTATCAACCAGCACTAAGCGATGATGACCGAAAAGCCGGGACCGCAACGAAGGCGTTGCTGATGGTGCGATATCAGGGCAAGACCGGGAAAAAATACCGTGTAGATCTCATCGACAATGGTGTGACCAACAAGGTGTCCTGCGAATCCCCCTGCAAGTTCGTGAAATCAGAGACGTACCTCGATGGATATAAAGCTCGGACAGATACGGTGGCCGCAGCCGAAGGCTCCCTCATTTGGGCCATTCTTCAAGATGCCATGAACGGTGAACTTGAGGTCTATCAGAAGCCAAAGAGCTAGAAACGAGCGCAATCACCTTCACGTAATCGGTGTATGCATCGAACGTAGAGAGAACATGCTGCGGTAGTGCGTCATTGCGCCAATCTGAACCGGCACCAAGCAGCTATAAGAAACAGCAAATAGCCACCAAAATTCGGGGATCTTGAGTGAGCAAAATCCTAATGGCAGCTTGGGCCGCAGCAGTGATTTCGGTTTTGTCGGCCTGCGACAATGATTCCGATGAGCAACGCAAGACGGATGCTCCAGCTTCTGCGGCGATGCAGTCCAGTGAGCGTAAATTGCCGGCTGCATCAATCGAACTTCCACAGTCGCCGGCAGAAAAGAAGCTTCTAAGTGATGTTGGTTGTTATGACGATAAAGAGTGCCTAACCTTCGACAAGTTCGACCGTCAAATTCTCAAAGAATACCCAGACATCAGTAGCATCCGGTACCGCATCCCGCGCGAGCTGGATGCCGACCCCGAGACTGCACGGTGGATGCACCAGGACTTTCACCGTGCCCTGTACTTTGCCAAACAGATCCGCCTGGCAGATGGTCAATCTCTCTTCGACTTCATCAAAAATTGCAGCCGCGGATTTTCAACGACTGATTTTGCCCAGGTTGATCGAGATTTGAAGACAGGCACGTCATTCATATCTATGCAATATTTCCCGGTGCTGCGACGACAGGAAACCGGGAAAGATCTCGAAATGCAAATCCTGTTTGAGCGACGCGGGGACAAGATCGAGGCCCGGAGCCCGTTCTTTTCGTCGAGCGTGCTGCAACGAAATGATTTCCTCGCGTCGCACGGTCTAACGTGCGTCATCAGGAGGTAACGGACGAGACGCACCGACAATGAGCATCTGGACGTTCTCGTAGGTGGCAAAGCCCGTGACGCGTTGAGATCGTTGAGATTTCACCAGCGCCGATTCGCAGCAACGATATTTCCGGCATTCGCACCACAGATTTTCGTCTGACCTTTGGCGCCATTATTGCCGTCGCCATAGGGCTAGCCGGGATGATGGCCAAAGGATTCCACTGGTTTTAATCTCTCAGACAAGTGCCACCATACAAACCCGCTTCGGCGGGTTTTTTGTTGCCTGCTGCCCGCCGCGAGCGGGCATTTTTGCGTCCACGCCCGACAATTCCTATCAATACAAGAATGTCGATAGCTATTATTTCTCCTTAAATACTAGAATTACTATTGTGCATATTTAATAGCAGTTCTATTATTCACTCCAACGCAGCACACATCGCTGCCCGCCCGACCTCTCGGGTGCTCTCTAAAAATTCGACGGATAAAAGGTGTCACGCGGCCATAGCGCCGCCATGCGCACACATCTCCCACACGCGTGGATGAGTCGGTTGGAAACGCGGAAATGGTTGGTCGGCTGGCCCGACTGGCTTCCGCAGTTCATCGCGGCGCCCACACATCGTGTCGATGGCGAGGTAATCGGCACAAAACGCAGGAGACCCCGGAGCCGGCTTGGCCGGGTGTAGCCGGGGCACTGCGTGAGCTGTACATGAAGCGGCTTTCTTCCGAGAGCCGCGCCATATACACGATGCAGGAGATATCGAAGTGACCAAATCTCACCGCAACAGCTATACGAAGCTGCGCGCCTTCGGATATGCAGCCGTCGAGGCACACCACGTTGTCACGAAGAGCAACGACGCCGCTTGGATGATCCGCGAGGAAACTGCCGTCCGTGAGTCTGACTGCGCGTGCTTGTACGTGGCCCCCGCGATCTATCGAGCCATCCGCAACGGCTATCGCGGCAGCGGCACAACGAAAACGCCCCGAGCAGCGTGGCTGCGCGCCTATCGCGCTGCCCGCCAGGCTATGCGAAACGCCTAACACCTCCCCGGGGAAGGCGCCCCCCCCCCGGAAAAGTTTTGCCCCTAGAAGATTTTGCGCTAGCGGCAGCTGTGCCGATCCATTGATTGAGGGTTCCAACGCTCACCGTTTGGTGCTCGTACCGTTCCGGGATATTCGCAAGCGGCTGCCGTATAGCGCCCTTTCACGGGAGTGATGACCTCCTTTTTCCCCGGGGAAATGGGACCCGCCGCGCTTAAGCCAGCGCCGTTCTTCTCTCCATAGTCGATCCAGCTAACAGAGATGAGGAACTTGCAACCGTTGTACCAGAACATGTTGTTCAGGCTGTCGTGACTTTGGATCAGCTTCAGGCATTGAGTGCCGTCTCGGTACTTGCTGACTTGCTTGTCGTACAGCGACTTGCTCCCCTCCGACACCTTGGCGCTGGCCTCGTTACTGTTTGGCTTCAAGCGAGATTCCATTGCTTTTATTGTGCACTCAACCCATTTGTAGTCAGGCGTCCCCTGAAGACCTTGTGCACGAAAAGACTGTCGGAAGCCCTTGTAATCGTTCAAGTCCGCTCTAAGCTGCTCGTCTGAGAGGCTATCCCATTGCGCATCAGCACCGGCTCGTCCTCCGGGGCCATTCGCGCGGTTAGCCGCCACCATTTCATCCCAACACGGCTCTGCTGCATTTGCAGCCTGACTACCTGCCAGCAGTGCGAGAAAAGCGGTAGCGAATAAAAAGAGTTTGGATTTCATGAAGTCCCCTGAAAAGCACATTTCTCATCTTCTTCACGCGGACGAGACCTTTGGGCATAGAGCGAGGCAAACCCTAAGTGATGCGCCGCACCACAATGCTATTCCAGCGAAATTCGCACTGAATCATCCATATTGATGATGAAAAACTCCTGAGCATCCTCAAGTGATGCAGACCCGCGTCGGCGCGGCGACGTTAAATAGCCCGTATCCCCCTTCCCCGATCTGATCAGGATCTCGGGTCTGCTCTCTTGAGGGTGAGCGCTGATTATCCAGCGCACCGATATGCCAAATTGTCGGGATAAGGTGATGCTCCCCCATTACGCCCAGTCCATCGGAACCC
The DNA here is from genome assembly GCF_000389825.1 of Pandoraea sp. SD6-2. Lineage (NCBI taxonomy): Bacteria > Pseudomonadati > Pseudomonadota > Betaproteobacteria > Burkholderiales > Burkholderiaceae > Pandoraea > Pandoraea sp. SD6-2. The sequence continues at coordinate 193,908 of NZ_KB944439.1, read as the reverse complement.
CTGACCTTCGATACGAAACAGATCGGTACCGTTACCTCTGCGGAATTCAAACTCGTCCTTATCGAGCAAAACCAATGCGCCGGAATTGTAGCTTGGGGGCCCGCCTTCGTAGCTCGCCGCGAAAGTTACGTTACTGCCGGCGACTTTGATGACGGTATGGACACTTCCCGTATCCGAGCACCACGTTCCCTGCAGGAACGCCTGTGCACGGTCCTTCGGCGACCCACTTGCGCCTGAGCCCGCGCCGCCCTGCTGGTTAGCGGTAGAACCACTTGCCGAAGATTGAACTTTGCAGACGTGGCACGCGACCCCGGAGATATTTGACCGTGAGATTGGCTTCTGGCCAAACACACGGTCTTCGCCCTGATTACCCTGGCTTAGTACAGTGAAGTACGGCGTTCCGTCAACGTAGTAGTCAACCTTTGAGCACTGAGGTGCAGTCGACGTGATCTTCAAGTCCGCGCCGTAGCTGCCCTTGGTTACTTGAGTCGGAACCACGCTGATGGAAGCGGTGCACGATCCGACAATTTGTTGGCAATCGCAGTTATTTCCCTGGGCGCTTGCTGCGCCCGACAACGCGGCGACGAAAATTACGAGAAGCTTCTTCATTGGCTTCCTCAGATGGAATATTCGGGGGTCGTTTCGGGTCAGCCGGGCACTGCAGCCAAGCCGAAAACAGCATATCAGACTTCCCTCCCTTTCTAGTTTGAAGCAAGCCTGAACGCTCAGAGGCCCATGGCGGACATGGTTAAAGCCGCATCGCCCCGGTGTTCTGCCGGGGCGCCCCCCGCACGTCAGAAGGAATCCCCATGTACACACAACTCGAATGCGCGGTGTCGCGAGACACCGGCGCACACGTTCGTCAGCAAACGCTCGACGAGTTGAAGCGTGCGGCCCGCGAGCGTGCCGCCGAATCAGCCGACGTCCAGAACGCGGTGCAGCGCCTGATCGACACCGATTACGACGGCTACTGCGCATTGCAGGATGCGCTCATCAAGCAGGACACGAAGCGCGCCGGCGAAATCCTGCAGGTCGCGTTCGAGGTTGAGATCAACGTCTTTGCCGAGGGCGAGGTGCGTGTATGAGCGATATCAAGAACGGCGGTGCAGCGTTTCCGGTCGCAGCGAGCGAGTACGGCGGCCACGGCACAGCGTTCGGCATGACCGTGCGCGACTACTTCGCGGCGAAGGCTTTGCCGGAAGCCATCAAGGGTTGGGACGAGTGGCGCAAGGGGGATCAAAACCCCGAGCCGAACAAAGACTGGACGTCCTCGTGCGAACAGATCGCGGAAGACGCTTACAAGATGGCCGACGCCATGATTCGCGCGCGAGGTGAAACATGATCCGCCTCGCCCGCGACTTCGGCGCATTCTGCGGCCGCGTCCTCTTCATCCTGATCGTCTTCTTTCTACTCGTCGGTGGCGCGAAATACTGCGTCGACGCCGACGCCAGCGAAATACCCGTCTACGGGCGTGCCGCGTAATGAACACCCCCGCCCGCTTGGCGCTCACCGTCGTGCTGATTGTTGCCGCCCTCGCCTTCATGGCGTGGCGCGAAGTCACGAGTTGGCATGCCTGCCGCGTCGCGCACGACACGACGTACTGCCTGACCACCTGGGAGAACTGAAATGTCAGACCCGCTTATGTACGACTTCCTGATCGAGATGCGCGCGAAGGGCTGGGTTCTTCGCGGTGTTTGGACAGGCACCGACCTTGTTTTCGTCCGTATCCCCTGAGAACACCATGATCGAGAACCAAGCCCAGCACGCAAGCGCCGTGCAAATCGAGATGAAGGAAGTCCAGTCGTCGCAGATCCACAGCATCGGCCACGACCCGGCGTCGAACACGTTGGCAGTTCGCTTCAAGACGAAGGATGGCGCGCCCTCTTCGCTCTATCACTACTCGAACGTGTCGGCCACTGACTTCATCGCGTTCGATACCGCCGAGTCTATCGGCTCGCACTTCTACAAGGCCATCAAGCCGTTCGCCGAGAAGTATCCCTACATGAAGATCGAACCGGCGCCGGCCGTCCCGCAGGAGTGACCATGACCAACGCACTGACCACACGCAACGAATTCGGCGCACAGCACCAAACGATGGCCGTCGTCGAGACCGCATCGACAGCAGTCGCCGCCCAGTCCAAAGCGATGGTTGAGGCTCGCTACATCATGGCGATGCAGCGGCCCCGCAACTGGGATCGAGTTCGCCAGGATCTCATCAACGAGTGCCGCCGACCCACGTTCGCCAAAAACAAGAGCGCCTACTACCGAAAGCCTATCGGCAACGGTGTCGAGGGGCTCGGCATTCGCTTCGTCGAAGTCGCGCTGCGCTGTATGTCGAACGTCCTTGTCGAGACGACGATGATCTTCGAGGACGACGCCAAAGAAGTGCACCGCGTCAGCGTGACCGACCTCGAATCGAACCTCACGTATCCGCTCGACGTGCGGGTCTCGAAGACGGTCGAGCGCTCGAAGCCGATGGACGACGGTACGTATATCTCGGTTCGCAAGAACAGCTACGGGAAGATGACGTACACGGTAACGGCCAACGATGACGACCTGCTCAACAAGCGGGCGGCACTGATCTCGAAAGCGATACGGACGCTGGGCCTGCGCATTATCCCCGGCGATTTGCAGGACGAAGCCGAGGGAATCATCAAATCTGTTCGTATGGATGAGGCCGCGCGTGACCCAGCAGCAGAGCGTAAGCGGATCGCTGACGCGTTCCACGAAATCGGCGTGAAAGTCGAGGAATTGACGAAGTACCTCGGCCATTCACTCGACACCTGCTCGCCTACTGAACTGGTCGATCTGCGCGGCATCTATGGCGCCATCAAGGATGGCGAAGCCACTTGGAAGTCGGTGATGGAAAACCGCGCCGAGCAGCAAGGCGGCGATGCAGCCGGCGCGGCGACGCAGAGCGAAACCAAGACTATCCCCACCTGCACGGCCGAGGATTTCGCAAAAAAGAAGGACGGGTGGCGGAAGCAAATCATCGAGAAGGCCAAAACTCCCGCTGACCTGATCGCGATGATCGAGACGCGGCTACGCCTCACCGAAGACCAGAAGCTGACGATCGACGCATGGAGCCACGAAAATGACTGAACGCATCATTCACAACTTGGTGCAGGGATCTGACGAATGGGCGCAGTTCCGCCTGGAGCACTTCGGCGCAAGCGAAGCCGCCGCAATGCTTGGCCTCTCGTCCAAGGTAAAGCGCAACGAGTTACTGCACATGAAGTATGTCGGCACGCCGCGCGAGTTCTCGGACTGGGTTCAGAAGAACATTCTGGATTACGGCCACGAGGTTGAAGCGCTGGCACGCCCGATCGTCGAGGGCATCATCGGAGACGATCTGTACCCGGTTACCTGTTCACTGGGGCGCCTGTCCGCTTCGTGCGATGGTCTGACGATGGCCGAAGACATCGCGTTCGAGCACAAGCAATGGAACGCGGGACTGGCTGAAGCTGTGCGCGCTGGCGAGTTGCCCGAAGAGTACTGGCCGCAATGCCAGCAGGTCATGCTAGTGACGGGTGCAAAGAAGGTGATTTTCGTTGTCTCGGACGGCACGCCCGACAACATGGAGCGCATCGAGATCGAACCTGATGCGCAATGGTTCGAGCGACTGCAGGCCGGCTGGGAACAGTTCGCGAGCGACCTAGTGAGCTACGCGCCGGTCGAGATTGTCGAGAAGCCGCAGGCCGACGCAATCATGGCGTTGCCGGCGCTCGCCGTGCAGATCTGCGGCGAGGTGCTTGCGAGCAACCTGCCGACGTTCCGAGCGGCTGCTGAGCGCTTCATCGAGGGCATCAAGACCGACCTGAAGAGCGACGAAGACTTCGCGAACGCCGAAGCGACGGTCAAGTTCTGCGAAACCGCCGAAAAGGAACTCGAAGTCGCGAAGAACGCAGCACTCGCTCAGACGGCCAGCATCGACGAGCTGATGCGCACGGTCGACTACATCAAGTCCCAACTCCGCGAAAAGCGGCTGGGCCTCGACAAACTCGTCACGAAGCGCAAAGAAGAGATCAAGGGCGAAATCATTGTCGGCGGACGCAAGGCCTACACGGATCACGTGGCCGCGCTGAACGCCGAACTGAAGCCGGTCCAAATCGTGATCCCCGCACCGGACCTCGTGGCAGCGGCAAAGAACAAGCGCACGCTCGCGAGCCTCCACGACGCCGTCGACACGGCCGTCGCCGCGGGCAAGATCGCCGCTGACGCCGCCGCGCGGGATTTGCGCGAGAAGTTGGCTTGGTTCGCCCAGCACGAAAGCCACGTGTTCCTGTTCCGTGACCTGCAATCCTTAATCCAGAAACCGGCCGAGGATTTTCAGTTGGCCGTCACGACGCGGATCGAGCAGCACAAGCGAGCGGAAGCGCAGAAGGTCACGCCGGGCGCTCCGGCAATACCTACTGCGGCAGTCAGCCCTTCCGGGCCGACCCAACAGAAACCGGATGCGCCGCCTTGGAATACGACTGTGCGCGCTGCCTCAAAGGGCGCACCCACGCTTCGCCTCGGGCAGATCAATGAGCGCCTCTCGCCGATTAGCCTGACCGCCGACGGTCTTGCCAGCCTTGGCATCACTCACGCCGCGACCGACAAGGCCGCGAAGCTGTACCACGAAGGCGACTTTGAGGTGATTTGTGCGGCTTTGATTGACCACATTCAATCGGCACTGCAAAAACAAGCGGCGTAACCGCCATCGTGCTGGTCGATCTGTCTACGCGCCCCCCCTTTCATCCTGGGGCCGTGGCAGCGCAACTGGGGGTTTCACACGCCAACGCGATGGGTGCATTGGCGGGAGTACTTGAACGACCCGCAGATTTGTAACTACGACCGCACCAGTTGAGCCAATCCAGAACCGACGCCGAATTTAAACGGACGCCCGAGATGTGTTGGCAATCTTCCGTGAATTCCCGTGATGATCCGATAAGCGACATCCTGAGTCCTGTCTACAGCGTCCACTGTACACATCGCCTCCCAAGGTGCGGAAAGCCAAAAATTCGCTGGATCGTTGACGTCCTCCGCCGCGTACATCTTGCTTTCGGCGAGATCCAGCTGTCGTCCATGCGCCAATGAGTTTCTCAATCTGAATAGTTCTTGGAGCGCGTTCAACTCGTCGCCACCTTCATTGAACGATACGTCCAGCGACGCGCAGATCAGTGCAATCCTGCACACAGGAGGGCGCTGGGCAACATCCCGCCGGCGGTTCTCCGTTAGGTTAGAAAACACATACGGAAGAGCGTAGTTGCAGTACGCCTCGATGCTGAACGCAAAGAGAATCTGAGCCCCCATGAGCGTCCAAAACGAGCCATCGACGTCGGCACGACCTTTCGCCGCCAACGATTTTGCTCCATGCCATAGCTCCGCATATGTGTTGATGGTCCGATTCAGGCTGATGCTCACCTGATCTCCATTTTGTTCCTTGTCCATCGCCATCCCCGAAATTTTCAGGAATCCTAGCATGAGCAAAGTTACCGTCACCCTTAGCGCGTCAGTGGTGAAAGCGCTAGAACTCTTCGCAGCGAAGAACGACGTATACCGCCGGCGTGGACGGCAGACGCTGGGGGGTGCTCGTTTGAGCCCTCTAATGTGCCTCGAACGAAATAGGCATGATGGCGGAAAATCCAGGGGACGGAATATCGCCAGTAACGGCCCGGCATCGGACAGCTTTCGCTGCAGCAAGAGCAGCGTCGTCCAAACGCACGAATCCAGACGATTGCACAACCGATGCTGAGACCACGCGCTCGGACGGGGCAACGACCACGCGAATTTTTACCACCCCTACCTCTCCCGCATCAGCCCATTCGGCAGGGTAATACGGCTTAGGCCTCTGACACCAGATGGACGCTTCTGGCCCGTCCTTCGATGGCGGAAACGGCACACGAACCCAGCCTGCCCAATCTGCCGCATGTCCCGAAAGGCATGTCAGTGCAACGGTCAATCCCCCGATTCTTCTTGACCACTTATCCAAGCGATTTCTCCTTTTTGTTTAGGAGGGCAATCCTAGCATGAGCCCCTACGACCCACGCCCCGAAGGGCTGAATACCGATCCTGCGCCGCCTTCTGTGGTGCAGACGCTAACGCATCAGCGCAAGAGTTTTCATTTGTGCCTCGATGTGCGCGGCGCACTTATGAACTGGAAGCCCCGTGACTTTCGCGGGATGTTCAAGCACGACGACGGTCGCACGATGACGCCCGACGAGGCGAAGGCCGAACTGCTTGATGAACTGTCGCGCGGCCACAACTTCATCCCGTTCGGCAAGTGCGACAACTTCGATCACAAAGAGCATGGCTGCATGGGCCACGCAGCAGCCGCAAGAGAGGTGGAAGCATGACCTGCACCCAAGAGAGATTCCTGCAAGACGTTGCCACGCACCAAATGACGGTGATTCGTGACGACGGTGTCAATCGCCATATCGCGCTTCGGCGTGCAGAGGGCGGCTCATCGTACTGGTTCGAGATCCTGACGTGGCCCGGCGCACTGTGCATCCGTGGTGATATGGGCACTTACGTCTTCTCGCGGCTGACCGACATGTTCGAGTTCTTCCGCACTGACGATCGGGGCGACCCGGCCAAGCTGTACATCAATAAGGGTTACTGGTGCGAGAAGCTTCAGGCGGTAGCCAGCGATGGATATGGGCGTGGGCGTGCGGAAGAGTTTTCGGTCGAACAGTTCGAGAAGCGCTTGAAAGAGCGCATCGAGAGCCATCTGGAAGACGCCGAAATTTCCGATGAGCGCCGCGCTGAACTGATGGCAGAGATTCAGGAAGATATCCTGTCGCCCGTGCTCGACCACCGGGACGAGGGTGACGCGTTCAGGCGTATGCGCGATTTCCACGCTCGTGACTTCCCGGACCTCTTCACCGACTGCTGGGAATGGAACTGCAAGGAATACACCTTCCATTTCGTCTGGAACCTGTACGCAATCGCATGGGCGATTCGCGAGTACGACGCCGCGAAGAAAGCGGCTACCGAAACCTCGGAGATCGCAAATGCCTGACCTCAAGACCGTGACGTTTGATGCGCACGAAGTTGCCATGCTCGTGAATCTCTTGCGCGACACTGCCATCGAGTTCCGCGATGCCCAACAACTGCGGGCGCGTATTGCAGAAATCATCGTTCCGCTATTTGAGCCTGCCGCCCCCACGCCAGCCGCACAGAGCGCAGGGCAAGAGGCGATCTATCAAGTGGGATTAGGTGCCTCATGGCGGGATGTCACTAGACACGATTTCGGCTTCTTGGCGGCCGAAGGCTACCGCACTCGCATCGTCTACGTCGCGCCCGTGAATGGCGGCGAGCTATTGACGCCACACACTGCCGACGTTGAACAGGCTTTGGATGCTGATGAACACAAACGCGCCGCAGATGCGCAGCAGGTGGGCGGGGATGAGTAATGGGAATCCGCGCTGGACAGGGCTACGGCGTGCCCAAACCCAAACGCCTGCGGTGTCCGGAATGCGGGAAGAAAGGCGTTTCGCAATGGAAGCCAACGCAGTTCGGACTATGTCGGATGTGCCAATACTGCCGCATGGCATGGGGCGAAGCGTCGTGGAAAATCGTAAAAGGCGAATGCAAATGAAACCAACGGACTATACCAATTACGGCCTCGCGCAAGAACTGAGGCGCATGCCGACTCACCATCCGGAAATCGTAACAGAAGTCATTCGCCGGTTGCTTGAGTCTCCGTGGAGTGCCGCCCTCACGTCTCCCGCGAAGGAAGTGGACTGGGACGTTGTGCGCCAGGCCGTAGGCAAATGTCCGGCGGGCTCATACGACCTTGAGTCGACCGGCACGTTCCTAACGCCGATCTCGCCCACCGCGCAGGTGGGCGGGGATGAGCGGGAGGCGTTTGAGCGATTCGCACGCGGTCAAACGTTCATCAAGGATTGCCAGCGCTTTGACAAGGCCGAGAAAGGCAGTCTCAACGAGTACGGGCATTGGGAATCTCAGAAAGCTCGTCATGTCTGGCTTGCTGCGCTGGACTACGCCTGCGCCGCGCTGTCGGCGGATGGCGGGGAGGACAAGCGGGATGCGGAAAGGTATAGGATCGTCCGCCACAAAGTGTGCATCGTCGGAGATGCATTTCACATCATCAATCTCCGGCCTACCTATGTAGCGCCAGATGCCGGCGCAGAATTGGACGCAGTTGTCGACGCCATTGCCGCCAAGGCGAAGGGGGAAGCCCGTGACTGATCGCGAATTGCTGGAACTGGCCGCTAAGGCGGCGGGGATTGAGGGTTCCTGGTGGGGCCAAGACTTTTGCTACGCGTATAACGGCAATCTGAACATACCGGTGCCGTGGCGTCCTCTCACCGACGACGGCGACGCGCTACGGCTGGCGGTGAAGCTGGGACTCGAAATCCAGATTCGGCGCCAGGATACCGAAGTATGGGTATGCCCAGCGCGCGAGGATGAACCGCTTGTGCGCGAACAGTTCAACCGCGACGAATACGCTGCAACTCGTAGAGCCATAGTGCGCGCCGCCTCTCAGGCAGCGGAGGAGCGGAAATCGTGAAACTGACGAAAGCTCAACGCGAGCAGGTGCGCCAGAAATACGACGGCCGTTGCGCCTATTGCGGCTGCGAATTGCCCGCGCACTGGCATGCCGATCACTTCGAGCCGTGCATTCGCGATCTGAAGCGTGTGGACGCCCCTAACGGCGGCGTGCGCCTAGCGACGACTACGCCACTACGGCCAGAGCGCGACGTGATCGAAAACATGATGCCTGCGTGCCCGCCCTGCAACATCAGCAAGGGATCGATGGGCCTCGAATACTGGCGCACTTGGCTCGCTGGGCATGTGACGTCGTTGAACAGCTACCACCCGATTTACCGGCTGGCGAGAGCGTACGGACTGGTTCAGGAAACCGGCGCGCCCGTGGTGTTCTATTTCGAGCGTGTCGACGGCGCTAAGGGGGAGTGATGCTACTTCATTCTCCTATCGTCCTTGTCTCGAAAAGCGATCTCGATATCTTCCAGAGCCTGCTCAATTTTCGGTATCGCCAGACTCCTTGTCGAGTAAACCTCATGCGAGTCCCCTGCGCTGATGTACTGCTCAAGCAGACGTCGAATCGATGGGAAAAGGCCTACAGCGTGCGCGATGCGACCGCCCCTTCCGCCAGGAAGGCTCGCGAGCTTGATTAGCATGTCGTGTGGGATCGTCAGCGCCAAATTGGCTGAGACGCGCTTTGCGGCGTAGAGGCTTTCGGCAGACCGTCGCAGGCGGTCGGGCTCGGCGAAAAAGACGGACAACATCTCCTTCAACTCGTCACCTTTGGCGCGCAACTCGTCGCTGACCAAACCCCAGGCCATTACGGCTTCCGACTCCTTGGTCTCACGACGCCAGCGCGCGTCTCGCAACGCGATTCCGACTGCTGCCACCACCGCGCCAACAGTCCCGATCGCAGTTGCGATATCGACCCAGTCTTTTGTTTGACCAACGATCAATGTCTTCCACGGCCAGATGTAAGCGAAAACGACTCCGAGCAGCATGCCGAACGCGACAAGCAACACCGCACGTCCATCGTCGATGACCGATCTATCAACCTTGTTCATTTAGCGCCCCGGATCTTTTGAGGAATCCTAGCATGAGCCAAAGCACTCCAATGCCGGTGCGCGAGCGCCCTATCCTTTTCAGCGCGCCGATGGTGCGCGCCATCCTCGACGGCTCGAAGACGCAGACGCGGCGCGTGATGAAGAAGCAACCGTATGTCAGCCGGACGAACCCACCGACCTTCAGCGATATCGAGATCGGAGATCTGTTCGTCTGCCCCGACATGTTGCCAACTGGCACCGACCGACTCAGCGTAATTGCTGAGTGCACATCGCGCGGGACGTACCACTGCATGGGACAGACGACGTTCGCAGAGAAGCACTCGCCATACGGAGTTGCGGGTGACCGCTTGTGGGTGCGCGAGACGTGGCAGCACAGCAACCACCCCCTCGGGCCGTACGATGACGGCTGCCTCGTCTTCTATCGCGCCGATTACCTAGATGACCCGCATGGGCCTGATGGCGAGAAGTCGCCGGAAGGGAAATATCGACAGTGGCGTCCTTCGATCCATATGCCGCGCAAAGCTGCTCGGACGCTGCTCGACGTGACCGGCGTGCGTATTGAGCGCCTGAACAGTATCAGCGACCAGGATTGCATCGCTGAAGGAATCGGATTGACCGGTGGTGCCGAGGGCGTCTTGTCGTCCGGCGATCTACTCGAAAGCCTGCCGCGTGCCCACTTTCGCCAATTGTGGAATTCGATCAGCGGCCCCGGCTCTTGGGACGCCAACCCGTGGGTGTGGGTGGTCGAGTTCAAGCGCGTCGACGGCGCTAAGGGGGCGTGATGCTAGACGCGAGAAATGTACGGATTCACGTCAAATTCCCGCAGCACCGCGTCGGACGCTGCCTTCACGGCGCCAATCGTGGCCAGATCATCTGGCTCACAGTCGTAGCCAGTCGCATGCGCGCCATCGGCTCCGTCAGGAACCAGAAACGCTTTCATGCCGGGCTTGTAGCCGAACATGTTGGGAAGTCGGCGATTAACCTCGTTGATGAATTGTTCGGGCGACAGGACTGGTTTGGCCATCTCAGCCTCCTTTCGTTTCGAGGAATCCTAGCACCACGCGCCGACAGCGTGAGGGCCGTGGTGCTAGTCCCAGCTCCCCGTATCGATACGACGGCGGGCCAGCTTTAGTCCCCAATCAAGCGCCACAGCAGACTCCTTCGGGGTCTCGAATTCCACAGTGCGCCGCTGCCGGTCTACAACTTCGCCGTCCGCCTTAATGACGATGGAAACGGCAAATCCGTTGGGGTGCTCGGATTGCTTCGCTCGCTCAATCAAAACACTGATTGCATACCCTTCATAGTCAACTGCATACATACCGATCTCCTTAACTTTCGAGGACGTCTAGTATGACGCGTCGACGGCGCTAAGGGGGCGTGACGCTACATATGGTGTACCGATTGCCTATCTCTAACCCCGTCGGCAAGGTTCTTGATCGCTCGCGCGTGCTCCATCGCTATCACACACTCGTCGATCACACCCTCCTTCCCAAGACGCAAGTGCGATTGGTTCATCCCGGCGAGAAGATCAGCCAGGCGGCGAAGTTCTCTCCGAAGGGCGATCAAATTCCAAGCGGCCCACGCATACGGAATTTCGTGAACAGGTATGGCTGAGAGCAAATCGTCAACGTGTGCAAAATTCTCTGGGCGATATATTTCGTCGAAATAGAGGTCGGGATCAAATCGCGAAGCATTCGTCGTATCGCAGAACGCATAGATGCTTTGGATGTCGGCTTTGACCACGGTGACGATCGCGAGCATCCCATCCCATTTGTCACGTCTGTCGCCGCGCCGTTGAGCCCGAAAGATCCAGACGGCTCCGGCAATGGCCATGATCGATCCCACAGCCTGCACCCACGCGGCAGCATCCTGACTACTGCTCGGCGGGTACTGCCAGAACTTCGCCACAAAGTATCCACCCACCATTCCGCCAATCAAGCTGGCTGCGTATCGCCACATGCGTTACCCCCGTTTTTTTTCAGGAATCCTAGCATGATCAGAGATCAGTTCCTTCTCGACATTTCCGACGAGTTGATCATCGATAACTTCGCCGGCGGCGGCGGCGCGAGCTGCGGTATCGAGCTGGCTCTCGGGCGCCACGTCGATCACGCAATCAACCACGATCCCGAGGCCGTCGCAATGCACGCGATGAACCACCCGCAGACCGAGCACCACTGCGAATCGGTGTGGGACGTAGACCCGCTCGCGCTGACACAGGGTCGTCCTGTGGGCCTCGCTTGGTTCTCACCGGACTGCAAGCACTTCAGCAAGGCCAAGGGTGGCGCGCCGGTAAAGAAGGAAATTCGTGGGCTTGCGTGGATCATCCTGCGTTGGATGCTGTTGGTACGCCCGCGAGTCGTTCCGGTCGAAAACGTCGAGGAATTCGTGACCTGGGGACCGCTGATCGAGATTGACTCCGGGGAGTACCGACCGGACCCGGCCCGAAAGGGTGAAACGTTCAAGGGGTTCGTCGCGATGCTTTCCGACGGAATTTCCGCACTCCACCCGGCGTTTTCGGAAGCGTGCGAGTTCCTGAACATCGAGCCCGGGAAGGATCACGCCGACCGCCTGTTGAATGGCCTCGGATACACTGTGGAATGGCGCGAACTACGCGCCTGCGACTATGGCGCGCCAACGATCCGCAAACGCCTGTTCCTGATCGCACGTTGCGACGGAAAGCCGATCGTGTGGCCCGAGCCGACTCACGGCGCGCCGGGCAGTGCCGCCGTGATCGCAGGCCAACGCAAACCGTGGCGCACAGCCGCCGAGTGCATCGACTGGTCGATCCCCTGCCCGTCCATCTTCGAGCGCAAGAAGGAATTGGCTGAGACAACGCAGCGCCGAATCGCGCGGGGCATGCGCCGGTACGTCATCAACTCGGCCGATCCGTTCATCGTGAAGGTGAACCACGGGTACGAATACTTCCGGGGTCAGCCGCTCGGCGAACCAATTCAGACGCTGACCGGCAAACACGGGTTTGGCCTTGTCGCGCCGGTGCTGACTGAGTGCGCGAATGCTTCGACGCAACGCTCTTGGTCGGCAGACGAGCCGCTGCGCACCCAATGCGCCGAGGTCAAGGGTGGGCACTTCGCTCTCGCAGCGGCCTTTCTCGCGAAGCACTACGGCGGGAATTACGACGGGTCCGGCGTCGGACTGAAAGAGCCGGCCAGCACGATCACGACGGCCGACCATCATGCGCTGGTGTCGTCGCACATGGTCAAGCTCCGCGGCGAATGCACGGGAAGCGCTACCGCGGAGCCCGCGCCTACGATCTCGGCACAGGGCAACCACACCGGCGAGGTTCGCGCCTTCCTGGTGAAGTACTACAGCGAAGGCGGCCAGGATCAGGACTGCCGTGACCCGATGCACACGATCCCGTGCACCGATCGCATGGGCCTCGTCACGGTCGCCGGCCAGACGTACCAGATCGCCGACATCGGCATGCGCATGCTCGAGCCGCATGAGCTATACGCGGCGCAGGGCTTTCCCGCGAGCTACGTCATCGCGCCGGTGTTCAACGGCAAGCGCCTCGCAAAGCATGCGCAGGTTCGCATGTGTGGCAACAGCGTCAGCCCACCGATGGCTGCAGCGCTGGTGCGCGCAAACGTGCCGGAAATGGCAGCCTTCAGCGCACGCGAGCAACGTGAGATTGCAGCAGCATGACCTACGCCGAGATTCCGCCGCCGGGCCTCAACTCGCCTTTGGGAGAGGCGTCAGGAAACTCGCGTAGGAATTCCGCTAAGTCGATAGGACGTGGCCGGGCACGGACCCAAGCTTCTGCCTCCACCTTCTTTTCGATTGACTCAAATTTGAACAACTTTGCATTGACGAAAATCGGGGCCAAATACGACATATCAGGCTTCTCCACAAAGGCTACTGGTGAATGCCTAGTGTCGTGTCACGACTTCGCTTTATGCCCCAAGAACGGCAGAGAATTTTTGGCCGACACGGCCGAAGCACTGAAAGAGATTCTGCGGGTCACCGCGAGAGATTGGGGAATTTAGACGTGAGCGCCGCCGTTGGTGCTTGATTTGATGACTGGAAAGCGGGGACGCCCTTGTTAGCGCGTCCCCGTTTGCATTCTGAGGCAGACTTTGCGGGCGACCGCGAGAGATTGGAGGATTGGAACATGGGAAAACTCGTTCCTGTGGCCGAAGCCGCGGCAATCCTAGGGGTACCGGTAGCTTTCGTCTGCCGGCTGGACACCGAGGGCCGCACGATTCAGCGGTTCAAACTGACCCGCAAAACACACGTATACGACATCGACTCACTGTACAGATATCTCGAATCATGCCGATCGAAACCATTGCAAAATCCGGTAAGAAGCGTTTCCGCTGGACGTTCGAGCGCGTCATCGAGGGCGAGCGTATCCGCAAAACAAAACTCCTCCCTGCTGGAGTTACTGCGGCCGAAGCGGACAAAATAGCGCGCGAGTGGGAGGCAGAAGTCTACGCCATAGCCACCGGCGCGCGTAAGCCCGTCGTGACGATCGGTGAATGTGTTCGAAAGCACATTACCGACAAGCAAGGCGAATGGAAGGACGCCGAGGCCCGCGTGCGGATCTTGGAGAAATGGCGCGCCGAGTACGACGACTCGCCAGCCGATGACCTGCACGAGTGGTCGGTGAAATTCGTCGGGTACCTGCGCGCGAGTCGCGATCATGACGGAGATCCGAAGCGCCCCCTCACCGACGCGTCGATCCGGAACATCCTTGCCTATATCCGCGCGGCAGTGAAGTACATGCACAAGATCGGGAAGATCGAGCACGACAACACGAAGCGGATGGTATTCCCGGCCGTCAACAATGAGCGGCATGCTTATCCTCAGCGGGCAGAAATGCTGCGGATAGCGCGCGCGTGCAAGAACCGAGAAGTTCGCGCCGCCATCCTGATCGCCTTCTATTCAGGAATGAGACGATCGGAGATCCTACGCGCAAAAGTCACGAAGAAAGGCTTCTCCCTGGCAGACACAAAGAACGGCACGCCTCGCATTGTTCCCATCCATCGCAAGGTAGCCGTCTGGGCCCGGCGCGTGAAGTTCACAATCAGCGACGTGCACTTCTCCGACGTGTGGGATCGTGCGCGCATAGCCGCCGGACTGCCGAACGTCCGATTTCACGACCTTCGGCACGGAGCTGCGTCGGAGATGATTAATGCAGGGGTGGACCTGTACACTGTGGGCGCAGTTCTAGGACACAAGTCGATGGTCTCCACGAAGCGCTATAGCCACCTCGTAACGGATCGACTTAGCGCCGCCGTGGACAAGATCGGCAAGCGGTAAAAGGTGTGGGTTTTTCTGCCTTCCGAGACACTTTACTGTCGGTATACACAGTATTTCATGCTTCGCTAAGTCATTGATTTTACGTAAGCGCATGAAAATTAACTGTGTTTACATACACGTGCAGGTGACTTTTAATCCGTTGGTCGCAGGTTCGAATCCCGCACGGCCTACCAAACGAATTCAAGGGGCTTGCAGAGATGCAGGCCCTTTTCCTTTCGCTCCGCAAAAACTTAGTTTGCCGGGGCAACGCGATCGCCCTTTCCTTCCCGCACGCACGCAATCCGCAGTCATCGGCAAAGACTTGTGACCGAGTTGTAGCTGCGCGGCACGAATACCCCCTCCTATCGGCTTTGTCGGTGCCCGCTTCCGGGCAGAGATCCGAGCCCTTTCGGCACGCTGTCCATTCAATCCCGACACTGTAAATGTGCTCCCTTCGGCGCTTCCTTGACGCGTGTCAAGAGGTACTGCGCAACGTGGTGTAATGCTGAATGGAGTTCACTCAGCCATCAACTGTAGCGTGGCGCGCGATTTGACACCGATTCGCACGAGTTTTGACACTGCGCGAAATCGTCCTATTCGCATGTTCAATGCTTGAATTGGTACCCGAGACCGGGCTCGAAACGGCACGCGCCGAGAAAGGCGCAGCAGATTTTAAGTCTGCTGTGTCTACCAATTTTACCACTCGGGTTTGGTGGGCCTCCCGCGAGTCGAACGCGGCACCAACGAATTATGAGTTCGCTGCTCTAACCAAGCATGAGCTAGAGGCCCGTGGCGAGACGTGCTGGAATCGAACCAGCGACCGACAGCTTAGAAGGCTGTTGCTCTATCCACTGAGCTAACGTCCCGGATTGGTGGATACGTGTAGGGATGAATTCACTTCATGGACGGCAGCCCGACGCCAATTTTACACGTCGACATCCTAGGCCACTCGACCGCACATCCACCAGGAACAGTTGATGAGGGCCTCCTCATCGCAAGCCCTCAAAAGAAAAATAACAAAAACGGAGCGAACTCCTCAATATCGGAAGCGCAGATTCCATACTCGGTACAGCAACCATGCCAAGACGATAACTATCACCGCCTCGCTCCCCTTCAGAAATAGGTCATTTGTGTACCAAGCCTCAGACATTGACCACGGATATTCATCCGGTGACCGGCCTCCCGCCGCGATGCTCCGCAAAACAGGCCACCACCCAGGCCAGAGGAATGCGAGACCAGCGACAGAACAAGGCCCCAGCCATTCGAATCCTAGAAAATACAGGCAGCCGCCAGTCAGCCCCAGGACTATGGCCGAATATCCAACCGCGTTGGCGGTCGTCTTGAAATCAGCTCCAAGGAGCTTGGAGACGGAATACAAATAGGCTGCAACGATTAAAGCCCCCACCAACGCCACGCCGAGCGCAGCGTCCGGACGATCAGACATAAACACTCCTTCAATCCAATAAGAGTCAATCCCACATGTCCGGTAGCAAAGCCACGCAATCTCACCTATTAGGCTCACCACCTCAACGCAGACTGCCACTTGGACGCAAAGGAAGCATATGGGCGTGATCCGAAAATTGTCACCACCACGGCAGCGGCCGCTATCAACACTTGCCTTACCAAAGACCCTCTACAGATTTCGGCGACGCCCCCTCGCAGCAATGCCGACAGATGGGCCAAGCCCCATTCAATTTTTGTTCGGGACGTCTGATACTCGCGCTGGGTCTTCTCCCCTCGCCACCCCCGACGGGGGAGAATTTCGGGGCCCGTACCCCCCGGTACGGGCTTTTTTTCGTGAGAAGACCCGTCCCAAAAAAACGAGAATTTGGGGCGATTCTTTCGTGGGATATGGATCGCAATGCCCAACGTACCACGCCTTGCCTCCCGGCGTATTGGCCGCGAGTGTCTGGGGGGATGCTCAACGCCCTCCATCCGGATCACGTTTGGTCCGGATGGGTCTTTTCTCACAGCGCCCCGCAGTTACGACGCCCTGGCGTCAACGCATCCCGGCATTTAGCGCGTCATAGCTTCGCTCACAGGCAAGCCCTGCGATGTGGGCAGCGTCAGCGAATTCCGCCAGTTTCCCCGCTCGTTCATCAGCGCGGCCGAGCACGTCGGCAAGCACTCCGATGGGGTCTGCGGCTGGCGCGCTTCCGTCGGCAGCGGTGGAATGGCGCGCGACGGTGACGAGTTCGGCAACTCGGCGGCGCAACTGGTCAGAAGCGGCAGTAGCAGCGCGAGCGTCGTCGCGCGCTTTGTCAGCGGATTGTTTCGCGTCATTGGTAATTCCTGCTTGGGTTTGTACACGTTCACGGTATTCGTCTCGCTCTGCGGCGAGTTCCTTGGCGGTCTTCTCAAGCATCGCCACCTTGGCCGATTGATCGGCGTCCCGGTGCCCCTTCCAGTAACCACCGGCAATGCCGAGCGAGACGGCCAGGAGACATACGCCCCACACACGGGGACTGAGCCAAGTCATACGCCCGTCTCCATCATCGACGCCAGGCGTGTGGCGCGTGCGCCTACCTCTTGCGCCCACCGGCTATCCAGCATTTCCCGCTTCGCCACCGGCCAGTCGTGACGCTCCACGGACGCCAGGAAATTTCGGAACTCCAACAGCCTGCCCTGCAGGTTGAACGCCATGTTCATCAGCACGCGCTGACGCACCGGATCAAGCGACTGCCACCATGGCAGGTTGTGATCGAGCCACGCCTCGGCTTCCGAAATATCGTTCGCATACATCAGATCGACCTCGTCAGGGCGAAGGCCCTTGTCGGTCAGGTTGCGCCCGATCCCGCCAGAAACCTTTCCCACCGTATCGACATACAAGCGCAGCCGATAGCCTTCGTCGCAGGTCAACTCGGCTTTCAGTGCTGATGCGTCGTAGTTGCTCATCGTTTGTCCCTTATCGTCCCGCCTGCCGCACCGCCGTCAGCAGCACGGACACATCCCCTCGGCAACGCCAGATCACCCACAGCGCCAGCACAAGAATCACCACGTTGGCAGGCTCCACCGGGGTGTTGAACCAGCCCACCCAGACACGCAGCGCCAATACCCCGAAGGAACTCGCCAGCACGTAACGGGCGAGCCGGTGCGAGAGCGCGGGCGTCTGCTTGCCCGCTGGCGGGCCAAACACCACCAGCAGGAAAATGGCCGTAGCCATCACGCCTGTCGCCACCAGCATCCAGAAGTCCAGCACCCCGGCCGCATGAAAATGCGCAACGAGCCTCGTCATTTACCACCTCCAATCATCTTGTTAAGCAGTTGGGTCAGGGCTTGCGGCAATGCCGTCTCCACCCAACTGAGTAGAACCATAGCCAGCGTTACCACCAACGCGGACGAAAAGAATGCGGCCGGCCACGCAGGCAGCCACGGTGCAGCCACTTCAAGACTCGGCGTCACGGCGTAGCCGCCCACCAGCGAGACGCAGAAGTACAAGATCTTTTTGAGGCGCGACGTTTCCTGGCTGCGTAGTGCAAAAATCAGCGCGCCACACAGCACACCGCTGAGCACTACCAGATCGGCTTGCGGCCAAATGGCCGCGAGTGTTGCGCCGCTGGCCGCACCAGCGGCAACAAATGCAACGGTAGAAGTTGTCAACATATTTCTATTTCTAGCGGGACACGAGATATCGGTGATCTGCGACGGGGGGCGCAAGCGAGGCGGCTGTGCCTGCGGCCCGCGCATCACGCAGGCCACACAATCGCCGCGACTTCCTTTTCCGTCTTCGCGACCTGGACTTTCAACACAAGCGCGTCTTTTTGCTGCAACCGCGCCGCGACCGCCGCAAAAGCATCCATGCCCACCTGCTGAATCTGCGCGGCCGTGTGCTCTCGACGTGCCCAGACGTGCTGGGCATCCGCGCACGGGAATGGCACGCGCCAGTCTTTGTTGGCACTGAACACTGGCAACTGCGAAGCGGTCACGGCCGCGCTCAGGTTCTGCTGGTCGGTAGGGTGCGACGGATAGGTATGCGGCTCGCCCAGCGCGCTCGACTGAAAACCCGAAACAATGGCTTGCGCGCAGTCACTGTTCAGCCAGGCGATACGAGCGGATTTCGCCCCCGCCAGTTGCTCGGCGGCCAACGCCGCGAGTTCGTCGGCAGGAATGTCGATCTCGACACCATTTACAAGACGTTTCATATCAATTCACTCCATAAAGCTTGACGGTCGCGTTGACGATGCTGCCGCTTGAGAGTTGCAGACGGATGCCGTCGATGGACCGTTGGCTCTCAAGCGCTCCTGCGCCGTAGTAGCGCGCGACAGTTCCCACGCCCGAGTCCGCGTTGTGGTTCTGCATATCCCAGGTGAGGCGCTTGAACGCAGAGCCGCTATGCGGGCTGTAGATCACGATGCGCCCGGCCACACCGAGTCCGTTACCGGCATGCATACCGTTCAGGATTTGGATGTGGTCACCTCCAGCATTGCCCGGCGCGGCCCCCGTGCGCGCCTGGTTGTTGTAGGCCCAGGTGCTTATGTAGGATGAGGAGCGCCAGCTTCCCCCTTCAGATAAGCGTAGCCACAGCTCCGCCCCCATCGTGTCCGTGGACAAGTCGCAGATTTCTACGATGTACTGCGCATAGTCGTCGGACAGATTCGAGAAATCGATCGATGACACGCTGGAGGTCACATTCGACGTCTGTAAGCGCGTGATCGCCATCGAGTCTTTGGCGAGATAGCGGCCATCGGCTTCGCCCTTGATGCCGTAGCCATCGAGCGTGGTAGGCTTGCCTGTGACACCATCCCAGGTGGAAGCGCCTGCCTCGCCCTTCTTGGCATACAGGCCATTCGCCGATCGGCGGTTTAACGCATGCCCATCTTCGGTCGCATCGGCTACCTGAAACGTCTGTGCGGCGTCGCCCGCTTTTTTGGCGAAGTCGGCCTCGGATTTGGGGAGGTATGGCTCTACGGCCTTGGCGATCAGCTTCTGGACATCGTCCGACGTCGCGTGACCACCCACCGCACTAGCGAGCATCTTCTGAATTGCCTTCAGGATCTGCTTGTTGTCCCCCTTGTCCAGCTTGATGCCGACACTCTCAGGGATGGCGGCAAGTTCTTCCTGCACGGCCTCCATGTAGTCCCGTGTGACGACGCTGCCTTTGACGCCTGCCGACGGATCGCCCGCATGGAAATGGCCGTCAGGCGTATCAATACGTTGCATGGTTATTTGTCCAGATATTGAAAGTAGACGAAGGTGTCTGCCGGTTTGAGATCACGAAACATGGCTTCGAGGATGGGATCGGAGAAGGCCATCAACGGCTCACCAACGGTGCTCTCGTCAACGCGAAAGTCGTACGTCAGCTCCGGTGCGCCGTGCACGATCACGCCCCACTGGTCCACAATGTTCTCGTTCCATAGCGCGTCCCCAACGCACGCCTCGTCCACGCGAAACGGTTCCGGCTCGACGATCTCGATCCGATAGCCCAGCGCAGCGGCCAGCCGCATGAAATACGGGATCGACAAGCCACCGGTTTCATTGAGCTTTGCTACAACAGTCGAGACACGTTGCTGAAGCGTCGCATCTGGCTTCGGCGCGAGGCCGCACACGCGCTCCCAGTCCGGCAAATATTGATGGGCGTAGTACGGGGTGATTGCATCCTCGATCGCCTCAGCGTCGGCCAGCGCACGATCGAGCGCCATGCCCTCAACCATGAGTCCCAGCGCCAGATTCGGCTCGCCCGGCGCATACGACACCGGTGGGAGCAACTGGCTGAGCAGCTCGGCGTGACTCATGCCATCACCCGCAACTCGACCTTCCCGAGTTGGCACCACTCGACCACGTGTTCATTAACGAGTGCGACGACGTTGGCGGCCGGGCTGTCGAGCGTGTAGTCGATGACACCGGTCGTGTCGTTGATCACACCGCCGATGCGATTGCGGATCGCGGTTTCGCCAGGCGAGAGCGTGGCGCTATAGGCCTTGAGGCTGCTCGTGATTACCTCGCGCGCCACGTCCAGCGTCAGGCCGTCAAGCTTGAGGGCCGCCGTCACGTCATACGTCTTGATCGTCGGCATCATCACGCGCACGTCTTTTGCGCGCACCGGACGCATCTCGTCGATACGCGCCTGGACGGCCTTGAGCACCTTGTCCGAGGGCAGACCGTCGTGCGTCACAATGACCACATCGACCGTGCCCAGCCCTCGACGCAGCGGGTAGACATAGGCGGCCGACACGCCCGGCACTTCCATGGCCCACTGCCAATAGTCGTATTTGTTGCCTCCAGCAGGCGGGCGGCGAATCCGTTGGAGTAGCCGGGCGAGCAGGCTGTCGAGCGATTCGATCTCGGTGCCGCCGCGCAGATGGGTGATCGTAAGCGTGGCGTCGAATCCAGCGGGCGGCACGGTGAGCGTGAGCGTCTGGCCATCCTCGCGGTTGCCGAGCTTCCCGGCGACGATGGCCTCTACGTCGACCAGGAGATGCCCCGTGGCGTCGGTCGTGCCGCCCGAGGTCGTGATGTATGCCGTGCCGTCTCGGTATTTGGCTCTCAAGCCGCTGGCGACGGCGCTCTGCGGCTTGCCGTCGATGCGCGCTTGGCCGCTAGCGATGACCGCCGTCTTTCGCTCGATGCCGCGCAGCCTCGCGTGCAGGATGAGGTTTCGCTCGTCGGCCGTGTCAGGGAAAATTTGCCGCTCAAGCCACGCCTGGTGCGCGTACAGTCCTTCGACGGCACTGGCAACGCTGCTCGCACGCACGAAATAATCGGAGTCTTCTCCGATGTGCGCGTCCACGCGTTGATTGCGGATCTCGCGCAACATGTTCGCGCGGACCTGGTCGAGTGTCAGGATCGTACCCGGCATTACGACACCTTGACCTGGTATTGAAAGTACTGCGATTTGCCCGCCGCCTGGTGCACGTCGATATGTAGCAAGACCCAGCCGGGATTGCACGCGTCGGCCTTGAGGATGATCTTGGTCGCCCGTCCGTCCTTAACGATGGGGGCGAGGGCCTGCTCGGCGTATTGCTCGACCAGGCGTCGCACGCGCGGCGTGTCCTTTTCTCGGGCCAGCGTATGGAGCAACGAGCCGACATTGGGGGCCGCCCACCAAGAACCAAGCGGTGTTTCGAGGCGAATATAGATCGCGTTCGCCAACGAATCCGTTTGCGAGCCAGCGTAGCCACCAGTGCGGGGATTGAGCAGAGCGTCCATGTGCCGATTTTGCTCGGCACGCGCGACCTGAGAAATGCAACGGCTGTCATTGGTCGCGCTCGTATTCCATCAAGACGGAACGTCTGTGACGTTACCCGGCACCGGATGTTTGTGACCAAGGAAGCTCTTGCCGCCGATCTCGACGTCGCCCTTCACCTTCATGCTGCCATCCACGACAACGCCTTCTCCACCGGACACGCTCAAACCACCTTGGCCGGTGATCTGTTCTGCGACGTTGAGCAGATGTTTGACGTTGACCTTCGGGCTATCGATGTTGACCGCTTCTTCGGCCGTGATATTAAGCGTTTTCGTGGTGATGTTCATCACCCGACCTCGGGCCAAATGCACAGAATCTCCCTCGTCGGAATACAGCGCGACTTCGCCGGGTTTCAGGGCCTTGAGCCGGTACTGTCCATGCTCGGTGGCAATCACAATGCTGTGGCTTGTCCTGCCACCAATGGGCACCACAATCATCATCGTGCCGGACGGCGGCGCGCTGGTATAGCCGTAGTGCTGGAAGAGTTCCGCATCGACCACCGGCTCACCTGCGAGCCCCTCGCCCTGGATGATAACGACCGGGCCATCGGTTTTGGCAAGGCCAATCAGCCCGCGAAACGCGTGGCGAAAACTCGCCAGTGCGCGCCGAATGCGCTTGTCGATTTCCTCAATCATTTTCCGTGGCTCGCTGCGATGGTCGCATCAATGGTGGCGTCGGTCACGTGGAGCGATGGTCCCTCTTGCCTATGGCGATGACGCCCCGAGTGCGGATGCGCCTCCGGCCCCCACACGCCATCCTCTTTGAGTTTGAGCAGCGTGTGCTCGCCGCCCGGACGGCCGCCCGAAAAACGTCGCCCCATCAGGAAATAGACGGCATCTATCTCCCACTCGTCCCAGATAACGTGTACCCGCTGGCCGGGCTTCCACAGCACGCCGTCGCTCGTGCGATGGCCCTGCACGGACGCGCGCAGCGTGTGAGCCGCCAGCGCTGAGTCCGAGATGATCTTTTTGGCACGCGCCTCGGCGGCCGCGAGATTCGGTGCGTCGTGATCGACATGGATCTTCGGACGATAGACAGGCACGGTGGGATCCTTCACCGTGACTTTGATCGCGTGCTTGCCGGGCTCGCTGTGCGTGCCGTGCGTCTGGCCGAGGACCGTTACCTCGGAGTGACGCTCGGCCACCGAGCGGGATTCCTCGAACCATTCAACGTTATTGCCCTTGCCGCTCTCGCGCAGGATGAGGCTCGCCACGGGCGGTGCGTTGTAGTCCGGACCTCCAACGATCAATGTACCGTCGGGTTCGAACCACGGCCAAAGTCCCTCACCCTCGGCGGCGTGCCTGAGCACGTCCCACGCCGTGTCGCCCGGATCGACGGTGATTTTGTCCCAGGTGTAGCCGGTGCTTTTTGCGTCAATGCGTACCGTCGAGATGCCCAGCGGCTTGACGATGCTCGACGCCACCTCGGCAAGCGTCACCTGTCTGGCGGTAAAGATCGGGGCCGAGCAGTCACGCAGGATGGCCGCGTAGTCACGCCCGTGCAGCGCAAGCGACTTCTCTCGCTTGCTCGTCTTGCGCTGCACGCTGTCGACATAGCCCATCAGTACCGTGTCACGTCCCATCCGCACTTCGACATGCGCCCCGGCCCGGGCTTGTCCGGGCAGCTTCCCCTCAGGCTGCGTGAGCGTGACTTGCCACGCGTCTGCCGGGATCAGCAGATCAGAGTCAATCGAGTAGGCCGACCAATAGGCGTGCGAATGGCCGTCGATCAGCAGCGTGACGCCGTCATTGGGCGAATCCACTGAGTACCTCCCCACGTTCGATAAAGTTGGGATTGCGCAGTTGCGGGTTCAGGCGCTGCAACTCGGACGCGCGACGGTAATCGCCGTACCAGAGGTGGGCGATCAATGTGAGATTGGCCGGGGCGTGCACGGTGCGCGTGACAATCGGGGGCAACACATCAATCACCTTGATGGCCAGTTGCTGGATGGCTTGCGCTGTGTCCTTCAACCGCTCGACTACCGGGTGGGACTCCTCGACCGGCACGGCCGCACGCACGGCGTCGATGGCAATCTGGAGCAATTCGCGTGTGTCGCCTGCGATTTGCTCGACCTGGGCGGGTGTCAGGGCTGGGCCAGCGGGTGTCGTCTGAGCATTGACGGGTTGGTCACGGGACGCCTGCGGCGTAGACGCGACCTGCGCTGAGCCCGTCTCCGGCAGCGGTGCCGGGGAACGCACGGTCGTGATCCGCTCCGCTTCGCGCGCGAGCAGCGTTGCCGCCACAGAGGCCATCGCGGTAGACACGGTCGTGGCCGTGACGGCCCGCACAAGCGCCACATCCGATGCGGCCGCAGCGATGACACTGGATTTCTTCGCAGCGTAAGGGGCACGCGGATCGAAGCTCGATACGGACTCGGGCGACGGGCGGAGCGCGTGCGTGAGCGGTGTTGCCGCTCCATTCGACAAGGACTCCACGTGACCGGATGCCACACCAGCAGGCAATTTGATTATGTCGTGCATCTGGTGTTTCAGATCCGTCCAGTCGGACATGATGAGGCCCGGATCGAACATGCGGAAGTCACACACGCTCGTGACCATGCCCATCAGGTCTGAGGCAAAAGCGCCAGGAAACGTCAGAAAATCGAGGGCCGTCTGTTTCACATCGGCAACAAACGATTTGATCGCCCCGAGCGTTTTATTCATCACGTTGCGAAATGCGTTCAAGCGGCGCAACCCTGCCTTCGCCATCTTGAGTGCGCCCACCGCCTTATCGAACATCGAAGCGCCCGCCTGCTGAGCCGCAGCAGCCTTGCTCGTCGCCGCGTCCGCGATCTGACTCGCCTGACGATCGATGAAAAACGGATTGCCTGGGGTCGCCCGTTTGAAGTGCATTTCGATCTGGCACGCATCGACGTTTTCAGCGTCGTGTGAGACGTGCGCCGTCATGAACTGCATGTTCGGCAGTGAGCCGAATACCGGGTGGATCAGCTCGCCCGCGCCCTTGACGGTGAGTGCGTCGAGCAGTGCCTTCATACGCCGCTCGTAGTCGTCGCCGAAGATAATGGCCGTGAGGCTCACGTCGTGGGCTTTGAGGCCCAGGTCACGGATGTCCTCGCCGTCGACGTAGGGCGACGCGTAGTGTGCCGTGTCCTTTTCGATCCCGTCCGAGGTGCGTTGCACGTCAAATGCGACGCCCCGGAATGACGCATCAAGCAAGGTATCTTTCCAGGCCATATCAATACCTAAATGCCGTGCGCTGAGAACTCATGGCAATGAATTCCTGAAAGTTGTGCGCGTCGACGTGGAACACAACGTGATTCTCGATGACCGGTGGCTTTTCGTCCTTCTTCTGAGCAAAGATGGCTTCGCCGATGGTTTTGCCAAGCTTGTCGCCCCAATCACCACCGAGATAACCCCCGGCGAACCCGCCGACAACGCCTCCGACGGCAGTGCCAATGCCAGGCACAATGGATCCGATTGCCGCGCCTGCGGCCGCCCCCGCCGAAATACCTGCCCAGGTCCCCAGTCCAGCCCCCGCCGCGCCTACATAACCCGCTTTCTTCTCGTCAGCGGTCTTTGACGGGTCGTTATAGACCGATGCCGCCTCTGCCACGCCCGCCACGATTGCCCCGACAGGGCCGGCCCACCGGGCAAGACCTGCTCCGCGCGCAAACAACCCCGCCTCGGCAGCGACTCCAGCGCCTGCGCCCGCTGCTGCGGCACCGCCCCCCGTCACCAATCGCATCAGACCGATGCCAGTCAATACACCGGTGAGCCCCTCGAACGCCAGTGTCGTGCCCGCGATCGCTTTCGCGAGACCCGGGTATTCCTTCGCGTAGTCCGCCAGCTTTCCCGCCGCGTCGCCCAGCTTTTCGTTGAGGCCACGAAGCGCTTCCATCTCGGCAATCTCCGCCTCATTCTTAAGCTGCTGCGCTTTGAACCCGTCCATGCCTTTGACCACCTCGAAGTCGCTGGCAATCATGCCCCCGCCACGGTCCCACTCCTTCATTGAAGCGTTGTAGGCTTCCCGGTACTTATCCTTTTGCGTCATGTAGGCGGTCAAGGCCATCACTGCCTGTTGATTGCCGAACAGCTTCCCGATGGCCGAGCCCTGGATCAGGTTTGACATATCGGTGAGCAGTTCCTTGCGCTCGCCGGGCGAGGCCGTTTTCAACTTGCGCTGGACCTCTTGATACTTTGGGTTCTTCCCGAGAATCGTCTGCGTCATCGCCTCGACCGCATCGAGCATGTTGCCGCCTCGCTCCTGCGTCTTGATCTTGACCTCGTCGAAGTTGGCGATCCCGGCACGCTTGGCGCGGTGCGCCAAATCCGTGCTCGACAGGTGGTGAAGTAAGTCCTGAACGTTGGTGCCCGCCTGTCCCGTCGTGCCCGCCGTCGTCATGGCGGCCTCGTTCATGGCAATGATGGTCGCGATCCCTTTCGGACCGGAAAAGCCTGCGTTGGCGGCTGCTGCCATTTGCTCGGGTAGGTAGCGAGCCAAATCGCGGATCTTGAACTCTCCCGTGTGACCGCCCGCTGCGGCCATATCCGTCACGATCCCGGCATCCTTTTCAGGAATGCGCATACTCTGCACCGATCTCGCAGCAATGTTGCCCAGCTCAACAGAATCGGCGCCTTCGGCCATCGCGCCTTTCTGAAGACGCGGCAGCAATTCAAACGCCGCCTTATGTCCGAAAACGTCGTGAGAGAGCAGCTTTTCCAACGCTTCTTCCGCTTGCTCCAACGTGCCTCCGCCTTCGCCCACGGCCCGGTAAATCGCGTGGCGCAGCTCCTCCGTCTTCTTGACGCGCTCTTTCGGTGTCAGGTTGCGATAGGCCGTGTTCGCCATCAAGGCCATGCGCATATCGAACTGCATCGTGCGGTCCACCGGCCCCGCAATAACGCGAGAGCCAGCGTAGGCTCCCGCAATACCCTCGCCAATGTGGTGAACGCCGCTCACTCCCCGCGAGAGGAGACCTTGTTTCTCCACCGTCTTGCCCAGCTCTTTGTTGAGGTCGGCGACCTTCTTCTGCAACGCGACAAACGCGCGCGCCTGCTCATTGGCCGAAGCAAACCCGGCGCGCTGGAGCCGGTTGTAAGCGGCGATGGTCTGATTGATTTCACGTTGCACCGTCTGCTCGGAGCGCACATCGAGCACCGAGCGCGCC
This sequence comes from Pandoraea sp. SD6-2, assembly GCF_000389825.1. NCBI lineage: Bacteria > Pseudomonadati > Pseudomonadota > Betaproteobacteria > Burkholderiales > Burkholderiaceae > Pandoraea > Pandoraea sp. SD6-2. The sequence continues at coordinate 166,781 of NZ_KB944439.1, read as the reverse complement.
TCGGCCAGGCGCTGCGAGCCCATCAGCACATTGCGGTTTGAGCGCACATAGGCCGCCTCGGTCTGGACGACGTTGCGCTGGATCTGCTGCTCGCTGCGGGTCGATTCACCCGCACGCAGGGTGTATAGCGCACGGCTGGACGTGATCTCGACGCGAGACGCATCGGTGTAGGTGCGCTCGGTCGCCTTGATGCTGCGCTGGACATTGCGCTCGGCCTGCTGCGTGGGGCCTGATGCGGCGTCGCGCATGCGCAGTGTCAGGCCAACTTCGAGATCCCGTGACATGCCTCTTTCCTATTTCCGCTTGGGTGGTTTGCGCCGCAAGCTCTTGACGGTGGGGCCGGTGCCCGACTTCTCATTCACCCTGACACCGCGCAGCTCGAGATAGGCGCCCAGGTAAGCATCCAGTTCGGGCTCGCTCAGTTCGCGGATTCTGGCTTCGGTGAAGCCGCAGGGGCCGAGGATGAGGACGGCGCGCCGGAAGTTGCCGAGGTGGCGCTCACGCGCTTGCGCTTTTTTTTGAGCACCTCCTGCGCCGCCCACAGTCGGTCAAAATCGCCGTCGACGGCCGTGCCGATCAGCTCGGGCGTGATTGCCTCTTTCGGAATCGTGCCCAGCGACACCAGGCACGACGCCACGAGCGCCGCGTTCACGCGCATATTGGACACGCCACCGCCGATGATCGACGGATGCTCGTAAGCGTTGATGTTGTCCTCTACGGTCGCCAGACGAATCGTGAAGTCATAGTGCAACTGGCCGCTGCCAGCCGGATATTCAATGCCGTAGTCCAGCGAATCGCTTTCAGTCATGTTCATTCCTCCACCCGTCGGGTCGAAAACAGCGTCAAGTCTCGACGCGCTTCGTTATCCACGTTGTACTGCTCGCCCAAGTCAAGCGTCACGCAGTCGTAATAGCTCACACGCTTGCCGCCCTGGGATACCGGGAATTGCGTGAGCTTGCCGCCCTCCATGCGCCACCAGTCGACCTCATCGGCCGAGAGTGGGATCACCACCGTCACCTTCAGCTCGTGTTCTTCGATACCACGCGCAAAGCCCTTGACGCGGCCCGTGCGGTTCATCGTCTTGACCGGCTTCTTGCCAGTCTTCGAGGTGGGCGAGAAGCTCACCACCTCGGCCTCTTTGCCGTCGACCTCGATCACGATCGCGCCGACGTATTCTTCCAATGCCATGTTTGGCTCCTATCGAGTGCGCGCGTTACAGGATCAGGTCGATGCGACCGGCGATTACGTGAAGTCCGGCCACGACGTTCGCAGGCAAGGCCGCATTGAGTTGCCCCACGCTTTGCCCATCCAACTCGCAAATGAGCTGGTTCTTGTGTTCGTCCACGTTTTGCAGAATCTCCAGCTCTTCGAGTTTGTAGGCCACATCGAGCAATTCGCTACGCACCTTGTCCGGCGTCTTCTTCGCCACCAGCTTCTCGCGCGGAAAGCGCAACGACACGCGCTGTAGCCACGCCTTACGGGCGAAGTCGAGCGAACGGATCGTGGTGATGTCGAGCAATGACGGATCATCCATGCCCTGCGCATCCTTGGTGTACATCATGATCGAGCGCACGATCTGCACCTTGTTGCCAGGGCCGACTTCGAAGGGCGTCACTCCGTTGTGCAAAGCGTTTTCCTGCTCGGTGCGGCCTGGGTGCGCCGTCACCGGCGTGACATCCAATCCCTCAAGCGGCAGCGTATTGAGTGGGCGCGCAGGATCCGTTTCGCTTGCGATAGTCGCCGCATAGGCTGCTGCAATCTCTGCGGGCAGGCTCACCGAACCGCAATACCAGCCCAAGGTGATACGCCCAGCGTTAAGTGCTCCGGCGAGCGTGGTGGACACCGCCAGCGTGCCGGGCGTACCCGCCACACCCACAGCAGGACGCTGCTCCATAGCGTGGGAAATGCTATCCAGGTGCGTGCGCAGTTTGGTGAGCGACGTCTCAGTCGGCCAGCAGGTGACGTACAGGTTGTACTTGGCCCCGAAGACTGCCGCGAGCGCCGGGGCGATATCCGGATCGTTCAGGCCACCGGCAAACGCCGTGATCTTGGCCGTCACCCCGGCGACCTGCGCCAATTGCGACAACACGATGCCGTTACCCGCTGCGCCCTTGTTCTTGGCCGTGAGCGCCAGCTTCGCCTCGGTCGCTTTGGCCGTGACCGGCAACGCTGGCAACTGCTTGAGTTGCGCCTCGAATCGCGCCGCGACCTGTGCAGGCGTATCACTGGTATTGACCGCAACATTCACGCGAGTGTTGCCGATATAGAGCGCAAATGCGCCGGGCGTCGTCGCCGTCCCGGTAAATTCCACGGTGGCCTGGGCGGGCTGTCCTGCTGCATCGTCGTCGAGCGCGATGACGGTCAGTGCCACGTAGCGGTTGGCCGTCATGGCCGCGACCGCTGCGATGTGTGCGAGTGAGCCTGCGCCAAAGCACGTTGCCGCTTGGTCACCGGAGAACACGTCGACCGGCGTGAGCTTGGGGACTGTGCCATCGGCCGTGCGCTGACCGACAATCAGCACCGATTGCTCATTGGTGGGCAGTGTGCGCACCGCGAGCTTGGTGTTGTACTCGAAGTGCTTGCCCGGCTTACGGATCCCGGACGGGATCGTGTCAAACGCAATGTGTTCGCTTGCCATGCTCAGGCTCCTTTCGCAGGCTTACTGGAAATCTGTGCGGCGCTCGGATCTACCGGCGCGGCAGGCACTGCGTCACGGACGATGAGATCGCCCTCCGCAACGCGGCGCTGGTAGTACGCCGTATCGGGCACGTCCTGCGCCTGGGCGTCGGTGATGTACTCACGTGCGGCAAATTCCCTGGGCACTCGGAGCCCGTCTCGTGCAATCACTTTCATGATTTTTCCTTGTCTCTCATCAGTACTCGATCCGACGCATTGGGCGGTCCCTTCTGGTCGGGGTGCAGGTAGTAGCGCATGAGCGTCGCTTGCCAGTCCGGGCTAGGCGGGTCCATCTGCCCCCCGTACCGGGCGAACAGGTCATCGATCGGGGCCGTCGAATCCTCTGCGGGGAACGTGCCGAGAAACAACGACGACTCCATCCAGGCGGTGCGAAACTCCAGCGCATAGACGGAAAACGCATCGGCGCGGGTCTTGGTGTTAAACACCGTGCGAATCGCACCCGGCACCAGCGCCTGAATCGGCAGGCCCATGTCCTGCTGATTCAGAAGACGGCGCACGCACGAGATCAACAGGTTCGAGCCCACCTCGCGCGGGTCGGGGCCACCGTGGCGGCTCGCCGCCTCACTGCGCACGCTGCGCGCACCCACCATCACCACAAAGATTGCCTCGGCCTTGTACTTCGAGCGCGCAAGCGATTCAGCGCCGGTGCGGGGGACACCACCGAAGGTCACCCACGCGGCCGGAAAGCGCCGCACGACTTGGTCGAGTTCCTCATCGTCAAACTCACCGCCATAGGTCTTGACCTCCCTAACCATACGACCGAGGCCTCGCGAGAGCCGGTCGACGATCGCCAGTTCCACAGCGGTGACGATGGGCACATAGGCCCCGGCGGTGGGCTCAGTCATCAGAAACCACCTCGATCCGAGTCGCTGAAAATCCGCGTGCCCAGATCAAACTGCACCGTGTTTTCCGCCTGAATCTCTGTGTCCGTGACGTCTAGGCCCAACGTGGCCGCGCCATCAGCCACGCGTTCGAGAAACCGGATTGCATCCTTGTAACGCACACGTACCGGATCGGTTTCACACGTGCAGGAACCACTGAGCCGATAGCGCACGATGTCGCAACACAGGCCCGCCAGAAAGCGAGCATGCGTCTTGACGGGCAATTGATAACGCGCAGCCAAATAGGTGTTCATCTCCGCACTGGCGTCTTCCAGCGCATAGTCCAGCACGCCGTTATCAATCTGACGTTGACAATCTCGGTCGGTGAGCGCGATCACCTCAAGCTCACCAAAGCGCTCGATCATCTCCTCGCGGCTCGCGTAGCTCATGGCGATTACTTCCCGGCTTTTTCGGGCTTGTCGGTCTTGCCTGCCGCGTCGGCTTTCTTGGCAGTGTCGGTCGCTTGCGTCTGCGTCAGCGCCTTTTCGCGTGCATCAAGCGCCTGCTCGCGGGAGTCCAACTCCGCTTGGCGCTCGTCCAATGACTTCGACTGCGCGTCGAGTTCGGCCTGACGCGCTTCCAGGGCCAGCGTGCGGTGCTTGTCCTCGTCATCAAGATCCAGCGTGAGGGTGCCGACCGATGCGAGCGCGTCGCGCACGTGGGTGGCGTCGTGGTACGGGAGTGCCTTGGCGCGCTCCGCACTCAGCTCAATCGCCGTAGGCACCACCACAAGCGACGGATCGTCGGTGATGGCGCGATACGCCTCGGGCGAGAGTGCTGCGAGTACCAATGTCTGCGGCGTGCGACCGAATACGTGGCCCACGCGACGGAATGTGTCTGCGGTGGCGGCCACCGAAATGGCCGGATGTTTCTGAAGGGTCATCTTTGTCGTGCCTATCTATATAGAGGGGACTTACTTGCCGTCACCGGTCGAGCCAGCGGCCAGTTGCCAGAAGCCAAAACCACCAGCGGCGCGCGCTTCCGCACCGAACTTGAATTTCTTGCGCATGAACACGTCTTCGGCCTGCGGGTCGACTTGCTGCACGAACACCGGGGCCTTGCGCTCCTGGTACACGAAGGGCTTAACCGGCTTGCTCGTATCAAGCAGGAACCAAGCGGTGTCCGAGAGCAGGCGTGCGTCGCACACCACCCTGGCGGTGCCCTTGTACGGGTTGGGTTTGCCGTCGTTCAGGCGATCATTGGTCATCAGCGCATTGCCGATATCCTCCAGCGCCGGGGGCACGAGCAGCACGCTGGGCGAGATATTGAGCGGTCGGCCCTCATCGTCCTTGACCTTGCGCAGCGCGGTACGTACCTTGCCGAAGGTGGCGATCGCCGCCGCCTGCCCGTCGATCGTGAGCGGCACGTTGAACTTGTTCGAGATCACGCCATCGCCAACCGGGTGATCGGTGTCGAAGAAATACTGACCGTCGTAGCACTTCTTGGTGAATGCGTTGTTCACCAGTTCATAGATAATCTCGTCGGGCAGTTGCTTGGCCGAATAGCCTGCGTTCTGCGCTTGCGGCGCGTAAATGCCCAGGCGATCGTCGTCGATGTCGTTGCGATCCACCTCGACGGTAGCCTCGAAGTCGTCGTTGACCACCGTGTAGCCGTGCGCCTTGAGTGCCTTGACGGCCTTCTCGCCCACCCACTTGCGCATCTGCGGGAAGCGGTCGAGCCAGGCATACAGCTCCTCGCGCCCGGTCGATGGCACGCGCATCGCGATTTGCTCCCACGTGCTCGGCGCCGCATCAAAAGCGTTGTTGAAATGGGCATTCAGACCGATAAAGATCTGATTGATCGATTGTGCGTTGACAAGCATCTCGCTTGACTCCCTGTCGTGATACTGAGTTAGAAGACCCAAACGCCGTCGGCGTCGATACCGGCCACCGCGCCCACCTTCGAGCGCTTGCCACCGCCGTCGGTCGCAGCCACCGTCTGGTTGTCCACCAGAAAACAGCGCTTGCCGAGCAGCGGTTGTTTTACTGGGTCGGTCGGCTCATTGGCCCACTTGAACGCTTTGCCGCGACGCACGAGGACGACGGTCGCGCCATCCGCACCCTTGGTGTTATCCACGAAGCAATCCGCGCGCCCAAGGTACGTCAGGTCGGCGGCCGTCTTGCCCTCAATGGCGTAGCCAGTTGCATCCGCGCACACGATGACGCCCGCGCGGATGACCGTGCCCGCCTTGACCGGCACGCCGACGAGTTCAAGATCCTTGAGCGGGGTGTTGCGATCCTGTGCCGTTGCGGTCATTTCGCATCTCCTTTGGCCTTGTTGAACACATCGGCCGTCAGACCGAGTTGGCGGCACACGGCCAGCGAGGTGTCGTCCATCGCGGCCGTGCGCTCACCACCGCCGGGTTCACGACCGCCCGTTTGCGTGGTGCGCAGTGCTGCAATCGGCTCGGCCGTTTGCAGGTATTGCGTCAGTTGCCCGAAGTTCGCTTTGCCCAGATCGCGCGCCCACGACTCTTGTGCCGGGAGCAAGCGTCCGTCCGAGAGTGCGGCCGTGATGACGGTCTCAAGTTGGCCCTGCTGCGACTGATGAGTCAGTACGGCGATCTGCTGACGCAGCCCGGTCATCGTCTCGATGGGCACGTACTTGGCCGGATCAGGCACGGCGCTCGTGAGTGCTGCGATACGCGTGTCGCGCTCGTCTAGCAGTTCGGCCAGATCGACGCTTGCCGCAGCCGTAGCGCCCACCTTGCCCGCGAGCGCATTGAGCGCGGCCACCGCCTGCTCTTCGGTAGCCGTTTCCGGCAGTTTCAATAGCAGCCGCAGCGCGGCCAACAGTGCTTTCATGTGAGACTCCTTCTCAGGGGATGTCGGGGGGTGAGGGGGCGACGCGGTGTCGGCCAGACGGCTCGCGGCCGCGAGCATGACTTCGCTCAGGTCGTCGAGTGCCGGGTTGTTGGTCAGCGCCGCGTTGATGAGTTGCAGCACGTTGCCGTCGGCGTCGTAGGTGAACACCGGGGAGATGAAGCGGTATTCCTTAGCCTCGACGTACTGACCACCGCGTGCGGTCCAGTCCACGTCAGTCGCAAAGAGGCCCTCGCCCTCGCGCCACTCCACCGCTTTGATCCAAGCGGCGGCCGGTGCTTGTATGCCGCTGGTGGCGGCCGACAGGGTCTGGTGTTCGTAATCGAGCACCATCGGCTTCTTCCGGGTGGCGAACGCAGCGACGAGGCGCTGCGCTCCTTGGGGAGTCACGCGCCAGGCGTCGCACTCAGTGGGGCGACCATCGTTGGCGCGAAACTCGCCCGCTGGCAGCAATTGCAGCGTGCCGGAACCGGGGCGAATCTCTAACGATAGGGAGGCGAGGAGGTGTTTTGCCATGCCGCTATCGTGGCGGCATAGGCGGCTTGACGCCTGTGGGGGACTGTCAGCGGGTGTGCTTGCTAGTGCTCGGCGCGCCAATGATCTTTGCGATCACGCAGGCTTTCGCAGAGAACTGCGCCGCACGCATGGGAGAATGAAATACAAAATCGATTTTGACAGGGGGGTTGAACACGATAGCGCCGATGGCGCGAGTGAGGTGATACCTGCGCCTACCCGGCTTCCCTCATCGGCTCAGAACGCCGATGTTGCGCGCGGGCCAATTTTGGCCTCAGTGGTCGAATAGTCGCCGCAGGAAGTCCGATACCGTGCCTTCGATGCCGAGGCAGTCCGATTCGGTGAGTACCAAAAACGGGCGAGCCGGAATCTTGATCGTCCAGCCCTGGCTGCGCGTCCACTTCACCACCTTGACACGCTTGTGGCTGTCCTTGGCGAAAACTGCCAAGTGCTTGTGACCTTGCTGGCGCAGTAGCGCACCATTGCGATCTTTGCGCAAGCGCACATAACCCGACATCGGATGCCGCTCGATCGAGCCGCCGAACTGGTGAATTGCCGCGTACACGACGTTCGTGCCTACGCGTGCGGTGGTGGCGTCATGGCGCGGCACAATGCTTGCTGCGAGTCGGCCGCTCAGTTGCAGGATTTTGCCCGAGCCAGCCGCTTCACGGCGGTTGCGCAAGGTCTTCGGGCTCAGGCCCAGCCATTTGGGGCGCCCTTGCGCGGCAAAATTGGTTTCCACGGCCTCATGCATCTCCTGCGCGATGATGCCCATGAGAGGCGATGCGTCGCGCAGCAGCGCGTGATAGCGCTCCATTGCGGCGGTGAAATCAACATCGTCAATGACAAGATCACGCATCGCCTGGACTCCGTTGGTGGTGCTGATAACGCAGGAACGTGCCGCGCAGCCCATCTATATAGGTGCGGCGCTCGGTGTCTGTCGCCGTGGCCGGGAACTCCACTTGACCAGCCCAGCCGCTTTTCCCCAGGTCGAACGCAGCCACGCCCCACCGGCCGGCCATGTCCCGCAGCACGCGCAGGTAGCGGCGGCGCAACTCCCAGCGCTCGCCGATCTGCGCCCACGTCAGCCAGATCTCGTCGGGTGTTTCGATGGCCTGTGCCAGCAGCGGCAGATCCGGGCCAAGCTTGGCCGCCACGCTCGACCACTTTCCCGCCCCGTCCTTGAATAGCCAGTCCGACACAGGCACCGCGTCACCGGCAATATCCCGGAACACCGTCGATTTGCCCATGGTGCCACCCAGCCGTTTCAGAAACGCTTGGACGTACTCAGCGGGCGACAAACTCGCAGGCAGGCGATCGTTCGGTTTGATCTCGTGTGCGCCAGGCACGGGAGGCGACGCGCCGGGCGGCAACGTTTGCGGCAGATTTGACACTGGGGGCGGCGTGAAGGGCTTGGCCCATTGCGCGCCGGGGTTCGCCCCAAAGCCCGGATCAGGCATCATCTTCTTGCCCGTCACGGGATCCGTGTAAGCGACCGCGCGCGTTTTCCGCCCCGAGCGGTCAATGATCTCGACCTCGACCAAGTGTCCGTTGCTGTCCGACACCGGCACGCCATTCTGTTCGACATACGCACGCGTGCGGGTGCGCACCCGGCAGCGACACCGAAACCCGTTGGGCGGGTAGAACGTCAACCAGAACGGATCGTCGTGACGGTACACTCGGCCGGACATCGCCCGGTGCGTCGGCCGCGTGCGGTTGTCGAGCACCGCCACATACTCCCAATAGGGGTGTGTGTCGACGTGCTCCATTTGCGAGGCATACCGTCCGGCCATATAGGCCGATTGCAGATTGGTACGAAAGATCGTCTCCAGGCGGCGCGGATTCAACCGCTTGCCCTCGATCTCGCCCGTGCCCTCGTCAACGATCAGTCCCTTGCCGAGCCATCCTTTACGCTCCAGCACCGGCGACAGTTCTCGCTTGAAGTCCGCCAGCGTCTGGCCTTGCTGCAATTGCTTGTCCAGCGCCTGCCGAATGTCTTGCAGGATGTCGACCTTCATCACACCCGCCACAGTGAAGGCGCGCGCGTGCGTTTGCGCGGCCACATCCTGCCATCGAAACCCGATCTTGTAGCCCTTGGACTGGAAATACGCGATCGCCTTCTCCGGCGGCAAGGTCATGGCAAAGGCCAGATCAACCGCCATGGATCCGGCCCCAGACCTCAGCGGCAAACATGGCGCGCGCGAGCAGCTCGGCAATCTCCCCCGCATCCATCTGCGGATTGGCTTCGAGCAGTTGCTCCATGGCGTCGTCCGGAGTTGCGCCGTTGTGGATTGCCTCAATGACCGGGGCCAACATCGGCGTCACTCCATCGTTGATTTGATTGGCAGGTAAGGCGTCCATCGCTGCGTCAAGCGCTTGTTGATCGGCGTAGACCGTCTCGCCACGCTCGTTGGTCGTGACCGCGATATAGCGAATGCGTGATGCGGCGCTCGAATTGGCGGCGATTTTGGCACCGGGCGCGGGCACATCAATCGGACGCATCTCTGGCGGCATCGTCAATTCCGGACGAGGCACCGACAGCAGCTCGTCGCCTTCCTCCGGCTCCGGGATCGAGAGCTTTTCGTGAACCCACGAGCGCTTGATCTTGGCCCCCATGCCAACGAGCTTGGGCAGCGCCTCGGCATACATCCGAATGTCGGCCACCTCGCGGGTTTCAAACTCAAGGCGCGGGCAGCGCAGTCGGTCAATGGGGCCGACGTTGAGCACGATCATCGTGTAGATCAGATCGCGCGTGATCGTGCGCTCTAACTGCCGCGCGTCCGAGGTCATCAGGTCATGGCGGACCTCGTTATGCACGTTGCCCAGCGCGTTCGTGGAAGACTTGCCGTCGGCCTGACTGGTCAGGGTGCCGCCCAGGATCACCTTGGAGATCGTGCGCTCACACCAATCGATCATTGCCATGTGTGGCACATGAGAGCCTTCCGCCGCTTGCTCAAATTCGATGAGCATTTCCTGCGGAATAATGCCCGCAGCATTGCGACCGATCCCCTTGACGGCACGCAGTAGCGCTTCCTTCTCGTCCTTGCCCGCACCACCCGGATATTTGCCCACGCGCAACGGCAAGCCGTAGATGTTCAGAAACTCAGCCAAGTCTCGCAACCCATAGTTCTTGAACAGGTAAGGCCAGCACAGCGCTCGGTGCAAACCACAACGCGCGATATAGCCGGACTTGGCGCGGTGGCGATGCACCACCCAGCCGGCCGCCCACAGCGGCAGACCGTCGATCTCAGCACCGCGCAGGCGAATCTGCTCGCGGTCTTCAATCGGATTCATGAACCAGCGTTGCGGGCGATGGTGAAATGCCTTGGGATACCAGAGCGCGCCCAGGCGTTGCCACTCGATCTCCTGCGCCGAAAAGCCGTGGCCGATAGCATCCAGGCAATCGAGCAGCAGCGACTCGAACTCCGGCATGTCTTTGATCCACTCACGCACCTGCACCGTCAGGCGTTTCTCGGCCGCGCTCGCGGTTCTTGGCGGCTTGATGTCGTAGTCGAGCGTCAGCAGCACGCGCTTGCGCTTGCTCATCTCAGCCGCAATGTGGCCGTCCTTTTCCTCCATGTCCGCGAAAAGGTCCGATTGCTCGGTGAGGTGCCCTTGCTCTGCGGCAGCGAGAAAACTGTGCAACCGATCGAAGGTCAGCCCGCGCGCCGGGTGAGAGTCGAACGAGCGAGTGATCCACCCAAGCTCCGACGTCTGCTGCGCGTGCAGCACTCTATCGTCGATTGGATTGCCGTTGATGTCGACAATGCGTCCCATGCCTACCAAGCTCCTTTGCCAAAGTCGCCGCCGACGTCGTCTCTGTCGCGGCCGTATTTGTTCACTTCCATATAGCCCTCGCTTGCGAGATACCCGCGCGACTGGGCAATCATCCACAGGATGTGCAGCGCGGTCAGGCCGTCGTAGTGGTGCGCGCCCTGCGGCTCCGGCCAACTATCGAGTTCGGCGAGTAGGCCGGTGAGGGACGCATGCAATAGGATCGACGGAGACATGCGATCCGTAATGAACGGCTCAAGCGAATCGATGCGCACCTCGGGCGCGACGGTGGCCGTGATCCCTACCAGCGGCAGGGGAACCGCAGCGCGCAGTCCCGCCTGGACCAGATCCTGCCGCGCCCATTCGTAGGCGTTGTTGTTCTCGAAGCCCCACGCCTGGCAGCGGTATTCGCGCTGTGCAGCGATCAGATCTGCTTCGAGTTTTGAGGGCACCCGGCGTTTGATGGACGCATGCATGACGTGCAATTTGCGGCTGACACGATCCAGGCCTCCAATCACGATAGCGGATGGATCGGACTTTTCCCCTCTGCCCATTGACGGGTCGCACGCGCCAAAGATCATCCAGTCGCGGCTGCGCTGCACCCAATGGGTAATGTGGCCGAACACCTTGTCTTCCTCGGTGCGCGGGTCGCCTTGCATTTCCGTGGCAAAGGCGCGCGGCGATTTGGCCCGTTGGCGCATAAGCCAATACAAGGTGCGCACAGCGGGCCATGACGTGATTGCCCCGACGTCCATGGCTTCGCGGTGTTCGACGTAGAATTGGTACGATGGCAAGCTATCATCGGGCATAACCTCCGCCCCCGACGACGAGCACTCGATCGCCTGCTTGTCGTCATTGAGCATAAGCTCTTCGCACTTCGCCCACAGGTCCATGTCGGCGGGCATCTGCTCGATAGCGCGGAAGTGGTGGACAACGTGCCCGACGCTGCGCTTCGCACGCGAAATGGGATCGTCCTTATTCAAGACAGTGCCAACGCCAATGTATTTGACGGTGCCGTCCGGCGGGCCGAGATAGTCGATGGCCTTCTCCAGCCACGTCCATCGGTTCTCGCGCTCGGTGGGGCTTTTGGCCTCTGCATCGGTAATCAGGTCATCGCCAAAAAGTACCTTGGGGCGGCTCGATCCGTGGAAGGTGCCGCGAATGGCCTGTTCCGCGCCGAACGGCTCGACCTTGACGCCGTTGCGGGTGATGAACTCGCCCACCTTCCACACGGGGCCTTTGCCACAGATCTCCGGGAAGTCGAGCGCCAGTGCCGCGTTGGCGGTCAGCTCGGTCTTGATGACTTCAAGCAGTTTTGTCGGCAGCGACGTTTCCGCACCCAGCAGAATCAGATAGTCCAGGAACGGCGGCTGTTCGCCCTGCCAGCCGACTTCCGCCTGGATCTCCGGGCGCTGCAACAGGCCCTGGGCGACGATGTAAGTCGGGCCAATCTTGGTAGCCAGCGACGATTTAGCCTCGCCGCGAGGCGCCACCCACCATTCACGCCCGCCGCGTGCCTGGCACAGAACATTGGGGAAGCGGCTACAGAAATGCGCCTGGAACAGCGACGGCTCGCCGCGAATGTGGTGCGGGAAGTAGGTGTAGGCAAAAAACTGGAAGTCACCGTCGGCGAGCACGCGCTTACGGCGCGCGAGCCGCGCTGCGGGTGAGGGATCGAGCCCAGTTGACCAGGCATCAATATCGCGGCGAAGCGATGCGGCGATTTCCTCAAGGTCGCCCAGGAAGTCTTTTTCGGTGAGTGTGGCGGATCTCATGTGCGATCAATCCTGCGCACTCACAATCTCGTCCAGCAGCTTGTACACGTCGACGCCGTCATAACAGTGCGGCATATGCCGCACGCGCAGCTTCTCGCCGGAAATTAAATCAATGTCCAGGCATGTGTCGCCGTAGTTGTCGATCTTGGCCGAGACGATGTGCTCGGTATTGACCGCGCGGTTTCGATCTACCTTAATCAGCATTTCCCGATTCCTTACTCGTTGTCTTGTTGCGCGTAGAACTTGGCGAGATCCCTGCCGAACGAGACCAAAACCTCTGCAAGCGCCTGCATGTGTTGGGGATAGCGTTGTTTCACGAACGCGGCGAACTGGGTGACCACGCCCTTGGCGATGGCGAGCTCCTGCGTCTTTGGCAGGATCCGCTTCGATGACGCAATCGTCTTGTTGTATGCGTCGGCCAGGCTCGCCAGCAACTTGACCTTGTCTGCCGCCGGGATCTTTTCGTCCGTCTCAATGGCCGTCATCGTTGATTGATACTGGCGCACCAGGCCGGAGAGCATTTGTCGTGCAACCCCCTCTACGCCGCCGTCGGACAGAAGTTGGGCGGCTTGCTCTTTGTCCCAGTCATCGCCGGCTTCGGCCGCTTTCGTCTTCCAGCGGCGGGCTGAGTCGAAGGAGACGCCAGCGCTCATGGCCGCAACTTCCAGCGAAAGTCGGCCGTACACGAAGGCATGTCGTACCTTGTCGCGAGTGTTCTTCGGATGCGCCATGGCTCAGTTACCCGATAGCGAGCGTGCCGCCCGCTGCGCGGTAGATACCGACCAGTTCAGGCCAGAGGTGCCTCTCCGTCGCAAGAGGGCTCACCCGCAACTCCGGCCAAGCGTGACTGGCCGCATCCAGCGCTGCATGAAGTTGTCCTGCCCGGATGAGCGGCATGACTCCCTCCTCCCATAAGCACAGAAGGGCCAACCGATCCTGAGAGCGCGGCGAAAAGTCGATGATCGAAAATTCCGCCGAGAGGCGGGCGTAATCGGCACGAGAGATGCGATACCGGCCCGCACTCAAGGGCTTACCGTAGCGGTCCGGGTACTTGCCGAAATCGAGGAATGTCGTTGCCTGCGCTTCGCCATCAACGAGCAGCGTGTCGTAACCGCTGCCCGACGCGCTCGCCGCTGTAATGCCGAGGCAACAGGCCGCGATGACATCAAGGAGCGCCACCGCGTTGATGTCTCCTGCCTGCGTTGCTGAAATCGTTGCCATGGAAAAGTGAGCGTTGAAGATTAATAGGCTCACTTTAGTCACGCGCAGATACCCGCCATAGCCAACCAGCGTCAGTGACAAAGAAAAATCCCCGCCGGGGCGGGGATCGTGGGAGGGGGTGAGGACGAATTAGAACAGTTCGTCTTGCGACGCCGGTACGTCGGCTTGCTTGAGAATTCGCCAGATATGCCGATCCGACAATCCGGTCTTCTGCACAAGCTTGACGACCGCTGCATTTGCGCTGCACTCATGCGTCAGGGTGTCAAAATCGTCGCGAATACTGCGATCCCGCAGCAGCCGAAGCGCTTGCGTGCAGTTCGGGATGTACAGCGGCTCACCGCCGAAGTGCTCCGTGATCCGATCAGCCGCCTCACCGCCGACCACTTCCGCGAGCAGCTCGTACCGGATCTCGCCCTGGCGCGACAGACGCTTGGCAACCGGAAACGTTGTTCCGCCCATCTTCTCGACGAGTTTCACGGTTGACGGCATCCCAATGAGTTTGACCAGGTACTGAACAAACTCCGGGAGTTGATCTTTCACCTCAGTGAGACTCATTTTGACCTCCGATTTGCGTCAATCTGGAGTGCGGCAATTAATTTACCCAGCATCTCATTATCGCAAAAAGCGATAGCATCCACCTTGCAAATGCGCTTGACCATCCCATTCACGTAGCTCCAGGGGCGGCCCGCCTCGGCAAGCAACGCCTCGATTTTCTTCATCTGCGCTTCTCGTCCAGACGACACGACAGGACGACGCCCGAAGTACTGGATAGGACGAAAACCGCAACGCTCCATATGGCGCAGAACCTGTGATGCGCCAAGAGCATCCAGCTCTTTGGCCGACGTCACACCGGCGATAGAAAGCAGCATCGAACGATAGCTGTCGTCGTCCATGCCAAGTTGCTGTTTTGCGATATGGATTTTTGCGAGTGTCCCGCGAGAGATCATCAAGCGCCCCGGAGTCAATGAGGTTAAACGTATCGGGTACACTGACCAACTCCGGCAGTGCACCATTGCGCCATACCTATACGTCTCTCGCGATGAAAAGTAAATCAGACGTCGCCCATAAAGGGCTTTTGGCAGAGGAGCCGCCGTTGACGCTAGAGGAGATCAACGAGCGACTACTCAAGGTGGAAGATATTGTGACGCTGGAGCGCGATCTGGGCGAGGCGTCGCGTGTCGCGCTTTTTGCCATGATCGCTGCGCTTCACCGCAAAGGGATGTTGGACGCTGGCGACGTCGCTAAAACATTGCAGGGATCGCTATCCCGTTTTGACGATCAGAGTAACGTTCAGCTCGCGCTGCGCGTCATGATAAAAGAGATTGAAAACGCGGTTGCCTGGCAGGCATCTGTCGCGGGGCAGACCAAGCCGCCGCGACAGTAACCGTTAGAGCGATTCGCCGGATATCTCATCTTCCGGTTGCGGGCTTTTTGATCCCGCGAGGCCGGGGAAGATTTCCCGGAGTACTTCCGCACCGCCTAGATGAATTTTCGCAACCACTTCATCAGTTCCTTCCGACACAGTAATGCGAGGAGCACCACGCCGAGCATTATGATGATTAGGTCCGTCTTCATGAGTTTCCTCGTTGGCCGCTGCGTCCTCCTTCGGCAACGGCTCGCCAACACTTAGCACTGTCACCTTCTGACTGTTCGCGCAGAAATGCCGCAGCATGGAACGTGCCGAAGTCCAGTAAGGCACCCAATACTCGTGACGTTCGTGAAGCCTGGGAAAGTGTTTTGCCGCCTGACGCTTGCCGAACGTCTTGACGATCTCGGCTTGTTGCTTCTTCGCATACAGCGCGATCGACTTTGGACACATGAAGCGGCGTCTGTGCTCGCAGTCGTCCTTCAACCATTCGCCTCGGATCCAACCATCTACGTACACGGACAGCACGTAGGTTCTGGTTTTGAAGGGCTCGACGCGCACGCAGACGCGATAATCGTCGCATTGCAGGTAGATGTATCCGTGCGCCAAGCGGAGCTCACGCTCGATTGCAGCAACAGATTCGCGTGAAAGTTGACTCATTTGCACTCCTAGTAACATGTCACCGTCGCAATAGGCGCGACACACTTAATCAACCAAAGGAAATAGATGAGTGAAGCTGAATACACGCCCCAACAAATCTTGGAATACCTCCATGAACGAGTTCTTGATCTCATTGCCGAACGGGAGGTTCTCATGGCCTTTCTCGTCGGCGTCGCTCAAACACACCCAGAGCCCGAAAAACTGAAGACACTGTTCGACAAACACGTCGAAGGCATGATTTCAAGAAAGCTGGCACGCCCCGAGTTTTCCGACAGCCAGATCGAAGCGATGGGTGTTCTACAGCGAACGCTATTGAAAGCATTCGATCATCCCTCGCCTCCATCTCAGTAAATAGGCCGTCTGCGGGATAAGCCATTCCTGGTGAACCGCGTCTTATTGCAAGTGCGCGAATATCGTCAGATTTGCTTCGAGCACTTGCTTCTTGAGCTGCCAGCCCCATCACCTCGATCTGGGCTTTAACGCTCAGCTCAGGAAATTCCTTTCGCACGAACGAGACAATCCGACCGGCAGCGCACAGCAGGCTCAATTCAGTGTCATTTCGTTTCATTTGCTCATATTTCATCTCTCCCCCCTTTTCTTGTGGATGCGCATCTCGCTTGTCCTCACTGTGATTCACTGATAGCGTCGCGCGGGCTTTCCAGCCGTCCCATGCACATTCAATCGGCCCCATGTACTCGCCGTTATGCCGGTGGAACGGGGAAGGTTCTCGCGCGATCCATTGCATGTGCCGGACAATCTCGCGCTCGAACACTTCCCGCTCATCCCCGTCTATCTTCGCGGGAAGCACGGTGCATTTCAGGCACTCCCCGCCGGGCCATGATCCGCAAACGCACGCGCCGACGACGACGCCAGCCGGGTACGGCGACATGCCAGGCGCTTCCGGAGCTTGGCCCGAGATTCGGGCTTCTGGCGTGCTAGCACGAGTGTTCCACGCGAGAACGGCAGATCTAAATGCCTTCTGGTACTCCGGGTGAAGCTCGTCATAGGTAGCGTCAAACCTGGAGCCGTCAGGACAAGCGTCGTAGTGGAATCTGTCGTCACGTCGTGGGCCTTTGACATATCCGCCGGGAACTCTTGCGTTGCAGTCAACGCATTCAACCCAGAACGAAGCGGTGTGCGTATTGATGATTTCCAAATCGTCGCCGCCGCAGAACGGACAAGGATTCAACGCCGCATCGAATGTTTCGATCTTGTTTGCAGTCATTGTTTTTCTCGCTTTTGAACCGCAGGGGACGGAATGCGAAATGCCCAAAGCCCGTCACCGCGATCAATCCACCGGCCAACGCATATGGACTTCCCCTCCGGATTCTCGACTTCTATGAATCGTCCCGACTGCGAGCCCGCTGGACCATCGAACACGATGTCGTAAAACGTATCGTCGCCATGCGCTTCTTGCAGTTCTTCGCCATATTCCCAGGTGAACCCGGGGTTCAGCGGTAACGGAGCTACCGCCAGCATGCTGCGATACGCAGCAATCATCGGTGCTATGCCGGTGATTAGTGCTTCCAGCGCAATGCCGACGCCTTTGTCCATTCGGGATAGAACTAGCGCGGCGGCTTCGCGCGCCAACGCTGCGTCAGTGTCGGGCCCAGGTATGAGAGTGCTCATCACCGCATCTGCGATCATTTCCGGCGTTAGGTGCCTAGGCACAACCTTGTGCGTATCGCTCTCAAAACTCATTGTTACCGGGGTAGACATTTTTTCACCTATTGAAAAGGCGTTACTTCAGAAGCAACGCCATATCTGATTTCGCTCCGGGTCAGTGAGCGTCTGCGGTCTGCTCAAACGGTTCGATGACAAAATCCTCGATGCCTGTATTGATCGAGATGCCGGGCACATCCTTGACCGCTTCCGGCTCGTTGAGGATTGCCTCTTTGTTGATCTCTTCCTTGACGCGAACGAAACGATCCAGGCTTCGCACCTTGAGCAGCTCGATCACAGAATCCGCGCCGCGTACCGAGCAGCTAGGCGGACGAATACGCCACTGAATCTGGCCTGTCACGAAGTTATGGGACTTCACCCTTCCGCCATCTGTCAGACGCTCCCGATTTGCCTCACACCAGACCTGAACCCCCGACTGCATGGAAAGCAGACGCTCCTGGTACGGAGACATTTGCTCCTGGTATCGCTGGGTGATGATCGCGATTTCGTCGTTCATCGCCGCCTGCAAACGAATGACTTCGCGATTAACGTCACCGATATCTCGGATGGTCGTGGCGACGTCGGCGTCGGATTGAGCCGCCCACGCCTGCGCAGCAGCCTTCAAGCGAGGTTTTTTTGCCATGTTTTTGATACTCCCTTATGCGTGGCGGGCGCCCATCGCCCGCTCAACGTTGATAGATCCGATGAAACGGAAGAAACGCGCGCTCTCGTCGGCGGTCAGATGCACGGCTTGCGAGCCTTTTTCGATAGACATTCGCCCGTCCGGGAAGAAGCCGAAACACAAAGCACCGGTTCGCGTTTCGGCATATACGACGCTTTTGGCCTCGCCCCCTTCAGCAGTCGTAAGCTCCTCTGCCACCTGTTCAGACGCGAAGTAGATGCGGATGGGCACCACGGGCGTTGCCAGCTTCAGTTCCACTCGGACCCGCTGCTGCTCGATCTCCGGACCGAGCAAATCCAGCACATGGTCGGTGGTCAGGTCCGTACCTTCGGCAATTTCCGCAGCCGTTAGGCCGGGGTGATTTTTGATGTATGCGAGCAAATTTTTCGTATTATTCATATAGGATTCCTAAATAAATTGCATTGATTTTGACCCCAGAAAAAACGCCTACTACCGCCTTAGTTCCCTCTCTCGATCCAAATCACGCGGACGCGGCCTATGTGAAACTGCCCCTTGCGCATGCGTACTCCGTTGCCCCAGCCCTCGTAGTAGTAGGTCGCCTCTCCTCGCTCAATCAGAGCGGCGCATTGTGCGTTCACGCAAATCTGAATGGTTGGTGTCGAGTGATTGCAAGACTGAAAGCCGATTGCCTCGAAGCCACGCTCACAGAGTTCGTCAATTGCGCAGGCAATCGAAACTGCGCTTCGCCACATGCCTTGATTGCCGGCCCCCACAGAGTTATCGACCGCTGCGTTTGCAAGAAAACCTTGCAAGGCCCCGCGATCTCGATCTGCTGTTCCTTGATTACTAGTCTCGTTTTTCACCGGCATCTCCTTTTCTCATCACGAATTCCCGCCCTTGAGCGTTCCACAAGTCCGCTGCTACTTGCAGCCAACACTCCTTGTCGAAAGCGAGGCCATGCGAGTCAATCTTCCGTCCGGTAAGAAACGTGCGGCCGAGTCGATGCAATGAGCGAAATTCGCTGCGAGTGACGCGTGAACTGGATACCACCAGCGTCTCCAGTGCGCGGCGGTTCTCGTCATGGTTCGGCGAGTTATCGCCAACGCGCTGCGTATAGGGATCGACTACCACCTCTAAGTGACCGTCGCGGATCCACAGGTACATGCAATCGCGCTCACTCATCGCGATGGGTTCTCCGTAGGCGTTGCGAACTGGCATCCGGCGGATACCGCGGATCTCTCGCGATACCTTCGACTGAATCAGACGGTCGTGCCGTCGCACTGTGCAACCGCATTTGTTAATCCTTCTTTTCACCGGCATCTCCTTTTCGTTTCACGCTGTGAGGGCACACTTGGCAGGCGTGCCAGTGCGGCAGTTCCAAGGGACGGTTTGCTGGCGGCTTGGCGCTGCCCCCGATCTGGTAGCAATCAGTCACTGTGACTTCTGCTTGTGTGTGCGGGCACAGTAGCGGCTCACCCAGCTTCCCCATGATCTTGCGCTCCAGTTGCGCGGTGCTGGCGGGATACCGGCCCGACAGCGACATGCTTACCGCAGATCGGGCTACGCCAAGTCGCTTGGCCACTTTGACCTGCGACGATGCATCAACAGCCTTGCGAAGCATCCATAACCAAAGAGGTTCATTCGTCATGGTCTGGAGCCTCCTGCCAAACTACCTTTCCGAGATTGGGGTCGTAGATTGAGCGCTTGCGCTGAATCATCGGCGGGCGCGGTCCCGTATTGCGGGACGGCACGAACATGTAACGGGCTTGCTTCGCGCCCTTGCCACGGATGAAACTGTGCCCAGGGTCGACCACCGACAGATACCCCGCGCGCGCTAGCGCCTGAGCATAGGCGCGGGCGGTTCCCTCCGAAACACTGACATCACCGTTCGAGGCGTGCTGTGCCAAGTGCTGCGGCGTGAACTCTTTCATGATGCGCATGCTCCGCCACATGTTTTCGTTGCCGCGCGAGGCAGTTACCGGTTTGCCCTGGCGATCTACGCGGGGCGCTTCGACACCGGTGTTACGGGCCAAGCGGTAATGCTTGCGCTC
Source organism: Pandoraea sp. SD6-2 (assembly GCF_000389825.1). Classification (NCBI taxonomy): domain Bacteria; kingdom Pseudomonadati; phylum Pseudomonadota; class Betaproteobacteria; order Burkholderiales; family Burkholderiaceae; genus Pandoraea; species Pandoraea sp. SD6-2. Next base: position 146,716 of record NZ_KB944439.1, on the reverse strand, counting down.
TCCAATAACTTTCGGGGCGTTAAGCACCTCGATCACCCCAGCGCGCTCAAGCGACTGAACGTAGGTACGTACTGTGGCGTTGTCTGCGCCCGATTTCATAGCGATTTCGCGGACAGTGAAGTCGGGGGCATTCTGACGAATCGCTTCCCAGGCGCGTTGGCGCGGGCCTTTGCCGCCAGCCATTTCGATATGAGCAGGTTTGCGTGCCATGGATCAAAACCTCCGCTTCGGCGCTTGGCCGGTGTAAAGCTCGCGCTTCCCCCAGGTTGCGAGTGTCATCGTGTCGACACCTTGCACCATAGCGGCCTCCTGGATGCGTTCCAGGTTCACGCAGACACGGCGAACCGATCCGTGTGCGAGTTCCACCAGTCGGGCCATCAAGTCCTCGCCTATATTGATGTTCGGGCAGTAGAGCGGGCGCAGTTTGTAAACATCCTCGACAGTGACCGGCTCGGCGGGAACCCAATGCATGACGCGTCCGTGCATTCGCTCCCACTCCTTGAGCTTGTCTGGCAGGCGCTCCTCACCGATCATCATGATTGGCGTATGGCTGGCGTCGTACAGATCTCGCACCAAATCTGTTGCTTTGCGGGCGACGAGATAGTCCATCTCATCGATGATTAGCGGACGCCTTGAGGTGGCGAGTTCTTCCGCGATTTGATCCACCATTTCCGGCATCGTGGCGGCGGGCAGAATCCCCATCTCGAAGAGCACCGCCTTGAGAAAATGCTTTTTCGTCCACACGGACTTGGCCTGCACGTAACGCGCACGCCGTGTGTTGGCGATATAGTTTGCGGCCATGCTCTTGCCCCAGCCCGACGGGCCATAGAAACCGATCAGCCCCGGTAGGTTGGCGCTACGCGTGGTCGCTCGCTCGATTGCCACGTCGCACAGTCCGAGGTTTGTAATTTGCGCGATAGCACCCGCGCATTGACTTTTCTGTTCAAGCTGCGTCATCATTCGTTCCTGTTGTAGACATCATTCGTCCTTGCTTTACCCTTGGTTCGCGAGCTGCCACTCGCCATCATCTTCGGCGCGGCGCTTTTGCGCTGCGTACTCTTTGCTGCACTGATACAGGCTGTGCCATTTCAGTTGCTGCTCGTCTGGCATATCTCCATTTGCAATTTGTCGGTCCAGTGCTTGCCAGCGGGCAAAGCGTTGTTCCGCCGTTTCGGGAATCTCGACGACATTCGCCGCACACGCTGTGTCATCGGGCTCCCTGCTCTCCACGTCGATAACCCGTGACCGCAAATCCTCGCTGGAAAGCCTTCCCAAACCTGGGATATCGAGGAACTCCGGGGTATGGAGCGGCAGTGCCGGATGTCCGCGACGCTCGGCTTGCACCTCGTCGAGCTTGAGCTGCAGGCGCTGCTCTCTGGCATCCGCGCGCTTTTCTCGGGCTCGCTCAACGACCGACACAGGGAAATAGGGCCGCTCGTTCGCTCCCGCATCGGCTGTGCAGATGAATCGGCCGTCCAGGTGATAAACCCAGATCACGCCCGAGTCGTGAATGTCATAGGCAACGTGCACCATGTCGCCGTGAAACATTTCGAGGCTTCGGTCGAAATAACGGTTGCCCAAGAACTGAATTTCGCAACGGCGCACCGTGCGCTCCACACGCGGTCGAAATAGCTGCTTGGCCTCGTTGACGCCCAGCATGTTTGGCTCCCAGCCCTTTGCGCGAAAGTCCGCAAGACGCTCGTCGGGTGACATATGGCGCATGCGGCCCGTTTGGGGATCTCGAATCTTCGGGAGCGCACTGTGCGGCGTAGCGTTGTATTGCGCGACACATTCGTTGCAGTACTGCAAAAACTGGTCCCAGCCAACCAATGGCAGCGCGCCGCCCTGCTTGATCGCCGCTCGCGTGATCTTGAAGTTCTCCTGTCGCGCTTCGCGATCCATGTCCGCCCCGACGTAATTGGGCAACTCTTTTGCCGCACGTACCCACAGCGTCTTGTGAAAACGCTCGATGACACCGCGTGCCTGCGAGTTGTAAGGCAGGGAGTGCTGAATCTCGAAGCCGATCGTGCCCGCCATGCCAGTGCCAGCAGCCGACAACATGGCATTGCGGTAGCCGGACCCGTTGTCGACGTAGAACATCGCAAGGACGCCTTCTCGCGTTACAGCATTGCTGAGTGCGTCGAGGACTGCGAGACTCGACTCTGAGAGTGCAATCGAGAACCCCACGCCGCGCCGGGTGGCGATGTCAACAATCGACGTAACTTCCGGTCGAAACGCACGACCGTGCAGCGGATGCTGGACTTCGGCGTCGAAGGTATGCCCGTCCGCAGTCCAGATATCGTTGGGCTGCAGCTCATCGAACGTGCGTCGAACAAATGCGCAAAGGCTCTTGAGTTCCCGAGGACCTTTGCGACCTGCTTCGCGGGTTATAGGGTCCATTTTTTCGAGGGCTCTACGCACCTGGTGGATCGAGGGAATCGTCCAGGCGATATCGGTGCGATCGCGATAGACGGCTACAAACCGAGCATACGATTGCACAACCGTTGGGTTCTCCGGGACGTTATGGATCTCCCGCCAGGCGGCAAACCAAGGCTTGATGGACAAGTCTTTTTGCACAGTTTTTGGCACCAGCGAACCAACTTTCTCTTTGCCCAACCATCGCTTGAGTGTCGTAAAGCTCGGGAAACCGTCACCGTTACGGCCGCGCGGATCACGGGCGGCGCGCAGCATCATGGTCAGAGAATCGTCAAGCAGCCCATTTCGAGCTCGCTCTAGCAACACCGCCATCGCCGTGTTACGAGACACGCCGCACTCGCCCTTAATCCGCTCAAGCGCGATTAAAACGCCTTTGCGAGCCTGACTGCAAAGCAGTTGCTTGTCGGTCACAAGCAAGTCCCACTGGGCCGTAACATCACAACCATCCACCACCCGATTTGACGTCGTAGCGGCAGTTACGCTCGCGCTGCGTCGAAACAGATCTTCTTGACTTGCTTTTGGCAAAGAAGTCACGGCGTACTCTAGGCCGCCGCCACGCCCGGAGTGCAGTCGCGACGCCCAATCTGACGTCTTCGCGCGTAACCGAACGCCTTGTTCGGTTATTGGCATCCCCTGAAGTTGCATTGCAGCCAATTCTGCAGCCGTGTAGTGCGACTTTGTTTGCATATGCCGGCCTTGAACTAAGCTGCCATATCAGGGGATTCACACGGTCGACGGCGCAATGTCGGCTTAGACTCCCTGATCCACAACTCCTCAATGGGGCGACCAACAATCGCAGCCACCCTGGCCTCAATCCGTTGCGAGCGGGCAATTCCATCAAGTACCCGCGTCACCATTGAGCGTGAAACACCTAACTCATCAGCAAGGCGAGCAGCAGAAAATCCCTCGATTCGCAAGGCCGCTTTTATAAATTCCGGATGCATGTCTCTCCCTTTTGAGTAAACTTGTTGAACTACGCACGATCATTCGTCGTGTGAAGTTCATATTACGCACAATCGTGCGTAACGGCAAGTGTATTTTTGCGCACAATCATGCATAAAATTTTTGTCCGCCTGAAAGAGGAACGAGAGCGCCTAGGTATGTCGCAGCAAGCGCTTGCCGATGCTTGCGGTGTTGGCCTTCGATCACAGCAGAATTACGAAAAGGGGGAGCGGAGTCCGGATGCTCAATATTTGGCGTCGCTCGCAGACACGGGAGCGGATGTTCTATACGTCTTGACGGGAAAGAGGGCGGCAAACGCGCAGTGCTCTATTTCGAATCGTGCACGTGCCCTCTTGGACAACTATGAACACTCATCACCAGAGGGCCGATCTGCAATGGACCAGATGGGGGTTCTATTGGCGGAACAAGGGGCCCACTCGGCAAAACGGGCTGGCAACGGTAAGTAGGAGTCGGCCCCTAATTGTTCGTAGCCGAATAGGCCCTGCGGCGAACGATAGTTCCTACTAGATGAACCGGAGCTCTGGACTTTCGGGTTGTTTCGGGTTGCCCAACGAGTTTAGCCTAGGGGAATCAAGCGCAAGTCTTTGATTTTTATTGAGTATCTCTAGGGATTGCGAGCCATTTCCCGATTGTTGCTCTACTTTCGGGTTGTAGTCTGCAACTCGAAAGCAGTATGAGCCACGTGGGGGGGAGTTTCGGTTCCTCTAGTGGGCAACCTCTCTAGGGCGCGGGAGCGCCACAAATCCCGCTGCGCCAATGTCTTGGGAAGAAATACAGCGTGTTCTTTCTACCTCCCGCAATATGCCGCAACCCATATGCAGTTTGGCCGCAATTTGGGGGCAAAACCTATGCGAAATCTGTGCATTCCGAGGGCATTTCGTGCAAATTGAGGCTGCGTCACGCGGGAGGGCAGAAATGCCGGAGGGCGCCGCCCATCAAGGGTTTTAGGCTTTTCAATTGCCACTCTCACGTGGTATCAAAATGCCCACCTCCCCACATCAACACCGGAATTCGTGAGCATCTTCTTCCGGATCGGACGCCACGCAGATGCCTCAATCATCAGACGTTCAGCCGCATTCAGGCACGCTCGACATGTCTGCGCGCGAGGCGGTTGCCATGGGCCCTCGCGCCCCCGCTCGCCAAGGTCTCTCTAGCGAAAACGTCGAGCGCCTGCGGGCCAAGTTCGGCAAGAACATCATCGATTCACAGCAGGGCCACAGTTGGTGGAATTCCGCTCGCGACGTACTGAGCGAGCCGATGTTCATTCTGCTACTCGCGGCGAGCGCGATCTATTTCGTGATCGGCGACGCGGCCGAAGCCTTCCTGTTGCTTGGGTTCGTTCTCGCCATCGTCGCCCTGACGGCGGCGCAGAGTCATCGAACGGCGCGCGTTCTGGCGTCGCTTCGCGAAATGTCTGCACCGCGTGCACAGGTGCTGCGAGATGGTGAGCGGCGTTTGATATCCGCTGCCGAACTGGTGCCGGGCGATCTGGTTTTCGTCGACGAAGGTGCACGGATTCCCGCAGACGGCGTCGTCGTCGAAGTCCATGGTCTGTGCGTTGACGAGTCACTGCTGACAGGGGAATCGGAGGCGGTCGCAAAGAGCGCGATCGACAGTGAAGATAATCGGCTCATTTTCGGTTCGATGGTGGTGCGGGGTCAGGCTTGGATGACGGTGAGCGCGATAGGCGCGCAAACGGCGCTTGGGCGGATAGGCAAGTCGCTGTCGACCATCGAGGAAGGCCGCTCGCCGCTACAAATTCAGACGGGCCTTTTCGTCAAGCGTTTCGCCATGCTCGCGATACTGCTGTGCGCAGCATTGGTCGTGCTCTATCGATGGCGCTACGATAGCTGGCTGCCCGGCGTGCTGGCCGGCATCTCGCTGGCAATGGGAATCCTGCCGGAAGAAATTCCCGTGATTCTGACGGTGTTCATGGCGTTGGGCGCACGCCGCATTGTCTCCGCCGGCGTTCTGACGCGTCGCATGAATGCGATCGAAACACTCGGCCAGACCACGGTATTGTGCGTCGACAAAACCGGCACACTCACTCAAAACCTGATGTCCGTTCGCGTCCTTTGGGCCGGAGGGCGGAAACAGATCATTGATGCGAACACACCGCAAATCGACGAGTCACTGAAGGAACTGCTCGAATACCTGGTCCTCGCCAGTGAGATTGAGCCCGTCGATCCGATGGAACGCGCCTTTCACCAGACAAGCCGTCAATTTCTCCGCCCGGCGGAGCACCTGCATACCGATTGGACGCTCGTCCATGAATACGAACTATCGTCGGCATTGCCCGCAATGGCGCACGCATGGCACGCACCTGAGCGCGGGCACCACGCCATCGCATGCAAAGGGGCACCAGAAGCCGTTTGTACGCTCTGTCATCTCGACGGTGCCGGCAGCGAAGCAATCCTTGCCGAAGCCGAACGCATGGCGTCCAGCGGACTGCGCGTGCTTGGTGTGGCCAAGGCAAATCATCCCGGCTCACCGTGGCCCACAGACCCGCACGCGTTCGATTTCAGTTTCGTCGGACTGGTCGGTCTGATGGACCCGGTGCGCCCCGATGCGGCCGCAGCGATCGGCGATTGCCGTGCAGCAGGTATTCGGGTCGTGATGATCACAGGGGATTACCCGTCCACGGCACGAGCGATTGCATCGGAGGTCGGCATCGACCCCCGGCACCTGCTGACCGGTCAGGCGCTAAACACGATGGACGATGCATCGCTTCAAAATGCGCTTCTCACGACCAGTGTCTTCGCGCGCATCCGGCCGGAACAAAAGCTAAGGCTTGTCGAAGCTTTCAAAGCGCGCGGCGACGTGGTCGCCATGACGGGAGACGGCGTCAACGATGCACCTGCGCTCAAGTCGGCTCACATTGGTATCGCGATGGGCAATCGCGGTGCCGAGGCCGCACGCGAGATTGCGTCACTGATTCTGCTGCGAGACGACTTCGCGCCAATCGTCACCGCGATCCGCCTGGGTCGTCGCATCTACGACAACCTCGTTCAGGCGATCAGCTACACGGTCGCCGTTCACGTTCCGATGGTGAGCGCCGTGATGATCCCGATCATCTTCGGCTGGCCCCCCCTTCTTGGGCCGGTACACATTGTCTTTCTGGAATTGATCATCAATCCCGTATGTTCGCTCGTCTTTGAAAATGAGCCGGAGCGCGACGGCTTGATGCGCCGGCCGCCCCGAGCTGGCGGCATTGCGTTGCTGCCGGGCAAGGCAATGATCCAGTGCTTCGCGATTGGCGCCATCGTTGCTCTTGCCGTGCTCGGTGTCTATGCACTGCTGGTTTATCGCGGCCTGGATCCAACCATTGCCCGCACCTACGGCTTTCTGTCACTCGTCTTAGGCAATGTCGCGTTGATTTTCGTCGTTCGCGTGATGAACCACAGGCACATTGTTGCGGGCGCAGGTCAGCGCAACCCTTATCTCTGGCTGGTGCTTCTGGCAACCGGCGCGGCGCTGACGCTACTGATGACTGTCCCCATGTTCGCGCAGCTCTTCTCCATGACAGCGCTGCTCGCAAGGTGACGCATGGGCGCATACGATCAGGTCATGGTGACGCTAATCTTGCTTTTCGGCACGGTCTTTGTGCTCAACGTGGTGCCCGCATTCGCGCCGCCGACGTGGATGGTCCTGTCGTGGATCGGCTTCCGGCAGCCTGACCTCAATCCGGTACTCATGGCCGTGGTCGCCGCGCTGGCGGCGACAGGTGGCCGGGTGGTGCTCGCGAAGGGCTCTCACTGGCTGATCCTCGGGCGGCTGATGCGCGACATCGACCGACAGAACATCGCCGTAGCTGCGGCGTGGTTGGGACGCAAGAAGACCATGACCGCGACAGTCTTTCTCCTATATGCGTTCAGCCCGCTTCCGTCGAACTATCTTTTCATCGCGTATGGTCTGACGGGACTCGGCCTGAAGACCATTGCACTCGCATTCTTTCTTGGCCGAACGACGAGCTACCTTGCATGGACAAGCCTCGCGCAGTTCGCGTCGGCCAAACTGGATGAAAAAGCCGATGCTCTTGGCGGTTATCCGGGCATTTACTTTGTCGGGTCGCAACTGGTTCTGCTTGGCCTTATCTATGGTCTCTCGCAATTGGACTGGCTTACGTTGCTGAATCAACACAAAATCAGATTCATCAAGCGCCCGCCGCGATGAGAATCGTCGCTTGGGCAGCATACGTTGCGTAAGCGCTGCCGTCGCATCGGCCGATTCGCCGTCACGCGTCAGGCCGTGTGCCCTTCACCGTCGCCGCAGCGTGCCCTGCGACATCGCCATGCCGATGCCCCGCCATCTCGCTGCTGCCCGGATCGCCTGCCGGCAAGCGATGGTTTTCGATGTCCTGCACGACCTGCATCGCGGTAGCGTCGATGCCATCCGTGAGCGGTTTCGGATCAAGGCCGATGCCGAGCACCATCACCGCCATCGCGCCGAGCAGCGCGAACTCGCGACGGCTCACATCCTTGAGCGACGCCACGCGCGCATTTCCCACGCGTCCGAAAATCACGCGCTTGTACATCCACAGCGTATAAGCCGCGCTCAACACCAACGTCAGCGACGCCAACGCACCGATCCAGAAATTCACCTTGATCGCGCCCATCAACACGAGAAACTCGCCCACGAAACCCGACGTTCCCGGCATGCCGACATTCGCCATAGAGAACAGCATCGAGAACGCAGCGAAACGCGGCATCGTTGCCGCCACACCGCCATAACCGTCGATCGATGCGCTGCCGGTACGGTCATACAACATTCCCGTACACAGCAGCATTGCGCCCGAGACGATGCCATACGAGATCATCTGCATCACCGCGCCGTCGGTACCCATCTCCGAGAAGAGGAACAACCCAAGCGTCACCAACCCCATGTGCGCAACGGCCGAATAGGCGAGCAGCTTGCGCAGATCCGTTTGCACCAGCGCGACCAGACTCGCGTAAATCACGGCGATCAGCGACAGCACCACCATGAGCGGTGCGAGGAAATGACTCGCGTCCGGCAACAGCGGCAAGTTGAATCGCAGCAGCCCATAGCCGCCGAGCTTCAGCATCCCCAGCATGACGGCCGCCCCCGTCGGACCATCGAGATGGACCTCGGGCAGCCACGTATGCACGGGCCACATCGGCACCTTGACCGAGAACGCCCCAAGAAACCCGATGAACAGCATCACCTGTACCGCCAACGGCAGATGCAGCGTCTGCCAGCGCGCGATGTCGAAGCTCTGCGTCTGCATGTACAGATAAAGCATCGAGAGCAGCATCATCAGCGAGCCGGTCAGCGAGAAGAAGAAGAACTTCACGGCCGCATGCGTGCGATTGGCGCGTCCGTACACGCCGATCAGCAAGTACAGCGGCAACAGGGTCGCCTCGAAGAACACGAAGAACAACATGCCGTCCTGCGCGGTGAACACGCCCTGCATCAGACCCGACAGCACCAGAAAGCTGCCGAAGTACGAACTCATGCGCGTCGTCACGGCACGCCACGACGCCAGCACCACGATGATGGTCGTCACCCCGGTCAACGCCACGAGCCACAGGGAAATACCATCGATGCCTACGTGCCATGAAGCATCGAACGATTCGATCCAGCGAAACCGCTCCACGAATTGAAGGCTCGCCATGCTGGTGCGAAAACCCTGCACCAGCGGCACAATGGGCACCGCCGACATCACGGCAGCAGCAAGTGACACCCATCGAACGATGTTGGGATGACGATCCTGGCCCAGCAGCATGACGAGCGCGCCAGCGACGATAGGAAGCCAGATGAGAAGGGACAGGATGGGGAACATTGGAGGGTCTGATGTGGTGCAACAAAAATCCAGCGAAAACGCACCATTTAGACGCAGCCATGGACGAACCAATCCCGCACGCATCGCAGTGTGCGACGCACGCAAATCAAGGCAAATCAATGCCCTCGGGAGGGAACGCCAGGCGCGAGGGCGTCAATGAAGGTGGCAAGCATACGCGCCTCGAAAATGTTTTGCATCGCAGCAAATTTTACAAATGATTGCGAGCACTTCGTCCGACCGGACGGTCGACGATTGTGTCTGCGTTGCCATGCCCGCACGGCAACGCTAAGACGATTTCTGCCACTCAGGCCTTCGGACGGTGCAGATCGAACATCGGCCCGATCTCGGCATAGTCACCGAGATAGCCGGCACGCATCACGGGATGCGCCTTCGCCGTATCGAAGAGGCCATCCTCTCGCAAGTACTCGCGGCGGATGTGCACGCCGACCACTTGCCCGAGCGCCAGCCAGTTGTCCATCGGTCTGCCATCGAGATCCTGCAAGCGCACGATCTGCAGCAATTTGCACTCGAGCGACGCGGGCGACTCCGCGACGTGAGGCACATCGACGTTGATGCCGGGTGCCTTCGTCAGTCCAGCCAGTTCGAATTCGTCGACCGCATGCGGCACGGGGGCCGACGTCTGGTTCATCTGCGCGACGAGCGACTTGCTCGTCAGATTCCAGACGAATTCGCGCGTGGCCTCGATGTTCGCGATGGAGTCCTTGAAGCCCTCGCTGCAAAAGCCGATAATCGGCGGGAATGTCGCGAAGGCGCCGAAGAAGCTGTATGGCGCGAGGTTGGTCCGGCCCGTGGCATCGCGACTGGAAATCCAACCGATCACACGCGGTGCAACGATGGCCTTGAACGGGTCGTGGGACAGACCGTGGCCTTTGGCCGGGTCGTAGAAATGAACGTCGTTGGACATGGGGGCAGAGACAAAGTGAAAGGATTTTCGGTGATGCTAACGTACTCGGGCGTCTCGCGTGGCTCGACCACCGCCGCGCCGCGATCATGCAGGCGCGCGCCGGCCGAGCCGCTCGATCAGCGCACGGTGCGCCGGCCAGTGCGCCGCGAGCGCCGCCGGATCGGCCATCTCGAAATCCTCGAACGCGAAACCCGGCGCGACGGTGCATCCGACCAGTGAGTAGCTCGTCGATGGCGCGGGCTGCGCAGCGAACCAATGCCCGGCGGGAACCACGTGTTGAAGACGTTCACCGCCCGCGACATCGGTGCCAAGACGTGTCGTTGTCAACTTGCCCGCCGGGTCGATCTCGTGAATCCAGAGCGTACCGTCAAGATGGAAATGCCAGATCTCGTCGCTGCGAATCCGGTGGAAGGCGGAGAAATCATCGGCCTCGAGCAAGTAGAGAATCGCAGTGGAAATGTTGCGCGGCCCCGAAAACCCTTCCGGTAGCGCCTGCGCCGCAATCGTGCCCGACGCGCGATACGTCTCGCGATAGTGCCCTCCTTCCGGATGCGGCTGCAGTCCCAGGGACTTGACGAGATCGGCGGCGGACGGCATGACGGACTCCTTGATATTGATCGGGGCGCTCGGAAAATCGCTTCTCACGACATCGCATCGCAGCAGGCACCTGGCTACCCGATGCTAATAGCCTCATCAGGTGAAACATTAATTTCACACAACAAAACAACGGCTCGTCATCGCCACTCGGGCATACGCGCCCCGAGCACGGCACGAATAAAGGCTTTCGGCGCAATCTCGGTGGCGACCGGCGAGAATTGCCGAATTATGCGACGATTGCGGCGTTGCGTCGCGCAAGGCGACGCGTTTTTCATTGCCCGCGCCACCACAGCGCCGTCAGATCATGCCCGCTACACTCAAGATCGATTTTGTCTCAGATGTCGCCTGCCCCTGGTGCGCCATCGGCCTTGCCTCGCTGAAGACGGCACTCTGCCACCTGGGCAACGAGGTTGACGCCGACCTGCAATTCAGCCCCTTCGAGCTCAATCCCGATATGCCGGCAGAAGGCGTGCCGCTCGCCGATTACATGTCGCGCAAGTATGGTCTGTCGCCGGAGCAGTTGGCACAGAATCAGGCGAACATCAGCGCACGTGCGGCCGCCGAAGGTTTCCCGATGCGTATGGATCTGCGCACACGCGCCTACAACACGTTCGACGCGCATCGCCTGCTGCACTGGGCACAGACGGTCGGTCACGACAAGCAATTGGCGCTCAAGGAAGCCCTGTTTCGCGCCTATTTCGTTGAAGGCAAGCGCACGAGCGATCCGGAAGTGCTGGTCGACGCTGCGGTGCAAGCCGGCCTCGACGCGACGCGAGCCCGTGAGATTCTCTCCACCGGCGAATACGCCGAGCAGGTACGCGCGCTCGAGCGTCATTACCAGAACCTCGGCATCCGCTCGGTGCCTGCGGTCATCTTCAATAACCGCCATCTCGTGAGCGGCGGCCAACCACCGGAAGTTTTCGAACAGGCCATCCGTCAGATTCTGGCCGAGGGCTGATCCGTCATGTCGTCGCTGCCCCCGACCGCCAATACGCCCACGGCTGGCGCCCCTGCCGGGGTGCAATCGCACGAGCCGCCAGCCACCGGACGCGGCCTCGCGATGACGGCGGTCTTGCTTGCCGTCTCGCTGGCCAGTCTCGACACCGCCATCGCCAACACGGCCCTGCCGCAAATGGCGCTCGATCTGAACGCGACGCCGTCGGCTTCGGTCTGGATCGTGAACGCCTATCAACTGGCAATGGTCGCGACACTGCTCCCCTTTGCCTCGCTGGGCGAGCGCATGGGCCACAAGCGCGTATTCATGTGGGGCGTGGCGGTGTTTCTCGTCGCGTCGCTGCTGTGCGCACTGTCGCCAACGCTCGGCTTTCTGGCGGCGGCTCGCCTCATGCAAGGCGTGGGCGCTGCGGCGGTAATGAGTGTGAATATCGCGCTCATCCGCTTCCTGTATCCGGCCCATCAGCTCGGACGCGGCGTCGGGCTGAACGCACTCATCGTCGGCATTTCCTTTGCCATCGGGCCGACGATCGCGTCGCTCGTACTCGCGTTCGCAAGCTGGCCGTGGCTGTTCCTGATCAACGTGCCCACGGCGCTGCTGGCGCTGGCGTTCTCGCGCCGCAACCTGCCGGACACGCCGCGCAGCGAACATAAGCCCGACATGATCGCCGCGCTGCTCAACGTGTTGACATTCTCGCTGCTGATCTTCGCGTTGAGTCAGAGCGCACAACAGGCCGACTGGCATCTGACGCTGGGCTGCTTCGTCGGGGCGCTGGTGTTCGGATGGGCGCTCATTCGCCGCGAGCGCGACCATCGTGCGCCAATGCTGCCGGTCGATCTGCTGCGTCTGCCCGCGTTCGCACTCTCTACGATCACCGCCGTCTGTGCGTTTGCAACGCAGGGACTGGGGCTCGTGTCGTTGCCGTTCTATTTCGAAAACGTGCTGCATCGCAGCCCCATCGAGACAGGCTTTCTGATGACGCCGTGGCCGTTCTTCGTGGCCGCGATTGCGCCGTTGGCCGGGCGCCTGTCGGATCGTTATCCGCCCGGTGCCTTGGGTGCGATCGGTCTGGCGATGCTAAGCGCCGGTATGGCATTGCTCGCGGTCATGCCCGAACATGCCGCGCTATGGGATATCGGCTGGCGGATGGCGTTGTGCGGTCTGGGCTTCGGCTTTTTCCAGTCGCCGAACCTGAAGGCCTTCATGCACAGCGCTCCGCCTGAGCGCAGCGGTGGGGCAAGTGGCATGGTGGGCACGTCGCGACTGCTGGGTCAGGCGACGGGCGCGGCGCTCGTCGCCCTGGCCCTGGGTCTTGCGGGCACGCACGGTTCCACGTGGGCGCTGGCGTGGGGGGCGATATTCTCGGCCGCAGGCTGCCTTGCCAGTGGCTTGCGATTGGTGCCGCAACGCGCCTGAGAACACCTCGAAGCCGTTATGCAAAGAAGCCCCGCCTCGTGCGGGGCTTCGTCGTTTTGCGGTGCAATGACATCCAACGCTTGCATATTGGCGAAGCTTGAGTACACTGAATACTGTACAAAAACACAGCATTTCGCACACTCCAACCGAGGACCAAGCAAGTGAACTACTCAGCCCAAGGGCGCTTCGACATTGAACTTGAGCCGCAGCCGCTAAGCCCCGTTGCCGACAGCACCGGGCTTGGCCGTCTATCGTTGAACAAGACGTATCACGGTGACTTGCAGGCGACAAGCCAGGGAGAAATGCTGTCGTTCCGCAGCAGCACTCAGGGTTCCGCCGGCTACGTGGCGATGGAAACGGTGCGTGGCGCGCTGCAAGGCCGCAGCGGCACTTTCGTGCTCCAGCACAGCGCGACCATGACGCGCGGCGCGCCTGTCCAGTCCATCAGCATTGTCCCCGATTCCGGTACCGGCGCATTGTCTGGAATTTCGGGGACGCTGGTCATCACCATTACCGACGGCCAGCATTCCTATGCGTTCGACTATGCCCTGCCAGAAGGGCACAACGACTCGCACCACTGAACCCCCGCCAGGAGACAGACATGAGCACACGAGGTCTCGACCGTCAGATCGACAATATCGAATTCAACGTGAGCGACATCGCCCGCAGCAAAGCCTTCTACGGCAGTGTTTTTGGCTGGACATTCACCGACTACGGCCCGGCCTACACCGAGTTCAGCGACGGCCGGCTCACTGGCGGATTCACTCCCGGCGAAGCTCGACCGGGCGGTCCGCTGATCATCCTGTATGCGGACGACCTCGCTCAAACCCAACGCCGTGTTGAAGCCGCGGGCGCCAGGATCAGCCTCCCCGTCTTCTCGTTCCCGGGCGGCCGCCGCTTTCACTTCACCGACCCTGACGGCTACGAACTCGCCGTCTGGTCGGCGGCAGAGTGAGGCGCGCGTTCGGGCAGCGTCCCTTTCGCGCATGCGTCCCTCGGCGCTCACGCTGAGCCCGGCGGATATTCAGCCGGTCGGACTATGCGTGAACTAAGAATCACACGCGAAACTTAACCTATTCATCACCGGCCGCGAGCGCAGGAAAAGCACGAGCGTCTGCACAATAGGTTAAGCCATGAATGCCAATATTCAGAAGACGCTAGGCAAGGTGCCTGAGGTCACACTCATGTTCTGGGTGGTCAAGATTGCAGCCACGACCTTGGGTGAAACAGGTGGCGACGCCGTTTCCATGTCGATGAATCTTGGATACCTTGTCGCCACAGCCATCTTCGCCCTGATTTTCGTCGTTGCCGTTACGGCGCAAATCCGGGCGAAATCGTTTCATCCCGCGTTGTATTGGGTAACGATCATCGCCACGACGACCGTCGGTACGACACTGGCTGACTTTGCCGACCGTTCACTGGGCATTGGGTACGCGGGTGGAACGTCGATCCTGCTGGCATTGCTGCTCGGTTCGCTGTGGGTCTGGCACCGCACGATGGGCTCGGTGGCCGTCGATACGGTCAACTCGCCAAAGGCGGAAGCGTTCTATTGGGTCACGATCATGTTCTCCCAGACGCTGGGGACAGCGTTGGGAGACTGGACTGCCGATACGGCCGGGCTTGGCTATACCGGCGCGGCGGTCGTCTTCGGCGCCCTTCTGCTGGTTCTCGTCGGCGCGTATTTCTGGACCAGAACGTCGCGTGTTTTTCTGTTCTGGGCTGCATTCATCCTCACCCGGCCGCTAGGCGCCGTTGTCGGTGATTTTCTGGATAAGCCCATTAGTGCCGGCGGACTTGCGTTGAGCCGATACTCGGCTTCCTTTGCCTTGCTGGCGTTCATTCTGACCAGCTTGCTGCTGGTACGGCAACGCGCCTCCGCGAAAGCGCATTAACCTTGGCCTTGCCAAACGAAACACCACGGCGAAAAACGCGCCGTGGTGCCTGAAAGCATGAGCAGCCGGGAACTGCTCAGAACGCCACGCGGATGAGGTAATCGAGAAGCGCGAAGAGAGGGTTTTCGAAGTCGCCCATGTCAATCTCCTTGAAGGTCATCTATCGGTTCTCCCGTGTTCACTTGTCGTCGACAGTGCGTCGGGTTGAGTGCATTCTCAGCCTCGTAAGGAAATGCCACAACTGCGATTAATACGGGCCGCCAGACCTGTCACAAACGTCATTCCACCGTGACCGATTTCGCCAGATTTCTCGGCTTGTCCACATCCGTGCCGCGTGCAACGGCGGCGTGATACGCCAGCAACTGCATCGGGATGGTATGGAGAATGGGCGACAGCAGACCGTAGTGCTCATTCAACCGGATCACGTCGATATCTGCGCCGGGCGACAAGCCGCAATCGCTGTCGGCGAATACGTAGAGCTTGCCGTTTCGCGCGCTGACCTCGTGCATGTTCGACTTCAGCTTCTCCAGCAACCGGTCGTTCGGCGCCACCGCCACCACTGGCATTTCATCGCTCACGAGCGCGAGCGGTCCGTGCTTGAGTTCGCCCGCCGGATACGCTTCCGCGTGGATGTACGAAATCTCCTTCATCTTCAGCGCCCCTTCCATTGCGACCGGATAATGCAGCCCCCGGCCGAGAAACAGGATGTCCTGCCGACGCGTCAATTGCTCTGCCCACGCAATGATCTGCGGCTCCAGCGCCAGCACTTTTGCGATGGCGTCCGGCAGATGCCGCAGGGCGCGCAGATGTTGCTGCTCATCGTCATCCGGCAAACGCTTACGGCTTTGTGCCAGCGTCAACGCCAGAAGAAACAGAGCGACGAGCTGCGTGGTGAACGCCTTCGTCGACGCCACACCGATCTCCACCCCGGCCCGCGTGAAAAACGTCAACGCACACTCGCGCGCCAACGCGCTCGTCGCCACATTGCAGATCGCCAGCGTGTGACGCATTCCTCGCTGCTTCGCTACATGCACGGCCCCCAGCACGTCGGCAGTCTCGCCGCTTTGCGAAACGGCGACGACCAGCGTCTTCTGATTGGCCACACTGTCGCGATAGCGATACTCGCTCGCGATTTCCACGCTCACCGGCAGTTGCGCAAGACTCTCGATCCAGTATTTCGCCGTCAATGCCGCGTGATAACTCCCTCCGCAAGCGAGCAGGAGCACCGAGTCCACCTCATTGAACACCCGCCAGGCGTTGTCACCGAATAGCTCAGGCATGATCGACGTCACATCCTGCAACGTGTCCGCGACCGCCCGCGGCTGCTCGAAGATCTCCTTCTGCATGTAGTAGCGATACGGCCCCAGGTCGGCCGCCCCGCTATGCGCGGCGACACGATTGACCGGACGTTCGACCCGCTGCCCCTGCGCATCCGAGACCCAGAAGCGGTGAAGCTGGACGTCCGCAACGTCGCCGTTCTCCAGATACACGATCTGGTCGGTGACGTTCGCGAGCGCGATCGCATCGGAGGCGAGGAAGTTCTCCCCATCCCCCACACCGACGATCAGCGGCATGCCGTCGCGCGCGCCGACCAGGCGATGCGGCTCGTCGCGGCAAATCACCACAATGGCGTAGCTGCCGCGCAACTGCGATGCGGCCGCCTTCACGGCTTCGAACAAATCGCCGTCGTAAAGATGGTCGATCAGATGCGCGATGACCTCGCTGTCCGTTTGGCTCGCAAAGCGATAGCCATGCGACTCCAGCGTCGCACGCAATGACTCGTGATTCTCGATGATGCCGTTGTGCGAAAGCGCGATGCGCGGCGCGTCGGCGCTCGGCGAAAAGTGGGGATGCGCGTTGTCGGTGACCGGCTTGCCGTGCGTTGCCCAGCGCGTGTGGGCAATCCCGGTGTAACCCGTGAGCCCGAGTCGGCCGATTTCATCCTGTAGATTCGCCACGCGCTCGACGCTGCGTGCGCGCACCAACTCCCGCTCGCGATACAGCGCGACGCCACACGAGTCGTACCCGCGGTACTCCAGACGCTTCAGACCGTCGACAAGGTTGGGGACGATATCCCGTTGCGCGACCGCGCCGATGATTCCACACATAACGCCTCTCCGAATTGATTCGTTGTCAGTCAGTGAGGCGATGGTAGAGTTGACATCATGAAATTAATCGTCAATATTCCCCATCAGATGAAATATAAATTCACAATAAACCATTGATGAAATTAAATTTCACAACACGCCATTCCGCAGGAGACCCCATGACGGGCATCACCCTGGACGATCTGGACTTGCGAATCCTGAGCGAGCTGCAAGCCGACTCGTCTATTTCGAACCTTGAACTCTCGCAGCGCGTCCATGCGTCCGCTCCAACCTGTCTGCGCCGGGTGCGGGCACTCAGCGACGCGGGCGTGATCGAGCGACAGATCGCTATCATCGATCCGTCGAAGCTGGGGCCGACGCTAACCGCCGTTGTCGAAGTGAGTCTCGACCGGCAAACCGCCGAGGATTACGACACCTTCGAGTCCTACATCTGCGCGGAGCCCGTCGTCACCCAGTGCTACCGCGTGTCGCCGGGGCCAGACTTCGTGGTCATCGCCGAAGTCGGCGACATGGCGCAGTACGACGAACTCGCGCGCCGGCTGTTCAAAAGCTCGGCGAATATTCGCAACGTGCGCACGTTCTTTTCAACGCGTCGCGCGAAATTCGAAGCCAATGCCCCCATTCGTCCGAACATTTCTCGCTGACTGAAAATGTTCATTTGAACATTCGTCATCGTCATTTGAATGTCACGCTCGGCTGTCAAAGTGGCGCCCATTCCAGAACGAATGTGCGCGACACGACCGCCCGATGGACCTTTCCGAACGCCAGACCCGCATCGTTGCCCTGTTTCGCCAGCATGGCGAAATGAGTGTCGATGCGCTCGCCGATCACTTCGGTGTGGCTACCCAGACGATTCGCCGTGACGTCAACACACTGTGCGATGCCAATGTGTTGCGTCGCTATCACGGCGGCGCGCGTCTGCTCACGCCGGGTCCGAACCAACCGTACGAAGTGCGTCGCGTGCGCAACCTCGAAGGCAAGCTGCGCATCGGTCACGCGGCCGCCGAGCGTATCCCCGATGGTGCCACGGTGCTGCTCGGCATCGGCACGACGCCCGAACAAGTCGCCGTCGCCCTCGTGCCTCGCAAGCGGCTGTGCGTCATCACCAATAACCTGCGCGCCGCGCTGGTTCTGGCAAGCAACCCCGAACACCGAGTGATCGTTCCCGGCGGTGAACTGCGTTCGCCCAACCCGGAGATTCTCGGAGACGAAGCCGACCGCCTGTTCCGTGCCTATCGCGCCGACGTCGGCGTGTACAGCGTTGGCGGCATCGACGACGACGGCACGCTGCTCGATTACGACCGTCACGAAGCCGCATCGCGCGAAGCTCTGCGCGACGCGAGCCGCTATCGCATTCTCGTGGCGGACACCTACAAGTTCTCCCGCAAACCCAGCGTGCGGGGTGGCCAACTCGACGAACAGGATCTCGTCATCACCGACGCTCCACTGCCCGAGCCGCTACGCGAACACTTGCAGGCACCGTCCGCCTCACTCGCGTCGCCCGAGATTCTCATTGTCTGACCCGATACCGATCGCTCACCTCTTCGCCTCGAGACCGCCCGTCATGCACTCCGCTTACCCCCGCTTCAATCGCTTCGCCGCCCCGCCCGCCGGGCCCGAGTGGACTCGCCTTGCGGCGGCCGGCGTCGCCGCGCTCGCCTTCGTCTTCGGTACGCTCACCCCGGCCGTTGCCGGCGCCGCCCCGCTGATCGTCGCGCATCGCGGTGGCACCGGCGACACCCCCGAGAACACGGTGCAGGCCTTCACCAATGCGTTACAGAACGGCGCGCAGGCCTTGTGGATGACCGTGCAGGTCACGCGCGACGGGGTGCCGGTGATGTACCGTCCGGCCGATCTTTCCGCACTGACCGACGGACGCGGCAAGCTCGCCGACATCGACTACGCCGACGTGCATCGGCTCAATGCGGGTTTTGCCTTCTCTCGCAAGGACACCAACGGGCAGACCGTCTTCCCGTACCGCGACCACCCGTTGCCCATCCCCACCTTGCGCGAGGCGCTCGCCGCCGTGCCCGCCAACGTGCCCGTGCTGCTCGACATGAAGCAAACGCCCGCCGCACCGCTGGTGGAAGCCGTCATCAAGGTGCTCGACGAGACCAACGCCTGGTCGCGCGTGCGCCTCTATTCGACCGAAGCCGAAGCGACCGACCGCCTGCGCGCTCGCCGCCCTCAGGCACAACTGTTCGAGTCGCGCGACGCGACCCGTAGCCGCCTCGTTGCCGCTGCACTCGCAGGACGGTGCGATGCGCCGCCCGCGCCCGGCACATGGGCCGGCATCGAATTGCATCGTCAGGTGGAAGTGGTTGAGCGCTTCACGCTCGGCGAGGGGATCTCGAAAGTCGTGGCGAACTGGTGGACGCCTGCCGCCGTGCAGTGCTTCAAGTCGCGCGGCGATGTGCATCTCGTCGCCTTCGGTGTCGAGACGCCGCAGGACTTCGAAGCGGCGTCACAGCTGGGTTTCGATGCCGTGATGACCGATTCCCCCGCTCGCTTGCGTGCGGCATTGGCCAATCAGGCGCCGAGCGCGTCGAAGTAAATCGTCCGTTCGCGCGGCTTTCTGCCGCCGCGCGACGGGCGACCGACGCACCGCCTGATTCTCCGCCGAAGTCAAACGGCTTCCCCACGGAGAAACGATTGTCATATTTTTAGTATTCCTAATTTAAATCGCGATGCGACAACAGGATTCGTCAAGCCGGAATAGGCATCGCCCCCCACTGCCACACACAGGAAACACACCATGAAGCCACTTGCTCTCCCCCCTCTCGCCCGTGCTGCCGCACTGGTCATCGGCTGCGGTGTTGCCGCGCTCGCTCATGCCCAGTCCAATGTCACGTTGTACGGTATCGTCGACGGCGGCATCGGTTATGCCAGCAATGTCGCCAGCGTTACCCGTGCAGGCGCGGCCGGCCGCCCGGCGCTCGTCAATGGTGCATCGAATTACGCGTTCCAGAGCGGCACGTGGCAGGGCAGCCGCTGGGGCATTCAGGGAACGGAAGACCTCGGCAACGGCCTGAAGGCGCTGTTCCGCCTGGAGAACGGCTTCAATATCGGTAACGGCATCGCGAGTCAGGGAGGTGCGGAGTTCGGCCGCCACGCATACGTCGGCCTGCAAGACAAGGCTTACGGCACCATCACGCTCGGCCGCCAGTACGACCCGCTGATCGATCTGGTCGGCTCGGTCGGTGGCACGGCACTGCTCTCGGGCGTCGCTGCGCATCCGGGCGACGTCGACAACCTCGATCACAGCTCGCGCGTGAACAACAGCGTGAAATACCGTTCACCGACGTGGGGCGGCTTCACCTTCGGCGCCATGTACGGCTTCGGCGGCCAGCCGGGCACGATGGGACGTCAGAACACCTGGGGTCTCGCCGGGCAGTACGCGAACGGCCCGATCGCGTGGGGTGTGGGTTACTCGCACGCCAACAACGACAAGGCAAGTGCCACGGACACGACGATCGGAAGCTGGGCAGGCTCGTCCGAATCGGCATTCGCATCGTCGATCAACGCCGGTTATGCCAGCGCCAAGGCACGCGACATCATCGCTACCTCGATGACCTACCAGATCGGCGACGCCACGCTGGGCGCGAACTACAGCCACACGGAGTACTCGGCAAGCAGCTACTCGCGCTTTACCCGCACAGCCAAGTTCGATTCCGTCGGCGTGCTGGCAATGTATCGCGTGACCAAAGCATTCCGGCTGGGCGGCGGCTACAGCTTCACCAACGTGAATGCACCGGCCGCGAACACGTCGGGCGCGAAGTACCACCAGTTCAACCTCGCGGCGTTCTACAACCTGTCCAAACGCACGGAGTTGTACGCGCTGGCGGGCTACCAGAAGGCCTCCGGCAGCACGCTCGATACCTTCGGCAATGTGATCGACGCGACGGCCTCGGTTGGCGACGCCGCCAACGGCATGTCGTCGGCGAGCAACGCGCAAACCGTCGTGCGCCTGGGCGTGAGCCACGTTTTCTAAGGCTGAAAAACAAACCGACCGGGACGTTGCGCATCAGCGCACGTTCCGGCCGGTCTTGTGACGCATGACTTGTGCCCGGCTGCGCCGGGCTTTCGTACTGAACGTCTCCACGGTACTACAGTGCTTAAGCCGCCTGAGCCGGCGCCGGTACGAGCGTCACGCGCGGCGGCGGCAGCATCGTCACGGCGTGCATCTGCGCGCGCAACCAGTCGCGCGGGCTGCTTCCTGTCTTACGGCGGAAGGCGCGAGCGAGCGCCGACGCGCTTTCATACCCCACTTCTTCGGCCACGCGCGCAATCGGCTGGCCATCGCGCAGACGTTTCTGCGCAAGGCCGATGCGCCAGTCGAGCAGATAATCCGCCGGGGATTGCCCGACGACTTCGCGAAACTGCGCGGCAAAGTTGGCTCGCGACATGTTGGCGGTGCCGGCCAGCGACTCCACCGTCCATGCTTCACCCGGCTGATGGTGAATCACATGCAGCGCCCGCGCAAGGCGCGGATCGGCCAGCCCGGCAAGCATGCCATGACTCACCATGCGCTGCTCCAGCACATGGCGCAGCAACTGGATGACGAGCAATTCGAACAAGCGGTCCATCACAGCAAGACGCCCGCACTGCGTGCCGAACGCTTCCATGAACAACCAGTTCAACGTGAGTTCGAGCGTGGAAAGCGATTTCGTCGGCAAGACGAGATACTCCGGCAGCGCCGCCACGAGCGGATTGTTCTGTCCGCCGTCGAACGACAGCGATCCGCACACGAGTTCCGTTCTCGCGCCTTCTCCCGAGAGCAACTGATGATGGTTGCGGCGCGGAAAGAAGATCAACGATGGCTCGACGATGTCCTGCCGCGAGCCATCTTCAAGCACAAGCGCGACTTCGCCTGTACGCAGCAAATGCAGATGTCCGCCGTCATGTGCGTCGACACCGTAACTGGCAATGCCACAAAGGCCGCCGCTATGAAACACACCGGCGCGAACGCCGAAATTCGAAATCAAGGTGGAGAGCCGGTCCATGGCGCACTCGAGTGTTGTCTAACCTGGTGCGCCAATTATCGGGGATTTGGCCAACGCTTGCTTGCAACCGGCATCCCCTCCCTTCGACCACGACCGACGCCTCAGGCGCGGTCGTCACCCACGGGCGCACCTGTGCCGATTTCCGCGCGAACTTCCGCTCGCGAACGACCGGCTGAAGACCGTTGTTGCAGCAATGACGGATAGGTTTGAAGCGACTGGTCGAGTTGGCCCGAGGCACGCGCCTGACGCAACTCGTCGCGCACTTGTGCACGGGTGACGCCTTGCGTCGCGACCGGCTGACCCGCATCGGCGGTTTGGGTTTCGGCGAAGGCAGAAGCGGAAGCCAGCGTAGCGGTGGCGATCAGGGCAGCGGCAATAGTACGGGCGTTCATGATGAGACTCCTTTCGTTCGGCAACAAGCGCCGGGTCTTGGTTTGCTCGACCGCGTACCTCATGCGTTGAATCGCTGGGCTGGCGTTATCGGGCACGACTCAAGATTACGAAAGGGTGAGGCAAATTTCGCGGCTGCGCGTCTGCAAGATGCGACCAATCGTCCAGATCTTGCGATAGCCATTAACCGGCGCTATGGCATCGATAGCGAACGTCGATAAGCGCGTAAAAAATCGGAGGAATGCGGAAAAAACGGGCGCTGCGGCGGGATTACGACTCGGTGACGCGCCGTTTGACTTTGATATCCGCGACCGGAACGACGGCGGCCACCGCGTCGCCGAGCAGGCGTCGCAACACGGCGGGCTTGCCCACCAGATCGGCCAGTGTGTAGCGATCGAGCACCGCGAAGTAGGCGCGCAGCGCCTCGCCCAACACGCCACGCAAGTTGCATGCCGACGTGATGACACAGGCGCTCTCGCCCGGATGGAAGCACTCGACCATCGCGAAGTCGGGTTCCATCGCCCGCACCACGTCGCCGAGTCCGATGCGCTCCGGCGGCCGCCCCAGCCGAATCCCGCCCGAGCGTCCGCGCACGGTGTGCAGGAAGCCCAGTTGACCGAGCTTTTGCACGATCTTCACGAGATGATTCTTGGGAATGTCGAACGCCTCAGCCACGGACTGCACGTGCACCAGCTCGTCGGGATGAACCGCGACGTAGATCAGGGTGCGCAGACTGTAATCGGTATGGTCGGTGAGTCGCATTCGGCGGGGAGCAGCGGGAGCGGACAGGGCGGCACGATGTTGCCGCCCGGTAGTCTTGCGAGGCAGTTTAACATGGCCTTGACATGCATCTTATGTCCCGCCAGGCCCTTGCGCCCCCCCCGCCCGCTATCGCCCCGACCCTTTGATCGCGCCAGCCAACGCCGCCGGGCGAACCGCGTTGTTACGGCGCGCCACCCAGCGTTGCCGCCAGGCAAGCCATTCGCCAACGATGCCGCGACGGAACAGCAACACGCAGAGCACGAAGATCACCCCCGTCACCACACTCACCATCGAACCAAGTCCGGCGAAAGCCGGCCAGCCGGTCGCCTGCGCCAGCCAGTTACCGATATCGCCGAGCTTGGTCTCCAGCGAGATGATGAGCAACGCGCCCACCACCGGCCCGAAGCGCGTGCCCATGCCACCGACCAGCGTCATCAGAATGACCGACCCCGAGAGCGACCAATGCACGTCGGACAGCGTGGCAAAGCCGAGCACCAGCGTTTTGAGCGCCCCCGCGAGGCCCGCTATCGCGGCCGACAGCACAAACGCCAGCAGCTTGAAACGCGTCGCCTCATAGCCCAACGAAATCGCGCGTGGCTCGTTCTCCCTGATCGCCGCCAGCACGCGGCCGAAGGGAGACGCAATGACCCGCGACATCAACGCAAACGTTGCCGCAACCACGGCAAGCACCACGAAATACAGCGTGAGATCGTTGTCCAGCGACAAGCCGAAAAGCGTCTGGCGAGGCACGCCCTGCAACCCATCCTCCCCGCCGGTAAATGGTGCTTGCAGACAGAAAAAGTAGAACATCTGCGCGAAGGCGAGCGTAATCATCGCGAAATAGATGCCTTGACGCCGGATCGCGAACAGCCCGAAACCCAACCCGAACACGGCGCCGGTCACCACGCCGGTCAGCATACCGGCCAGCGGCGACCACGCGAGATCGCGCATCACATAACCCGCGAAGTACGCCGCCCCGCCGAAGAACGCGGCATGACCGAACGACAACAACCCCGTGTAGCCAAGCACCAGATTGAGCGAACAGGCGAACAGCGCGAAGCACAGCACCTTCATCGCAAAGACGGGATAGACCCCGAGGGCCGGCAACGCGGCCAACAGCACGAGCAGCACAAAATCGAAACGGTATTGACGCATCATCGACGACTCATTTGTAGGCATAACCACCGAACAGACCATGCGGACGCACGAGCAGCACGAGCGCCATGATCACGAACACGACCGTGGCCGAAGCCTCCGGGTACCAAAGTTTGGTCAGTCCCTCCAGCACCCCGAGCGCGAGCCCCGTGACGACCGATCCGGCAATCGACCCCATGCCGCCAATCACTACGATGGCGAAGACCGTCACGATCATCGGCTGCCCCATGATCGGTGAGACTTGCATGATGGGGGCGGCCAGCACCCCCGCGAATGCCGCCAGCGCGGCACCGAAGGCATAGGTAAGCGTGACCATGAGCGGCACGTTCACGCCGAAGGTCTCGACGAGCCGCGCATTCTCGGTACCGGCTCTGAGCAGGGCCCCGATGCGGGTACGCTCAACGACAAACCACGTGAGCGCACAAGCGGCGAGCGACGCCGCAACCACCCACGCGCGGTAATTCGGCAACACCATGAACGGCAGACGCGTCGCGCCGGCGAGCAGCGCCGGCCCCTCGAACGACATGCCCGACACGCCGTACGCCGACCGGCCAAGCCCCTCGATGATGAGCGTGAGGCCAAGCGTGAGCAGCAGACCGTACAGATGATCGAGCTTATAAATGCGCGAGAGCAGCCCGCGTTCGATGACCGCACCGAGCAACCCGGCGGCCAACGGCGCGATCACCAGCATCGCCCAGTAGTTCAGCCCGAGATACTGGCCGCCCATCCAGGCCACGAGCGCGCCGATCATGAACAGCGCCCCGTGCGCGAAGTTGATGACATTGAGCAAGCCGAAGATGACCGACAGGCCAAGACTCAGCACGGCGTAGAAGCACCCGTTGACCAGCCCGAGCATCAATTGGCTGAGCAACGCCGGCAGAGGAATATCGAAAGGATTCACGGCAATGACCTTCTGAGCGGGTTACACGTTGAGCAGCGTTTGCAGCGCCTGTGTATGGGCGGACAACCGGTCGGCGTCGAATTGCAGCGCGATGCGGCCGTGCTCCATGACATAGAAGCGCTCGGCAAGCGGCGCGGCAAAGTGGAAGTTCTGTTCGACAAGCACGATGGTGTAGCCGCGCGATTTGAGCGTCTCGATCATGCGGGCGAGTGTGCGCACGATGGCGGGCGCCAACCCTTCGGAGATCTCGTCAAGCAGCAACAGCCGGACCCCCGTGCGCAGAATGCGCGCGATGGCCAGCATCTGCTGCTCTCCGCCCGAGAGTCGCGTGCCCGGACTGTGCCGGCGCTCCGCCAGGTTCGGAAACATCGCGTAGATCTCGTCGAGCGACATGCCAGCCTGCCCCGGTGCGGCGCCGCGCGTCGCCAGCACCGGCGGCAGCAGCAGGTTTTCCTCGCACGACAGACTGGCGAAGATGCCCCGCTCCTCTGGACAGAAGCCCACGCCACATCGTGCGATCTTGCGCGTCGGCAGGCCGATGGTCTCGCGTCCGAAAACGCGCACCGAACCGGCACGCGTATCCGTGAGCCCGAGAATAGCGCGCAACGTCGTGCTGCGGCCCGCGCCGTTTCGTCCCAACAGGCTGACGACCTCGCCCTGCCCCGCCACCAGATCGACGCCATGCAGGATGTGCGATTCGCCGTACCACGCTTGCAGGCCGGTCACCGTCAGCGCCGGAACGCTGGCCGCGACGAGCGACGATTCGTAGGCTTTCATGCGTGCGCTCCTTCCAGCGTGGCATCCGCCGACCCCATGTAGGCTTCACGCACCCGAGCATCGGCCGTGACGGTGGCGTAGTTGCCTTCGGCCAGAATCTCGCCGCGCTGCAATACGGTGATCGTGTCGGCGATGCCCGACACCACTTTCATGTTGTGCTCGACCATCAGCACCGTACGCCCGGCCGCGACTTGCCGGATGAGCGCAGCCACCCGCTCGACATCCTCATGTCCCATACCTTGCGTGGGCTCGTCGAGCAGCATGACGTCCGGCTCCATGGCAAGCGTCGTGGCGATTTCCAGCGCCCGTTTGCGTCCGTAGGGCAACGATACGGTCAACTCGTGCGCATAGGCGGCAATGCCTACCTCATCGAGCAACGCCATCGCACGCGTATCCAGGTCGCCCAGCCCGCGCGTGCTGCGCCAGAAGTGATAGGACTGGCCCGTGGCGCGTTGCAACGCCACGCGCACGTTCTCGATAACGGACAAATGTCCGAACACCGCCGAGATCTGGAACGAGCGGATCATGCCGCGCCGCGCCACCGCCGCCGGGGCGAGACGGGTGATGTCCTCGCCGCGATAGAAAATCTGGCCCGACGTCGGTGTCAGGAACTTGGTCAGGAGGTTGAAGCACGTTGTCTTGCCCGCACCGTTCGGGCCAATGAGCGCGTGAATCGCCCCGCGCCTGACCTTCAGATCCACGCCGTCCACCGCAGTGAAGCCACGAAACGCCTTGGTGAGCTGGCGGGTTTCGAGAATGATGTCGTCGTGATGCATGCGCTTACCCCACCACCGGTAGCGGGGTAATACCGTAACCATGTTGCAGTCGACGTTCGAGCACGGGGTCTTCCAGCTCGAAATCGAAACGCTCGGCCGAACGAATACCGCCGATGGCCGCCAGCGTGCCGCACAGCATGGCGGTGCCGTCTTCGAAGCGCCCGCCTGCCTCGGCGAAGCGCGCTAGCAGATCCTGCGGCGAGCGCATCGCCGTGACCGGCCCCTGCTGGTACAGCACCTTTTCGCCGTTGATGTTGGCGTAGCTGCGCAGCATGAGCCTGTCCCAATGCGGCTCGATGTCGGCCAGCCGCCACAGCATCGCCGCGCAGGGCTTCTCGCACATCTGCTTCGAGACGGTCACCCCGTAGGTTTCCACCTCGCGGTCCGTGTGGTCCGACGCTACACCGACATACGTTTCGCCCCCGCTGCGTACGAGCAGAAACTCGACCTCGCCGCTGCTTGCGCGTCCGCTCGCCTCGATGTGGGCCTGCGTCGTGAGCCGGTCGCTCGATACCCGGTAGAACATCGGCGTGGCCGCCGGGCGCTTCACGCCCAGCACCTCCAATTCACGGATGTGATGCTCCATCGCTTCGACATCCCGCCCCGTCCAGCCCGCAATTACAAGCTGTTTGATGGCGACATCGCGCTCGACGATACCGTCTGCCGTCTGTACAACGAAATGCATGAGATTCATCTTGCCAACTCCGGTCATGGCCTGACTTCCTGGGATCACTTCTTCACGAGCGCGCACTGGCTCTGGGCGAGCGGACGAAACGCCTCGTTGGCGGGGATCGTCTGCAGCACCTTGTAGTAATCCCAGGGCTTCTTCGATTCCTTGGGCGACTTCACTTCCACGAGATACATGTCGTGCACCATCAGGCCATCGGGACGAATCTGACCGCCTTTGGCGAAGAAGTCGTTGATGGGTGCCTGTTTCATCGACGCCATGACCGTGTCGGCCTCGTCGGTGCCGGTGCGCTGCACGGCTTGCAGGTAGTGCATGACAGACGAATAGGTGCCAGCGTGCACGAGCGTCGGCATCTTGCCGGTCTTCGCGAAGAAGCGCTGGGCCCAGGTGCGCGAGGCGTCGTCTCGGTCCCAATAGAAAGCGGTGGTCAACGTCATGCCCTGCGCCGCTTCGAGTCCGAGGCTGTGAATGTCGCTGATGAACATGTGCAGACCGGCAATCTTCTGTTTGCCGGGGGCGGTGATGCCGAACTCGCGCGCCGTCTTGATCGCATTCACGGTGTCCGCACCCGCATTGGCCAGCGCAATCACCTTGGCGCGCGACGCCTGCGCTTGCAGCAGATAGGACGACAGGTCCGCCGAATTGAGCGGATGCTTCGCGCGGCCCACGACCTTGCCGTTCACGTGTTGCAGCGCTTCGGTGGCATCCTTCTCCAGCGACGCGCCCAGCGCGTAGTCGACGGTGAGGAAATACCAACTGTTATCGCCGCTGCGCGTCATCGCCTTGACCGTGTTCGACGCGAACGAATAGGTGTCGTATGAGTACTGCACCGTGTACGGCGAGCAGTCTTCGTTGACGAGCCGTGTGGTGCCCGCGCCCGTCACGATGGCGATACGGTGTTTGGCCTTGGCGACGTTGGCCACCGCCAGCGCCACGGACGACGGCAGCAAATCCTCGACCACGTCGACCTGCTGGTTGTCGAACCAATCGCGGGCGATGGTCGCCGCCACGTCGGTCTTGTTCTGATGATCGGCCGAAATCACTTTGATCGGCACGCCGTTGACCTTGCCGCCAAAGTCGTCGACGGCCATTTGCGCGGCAATCACCGAGCCCTTGCCGCCGATGTCGGAGAAGATCGACGACATGTCGGTGAGCACGCCGATCTTCACGACCCCGTCGCTCATCTTGCCGGGCTGGGCCTGTGCGGCGAACGGCACGGCGAAGGCGGCGGCGAGCACCAGGGCAGCCATTGACGTGGTACGACTTGCGCAAAACGTAAACATGATGTTTTCCCGATAGCCTGTAGAGGTGTGGTGTGGGTGAAACCGTCTCCCGGCGGCGCGGCAACGCCCTCACGTTCGCCGCGCCCAATGCCCTGCCTTGAACGTGTCAGGCCGGGTCGTAGTAGTGAATTTCGAGAAGCAGGCAGCCGCCGTTCGACTTGAAGGGGCCATGGAACGCGCCCGGCGGGCGGCACGCATAGGTGTTCGGCGCAAACGCTTCACCGCCCTCGCCCTGTGCGTCGTTGCCGACCGTCAGATCGCCCGAGACGAGATAGACCTCCTCCCAGTAGGTATGCACGAACGGGGCCGTGGTGTAGATGCCCGGTGCGAAGCGCAGCAAGCGCGTGCGGCTGCCCGCGCGGTTCGGCTCGTCGAGCGAGCCCGCGAGAATCTTCTGTTCGATGCCCGGGGGATAGCCGGGAGGCACCTCCCATCCTTCTTTCATATCGATGGAGTGAAACTCGTCATGCAACTTGTTGATCGCCATGGGAACTCCTTGTCTGTGGCGGGTAATGCCGTCGTAGTACGGTTGTCGTGGGAATGCAGTGCAGCTCAGGCCGCGACCGGCTGCCGGACGATCTCGTCCGAGAGCGCATAGGTGCCGAGCAGGTTGTCGACCAGACGCGTGGCCTTCTGCCAGTCGTACGTGCGATAGGCATGGCCCTTGGTCACGAAGGTCGCACCGGCGTAGAACATCTCGTACTGGTTATGGCGCGAGGCGAATTCGGAGCCCACGGCGTCCCAGGCGAGCTTGAAGAACTTCACGCGCGCTTCGGCGTCGGCCACCGGCGACTTCTGGGTCTTCTCGATAATGCTGGCGAGCATCGGGTTTTCGAAGTCGTGGATGCTCGACGGCAGCATGATCATGCCGCCGCCCGCCAGTTCGCGAAGCGTGCCGAGTACCTTGCCGTAGAGCTGTTGGGTGAGCACTTGCGAGCCGTAGAGCAGGTTGCGGTCCGGCACGTAGTAACCCTTCTCCATATGACCCTTCGCCTCCATGCCGTGCACCCACGCCTCGACCATCGCGGCTTCGGCCGCCAGTTGTCCGAGCGTCTCGCGTACCTGAGGGAAGGCATTGGTGCCGTTCACCTCGGTAATGCGCAATGCGATGCCCACGAGGAAGCGCAGCTTGACCATCAGCCGCACCTGACATTGATAGTTCTGATAGCTGTGGGCAGGCGTGGCGTGGAACTGCTTCGCGCACATGGCCGTGTCGCCAGCGACGAAGATGCGCTCCCACGGCACCTTCACGTCGTCGAAATACAGCACGGCGTCGTTCTCGTCGAAGCGCGACGCGAGCGGGTTATCGAACACCGACGTGGCGCTGCCCTCGTATGACTTGCGCGACAGCACGCGCAAGCCCTTGGTATTCATGGGGATCGCAAACGACAGTGCGTACATCTCGTCGCCCGCCTTGAGTGGCTGGATGCAACTGCAGAAGACCTCGTTGGCCATGATGCCGCTGGTGGCAAGCATCTTCGCCCCCCGCACCGTAATGCCCTCGTGGTCCTGATCCACAATGCCGACAGCGAGGTACTTGTCCTCTTGCTCGTGCGCAGCTTTCGACTGATTGGCCTGCGGGTTGACGATCACATACGTCAGGAACAGATCGTTGTCGCGAGCGTATTTGTAGTAGTCGCGCAGCGCCCCCGCGCGCCCGGCGTCGTATTGTTCGAAAACGTCGATACCCATCACCATGCCGGAAATGCACGAGGCCACGTGATCCGGCGAGCGCCCCATGAAGCCGTAATGCAACTCGCTCCACGCTTCGAGCATCTCGCGGCGCTGCACCAGTTCGTCGTAGCTCGTGGGCAACTGCCAGATGCGTGAGACCCGATCGCCCGTGTCCGGCGACGCGAAGGTCATTGCCTCGAGGTTCTCGGGACGCGCCTGAAAGTCGTACAGACTCGCGTAGCTGCGAATGGAGTTGCGGAACGCCGGATGGGTGGTCACGTCACCGACGGCCTTGCCGTCGATATACACCTCACGTCCGTCGCGCAGTTGGCCGATATGTTGACTACCGTTCTTTACCATGACTCTCTCCTGAAACCCTGGGGAACTCACGCCGCGACCGGCGTGGTGTCGAGCGAGCGGTACTGCCCGCCGAAGAAAATGAGCGGCCGGCCGTCGTGGCGCGCCGCGTGGCGCACAACCCGTCCGACAAAGATCACGTGATCGCCACCGTCGTGTTGCGCATACGGCTCGCATTCGATGGCGGCCAGCGCACCCGGCAACCGGCCAATGCCCTCGCCCTCGAAACTCACGCCGTCCCACTTGTTACCCCGGGCAGTCGCGAAACGGTTGGAGGTGTCGCGCTGGCTCTCGTCGAGCACGTTCACCGTGTAGCGCGCAGCCGTGCATAGGTCGTCGAGGCTCAGACAGCGCCGGTCGACAGAGAACAGCACCAGCGGCGGCGCAAGCGAGACCGAGTTGAACGACGCCACAGTGATACCGATGGGCGGCCCGTCGTCGCGGGGCGCCGTGATCACGGCCACGCCTGTGGCAAACATGGCGAGCGTGCGACGGAACTGTCGCCCCTCGTCTTCCGAAGCCTGTACTGCGGTCGATGCGTCGTTCATGATTACCTCCTTCTCAAAGCGGCCTCGCTGCGAAACGACGCGCCTCCCGTCGTCTCACCCAGCAAACCGTCTTTCGCATTTAGCTTTGTTTGTTAGTGATTATTGAACGTTAACAAAAATAGCTAATCAAGCAAGGTAAACCCTGAGCGCGAAGAAAGTGCATGTGCTTTTCGCTGGTGCATCGCCGCACCCTAAGCGGGCAAAACCCTTACTGGTTATGGGGTTTCATGGGGATCGCATTGCACAAGACACAACCTGATTGCGTGCAACTTATCTCGCCGACCCGAGCCGTACGGCATGTGAAAGGGGCCGCATGAAACCCTTTTTTCAATGTGGGAGAGTGCGATTCGTGAGAGATGCGGTGCTACACTCGGCCGCAATTCAAGATGTCCACCGGACGATTCGGAGTTCCCTATGCCGTCTACTACGCCGTCGCTTTTCGAAGCCCCCATCTACATGGACTACAGCGCAACGACCCCGGTCGATCCGCGCGTGGTCGAGACAATGGTTCCGTACCTGAACGTCAATTTCGGCAATCCCGCTTCGCGCAGTCATAGCTACGGCTGGACGGCCGAAGAGGCCGTGGAGACGGCCCGCGAACACGTTGCCGCGCTGCTGGGTGCCGATTCGCGCGAGATCGTCTGGACATCTGGTGCGACCGAAGGCAACAACCTCGCCATCAAAGGCGCGGCGAATTTCTACAGCGGCAAGGGCAAGCACCTGATTACCGTGAAGACCGAGCACAAGGCCGTGCTCGACACCATGCGCGATCTGGAACGGCAAGGGTTCGAGGTCACTTATCTCGACGTGCAGGAAGACGGCCTGATTACGGTCGATACGGTGCGCAGCGCCATGCGCCCGGACACCATCCTGGTGTCGGTGATGATGGTGAACAATGAAATCGGCGTGATTCAGCCGATCGCGGAGATCGGCGAACTGTGCCGTGAGCGCGGCATCGTGTTTCACTGCGACGCCGTGCAAGCCGCAGGCAAGATCCCGATCGATCTGCAAACGCTCAAGGTCGATCTGATGACGGTCACGGCCCACAAGCTCTATGGCCCGAAGGGCATCGGCGCCCTATATGTGCGCCGCAAGCCCCGCATTCGTATCGAAGCGCAGATTCACGGCGGCGGCCACGAGCGCGGCATGCGCTCGGGCACGTTGCCGACGCATCAGATTGTGGGGATGGGCGAGGCGTTCCGGTTGGCGAAGCTCGAACTGGCGTCGGAAGCCGCACGCGTCGGCACGCTGCGCGACCGCCTGCTCGCAGGCCTTCAGACGATGGACGAGGTGTATATCAACGGCGACATGACCCACCGCGTGCCACACAATCTGAACGTGAGCTTCAACTTCGTGGAAGGCGAATCGCTCATCATGGGGATCAAGGGCGTAGCGGTGTCGTCAGGCTCGGCGTGCACATCGGCGTCGCTCGAACCGTCGTTCGTGCTGCGCGCGCTCGGGCGCAGCGACGAACTCGCACACAGCTCGATCCGATTCACGTTGGGGCGCTTCTCGACCGAGGCGGAAGTCGACAGCGTGATCGAACAGGTGCGCGGCACCGTCGGCAAGCTGCGCGCAATGAGTCCGCTATGGGATATGTATCAGGACGGTGTCGATCTGAACTCGATTCAGTGGGCGGCTCACTGAGGGAATGCTGGGAACGCTGGTGCCGCGCCGGGTTCAGCGCTTGTCGCGGGTCGCCAGCAGGTGGCTCAGATCCAGCGTGGCACGGTCGCCGTTGGTCACGAGTCTGTCGACGACGGCACACAGCACTTTGAATTCGGTACGCGTTACGCCCTCGAACAGCACGTCGTTGATACGCTGCTGTGAGGGTGTCAGTTCGTGGAGCAGTTTTGCGCCGGCCGCCGTGACCGTCAGGCTCATCTTGCGGCGGTCTTCCGGATTCTGACGCTTGTCGATCAGCTTGAGCGCCTTGAGCTTGTTCGTCTCGATGGTCACGAACGCACCCGACAGGTGCAAGTGCTCGGCCAATTGATTGACGGTGACATCCCCCTGCGACGAGAGATGCACCACTGACTGGAGCAGCGAGTATTGAATGCCGGTCAGACCGATCAGGCTGCCAAAACCATCGCGCACCGACAACAGCCGTGCGGCGAATGGCAGCAACCCATTGATCAGATGACGGAATTCGGCGTCGGAACCGTCGATGAGACAGGCTGGATTGGTGACGGTAAGGGCCTTCTGGGCCGGCAATTTTGGCATGGAAGCGTTCGGTAAGCGGCGCGGCGCGCCAGGACAATCACTTTGAAAAAAAATTATACTGCAAAGTTATCTGCGTCCTGGCGAGCGAGGTTCGATGCCCCGCCCTGCCGCGCCCCGGCCCAACGCGCCTGGCCGGCCGACGTCTTTACCAGCGGACGGTCATCCCGCCCATCCAGGAGTCTCTATAGGTCTGGGGATTGAGCCCGCGCCGGTAGCCGACATCGAGATCCAGCCAAGGCTTCGGGCTGTAGATCGCGCCGAGAATCATGAACGCCGGATGGGTCCGCTGTGCGAAGTCGGGGTTTTGCGACGTGCCGACATCGAAGATCAGTTGCGTTGACGGCAACACGCGGTACATCACCGCCCCAGAGACCTTCCACAATGCCTGACGTTGCGACTGTCGGTTCGGCTCATAGGTTGCCCCGGCGTTGAACAAGAATGTCCAGTCACCGATCGCATACTGGGTGAGCAACGTCGCACCGGCATTCACCCGGCCAGTGCCGAGCCCGCGCCGATCGTTGCCCGACGGAAACGTCAGGTAGGGTTTGAGGCCGACACTGAAAGCCCCGTCGTCGTACATGCGCCACTTGGCGCCCGTCTCCACATCGCCAATGCCGCTGCCCGCAATATCGGAGCGATGCTGGATGGTCGTGTAGGGGACGTTGACGTAGAGGTCGATCGCCTCGCCCACGCCGCGCGTCAGCGTGCTGTTCCAAAGGCTCTGGTGCCCGATGTCCGGTTGCTTCGACGTGACTTCGCTATTCGTCTCGAATTGCCAGTTGCCGTCGCCCTGCGTGCCGGTGTCGTCGGTGACCAGCGGGTGGGCGGCGAAAGCGCTGAGCGGGCAGAACAGCGCCAGATACATCAGTTGCTTCTTCATGATTCGTTCTCTTGGTAAGCCTATGTCGCACCGCGCGCTGCGCGGTGCTTGCATGTGGGTCGCCCGCCCCCGCCCAAAGGGGCGGGAGGGTCGCGTCATTTCAATGTGAGTGGTGTGCCGGGTCGAGGCTCGATCAGAACCAGCGGCCAAAGCGGCGGATGTAGATCGTCTTCACCATCTGAGCCAGCGCGATGTAACCGAGCATGGTCGCCACGAGCCAGTAGAAGTACGAGCCCGGCAGTGCGACGAAGCCCAGTGCCTCGGCAAACGGCGAGTACGGCAGCCAGCAGGCGATTGCGATGGCCACCGACGTCGACAGCATGATCGGCAGCGCCGGCGTGCTTTGCAGGAATGGGATCTTCTGGGTGCGCAGCAAGTGCACCACCAGCGTCTGCGACACCAGGCCTTCGACAAACCAGCCGGAGTTCATGATGACCTGCCCCGCGTCGCCGCCCTGGGCGTGATACAGCGCGCCCGCACCGAAGACCGTCCACATCAGCACGTAAGTCGTGATGTCGAACACCGAAGAGGTCGGCCCGAGCCACAACATGAAGCGCCGGATATTGCCGGCATCCCACTTGCGCGGCTTTTTGAGGAACTCGGGGTCCATGCGATCCCACGGCAGGAACATCTGCGAGATGTCGTACACGAGGTTCTGCACCAGCAGTTGCATCGCGAGCATCGGCTGCCACGGCAGAAACGCGCTGGCCACCAGCACCGAGAACACGTTGCCGAAGTTCGAGCTGGCCGTCATGTTCAGGTACTTCAGAATGTTGCCGAACGTCTCCCGTCCCTTGATCACGCCCTCTTCGAGCACCATCAGGCTCTTTTCGAGCAGGATGATGTCGGCGGTCTCCTTGGCGATGTCGGCACCGGTGTCCACCGAGATGCCAACGTCTGCATCGCGCAATGCGGGGGCGTCGTTGATGCCGTCACCCAGGAAACCCACGGTGTGGCCGTTCGCCTGCAATGCCTTGACCACGCGCGCCTTGTGCAGCGGTGCGAGTTTCGCGAACACCGTGGTGTGCCCGACGATCTCACGTAGCCTGGCGTCGTCCATCGGCTCGATGTCCGATCCCAGCAACGGGGTACCCGGCTCAATGCCCACCTGACGGCACACATTCATCGTGACGATGGGGTTGTCGCCCGTGAGCACCTTGACCGTCACGCCGTGCTCGCGCAGTGCGGCAATGGCGGGCGCGGCCGAATCCTTGGGCGGATCGAGGAAGGTCAGGAAACCGCAGACCGTCAGGCCCGCTTCGTCAGTCGTCTTGTACTGCGTCTTGGTCTCGCCCGCCGGAATGTCGCGCGTCGCGACAACAAGGACACGGAAGCCCTCTTCGTTGTATGCCTCGGCACGGGCCAGCAGCATGGCGCGGGCCGTGTCGTCTAGCGCGCGCACGCCCGCCGGGGTCTTCACGTGCGTGGAGACGGACAACATTTCTTCGACGGCGCCCTTGGTCACCATCAGGTGCTCGCCACGGTCGTTGGCGACCACGACCGACAAACGCCGGCGCACGAAGTCGAACGGCAACTCGTCGATTTTGGCGAACGTGCGCGGTTGCACGGCGTCGCCGATCTCGTTGGCGCGACGGATGATCGCCACGTCGATCAGATTGCGCTGTCCGCTCTGGTGATAGCTGTTGAGCCAGCCAAGGCGCAACACGTCCTCCTGCTCGTCGCCCGTCACGTCGAGATGTCGTTCGAGAATGATGCGGTCTTGCGTGAGCGTGCCGGTCTTGTCGGTGCAGAGCACGTCCATGGCGCCGAAGTTCTGAACGGAGTTCAGACGCTTGACCACCACCTTGCGGCGCGCCATCGCCAGTGCACCGCGCGCCAGATTGGCGCTCACGATCATGGGCAGCATTTCCGGCGTCAGGCCGACGGCCACCGCAAGCGCGAACGTCAGGGCGCTCACCCAGTCGCCCTTGGTCAGTCCGTTGATCATGAAGACGACCGGCACCATCACCAACATGAAGCGGATGAGCAACCAGCTCACGCTGTTCACGCCACGGTCGAAGCTCGTCTCGACTCGCTTGTGGCTCACGACGTTCTTCGCAAGCGCACCGAAATAGGTGTCGCCCGCCGTTGCAACGACAACACCGGTGGCCGTACCGCTCACCACGTTGGTGCCCATGAAGCAGACGTTCGACAGGTCGAGCAGGCTGGCATTGCCCTGCCCGCCGGTCGTCTCTGCCGACTTTTGCGCAACGGCGCCCAGCGTGTCGTACTTCTCGACGGGCAACGCCTCGCCGGTGAGCACCGCCTGACTGATGAACAGGTCGCGAGATTCCATCAGACGCAGGTCGGCCGGAATCATGTCGCCCGCCTGCAACGTCACGATGTCACCCACGACCAGCTCACGCATGGCGACTTCGTGACGTTCCGACTCACCCGAGACGGTGACACGGCGGCGAACGGACGCCGTGGTGCGCACCATCGCCTTGAGCTTCTCTGCCGCGCGCAACGAACGGAACTCCGAGAAAAAGCGCAGCAGGCCGCTGATCGTCACCATCGTCAACAGGATGATGATGCCCGTGTACTCCTTGTCGTCCGGGTCGGCGAAGTAGACGTCGGTGAAGAAGCTGACGATGGCGAGCGCGAGCAGCACCATGACAAACGGGTTCTTGAAGGCGCTGAACAACTGCACCGTCCAGTGGGGCGGCTTGTCGTGCGCGATCTCGTTGGGGCCAAAGCGGGTCTGGCGCTGGCCGACATCCTCGAGCGTGAGACCGCTCTCGTCGGTGCCGAGTGTGTGAAAGACGTCCTGCAGTGGTTCGGTCGCCAGCCGGGCGACGGCGTCGGGGCCCGAGAGCGGCAGGTCGGAGGTTGTCGAGTGTTCGACAAAGCCGCGCTGTTTATGGCGCGAGCGAAGGTTCTTGTTCATGACGATTTCCTGGCACGGCTTACGCTGGCATGGCGGCCGGCCGGTCTCGTCAAGCGCTACCGGATGTCATGTCTCCGGAAAAACGCGCAAACGCCCCCAGCCGCGCCGCGCGGCGCGCGGTTGGTAGTAACGAAAATTCTTGGATCTGGCATCGGAGCGCCCGCCGGAAGTCCGTGCGACAAGCGCGCGGTTCCGACGGGCCTCATTCGGCTACTTCCGTCTTCCATATCGGACTCCTTATGTTTTGCTATTCGGCATACCGGCAGACGCTATCGCGCTGCGCGGCAAAGAAATGACGCATCGATCGGCGGTGTCGCTCTATGCGTGCGCGGGCATGGCGTCGGTGGGCACGCGACGGGTGCCGTCATCGGACCAGACCACGCGACGCACGCTACGCTCGCCGGACAGGCGCATGACGAGCGACGTGAGCGACGCACGCGAGGCGAGCGGACAATCGAGCGTGACGGTGGCTGACGCTTCGTCGCGGTCGTTCCAGCGCGTAATGCTGACGTGCGTCGCGCGAAGCCCGAGCGCGGTGAGATCGACGAACATCTGCTTGCGCAATGCCCCCAGGGCTTCGGCCAGGCAGACGATGGTCAGGCGCGACACCGGCGTGGTGCGCGTCGATTGGCTTTGATAAGCCGGAAACGTTTGAAAAACTCGCATGACTTCCTCGCATGGCTGCGATTCGCCCCTACCGCACGCGGCAAGGGCAGTCGGCGCGTGCGCGTGCCGTCTCGATGCCAGAGGCATGCGCAAGACGACAACACCCATCACGGGCACAACAGTGGAATTTCTGCGGGAATCGCGCCGAAGAGGTGACGCTCAGGAAGAGCGATTATCGGCGCTAGACACCGCATCCTGCATGAGGACGCGGCACAGGGAAGGCTGTGGATCCTCAGGCAATCAGTCGATCAACGGTCGACTACTACTGGCATCGGAATTCACGGACAACCCCTTAAATTGAAGACAGGGCGGATGGTAACTGAGGCCAAATTGGAGCGTCAAGCATAAAATGCTGCGCCGCAACCTAGTTGGGAATTTACCTATCGATTGAGGCGCTCTACCGCCGCCCAAAGCCACAGGACCGGGCTTGCGCGCCTGCCGAACGGCATTTCTGTGAGCATGAATGCGGGGCGGCGCGCCACCGGCCGAACTCGCCGGCCAGCCCTTATTCGTTCTCTTCGAAGTAGTGCCCGAACTTCACCTGCTTGGTGCGGATGTAACGTTCGTTTTCCTCGCGCATCGGAATGTCGAGCGCCACGCGTTCGCAGACCGGGATGCCGTGCTTCGTGAGCGTATCGAACTTCTTCGGATTGTTACTCATGAGACGCACCGAGCGCACGCCCAGAATGCGCAGGATCGCGGCTGCGGAGTCGTATTCGCGAGCGTCGTCGGGCAACCCCAGATCAAGGTTCGCTTCAACGGTATCGCGGCCCTGCTCCTGCAGCAGATACGCGCGAATCTTGTTGCTCAGGCCGATGCCGCGTCCTTCATGGCCTCGCAGATACAGCATGACGCCGCAGCCGGCTTCGGCGATCTTGCGCATACCCGCGTCGAGTTGTTCGCCGCAATCGCAGCGGTAGGAACCGAAGACATCCCCCGTCAGGCATTCCGAATGCAGACGCACCAGCGTAGGCGCATCGGTCGACACATCCCCCATGACCAGCGCGAGATGCTCGTTGTTGCTGCCTTTGACGCGGAATGCGTGGGAGGTGAAAGTGCCATAGCGGGTCGGCAGGGTCGCGGTAGCGACAAGCTCGACGCATTCGCCAGCGTCGCACGCGGGCGTGGCAGAGGCATTACCAGGGGACTTCATGATGACGTTCAAACGGGCCGAAATGGAGAGTCGCGTGCCACCAGACAGCGGTGGCGTGTGCTCGGAGTGTACCGCCATTTCCGATTTTCGGCCGGCAGCGGCGTGCAACACACTGTTGCAAGTCGCTGCCGAATCGGCGGCTTCGGCCCCCGGTGCGTTCCTTCGGACGAAATCAAACAGTGCCAAACGGTGAGGCGTTCGCCACCAACCTATCGCGAATCGATGCAATGGCGGCGATGGCGTCATCGATGTCGTCGTCGCCGATATGACGGTGCGTGACCAGCCGCAGCATGGAAGTGCCGCTCGCGCGTGCCAGAATGCCGCACTCCGCGAGCGCCGCCTCCCATGCGCTGGGATTGCATTCTCGCTGCTCTGCCACACGCAACCGCACGATATTGCTTTTCGACGGCACGGCGTCCACCAGTTGAGGATCGATCTGTGCGAGTCCTGCCCACAGGCGCTGCGCGCGCCGATTGTCGTCGGACAGGCGCGTGACCATCGTCTCCAGCGCCACCTTGCCCGCCGCAGCCATAATGCCCGCCTGACGCAAGCCGCCGCCCGTCATGCGCCGGAATGTGCGCGCCTGCTCGATCATCGCGTGCGAACCGGCGAGCATGGCGCCCATCGGCGCGGAGAGTCCCTTTGACAGGCAGAACGTCAGACTGTCGCAATGGGTGGTGATCTGGCCGACGTCGACGCCCAGCGCGGCGGCCGCGTTGAACACGCGGGCACCGTCCATATGCACCGGCACCCGCGCACGCGACGCCAGCGCGTGCACGTCGGCTAAATACCCCAGCGACGGCACGTAGCCGCCGGAATGGTTATGGGTCGACTCCACACCGACCATCGCCGTGGGCTGCCCGTAACGCGAAAAGCCGGGACGCAACGCCCCGGCCAGTTGATCGAGATCCATCTCGCCGCGCACCGACGGGATAAGCACCGGATACAGATGCGCGAGCCGCGACATGCCGCCCGCCTCCGACTTTGCCATGTGCGACTGCGCGTCGACCACGGCCTCGCCGCCGCGTGTGGCATGACACAGCGAGGCGATCAGGTTGCCCATCGTGCCGGAGACGACGAACATCGCCTCCTCTTTCCCGGTCATGACCGCCGCGAGATGTTCGAGTGCGCGTACCGTGGGGTCGCCCTCGAGGGTGTCGTCACCCAGCGACGCGGCCTGCATCGCTTCCCACATCAGTGCCGTGGGACGGGTGACGGTATCGCTTCGCAGATCGACAAAGCGCTCCGTGTTACCTGAGGTCATGCGAACTCCTGACCGTGGGCATGGCTGCCGGTGCTCGCGGACGAGGCCTCGGCGGCAAGCGCCGCCTGCACAGCCTCGGGCGACTCGTAGGCAATGCCGGCCAGCTTCATGACGAGCTTGATGGCCACGGTGTTGCTGAAAACGTTGATGGCAGTACGGCCCATGTCGAGGAAGGCATCGACACCGGCAATGATCGCGAGCGCTTCGATGGGCACGCCGATGGTCGTGAGCACCATTGCAATGGCCACCAGCCCGCCAGACGGCACGTTTGCGCTGCCTTTGCTGGCGAGCGTGGTGACGAGCACGATGGAGAGCAGCGTCGGCATGTCGAGCGGCACGTGATACGCATCGGCCAGAAAACCAACGGCCAGTGCAAAGTACATGATCGAGCCGTCGCGGTTGAACGCGTAACCGAGCGGCAGCACGACCGACGCGATGGCCTTGGGCACCCCCATGGCGATGAGCTTCTCCATATGCAACGGCAGCGTGGCTTCCGATGAGCGCGTGGCAAAAGCGAGAATCACCGGCTCACCGATGGCGCGCGTTGTCTCCAGTGGCTTTTCGCCGATGGCCTTGAGCAGAATCCAGAACAGCACCAGCAGCACCCCGAGACCGAGGTACATCGTGCCCACGAGTTTGACGAGGGCGAGAATCGTGCCGATACCCTGCGTTGCGAACAGCCAGGAGATGATGGCGAAGATCGCGAGCGGCGAGAGCGAGATGATCCAGTCCGTCAGCTTGAACACGGCCCCCATGAGGGCATCGAGCACCCCCACGAGCGGCTTGGCACGCTCACCGATGGTGGAGAGCGCCAGACCGAGCAGCACCGCGAAGACCAGCACCGGCAACAGGTTGCTGCCGCTCATCGCCGCGAAGATGTTCGACGGGATCATCTCCAGGAAGAATTTGGTCCAGTCGACCGAGGCGGCAATCGGCTTGGCCGACGCATGTGCCGCCGCGAGATTCGCCCCGAGTCCCGGATGGAAGATCGCGTTCAGGCCCAGTCCGATCACGATCGAGACCAGCGTGGCGATGAAGAAGTAGATGAGGCTGATGGCCGAGACCCTTCCGAGCGCGCGGGCGTTGTGCCCCATCTGATAGATGCCCAGCGTGATCGCGGTGAAAACGAGTGGCACGACGATCATCTTCACGGCCTGTACGAAGGCCGTGCCGACGGGCATGAGCTTCGTGGCAAGCGCCGGGGCGAACATACCGCAGCCGATGCCGAGCGCCAGACCGATGAGCATCTGGACGGGCAACGGGATGAGACGTTTCTTGCTGGCGGAACGTGACGACATGACAACAATCTCCGGAAATTGCGTGGCGACGCGGTTTTCGCTTGTCAGAGGCGATCAGCGCTGAGTACCGGGCGGCACGGTGGGAGGAACGAGCGCCTGCAAGCGCGCTTGCATGGCGTGCGTGAGGTGATCCCAGACATGACGCTGGGCCGCCTCGGGACGCCCGGCGGCGATGGCATCGAAGATCGCGAGGTGTTCGCGAACTGCGGCGCGCGTGCGCTCGGCGTCGTAATGCGGGATGCGTTGCAGCGCCAGACCATTCTGGGTGCGCAACGCGTGATAGGTCTCGGTGAGCCGCACGTTGTCGGCCGCGGCAAACATCGCCTCGTGAAACTGCCAGCCCACGCGCTGCGTGATGTCGACGTCAAGAGGCAAGCCCTGCTCGCCCTGCGCATCCAGTGCACGCAAGCGAACGGCGACTTCCTGGAGCGCCGGCGTCACGCCCTTTTGCGCGGCGAGCCACGCGGCCATGCCTTCGAGCGCGAGCCGGACTTCGTGAATCTCGCTCAGGTCCCGCACCGACAACTGCCGCACGAAGGTGCCGCGCATCGGCACGATCTCCAGCAGGCCGTCGTTGGCGAGCGCGCGAATCGCCTCGCGCACGGGCGTGCGGCTCACGCCGAAGCGCTCCGACAGGGCACGCTCGGAGAGCGCTTCGCCCGCGCGAATTTCACCGGAGACGATCAGGGCGCGAATGGCGTTATAGGCCGAATCGCTCAGGGCTGGGGTGCGTTGTGTCTGGTTCATAACTGGTATACCAGCAAAAAACAATTGGCCGGTCAACGTGGAAACCTGTCCGGGAATGCGAATTACGGGTAAACGAGGATGCTTTGAGGGCGGTCTGGAGAATGTCCTGGCCAGCGGGCGCGATCGTTTGTCGCGAGATGGCGAGAGCACCGCATGCGGTTTCGCGCGAGCGCCATCGAAGCCGGATGTGGCCCTTGCGATTGCTGACATTTCGCAGGGGAAGACGCCGTGGTTCGTGTCGCGGCAGGTGGTCAGTGGCAGGTGAAAAGGCACCAGCGGCAGTGCGGGGACATTGCCGGCATGAGCCCGGTTGTCGTGAATGTACGCAGATCCCACAACACTTCGGAATCCGATCTGCCTTCTGGCATAATCCGCTGCGGCACTCATCCTTCAGATGTGAAATTTTATAACGACGCCGACCAGGGAAAGTCAAATCATGTCTTCCATCTTCCGCACGTTGTTTCTTGCTCTCGCGTTGAGCGCATCCAGCGCTTTCGCCCAGACGCAGGCTCCCGCTCCCGTTGCCGCGACCACGCCCGAAGCCCGGGAAGCCGAAACTCGCGCCGCTGTCAAAGCCGCTACCGAGGCACTGATCGAAGGCCCGAAGGTCATCGATATCCACGATCAGGCAACGTTTTCGCTGCCGGGCGGCATGGGCTGGATTCCGAGCGCCACCGCCGCACGCCTGCTGCGTGCGCTGGGCAACACCATCGACGAGACGTCGCTGGCCGGCCTCGTCGTGCCGACAGACGGCAAGGGCGAATGGCTCGACGTCATCACCTATGTCAACGACGGTTACGTTCGCGACGACGATGCTCGCGACTGGAAGGCCGATGACATTCTCGAATCCTTGCGCAAAGGCACGGAAAGCGCGAACGCCACACGACGCGAGCTTGGCGCACCTGAACTGGAAGTCACCGGGTGGGCGCAATTGCCGCAATACGACAGCAGCACGCACCGTCTGGTGTGGGCGGCCCGTGTGACGAACAAGCAGACCGGGGTTCGGGTCGACAACGATCCTTCGGTGAACTACCGCACCACGGCGCTTGGCCGTGAGGGCTATCTGGCGACTACGCTGGTCACGAGCGAATCGTTGTTGGCCGCAGACAAGCCCGTCGCCGACAAGATTCTCTCGGGGCTGAACTTCGTCGACGGCAAGCGCTATGCCGACTTCAACGAGAAGACCGACCGCGTCGCGGAGTACGGCCTCGCCGCACTCGTCGCGGGGGTTGCCGCGAAGAAACTTGGGCTGTTTGCACTAATCGCCGCGTTCGTCGCGAAGTTCGCCAGGGTCGGTCTGCTGGCCTTGCTCGGTGCGGGTGCCGCGTTCACCAAGCTGTTCAAGCGCAAGCCGAAGCCGCTGCCCGTGACGCCGCAAGCCACGCCTGGCGCAGACCTCGACACAAGCGAAACCGCCATCGTGGCGGCACCGCAACCGCAGACGGCCTCCACGCCCCACGACGGCAACGCACCGCGTGCCTAAGAAACGCAATGACCAAACTCTTGCTGCTGGTATTCGGCGGGCTCAAGCTCGGCAAGGTGTTGACGACGGGCGGCACGATGCTGCTGTCCATCGTCGTCTATGCATTCGTGTACGGATGGAAGTTCGCGCTCGGCTTCGTGGTCCTGCTGTTTGCGCATGAAGCCGGGCACTACGTCGCGGCACGCCAGCGCGGGCTGGACGTGGGCCTGCCCACGTTCATCCCGTTCGTCGGTGCGTGGATCGAGCTAAAGGAAATGCCACTCAACGCCGAGACGGAGGCCTATGTCGGGTTGGGCGGGCCGTTCGTCGGCACGCTCGCGTCGATGACCTGCTATTTCGCTGCGCGCGAGCAAGACAGCAATCTGCTGCTCGCCCTCGCCTATGCGGGATGCTTCCTAAACCTGTTCAATCTGATTCCGCTCTCGCCGTTCGATGGCGGGCGCATCACTGCCGTGCTGTCCCCGCGCATCTGGTTTGCGGGCGTGCCGGTGCTCGTCGCACTGTTCCTCTGGCATCCGAGCCCGATTCTGATTCTGGTCGCCCTGCTCGCACTCCCGCAGTTGGCCAAGGCCTGGCGCTACGACCCGCAAGCGCCCGAGAACGTGCGCTACTATGGCGTGACGACGGAAACCAAGGTGACATACGGGACCTATTACCTCGGCCTGCTCGCATTCCTCGCGCTCATGACCTACAACCTGCACGACATGCTCTCGGCAGTGCGTCACGCGGCACACTGAACACCGTCGCCGCGCGACGTCAGGATACCGCGAACCGGCGTACCGCTCGCCGGTCGCCGGTCATTTCGTAACACCGCCACCGCAGAGACTTCAGTGATGATCGATCTTTCCCTTTTGCCCTTCTTTCTGACTGCCGTCGCGGTGCTCGTCGCCATCCC
Organism: Pandoraea sp. SD6-2; assembly: GCF_000389825.1. Classification (NCBI taxonomy): domain Bacteria; kingdom Pseudomonadati; phylum Pseudomonadota; class Betaproteobacteria; order Burkholderiales; family Burkholderiaceae; genus Pandoraea; species Pandoraea sp. SD6-2. The sequence goes on along the minus strand of NZ_KB944439.1, from coordinate 101,814 downwards.
CGGGCCGACCACCATCTACATTTCCACGACCAGCGCCAGCCAGGGATTTCGCTTCGGCCTCGCATCGTGCTTTGGCGTGATGCTCGCCACGCTCGTTCATGTGAGCTTCGCCGCAGCCGGACTCACTGCCCTGCTGCTCGCGTCGCCGCTGATGTTCACGGTGACCAAGTCCCTCGGTGCGGGCTATCTGATTTACATCGGCATCAAGGTCATTCGCAGCCGCGCTGCGCCGGCAAGCGCCGCTGCACAGCCGCCCGCAGGCGCGCTGGGAGCATCGATGAAGAATGGATTCCTCGTCAACCTGCTCAATCCGAAGACGGGGCTGTTCATCGCCGCATTTCTGCCCCAGTTCGTGACCCCGTTGCTGGGTCATGTGCCGCTGCAGATCGTCACGCTCGGCCTGCTGCTTGTGCTGGTCGGCGCTGTGAGCGACATCATTTACGCGGCCCTTGCCCGAGCCATCGGCCTCGCCCTCGCCAACCGCAGCCGCCGTCCGGGGATCGGGAAGTATGTGGCCGGCCTGCTATACATGGGCCTCGGCGTGGCCGCATTGGCAACGTCGAACGGTACGTCCGAGTGATGGCGGCGACCTGAATTAGCTCAGCACTCACGACCCCGCGCACCACCGTCGAACCTCAAGCCCCACCAGCCTCCCCCCCCCCCTGTCATCCGGCAACGTCACCATCGCCATGCCTCGGCGTCAGGGTTTTCACGCATCATAAAATGAACATATGTGCTATACATTTACAAAAATTGAACAATTGTTCAATTTGCATCTTTCACTCAATGCCCCCAGTCCACCATGAGTCAAGCATCTTCCAGCCGAGTCTTCCATCGTCACCTGCGTAACCAGCCGCCCATCGCCGTTGGCGGCCAGGGCGTCTATCTCCGCGACACCGAGGGCCGTGAGTACATCGACGCCTCCGGCGGCGCGGCCGTATCGTGTCTCGGTCACGGCCATCCCGATGTGATCGCCGCCATGCACGCGCAGATCGACAAGCTCGCCTACGCGCACACCGGTTTCTTCAGTTCCGAAGTGGCCGAAGCCCTCGCCGAGCAACTGATTCGCACCACCCCTGCCGAGTCGGGCCTGAGCCACGTGTATTACGTAAGCGGTGGCTCCGAAGCCATCGAAGCGGCACTCAAGATGGCGCGTCAGTACTTCGTCGAGATCGGCCAGCCGCAGCGCCGCCGTTTTATCGCGCGCCGTCAGAGCTATCACGGCAACACGCTCGGCGCGCTGGCCATCGGTGGCAACCAGTGGCGCCGCGCGCAGTTCGAGCCGCTGCTGATCGATGTCACGCACGTCTCGCCCTGCTACGCCTATCGCGATCAACAGCTCCAGGAGAGCGAACAGGCATACGGCCAGCGCCTGGCGCAGGAACTCGAAGCCACAATCCTCGAACACGGTGCTGACTCGATCATCGCCTTCGTGGCCGAGACGGTTGGCGGCGCGACGGCGGGCGTCATTACGCCTGTTGCCGGTTACTTCAAGGCCATTCGCGAAGTGTGCGACCGTTACGGCATCCTGCTGATTCTGGATGAAGTGATGTGCGGCATGGGCCGTACCGGCACGCTCCACGCCTGGGAACAGGAAGGGGTTGCGCCGGATATCCAGACCATTGCGAAGGGTCTGGGCGGCGGCTATCAGCCCATCGGCGCGGTACTCGCGGGCAAGCACATTGTCGACGCGATGAACGCCGGCAGCGGCTTTTTCCACCACGGCCACACCTATCTCGCACACCCGACGGCGTGCGCAGCAGCGCTAGCCGTGCAGCAGGTCATCGAGCGCGACGGTCTGCTCGCCCAGGTCCGCGATCGTGGTCGGTACCTGATGCAGCAACTCAATGAACGTTTCGCCAACACCCCGTTTGTCGGCGACGTGCGCGGCCGGGGTCTTTTCGTCGGTGTCGAACTAGTCGCCGACAAGGCCACGAAGGCGCCGTTCGATCCGCGCTTCGCCGTCCATGCAGGCGTCAAGCGCGAAGCGATGGCGCGTGGCCTCGCCTGCTATCCGGCGATGGGCACCATTGACGGCAAGTATGGCGATCACATCATGCTTGCCCCACCGTTCGTCATCAGCGAGGCCGAGATCGATCAGGTCGTCGACCGCCTCGAAGGCGCCATTCTGGCGGCAGTGCGCCCCGCGATTGGCTGACATCCTCCAACGTGTGCTGCTCCGCTGAGACACCGGTGCAGCACACACGTCGCCGTTCGCACCGTCGTCCCATAAACCTTCCACAACAGGGAATTCGACCATGCAGCAGAACTCGCTGAGTCAAAGCCTCAAACAGCGGCATATCACCATGATTGCCCTTGGCGGCGTCATTGGCGCCGGCCTCTTCGTCGGCTCCGGCGCCATCATCGCTACCGCCGGCCCGGCGGCCATTTTGTCCTACCTCGTGGGCGGCCTGATCGTCACGTTCGTGATGTTCATGCTGGGCGAGATGGCCTCGCGCAATCCCGACAGCGGCTCGTTCTCCACGTATGCGAGCACCTATCTCGGCGAGTGGGCGGGGTTTGCCGTCGGCTGGCTGTACTGGTTCAAATCGTTGATGACGATCACCATCGAAGCCATCCTGCTCGGCTCGATTCTCAACGAATTCCTGCCGTGGCTGCCGGTCTGGGGCGGCGCGGTGGTCATGCTCATCACCCTGATCGTGAGCAACGCCTACTCGGTGCGCTCATTCGGTGAAGCCGAGTACTGGCTCTCGTTCGCCAAAGTGGCGACCATCGTTATCTTCATGCTGTTCGGCCTTTCGATCCTGTTCGGCCTGCAAGCCAAGATCCCCGCACCGGGCTTCGGCAACCTCACCTCACACGGCGGTTTCATGCCCAACGGCATCTCGCCGGTCATCGCGGGCATCATGGTCGTGATTTTTTCGTTGGGTGGCAGCGAAATCGCCGCCGTCGCGGCCGGGGAATCGGAGAACCCGCGCAAGAACGTCGTGCGCGCCATCCGCAGTGTGATCTTCCGCGTGCTGGTGTTCTATATCGGTTCCGTGTCGATCATCATTCTCTGTCTGCCGTGGACCGATAAGGCCAACCTCGCGTCGCCCTATGTCTCGCTGTTCAGCATGGCCGGCTTCCCGAACGCTGCGCTCGCCATGAAGGCCGTGTTGTTCGTGTCGTTCATGTCGGTGATGAACTCGTTCCTGTTCTCGAACTCACGCATGCTGTACTCGCTGAGCCAGCGCGGTTATGCACCGCCGATGTTCGCCCGCACGAATTCGCGTGGCGTGCCGATCAACGCGCTCGGTTTGAGCTTCGCCATCTGCCTGGGCATTCTCGCGGTGCACTTCGTGAGCGGTGGCGATCTGTTCCTCATGCTGGCCAAAAGCAGCGGCGCGTTCGTCATGACGGTGTGGATCTTCATCATCGTGGCGCACTTCGTCATGCGTCTCAAGATGGCGCGCCAGCCGGTGCAGGAAATGGAAGCGTCGAGCTTCAAGGCGTGGTTCTTCCCGTTCTCCAACGCGATTGCCTTCCTGACGTTGGTCGCCGTGCTCATCTCGCAAGCCTTCAACCCGGATTCGCGCTTTCAGTTCTGGTTCATGGTGGGGACGGCACTCATGATCGTGGGTCTGTACTTCATGCTGCGTCGCCGTCCGAACTTCGGGCTGGTCAATGTCAGCGCCCGTCTGAACTGAGGGGAAACGATCGTCTGAATCGACGTGGGTGGCGCGAGCGGACCGCCCCGTCAATGCAAAATGCCCGTCGACGGCCGCAAGGCATCGACGGGCATTTTGTTATCCGGTGTCCGGTCAACGCTCAGTCGTCAGTCGTATAAATGTTGAATTCGTGGAGTTGTGCGGCGCTATTCGCCACTTCCGCCAACGTCTCCTCGCCGCCGTGGGCCATGAGCAATTGTGCGAGCGTCTGCGCCACCGCCAGCGCGGGTAGGATCGACGGAAACAGCGACAGGCTCGCGTTCGGCGCAACGATACACGTATGCGCCTGCGCCGCGACGGGAGACAGCGTGCTGTCGCTCACTGCCACAACAGTGGCCCCGCGCTGCCGGGCGAAGCGCGTTGTCTCGACGCTCGCCACCGTGTAGGGACGCGCGGTAAAACAGAGCAGCACGTCGGTCTTGCCGATACGCCGCATGTCGTCGATCAACGCACCGCCTTCGCCGGAAATCAACGTCACGTTGTCCTGAAAGGTCGACAGCACGTAATGCAGATAGAACGCCGGCGGATAGAGACTGCGCAGGCCGAGCACATAGATTCGGCTGGCATTGCGCAGCAGATCGACGGCCTCGTGAAAGCTCTTTTCATTGCGCTTGGACAGCGTGGCTTCCAGATTGCCGTACTCATGCGCGAGCGACTCGGCCAGCAACTGGTCGTCGCCCGAGGCACGGGAATGTTCGCGAACCTGTTCTGCCCGTTCGAGCAGCCCCGAAGGTCCGGACGGCCCGGCCGAGAGCCAGTCGATATAGACCGAGCGAAAATCTTCGTAACTGGAAAACCCGAGATCACGGGCCAGACGCAGCATCGACGCCGGTTGCAACTGCGCACGCGCTGCCACCGTGCGCATGGACTGCAGGGCCACTTCCTTGGGGGAATCGAGCACGTACCGCGCCGCCTGGCGCAGCTTCGGCGGCATCTCCTGGAAACGCATCGAAATGACCTTTTCCAGTTCGTCTTTCGTCATCGTTGTGACTCGGCGTGGGAAACCAAAAGGGGGACAAAATGAACGACTTTCGTCGCCGCTGCGCACTGTCGTCCGGCCGGCACGCAGAAGGAATTCCGATTCTATCGCTATCCGCGACATTGATGCGGACTTCTGGGCTGGGAGCAGGAGGTTCGTTGGACGCGACCGCGAGGCGCTCGCCTGGGCAGAGTCGGTCACGCTGGTAGCCACAAACGGTCGCACCCGACGATCAGTATGCGAAAGCCCGCGCTGCGTTCGAGCAGCGCGGACTAGTCGATCTCACGATTACGATCAGTCTCACGAATGCATTCAACCGGATGCTCATCCGCTTGTGCAATACGCCACAGGCGGCTTTGGGCGTTTGATCGTCGAATGGCTAGCGCGTCGAAGGCATCGCACTCAACGCTCTCGTCACTGCCCTGGACACCGGGGTGGAGCAAACCGAGTATTCAGGGCGAGAGCAACGTCCGTTTGAACAGGCGTCCTTGAATGCCAGGCGATCAACGCTTTTGGCGCCTTCGACGAAAAAATGCTCTGTTCTTCCCAACGTCCCGAATGCGCGGAATCGACACCCCACAGCGTGCAAGACCCATCGCTTGAGCTATCGCATGGCCAAGTCGCCACGATCGCGCTTGCGCCGCCACATATGGCTTCTTCCGTTGACGGGCCTGCATGGCCAATCGTCGAAACACACGCAACACCGAGAAATGCCAATCGTCGAAACACACGCAACACCGAGAAATTAGCATTCCTCGCATTCCCAGTACCTCCCGTTAGTGCCCCCGAGACCCCCCATATTCTTTTGATTTAGCTCTGGGTAATTCACTCCGATCATCGCCCGCGTGCGCCCAACGTTTTCGATTTCGTGTTCGCATCGGGCCACTGGCCACCGCCCTGAAGGGTGGCCACGCTATCTTCGCCACCCACAGCACAACGAAGCATTCTTTCACCACGCATCGTCGACTTCAATACGATTTTTCTCATAGTTCGCCTTGGCTTCAGCGCGAATGCATGGTACGACGTGGGTTCCGCAGCGCGCAACTAACCTCGGAGGCGATAGCCGAATACTCTGCGCAATACCGGCGGGGTGGAAACGTGAAGCCTGCGCGACGAGATACGAGATTCGAGGCGATGACCTTCGGCAAGAGAATAGAAAATGGAAAATCGCCGAAAGCCTTATGGCGGAAAGCAGCCGGAGTCGAACCGACCTGGGAGCGGCTGACGCCCCCAACCGGGTTTGAAGCCCGGCCGCATCACCGGATACGGATGCCTTCCTTAATTCAAAACAATTTCACTTGCTCAATGACGAGGGAAGTGCTCCTGCATTGCGCAGGCGACCTAACGATAACGTCACCCCAACATTGACTTACGCCGCCCCCCACACCACTCCGGGGCGCCGCACATGAAAATTGCCAACGCGGCGAGTATATCCCGCACGATCGAAGAACTCCAGAATCTGAATCGCACGCTTGCGCCCCAATCCCGTCGCATCCCGAAACACGCCGGCTTCGACCTTGCCGTCCGCGCCGGCGATCATGCCCGCCAGCGTCTGCATGCACGCGTCGTCGTAGAACAGGTCCTTAACGATCTGATGCACACGTGCCTGCCGCGCGAGCTTGCGCAACACCGAGCGTACCCGCTCTTCGGGCACGTTCAACTCGCGTCCCATATCCCGGACCCAAGGCGGATCGAAGTGCCCCCGCGCCACGCGCTGCAGCAACACTTCGGCCAGCGCATTCTCCTCATCCGTCATTTCGACGCGGTGCGCCGGCAGGTGCAACCACGCACCCGTGCGCGCCAGCGCACCTTCGGCCAACATCGCGCGCACCACAATGCGCCAGCACGAGGTGTCCAGCGACGGCCACGTCATGCGGCCCAGACGCGCGGCATCGAGACCCGGCTCGTCCGGCACGCGTGCGTGATAGTCGCGCAGCGCATCGAGCACCCGGCTGCGAACGATGTCCCACGCCTGCGGCGCAAACGCCAGTGCCCCCCCTTCCGCCTCGGGAAGCACCACGGCGTTCGCCGGCCACTGCCATTGCCCCGCAGGCAACCCCGTCAGCGCGACCACCTGCGCACTCGTCAGTCCGAATGCCGACTGCGCGAGAAGCGCATCGAGTCCGTCACCATCGAGATAACGCGCAACGGCATCGAGCCACGCCAGACGCGCAGCCGAACGACGCTTTCGTTCGGGCGCCGCCGGGTCGAGCACGCGTCCGCCGCCAACGGTTGCCGTCGCCTGCGGATTGCGCACGATGAAGCGGTCGCCCGGCATTGCGCAAACAGGCGTATCGAAGACCAACTGCACGCGCATCGTACTCCCCGGCGCCAGCGTGTCGCCTTCGAGAAGCACCGTATGGGCCTGCCGATGCGCCGTGCCTAAATGAACGTGCAGCGGAAACCATTGCGTGAGCGGCGCACTGCCTTCCAGCCAATGCAGCTCGACGTCCACATGCGTCGACGGCGCCGACAATCCCGCAGCGACGATCCAGTCGCCGCGCCCGAGTTGGTCGCGCTCGACACCCGCCAGATTCAACGCACAGCGCTGCCCTGCCTTGCCCGCTTCCACCGGCCGGTTCTGTGCATGGATGCTACGCACTCGCACCGGCAGTCCCTGCGGCATCACCGTGAGGGAGTCCCCCACGTGCACGGTGCCGGCGAACGCCGTGCCGGTCACGACCGTGCCTTGGCCCGCCAGTGTGAAGACGCGGTCCACCGCCAGTCGAAACACGGCGTCGTTGCGGCGCGATGCGTTGCCGGACTCGCTCAGCGCCTGCGCCGCACGCGTCAACGACTCGCGCAACAGCGCCACACCAGCATCGCCCGGCGTCGTCGCGCACACGGGCACCACGTCAGCCTGGGCCAGCGGGGTGTGCGCAAGCCATTGCGAGATCTCCTGCGTCACCGCCGCCAGACGCGCCGCATCGACACGATCCGCCTTGGACAGCGCCACCATGCCACGCCGCACGCCCAGCATCGTCAGAATGGCGAGATGCTCGCGCGTCTGCGGCATGATGCCGTCATCTGCCGCGATCACCAGCAACGCGAAGTCGATGCCGACCGCACCGGCCGCCATCGTGTGAATCAACTTCTCGTGTCCGGGAACGTCGATGAATCCCAACACCTCCCCATCCGGCAACGGTGTGTAGGCATACCCCAATTCAATGGAAATGCCGCGCGCTTTTTCTTCCTTCAGCCGGTCGGTGTCGACACCGGTCAACGCGTGAACGAGACTCGTCTTGCCGTGGTCGATATGACCTGCGGTGCCCACGATCATGCACGAAGCTCCGCAAATTGCAGCGCGAGCCGCGCCTCTTCCTCCGTTTCGAGACAACGCAGATCGAGCCATAACGTCTGATCGGCAATGCGGCCGATCACCGGATACGGCAGCGCGCGCAACGCCGCTTCGAGTTTGGCGAGCGCACGACCGCTGCCACGTTTGCCACCACCGGCAGGCGCAATCGCCAGTCCATAACTCGGAAGCTGCTCGACGGGCAACGCGCCACTGCCGATCTGACTCACCATCGGCGCGGCGGTGACGGTATAGGCATCGCCCAGCGACTGCGCAAGAACGGGAGCGAGACGCTCCGCCTGCACCGCCATGTCAGCACGTGTACGCGTGAGCAGCCGCAACGTGGTGAGCCGCTCGGTCAGATGATCGGGATCGCGATACAGGCGCAGCACCGGCTCGAGCGCCGCAAGCGTCAGCTTGCCGACGCGCAGTGCTCGCTTGAGCGGATGCTTCTTGATTTTGGCGATGAGATCCTTGCGTCCGACGATCATGCCCGCCTGTGGCCCGCCCAGCAATTTGTCGCCGGAAAAGGTGACGAGATCGGCACCCGCCGCAATCGTCTCCTGCACGGTCGTCTCGTGCGGCAGGCCCCAGCGCTCCAGCGGCGCGAGCGTGCCGCTACCGAGATCCACCGCCACCGGCACACCGTGCGGCCGGGCAATCTGCACGACCTCGGCAACGTCGACACTCTTGGTGAAGCCAGAAACCTCGTAGTTGCTGCAATGCACTTTCATCAGCAACGCCGTCTTGTCGCCAATGGCGTTGCGATAGTCGGCGGCATGGGTGCGATTGGTCGTGCCCACCTCGACGAGCTTCGCGCCCGCGTGCGTCATGATGTCGGGGATGCGAAACGCGCCGCCGATCTCCACCAGTTCGCCGCGCGAGACGACGACCTCACGACGCTTGGCGAGCGTCGCCAGCATCAGCAGCACCGCCGCTGCGTTGTTGTTCACGACAGTTGCCGCCTCGCCACCGGTCAACTCGCACAGCAGGGGCGCGACGAGATCGTCGCGGTCGCCGCGTCCGCCAATAGCGAGATCGAATTCGAGGTTGGCCGGGGCGGTGAGCGCCTGCATGACCGCCTCGACGGCGGCCTCCGGCAGCAACGCGCGTCCGAGATTCGTGTGCAGCACCGTACCCGTGAGATTGAAGACCGGACGCAGCATCCCCCGGTTGCGCTCGGTCAGGGCGTGCGTCACTCGCCCCCCGAAAGCAGCCGGTGTGAGCGTGTCACGCGTCAGCGTGCCCGTGAGCGCCGCCGCACGGCATTCGTCGAGATCACGACGCAAGGCAGCCGTGACTTGTGTGCGTCCAAAGTCGGCCAGCGCGGCCTGAAACTCCGGCATCCCCAGCAGCCGGTCAAGCGACGGCAGATCCGCCGCCCCCGCCAGCCCGTGATCGTGCTCGGCCATCCCCATCCCCTTAAGCGTCTTCAGTGTTCTGCCAGAGCAACGGGTTCCCGTTGGCCCGCGCGTATCCCGCTTCGCCCATCAATACGTCGAGGGCGAGGCTCGCGAGGTCATCGGCAACTGGCTCGACGAACGGGTCTTTGTCCTGATAGAAGATCTTGCGATAGCCGTGGCAGTCGTCGCACGACTCTGCCCGGATGGGTGACGACGCAACGCGCTTGGCCGCTTCGTCGAGCTTCGGACGGCCATCGGCGGCCTTGGCGACGTCTGCCTCGGCATTGACCGCCGCCAAAGCTTGTGCGTTCGATGCCGCTGCGTCCCCCGACTTGTCGACGACGTGGTACGCGACATGTTCGCTCGCTTCGCAATGGGTGCACTTCACGCGAACCATATGCCATTCGGTCGAGCACAGTCCGCAGGCGAGATAGCGGTAGCCTTCATGCGCGCCACCGATACGAACGACGCTCGCCACCGGCAGCGTGCCGCACAGCGGGCAGACGTTGGGCACGTCGAGCATCGGCACTTCGCTTGCGTCGAACGTGCTTGCCACGCCCGTCCAGAGCACTTGCAGCGCGGCCATCAGAAACGGTGCGCTCGCGGCATCGACGCCTTTGCCGTGCCCGGCGAGCAGCGATAGCGCCCCAGCTTCGAGCGTGGCCGGATCGGTTGCACGAATCCGATCGAGTACCCCGCGAACCGGAGCCGGCAAGTCCGGCTGCGCCGCCACAGCGTCGAGCAGCGGTGTGAGCAGCGGCTGCCAGCGCCCCGCGTCGTATCCGCCGGTGGCGGGCACGAGCGGCATACAGTGCCGCTGTGCCTGCTCGATGGATTCGACGGACGGGCGTTCTGGCTGGAAGTTGTCGAGCACGCGTTGCTGCGCGTCGACAAGTACAGCCATTAGCCGCAGGTAGTCGCCCAGCGGATGGCCGTCGGCAAGTTGACGCAAGCGCGCCGCCCGTGCCGAGAAAACCTCGGCACGCTGCGGCATGCGCAAACGGGGAATGGAAGTGCGATCGAGCGACTCGATCTGTCCGGGTTCAAGAATGCGTTGCAAGGTGGCCGGCCTCGTAAGAGCGTCCGGCCACCTGGGCCGGACTCATTTGTTGAGTTGCTTGTACCAGGCGCGATGGTGTTTCCACGCCCAGCCACGGGTGACGGTTCCGCGCGTCATGGCGCGCACGGAACCCTTGATCCAGATCGCCGCGTAGATGTGCGTAATGATGCCGCAAATCAACACGAATGCACACACCGCATGCACATCGGATGCCAGACGAACAACCCAGATCGGGAAGTAGAACGCGAAATATGCGCGCCAGATCACGATACCCGAGAGCAGCAGTCCGATCATGCACAACACCATCACATAGAAAAGCAGCTTCTGTCCGGCGTTGTAGCGCCCGACCTCCGGCAGATTCTCTTCGCGATTGTCGAGCACGTCACCGATCTTCTTCATCCACTCCGTGTCGCGCGACTCGAACTTGTTGTAGCGGGCAAGCCGCAGCGCGAGCCACACGAAGGCGACGAACATCACCAGCCCGACGAACGGATGCAGAATCCGCGTCCACGGCCCGCCGCCGAACAGATGGGTGAGCCAGAACATCGACGGATGGAACAGCGCCAGCCCGGAAAGCGCGAGCAGAATGAACGTGCCCGCGACAATCCAGTGGTTGATGCGCTCCGCGGCGTTGTAACGCTCGATCAGATCGTCCTTGCGATCGCTTGGTTCGTGCGACATGGTCAGACCTCCTCGTGCGTGACGGCGCCCTTCTGGCCATCGGGACCATCGCCCTTGCGGGACGCATCGTACCGGCGGGCTTGCGCCTCATCCTCTTCGGTCGTCTCGTTCGGACCGGTCTTGATGTAGTGGAAGAAGCCGGCAATCGCAGTGAACGCCATGGCGGCTACGCCCAGCGGCTTGGCGATGCCCTTCCAGAACGTCACCATCGGGCTGATGCGCGGGTTATCCGGCAGGCCGTGATACAGCGACGGCTTGTCGGCATGATGCAGCACGTACATCACGTGCGTGCCACCCACCCCCGCCGGATCGTAGAGCCCCGCGTTATCGAAGCCCCGCGACTTCAGGTCTTCGATGCGCTCGGCCGCCTGATCTTTCATGGCGTCCTTGGTGCCGAACATGATCGCGCCGGTCGGACACGTCTTCACGCACGCCGGCTCCAGCCCGACCGACACGCGATCGGAACACAACGTGCACTTGTAGGCCTTGTGGTCCTTCTGCGAGATACGCGGGATGTTGAACGGGCACCCGGTAATGCAGTACCCGCAGCCGATGCAGTTCTCTTCGTGAAAATCGACAATGCCGTTGGCGTATTGCACGATCGCCCCCGGCGACGGGCAGGCCTTCAGGCAGCCCGGGTCCTCGCAATGCATGCAGCCATCCTTGCGGATGAGCCACTCGAGGTCGCCCTTCGGGTTTTCGTACTCGGTGAAGCGCATGAGCGTCCACGAGTCCGCCGACAGGTCGCGCGGATTGTCGTACACGCCCACGTTCTCGCCGACTTCGTCGCGCAGATCGTTCCATTCCATGCACGCCGTCTGGCAAGCCTTACAGCCAATGCACTTCGAGACGTCGATGAGTTTGGCGACGTCGCCCGTGTGCGCCTCGCGCACAGAGGGCGACGGCAAGGTCGTTGCCGAGCGCCGTTTGATATCAAGTGATTGCAGTGCCATGGCGCCTCCCTATGCCTTCTCGACCTTCACCAGGAACGACTTGAACTCGGGGGTCTGCGAATTGCCGTCGCCGACGATCGGCGTAAGCGTGTTCGCGAGGAACCCGGGTTTGGCCACCCCCTTGAAGCCCCAGTGAATCGGAATGCCGACGTGGTGAATCGTCTTGCCGTCCACCTTGAGCGCACGAATGCGCTTGGTGACGACCGCGCGGGCCTTGATGAAGCCCCGGTTGGACGACACCTTGACCGTGTCGCCCGCCACAATGCCGATCTCCTTCGCCAGCGCTTCGCCGATCTCGACGAACTGCTCCGGCTGGATGATCGAATTGAGCAACGCGTGCTTGGTCCAGTAGTGGAAATGCTCGGTCAGACGATAGGTCGTCGCCACATACGGGAATTTATCCACGGTACCCATCGTCGCCAGATCGTCCGGGAACACGCGTGCGCCCGGATTGCTGGTGGCCTTGGGTTGCTTCGGATGCAGCGGGTTGTAGCCCAGCGGCGTCTCGAACGGCTCGTAGTGCTCGGGGAACGGCCCTTCGGCCATACCCGCCTTCGCGAAAAAGCGCGCCACGCCCTCGGGGTTCATGATGAACGGGCTCATGCCGCCCGCCGGGTCCTCGTCGACCTTGAAGTCGGGCACGTCCGCCCCCGTCCAGGCCTTGCCGTTCCACCACACCAGCTTGTGCTTCGGATTGAACGGTTTGCCCGCGAGGTCGGCCGAGGCACGGTTGTACAGAATGCGACGGTTCGCCGGCCACGCCCACGCCCAGTTCAACGTCTGACCGATACCGGTCGGATCGCTGTTGTCGCGGCGCGCCATCTGGTTACCCGCCTGTGTCCAGGCACCGGCAAAGATCCAGCAACCCGACGAGGTACTGCCGTCGTCCTTGAGTTCCGCGAAGCCGGCCAATTGCTCGCCGGCCTTGCGTGTGACCTTGGTCGGGTCCTTCGGATCGACGATGTCCTTGAGCGCACGGCCGTTGTATTCCTTGGCGATTTCCTCGGGCGACGGGCTCTCCGCCTGGGCATACGGCCACGACAAATTGACGATCGGGTCGGGGAATTTACCGCCCTGCGTCTTGTACATCTCGCGCAGGCGCAAGAACAGCCCCGTCATGATCTCGATGTCGGTGCGTGCTTCGCCCGGCGGCTCGGCGCCCTTCCAGTGCCATTGCAGCCAGCGGCCCGAGTTGACCAGCGCGCCGTCTTCTTCGGCGAAGCAGGTCGTCGGCAGGCGGAACACCTCCGTCTGGATCTTGCTGGAGTCGACGTCGTTGTGCTCGCCAAAGTTCTTCCAGAACTCCGACGTCTCGGTGGCCAGCGGGTCCATGACGACCAGGAACTTGAGCTTGGCGAGCGCCTGATCCCACTTGAACTTGCCCGGCGCGGCCGCGAGCGGGTTGAAGCCCTGCGCGATGTAGCCGGTCATCTTCCCCTGATTCATCAACTCGAGCACCTGCAGCAGGTCGTACGGCTTGTCGAGCTTGGGCAGATAGTCGTACGCCCAGTTGTTTTCGGCCGTGGCCGCGTCGCCCCACCACGCCTTCATCAGGCTCACGTAGAACTTCGGATAGTTCTGCCAGTAGCTGAGCTGGTTCGGACGCAACGGCTTTTGCGTACGCGCCGTCAGATATTGGTCGACACTCTGCTCGGCCTGCTTCGGCAACGACATGTAGCCCGGCAGCAAGTCGGTCATCAATCCGAGGTCGGTCAGACCCTGGATGTTCGAGTGCCCGCGCAGCGCGTTCATGCCGCCGCCCGCCACACCGATGTTGCCCAGCAGCAGTTGCACCATCGCGCCGGTTCGAATCATCTGCGAACCGATGGAATGCTGCGTCCAGCCCAGCGCATACATGATGGTCATGGTGCGCGTCGGCGTCGAACACTCGGCGATCTGCTTGAAGATGTACTCGACCTTGTCGGCCGGCGTGCCGCACACACGCTCCACCATCTCGATGGTGTAGCGCGAGTAGTGCTGCTTCATCAACTGGAACACCGTGCGCGGGTGTTGCAGCGTCGGGTCGGTAAGCACGTAGCCGTCGGCGCCCTTCTGGTAATCCCAGGAGCTGCGGTCATAAGTACGCTTCTCGGCGTTATAACCCGAGTAAATGCCGTCTTCGAACGCGAACTCGTCTTTCACCAGGAAGGTGAAATCGGTGTAGTTCTTGACGTATTCGTGCTGAATCTTGTCGTTCGTGAGCAGGTAGTTGATCAACCCGCCGAGGAAGACGATATCCGTGCCGGTACGAATCGGGGCGTAGTAATCCGCGACAGATGCCGAACGGTTGAAGCGCGGGTCGACGACGATCAGGCGCGCCTTGTTGTGCGCCTTCGCCTCGGTCACCCATTTGAAACCGCACGGGTGCGCCTCGGCTGCGTTGCCGCCCATGATGAGTACCAGATCCGCGTTCTTGATGTCGACCCAATGGTTCGTCATCGCTCCACGGCCAAACGTCGGGGCAAGACCTGCCACCGTCGGGCCATGTCAGACACGCGCCTGATTATCGAATCCCAGCATCCCGGTACTGCGGATGACTTTGTGCGTGAGGTAACCGACTTCGTTGCTCGATGCCGATGCGGCGAGCATGCCCGTCGTCAACCAGCGGTTGACCGTCATGCCGTCGTCCGTCTTTTCAACGAAGTTGGCGTCGCGGTCGGCCTTCATCAGTTTGGCGATGCGGTCGAGCGCATCGTCCCAGGAAATGCGTTCCCACTTGTCCGAACCCGGCTTGCGGTATTCCGGATACATGAGGCGATTCGGGCTGTGAATGAAGTCGATCAGGCTGGCGCCCTTCGGGCACAGCGTACCGCGATTGACCGGGTGATCTGGATCGCCTTCGATGTGGAAAACGCTCTTCTTCGCGTTCTTCGCACCGTCGCCGTAGCTGTACATGAGAATGCCGCAAGCGACAGAACAGTACGGGCAGGTATTCCGGGTTTCGGTCGCTCGCGCCAGCTTGAACTGACGGACTTCCGCCAGTGCCGCGTCGGGCGCGAACCCGAGCATTGCCAGGCTGGACCCGGCAAGCGTTGCGCCACTCACTTTGAGAAACTGGCGCCTCGACATGTTTAGCATGGGGATTTCTCCTCAAATCTTTTGAATCTATGCGGGAGTTTGTCGAGTATAGAGCAAAGACAGCATGTTTTCCGTGACTTAGCACAAATCGTGCCGCATCATGCGTTGAGCCTGACTACGAGGGAACTTCCTTGCCAATTTGGTATTCTGTGCGTCACTTTGGTCACGCCCCCCGGTAATGGATACGTTGCCCCCAGAAGACGACGTGACGAACCTGATCGCATGTCCGAACTGCGACACGCTGCACCGTCGCCTGGACCTGCCGCCGCAGGAGACTGCTCGCTGCGCGCGGTGCCATTCGGTTCTCTACCGCGCGCCGGATTTGCGCCTGTCGCGCGTGCTCGCGCTCACCCTGACTTGCCTGATCGTGTTCGCCATCGCGAACGCCTTCCCCATTGTCGAGATCGAGGTGCAAGGCATCTATATGGAGACCACTCTCGTGGGCGCCGCCTGGGCGCTGTATCGCGAAGGCATGTGGCTCGTCGCCCTGCTGGTCTTCGCCACGACCGTGCTGTTTCCCTTGTTACAACTGCTCGCACTGGTGCATCTGTTTACCCCGCTCTCGCTGGGCCGGCAGCCATATGGCGTCTTCCATGTGATGCGTGCCATCGAATTCTGCCGCCCGTGGGGCATGATCGAAGTCTTCATGCTGGGGGTACTGGTTTCACTGGTCAAACTCTCGGCCATGGCGAGCGTGCTGCCTGGCGTGGCGCTGTGGGCGTTCGGGGCGCTCACCGTGCTGCTGGCACTGGTGCTGTCGTACGACCTGCGCAATCTCTGGATCGTGATCGACCACACGCCGGCCCCGGACGCGGCCGGCACCGCACAATCGCGGGCGGTGCAACGATGAAATTCCGTTCCGCCAAAGACGCCGGACTCGTGGCATGCGACGCGTGCGGGCAGCTCTCGCGCGCCGTCAAAACGACCGGGAAGGCGCGCTGCCCGCGTTGCGGCGCCGTCCTGCACCAGCGCAAAGTCGACAGTCTTGCCCGCACCTGGGCCTTGCTGATCGCCGCCGCGATCCTGTACATACCCGCCAACGTACTGCCCATGATGCAGACGCGCTCGCTGCTGGGAAACTCCAGTGACACCATCATGAGCGGGGTGATCTACTTCTGGAGCAGCGGCGAATACGATCTGGCCATCGTCGTCTTCACCGCGAGCATTCTCGTCCCCATGCTCAAGCTCATTGCGCTCTCGCTGCTGTGCTTCACCGCGCAGCGGGGCGCCGGCTGGAATCCGCATCAACGCACCAAGCTGTACCACATGATCGAGTTCATCGGCCGCTGGTCGATGCTCGATGTCTTCGTCGTCGCACTGATGGTGGCACTCGTGAATATTCAATCGCTGGCTGTCATTCAGGCCGGGCCGGGCATCCTGGCCTTCGGCTCGGTGGTCGTGCTCACGATGCTGGCCTCCATGCAGTTCGACCCTCGCCTGATCTGGGATCAGATCCGAGACGACGATTCCGAACAGGACGATCATGACTGAACCGAAAGACTCGCAAGACCCGAAGGCGGTGCCGCCGTCCGGGGCCAACGACCTGCCCATGCCGGTCATCGAACCACGCAAACGCTGGGCGCCGTCGCTCGTCTGGCTGATTCCGCTGGTGGCCGCCCTGATTGGCCTGTCGCTCGTTGCCAAGGTACTCATCGAGCGCGGACCGAGTGTCGTTATCAACTTCAAATCGGCCGAAGGCATCGAAGCCGGGAAGACGAAGGTCAAATACAAAGACGTCGACATCGGCACGGTCAAGAACATCGAACTGTCGGACGATCTGTCTCACGTGCGCGTCACCGTAGACCTCACCAAGAACGCCAAGAAATTCGCCGTCAAGGATTCACGCTGGTGGATCGTGCGCCCGCGTGTGGCGGGGGGCAGCGTCTCCGGTCTCTCGACACTGCTCTCGGGCGCCTACATTGGCGCCGACGCGGGCAAATCGGCGGACACCTCAAATCACTTCACCGGTCTCGAAGTGCCGCCGGTCGTCTCCACCGGCCAGCCTGGCAAGCCGTTCATCCTGCATGCCGCAGACATCGGCTCGCTCGACATCGGCTCGCCCGTCTATTACCGCCGGATTCAGGTCGGACAGATCGAAGCCTACTCGCTCGATCAGGACGGCAAGGGCGTGACACTGCGCGCCTTCGTACAAGCCCCCTACGATCAGTACGTCGGCTCCAACACTCGCTTCTGGCACGCAAGCGGCATCGACCTTCGGCTCGACTCGAGCGGTTTCCAGGTCAACACGCAGTCGCTGACGTCCGTGGTTATTGGCGGCATTGCCTTCCAGGCACCGGCCGACTCGGGTGCCGGGGTGATGGCCAAGCCGGGTCAGGAATTCCGTTTGGCGCCGGATGAAACCACGGCGATGAAGGCGCCGGACACACATCCGGTCACGGTCGTGTTCCGTTTCCAGCAGTCGTTGCGCGGTCTGTCCGTCGGTGCGCCGGTGGACTTCCGGGGCATTGCATTGGGTGAAGTGACGTCGATCGGCGTGGAATTCGACCGGGTGAGCAAGCGGATCAGTATGCCGGTGACGGTGCAGGTCTATCCCGACCGTCTGCGCCGCCGCGACCCGAAAAACAACGAAGAGCCTACTGAAGCCGTCCGCCATCAGATTCTGGATGCGCTCGTGGCGCGTGGCCTGCGTGGCCAGTTGCGCACCGGCAATCTGCTGACCGGTCAGTTGTATGTGGCGCTCGACTTCTTCCCGAACGCGAAACCCGCGAAAGCCGAACATGTCGACGACGTGGTGATCATGCCGACCGTGCCCAACACGCTCGACCAGTTGCAGCTGCAGATCGCCGATATTGCGAGCAAGCTCGACAAGATTCCGTTCGACAGCATCGGGCAGAGCCTCGACTCGTCGCTGCGCAAGCTCGACAAGACACTCGACAGTGCGCAGGGCCTGTTCCGCCAGCTCGACGGCGAGATCGCGCCCGAGGCAAAGGCGACGCTCGGCGAGGCGAAGAAGAGCTTCGGCGCTGCCGAGCGCACGCTCTCCGAAGACGCCCCGGTGCAACAAGACGTTCGTCAGGCCATGCAGGAACTCACCAAGACCCTGCGTTCGCTCAACACGCTCGCCGACTATCTGCAGCAGCACCCCGAGGCGTTGCTGCGCGGCAAACCGAAGGATCCGCAACCATGACGAGGCCCATTGAGATGAACCGCAGCCCGCGCCGCCGTGCGACGCCGATGGCCGGTGCCGCACTAGCCGCCCTCACGTTGATGCTCGCCAGTTGTGCATCACCGCCGTCGAGCTTCTACACGCTGACCGATGCCACCGGCCCCGCCGCCGCGGCCAGCGCCAACGCGCCGGCAACGCCTTACGCCATCGAAATCTCTCCGGTAGCCGTGCCCGACCAGGTTGACCGGCCGCAAATCGTCGTTACCCGCGGTGGTGGCCGCGTCGATATTCTCGAGGAATCTCGCTGGGCCGCGCCGCTCAAGAACGAGTTGACGTCGACGATCTCACGCGGCCTCACGCAGCGTCTCGGTGCCATGGACGTATATGGGTTGCCCCGTGCCGATGCGCTCGCCGTGTATCGGGTGTCGACGTCGGTCCAGCGTTTTGAGTCCACGCCGGGTGAACAGGCTGCGCTCACCGCGGTCTGGAGCGTTCGCCGGGTGCCGGGCGACATGATGCTGACCTGCCGCTTTGCGGGCACGGAGCCTGCCTCGGGTGGGGTTGCCGAAGTGGTTGCCGCACAACGCCGGCTGGTCGACCGTCTGGTGGAAGGCATCGGCAACGCCATTGCCACCAGCGCGCAGGGCGCAACGCCTCGCTGCCAGGGCTGAGCGCGCTCACCCGCTTTCTCAAAAAACGGCCGGTCCTGCCCCTGAGCAAGACCGGCCCGACCAAGCCGGGACGTATGTCGCGCGCAACCTGACGATGGCCCGGCAAGGTTGGCGCCATGCCGACCAACGATGCCAAACAGCGCCCCCAGATCCAGTTGTTCGAGGCCGCAGGACACCACGGTCACGATGTAGGAATCGGCGCCGGGTCGACCTTCCGTGTTTCTCGCTTTTTCTTGGCGCCCGAATCAAACGGATTGGCTAACGGGCGACGTTTGTGTGCCCCAAGTTTCCAACGGAAGTTTCCACAGCGGCGGCATCTGCGAGAACGGCGGCACGGTATGCACGAGTTTGGCCAGCGCGAGGCGGCTGTCTGTGCCGATCTTGCTGAAGATGGCTTTCAGGTGCGCCTTGACCGTATCCAGGCTGATGTTCATGGCGGCGGCAATGGCTTCGTTCGAGTTGCCTTGCGCCACCCACACCGCCACTTCCACCTGTCGCTGTGTCAACTCGGGAAACGCATAGCCCAGCCGATCCGCCGGCGGGAGCTTGTCAATCGTGCGCTGCTGGGCCTGGCGATATGTCCGCAGCACGTGCGGGCGAAAGGCCTGGAGCCGATCGCGTTCGGCATCGCTATAGGCGGGCCGGCCGACGAAGCGGTGCGCGCTGAGCTCCAAAAAGTACTCCTCCTGCAGCATCACCAAGCCCATGATGCGGCGCGCGTTGGACGGCAAAAACACTTCCTGCGCCATCGGAAGCGTCATGAATTCGTCATCCGTAAAGACATCCGACTCACGCACCGCGCGCTCGCCAAAGAACGCCGGGTCTTTCTGCCAGAACGGGTGACTGGGCGCGTGCCGTGCGTAAGCCTGGAACGCCGCCTGGCGCCGGGCCGGATCGTCTTCCACCGACACCAGCGCACGCAGTTCGCCGGTGCGATGGTGAACCTCTGTCAAGGTGACCACGTCAGCGTTGGTCAGCCGCACCACCCCCTCAAACAGGATGGCAGGCAGCGTCAGCAAGTCAGCCTCAGCTTCGTAAAGGCGGACGATTTCCTGCAACAAGGTCGGGTCGGTGTGCATGACTACTCTTCCGGGTAATGGAATATCGCTGCGACAAATTTTACATTTGCTTGTTTTCGAGTGCTGAACGTCATATGGCCGCCCTGTGCGGACGCCGCGATCAGCATGCCAAGCATCGCGGCTACGGCTATGTAGACTCGATCCACAAAAAATCATGAGGGTTGACGGGATGAATCGCACTTACCGGGTGGTCTGGAATGCGACGGCGAGGGTGTGGCAGGCCGTATCGGAATTGGCGGTGTCACATGCAAAGGGTACCCGCACGGGAGGGCCCCGCCAGCGCGGCCGGCACGTTGCGGTAAGTGCTGCGATGGCCCTGTCGCTAGGATTGACGGCGCCGCTTGCGCGTGCGGCCGAAGTGCTCCTCATCGGCACAGAGGGCGTGGGCGGTGGCGATGGCGGCGCGGGGCGCGTGCGCGGCGGCAACGGGGGCGCCGACTTTTTCTTGCCCGGTAGCGGCGGCGCCAGCGGGGTTCCGGACCCAACACAGGTAATTGCCAGCCCGGCCAACGGCAGCAGCGGACTCCTGGCGACTTACGATTACGTGGGGATCGGGGGTGCCGGGGGCGGCGGGGACGGCGGCAATCTCGGTGGCATCAACGGTGGCGCCGGAGGGGCGGGAACTCTCGACCTGAACGGGGCGACGCTGAACGTTGTCAACACGCTGCTGGTCGGGGGAGCCGGCGGTGGCGGCGGTTCGGGCGGAGCCGGCAGCACGCGGGGCGGCAACGGTGGCGATGGCGGCAGCGGAACGCTCACACTCACCGGCGGGGCGGTCGTCACGGTGGGTAGTCAGCTCTTCATTGGCGGCCTGGGTGGCACGGGCGGCAACTGCGGGTGCTCTGGCAACGGCGGTGCTGGCGGTGCCGGTGTGCTCAATCTGGGCAATGGCAGCTCGCTGAACCTGAGCGGCGCCACCTTCACCATCGGAAGTAACGGCGCGCTCAACATCGGCAACGCCACGGCCAACGGCACGAGCGCGGGCACGGTCACCGGGCTGGCGGGCAGTATCAGTAATCTCGGCGCCATCAATTTCAATCAGTCCGACACCTCGTACACGTTTTCCACTGCCATCGCTGGCACAGGCAAGGTGGTACAGAACGGCAGCGGCACGACCTTTCTGACCGGTGCAAATTCGTACTCAGGCGGCACGGCCGTCAACGCCGGCCTGATCAATTTCAGCAACGGCGGCAATCTCGGCACGGGCAGCGTCACATTGAACGGCGGCGGCCTGCAATGGGCCGTGGGAAATACCACGGATATTTCCAGCCGCCTCAGTGCGCTGGGCATAAACGGCGGCACGCTCGACACCAACGGCAACAACATCGCACTGGCCAGCGGCATTGGCGGGGTGGGCGGCCTGACAAAAGCGGGGGCCGGTACGCTCACGTTGACGGGCACCAGCACCTACACCGGCGACACGACCATCAGCAATGGCACGCTGGCGCTCGGCGCGGGCGGCAGCCTGGCCTCGACCGGCAGGATCAACCTTGCGAACGCGGGCACACAGTTCGATATCAGCGCGGCCGGCGCGCAAACCATCGGCGCGCTAGCCGGTGCGGCAGGCTCGAATGTGAACCTCGGCAGCCATACGCTCACCGTCAATAACACTGGCAACGCCACATTCAGCGGCGCGATCAACGGCACGGGTGGCGTGACGCTAGCGGGAACCGGCACCCAGACGCTGGCCGGCGCAAGTGGCTATACCGGCAGCACCACGATCAGCGGCGGCACGCTGGCGTTGAGCGGTTCGGGCAGCATTGCCAATTCCGGCGGCCTAATCAACAACGGCACGTTCGATATTTCCGGCACCGAGGGAGGCACGACAGTGACGACGTTGTCCGGCACCGGCACCGTCAGGCTAGGGGGCCAAACGTTAACGCTCACCAACGCCAGCGGCACGTTCAGCGGTAGCATGGCCGGCACGGGCGGGCTCACGCTCAACGGCGGGACACAAACACTGTCGGGGGCGAACGTCTACACTGGCGCCACGACGGTCAATGCGGGCACCCTGGTCTTGTCCGGCGTGGGCAGCCTCTCCCAGGCAGCGACGGTGGCATTGGCCGGGTCGAACGCGGTACTGGCGTTGTCGGCCGGCGGCAACCAGTCGCTGGCGCACCTCTCCGGTGTATCGGGCAGTCAACTGGCGCTCGGGGCCAACACGCTTACGCTGACGGACAACACGTCGCAGACTTTCGGCGGCAGCCTGACCGGCAGCGGCGGCCTGGTGAAACAGGGCACTGGCACACTCACGCTCAACGGCATCAGCAGCGCGTTCACCGGCACCACGACGGTATCGGGCGGAACCGTCGCCGTGGGCGATGCGGCCAGCGCCGGCGCAGTGCTGGGCGGCAACGTGCAGGTGAGCACGCGAGGAACGCTGCGCGGCCATGGCACGGTGTTGGGCAACGTGAACAACAGCGGGACGGTGGCGCCCGGCGGCTCCATCGGCACGCTGACCGTGAACGGCAATTACGTGCAGGCGGCCACCGGCACGCTGTCGATCGAGGTCAGCCCGACACAAGGTTCGCAACTGCATGTGGGTGGCTCGGCGACGCTCGGTGGTACGCTGGCCATCGTGTACGATCCGGGCACGTATACGGCACGCCAGTACACGCTGCTCACCGCCACCAATGGCGTGACGGGCCGTTTTAGCGCCGTCACCAACACCACCACGGCGGGCGCCAATCTGGGTACGCTGCAGTCGTCCGTCAACTACGGCGCCAATGCGGTGGACCTGACGCTGGCGGCGGCAGCCGGCTCGGCGGCTGATCCGTTGGTGGTGGCGCCGACCAACACGTCGATCTACACCGCCGTCGGCACGACAGCTCTCCTGCAGGCCCAGGGGGCCAACGCGGCACTGCTGGGACGATTGGGCAACCTGCAATCGGACCTGGCCACATCGACCGATGCGTGGATCACCGCCACAGGCACCAGCACGAAGGTAGGAGGCACGGGCAGCGCACCGGGCTTCCTGACGCACGAATACGGCTTCCTGGCTGGTGCGGACCGTCAGCTTGGCACCGCCATGGTGGGTGCGGCCAGCGGCTACACTCACACCACGCTCGGCGAAGATGGCACGGGCGCGTCGGGCGCCATCGACACGCTGCGCCTGGCACTCTACGGTAGCCAGCCGATGGGCGCGGTCAACGTATCGGGCACGCTGGGCTACGGGCTCAACTTCCTCTCGCAGAAGCGTTCGTTCGTTGGCATCGGTACCGCAGAGGGTGACCACATCGGCCAGGAATTTACGGCTGCCACGCAGGCCAGCCTGCCGATGCAGGTGGCCGGCTTCACGCTTGCGCCGCATATCGGGCTGCGCTACTCCTACGTACACGGCAATCGCTTCACAGAAGACGGAGCCAGCGGCCAGAATCTGCAAGTGGGTGCGGACAACGTCCGCAGCTTGCAGCCGTACGTGGGTATAACCCTTGACAAAGCGTTTGGCGATACGGCGCGCCCCGTCAATATGCAATTGCGCCTCGGGTATGCGCGCGAAGTGCTGGGCGGAGGTCGCGTCGTGCAGGTGCAGAGCCAGGATGGCACCGTGTTTATTGCGCCGGGCACCGATCTGCCACGTTCATTCCTGACCACGGGAGCCAGCGTGAGTCTGCAGGCCTCGAAGGCGACCGCGGTGTCGCTGGGTGTAGACGCGCTGATCAACACGAGCCATGCGTCGGCAATATCTGCCTACGTACGGGTGAACCATCGGTTTTGACGCTCTGCTATTGTTCGCTGCCATTGAACGTGCGTGGCCAGTTGCAGCGACGAACTGTCGAGCGAGTCCTCACCGCTGCGGCAGGCAGCGGGGAGGACGAGGAGCGAAGGGAATCGGGAGAGACGGATCGGGGCCCCTTTCTGCAGCGAGTTGGGTTTATGTCTGAGAGGCGGAAAGGGGCTCCGGTCCGTCGTTGGGGCGTGACGACGCGTCGTGAACCGCGCATAACGTCGGCGCATACGCCGTCTAGCAGAAATGCGAAAGGTCAGGAAAATCCCGATACGCCCGGCCAGCATTACGGATTGCGCAATCGATTACGAAATGTTTAATATGTTCGAGGCCTTGCGGCGTCAGTCATCCAAAAGAGAGGGCGGCCGACGAGGCGTCATCACTTGAACATTGGAGACAAAGACATGCCCAGCCTCACCGGCCACTTGCGCCGCACGATAGCCGTCGCCGCATCCGTCGCCCTCACGGCGCTTGGCTACGCCGTCACCACCGCCCATGCCGCGCCGACCGGCGGCATTTCGGATGGTGTAGTGAAGATCGGTGTACTGACTGATCTGTCCGGCGTGTCGAGCGACAACGCGGGCAAAGGCAGTGTGCTTGCTGCCACCATGGCAATCGACGACTTCTCGCGGGATCACAAGGTGCTTGGTGCGCCGATCGAGTTGGTCTCTGCGGATTCGCAGGGCAAGACTGACACTGGCGCCACCATTGCGCGCGAGTGGTACGACCGGGGCAAAGTCGACATGATTACCGACCTGACGTTCTCGAACGTCGCCCTTGCGGTCGATCGCATCGCTGACGAGAAGAAGAAGATCGCGCTTGTGACCGGAGCGGGTTCGTCCGCCATCAGCAACGAGCAATGCACGGCGCACAGTGTGCAATGGATGTACGACACCTATGCGCTCGCGAATTCGACCTCGCAGGCGCTGCTGCGTCGCGGCCTCAAGTCGTGGTACTTCATCACTGCCGACTATGCTTTCGGTCAGGCGTTGGAGAAAGACGCCAGCGAGATTCTCACGCGTCAGGGCGGCAAGGTTGTGGGCTCGGTGAAACACCCGGTGAACTCGCCCGATCTGTCGTCGTATCTGCTGCGAGCGCAAACATCCGGCGCACAGGTCATTGCGTTGGCGAACTCGGGCACCGACACGCTCAACACTGTCAAGCAGGCCTCGCAGTTCAACATCATTCAGGGTGGCAAACAGGTCTTCACGCCGTTGCTGTCGTTGATTACGGAAGTCCATGGCATGGGTCTGAAGAATGCGCAGGGCATGATTCTCACCAACGGCTTCTATTGGGATCAGGACGACCGCTCACGGGCGTTCGCCCAGCGCTTCTACGCACAGCACAAGAAGATGCCCACGATGATGCAGGCGGCCGTCTATTCGGCGGTGCTGAACTATCTGAAGGCGGTGCAGGCGGCGGGCACAGACGAGGCTGATGCCGTCATGGCCAAGCTCAAGTCGATGAAGATCGACGACCCGGTGATCCGCAACGGTCAGATTCGCGCAGACGGCAAACTGGTGCACGACATGCTGTTGGTGCAGGTCAAAACGCCGGCCGAATCGAAGTCGGAATGGGATCTGTACAAGATTCTGGAGACAATTCCGGCCGACAAGGCGTTTGCCCCGTTGGCCGAGTCGAAGTGTGCGTTGGTGAAGAAGTAAGCCGCGCGCTTAGCGTTTGAGATCGGTGGCAGACGCGGGTTGCGTCTCGCCACCGCCAGCGACTGCGGCCGGATCTGCCACGCGGCGGAACACTAGCGCCGAAGCAAGCGTAATCAGGCCGACGCACACGAACGTCAGGCGAAAGCCCGTCACCGTGCCGCCCATGCCCACCTCGCCCGCCTGCCCGGCCAGATGACCGAACAGCGCCAGCAACTGACCACCAATGGTCACCCCCAACCCCAGCGCCAGCATCTGCGCCATCGAGAACAAACCGTTACCTGCACTGGCACGACGTGTGCCGAGATCCTTGAGCGTAACGCTGTTCATCGCGGCGAACTGCATCGAGTTCGCGCCGCCGAATACCGCCAACTGCAGCAATCCAATCCACATCGGCCAGCCCGGGCCGAACAGCGCAAAACTGGCGATCGAGCCCCCGACGACGGCCGTATTGACCATCAGAAAGCGCGTGTAGCCGTGGCGCAACACCAGCGGCGTCACCATGCGCTTGACCACCACCCCGGCAAGCGCGATCGGCAGCAGCATCAGCCCCGAGGCGAGCGGGCTGTAGCCCATGGCCACCTGAAGCAGCAGCGGCAACAGGAACGGCACCGCGCTGCTGCCGATACGGGCGACGAGATTGCCCAGCAGGCCCAGACTGAAACTGCGCGTCTCGAAGAGTTCAAGCGGGAATAGCGGAGCGGCACGACGCCGGGCATACGGCCAGTACCCCAGCGTGGTGACGATGCAAAGCAGTGCCAGCCCTAACGACACCCCCCACCCCGTATCGGAGAACGGATGATCGAGCGCCAGCGTGAACGACACCATCGAGACCGAGAGCAAAACGAATCCGATCCAGTCGAAACCCGTGTCGATCACTTCGTCTTGCGTGGGATGTGGCAGGTAACGCCGTACCGCCAGACTGCCGACGACGCCGATCGGCACGTTGATGAGAAATATCCAGTGCCATGAAGCGACTTGCACCAACCAGCCGCCCAGCACCGGGCCGATCATCGGCCCCACCTGCCCCGCAATCGACACGAAGGCCAGCGCCGCCAGATATTCGCCGGCCGGAAAAGTGCGCAGCACGGCGAGACGCCCGATCGGCAACAGCATCGAGCCGCCCGCGCCCTGCAGCACGCGCGCGACCACCAACTGCGGCAGCGTGTGCGCCATCGCACAGCAAATCGAGCCGAGGACGAACAGCACAATCGCAACGAAATAGACACGGCGCGTGCCGAACCGGTCCGCCAGCCAACCGGACGCGGGGGTCAGCAGGGCCATCGTCAGCGAGTAGGAGACCACCACCGGCTGCATGCGCAACGGGTTCTCGCCAAGGCTCGCCGCCATCGCGGGCAGCGCCGTGTTGACGATGGTCGTGTCCAGCGCCTGCATGAAAAAGCCCGCCGCGACGATCCATAGCAGGGCGGTGAGAGTCTTGTCTTGCTTCATGCGCGCCTTGACGAGGCATGACGGCTGGGCATGCCGCGATGAAGAATCAAACGAAAGCCGAATTCTAGCGCGCCTGGCCTCGCCGACTGATGCGAATCTTGCATCAGCGGTCACGGCAGAGCGTCTCAGGCCGTCGTATTGACGCGCGTGCCGCTCGTCTTGGTCGGGTTCATCAGCGAGATAATCTGCGCCTGAATCGACATCGCCTTCGCGGACAACGCCGTCGTCTGCTGGAGTTTCTCTTCCGGCGGGAGCCGATTGTTGTTGCGCACGGCGTCGAGCTGCGCCATGACTTTCGCCAGCATCGCCTTGAGGTTCTTGATCGTCCCGGCGACGATGGGGTTGCCACTGCCGCCCGCGTCTGCACCGCTGCTCACCGCGTTGCCAGTCTGCGTGGCGCTCTCCTCGCCCGTCAGGCCCTGATCGCCCGATACCCCACATGCTCGAAGCGTGCCTCGTCTTCGTCGGCACCTTCGTCCGTCGCATCGTCTGCCCGATCGTCGTCGGCAAGCGCTTCCAGACGGATCGCCGCGTGCACGAGCGCGATGTGCGAAAACGCCTGCGGGAAGTTGCCGACCTGACGCCCGTGATGCGTGTCGTACTCTTCGGCCAGCAGGCCAACGTCGTTGCGCAACGACAGCAATCGCTCGAACAACTTCCGGGCGTCGGCGTGACGGCCGATCATCACCAGACAATCGACCATCCAGAAGCTGCATGCGAGGAATGCGCCCTCGCCCGCCGGCAAGCCATCGGCGACGCGGTTCGTACGATAGCGCTGCACCAGTCCGTCATGCATGAGTTCGCGCTCGACCGCTTCGATCGTGCCGATGACGCGAGGGTCGTCCGCCGGCAGGAAACCCGACAGCGGAATCATCAGCGCGCTCGCATCCATCTCCGTCGAACCGTAGGCCTGCATGAACGCATTACGCACCTTGTCGAAGCCGTGCGCGCAGACGTCCGCATGAATCTCCCTGCACAGGTGCCGCCAGTGATCGACCGGCCCCGGCAATCCGAAGCGCTCGGCCGACTTGATCGCGCGATCGAACGCCACCCAGGCCATCACCTTCGAATACGTGAAGTGCTGACGTCCACCGCGCACCTCCCAGATGCCCTCGTCCGGCTTGCGCCAGACGGTCTCGAGATGGGCGACCAGCTTCGTCTGCACCTCCCACGTGGCATCGTCCGGCTCCAGGCCGCCCAGACGCGCCTGATGCAAGGCATCCATCACCTCGCCATAAACGTCGAGTTGCAATTGTCCGACCGCCCCATTGCCCACGCGCACGGGCTTCGCCCCTTCGTAGCCCGGCAGCCAGTCGATTTCCCATTCGGGAAGCCGTCGCTCGCCCGAGAGGCCATACATGATCTGCACCTGCGATGGCGCGCCTGCCACGGCGCGCACCAGCCAGTGACTCCAGTCGCTCGCCTCGGTGTAATAGCCACCGAGCATGAGCGCTTGCAGGGTGAGCGTAGCGTCTCGCAACCAGCAATAGCGATAGTCCCAGTTACGTTCGCCCCCGAGTTGCTCGGGAAGCGATGTGGTGGGCGCTGCGACCACGCCGCCCGTCGGTACGAACGTGAGGGCCTTGAGCACGATGAGCGACCGGCGAATCGCTTCGGTCCAGCGGCCGTCAAGCTGACAGCGGTTGGCCCACGTGCGCCAATAGCGCTCGGTATCGGCCAGCGCCACGAGCGGATCGATCTCGCGCGGGTCGGCATGATGCGACGGCACGCGGGAGAGCACGAACGGCACGGTGTCGCCCGCCTTCACGTCGAATCGCGCGCGCAGACTGCCCGGCACATCCTGAATCGCCACCGGCGTGCGCACGACCACCTTGTCGGGGCCCGCAATGAGCCGCATGCCCGGCCCGGTCGAATCGTCGGCATCGAGCGCTCGCGCCCACGGCACCGACGCACCATAGTCAAAACGCAGGATCAGTTCCATCGACATCGAAACGGTGCCGTGTATGCCCTTGACCAGCCGCACCAGATCGGCGGCGCCGTCGCGCAACGGCATGAAGTCGATCACGGCAACGCAACCTTCCACCGTCTCGAAACGGGTCTCGAGAATCAGCGTGTCGTCGTGATAGCGCCGTGTACACGTGGCGTGGGGATCATCGGGAGCGAGCTTCCATCGGCCGTGCTCGGGGCCGCCCAGGAGCGCAGCGAAGCAGGCAGGGGAATCGAAATATGGCCAGCAAAGCCAGTCTATCGAGCCGTCGCGCGCAACCAGCGCGGCGCTGCGGCAGTCGCCAATCATTGCGTAATCTTCAATACGTGCCGGCATGCTCACCTCGCGAACAGGGGAGGAACGGTGCCCCCGGCTTGCGCCGGGGAACG
Organism: Pandoraea sp. SD6-2; assembly: GCF_000389825.1. NCBI lineage: Bacteria > Pseudomonadati > Pseudomonadota > Betaproteobacteria > Burkholderiales > Burkholderiaceae > Pandoraea > Pandoraea sp. SD6-2. The sequence continues at coordinate 72,640 of NZ_KB944439.1, read as the reverse complement.
CGAGCGCGTGAAGCCCTATGGTACGCGCCTCGTCGGCATGCGGCCACCGGGAGGGAAGTTCTACACAATTTGCGAAGACGCGGAGAATCCGCATCGCAAGCGCACCCCATACGTCATGCGCCCGCTCGTGCCACCTCCTCCAACGCATGCACCGCCCCCTGTGTGATCAGGTCGTGAACCTGTTGCGCATCGAAACCGTACTCGCCCAACACCTCGCAAGTGTGTTCGCCAAGCCGGGGCGCGGGACCGCCCGTGCACTTGGGCGTTTCGGAAAAGCGAATCGGCAAACCGATACTGCGCGTCGGGCCGTCAAGCGGATGCACCGTCTCCACCACCATCTCACGCGCCAGAATCTGCGGGTGCGTCACCGCCTCGGAGATCGGCAGCACAGGCCCCACCGGCAAGCCGACCGCATCAAGACGCTCGACCCAGTGCTGCGTGGTGTCGCGCACCAGATAACCCGTGAGCCGCTCGACAAGTTCCGCGCGGTGGGCAGTGCGGCCTGCATTGGTGGCAAAGCGCGGGTCGCTAGCGATCTCGGGGGCGTCGAGCACCAGTAGGAGACGCTCGTAGTTCGCCTGATTGGCCGCACCGATGTTGATCCAGCCGTCTTGCGTACGAAAGGCCTGATAAGGCGTGCTCGTGGGATTCGCAGAACCGAGCTTCGGCGGATTCTCACCGCTCGCGAAAAAGTTGGCCGCAGCCCAGTACATTTGCTGAAAACCGGCCTCTAGCAACGACGTATCGACGATCTGCCCTTGCCCGGTGCGCAGTCGATGCGCGTAGGCTGCCGAGATGCCGAGCGCCGCCAGAATGCCCGCGTTGATGTCGGCAATCGGCGAGCCCGCCTTGATCGGCGCCTGCCCCGGTTCGCCTGTCACACTCATCAGGCCGGAGAGCCCCTGCGCAATCAGATCGAAGCCGCCCTTGTCCGCATACGGGCCAGTGCGGCCATAGCCGGAAATGGCGCAATAGATGAGGCCCGGGTTGGCCTCGCGCAGCGTCTCATAGCCAAGGCCGAGCTTTTCCATCGTCCCTTTACGGTAGTTTTCGGTGACGACATCGGCGCTGGCGAGCATCTTGCGCAGTACCGCCTTACCGCCCTCCGTCTTGAGATTGAGCGCAATGCCGCGCTTGTTGCGATTGAGCATCATGAACGAGGCCGACTCGCCGTGCGGCAAGATCGGTGCGAATCGACGCGCGTCGTCGCCTTCCATCTTCTCGACCTTGATGACGTCCGCGCCCATGTCCGCGAGCATCATGCCGCACACCGGGCCCGACATGATGTGCGACAGTTCAATGACCTTGACGCCCTGTAACGGCCCGCCGGCCCGCTGCTCGGAACAGGTCATCTCAGCGCCCCTCGAACACGGGGGCCGTCTTCGCGAGAAAAGCACGATAGCCCGTCTGGAAGTCGGCCGTGCCGAAGCACGCGAAACCCTCATCGATCTGCGCCGGCGTGAGCGGCTGACCGCTCGCCAGTTCACGCACGAAACGCTTGTGCCAGCGCGCGACCAGAGGCGCTCCGGCAGCGATGCGCTGCGCACTTGCTAGCGCTTCGCGTGTCACCTCGGCGTCCGCCGCCACACGGCTGACGAGACCGATACGCAACGCCTCTTGCGCATCGAAGATCCGGCCTTCGAGCAGGATCTCCAGCGCGCGTGCCGGGCCGAGCAGCCGCACCAACCCCGAGAGTTCCGCGTGCGCCATCACCAGCCCCAACTTATTGATCGGTGCGCCGAAACGGCTCGACTCCCCGCAAATACGCACATCGCAGGCAGCGGCAATTTCCATACCGCCGCCAACGCAAATGCCATGAATCATCGCGACAAGCGGCACCGGGCAATTGACCAGCGCGTCGAGCGTGCGATGCATGAGCGCGCCATACGCGCGCGCCTGCTCGACGTTGGCCCGATCCGTTTCGAACTCCGCAATGTCGTTTCCCGGCGCAAACGATTTCTCCCCCGCGCCGCGCAGCACGATGCAGCGCACGCCGGGTGTCTCGGACAAGGTCAGAATCGTATCGCCCAATGCCTGCCACATCGGCTTGGTCAACGCATTGAGCTTCTCTGGACGATTGAGCGTGACCCGCGCAACTGCGCCGTGTCGCTCGGTCAGAACGGTCGATGTCACATTGCCTCCTTCACATACCGGCACGTACCCAATGTCGGCCGGCTTCGATTTTTGGTATACCAATTTTTGGTAAACGATAGATTCCTCGTCGGATAGTTGGCAAGCGGAAAAGCAAATAATCAGGGTTAACATGCAAAAAATGGAGATTTCCGATTGACGATCTAGCACATCCTCATCACAATTGGCATTCCAATTTATGGCCCATAACGCATGAGCACGTCCGCCTCGCTGAACGCCACCGCATACGAAGCCCTCAAGGCACGCATCGTGCGCGGTGACTTGCGCCCCGGCGCGCCGCTCTCGGAACGCGCCCTCTGCGAAGCACTGGCCGTCTCTCGCACACCGTTGCGCGAAGCGCTCAAGCGGCTGGCGAACGAAGGGCTGGTGGAGATTTCGGACACGCGCCGGGCGCGCGTGGCACGCGTGAGCGTCGATGAAGTGGTGAATCTGCTCGCCGTGATGGCGGTGCTCGAAGGACTCTCGGGAGAGCAGGCGTGCGAGAAAGCGTCGGACGCCGATCTCGACGCATTGGCGCGGCTACAGAATGAGATGGAATCGGCATACGCGCGTGCCGATCACGCGGCCTACTTTGCGCTGAACCAGCAGATCCACCTGAGCATTCTTCGCATGGCGGACAACGGCCCGCTGGCCGAGTACTTCCACAATCTCAATGCCCGTCTGCGGTATGTACGCGAACGGCTCACGCCCACCCCCGAGCGCTGGCGTCAGGCGGTCGACGAACACGCGGAAATGCTTGCGCTACTGCGTCGACGCGATGGCAAGCGATTGCGCTCGCTGATGGAGGCGCACCTGCGCAGCAAGACCGACGCCTACGTGGCGGCGATGCTCAACGAAGGGCTGGTGAGTATGAGCCGCGCGGCCTGAACGGGTGGCGTGCAACGTCCGCGCGCGCGTATCGGGGGCGCACTTGTACCGCTTGTGCCGCTTGTGGGTTACGCGGCGGCTCGCATGCTGGCGAGTACCGTCGCGCACTTGACCATCAGGTGAGCGCGCAGCAGTCGTCCCAATGCGGCACCGTCGCGCCGATGCAAAGCGCGCAGCATCGCCACATGCTCGTCGACGGCCTGCTCCCATTTGCCCGCGTGCAGATTCGATCGGAATCGCAGAGCTTGCAGGCGCTGATTGACCGATTGGTACATGTGTGTGAGCGCGGGGTTGCGGGCGGCCGCATTGATATGGTCGTGAATTCGCTGATTGCAGTCGAAATAGCCGGACAGATCGCCGTTCGCGTGACACGCGTCCATCGCGCAATGCAACGCCTGAATCTCGTCGATTTCGGCTTGGGTGATACGCTCGCAGGCCAATTCGCCCGCCAGCGCTTCGAGACCGCTGAGCAATTCGAACGCGTCGGCGATATCGCTGACCGACAGCGTCACAACGCGCGCGCCGCGATTCGGCAACAATTCGATCAGCCGTTCGACGGCGAGCATCTTGAGCGCCTCGCGCAGCGGCGTACGCGATACACCGAGCTGCTCGCACAAAGCGCGCTCGTTCAGATGAGCCCCCGGCAACAACGCTCCTTCGGTAATCATCTTGCGCAAACGATCCATCACGGCATGATGCAGCGCCTGACGGCTGATCGGCTGCGCCGCGCTGCTGTCCGGCGGATGGATAAGGGTATCGCGCACGGCATTCAGGGTCACGGAGTGCATAGGTTCGGGTCGTTCACTTTGAGAAGAAGGTCATCGACTGCACGCACTGCACTTTCGTGGGCGACGGCGTTCACCACCGCTGCCAGGCCGCACGAAATATTACGAATTATTTCGAAGTCCGATTCTCGCAGATCAACGCGACTTTGACTACGTTAGGTGGTGTTTTCACTAAGTAGCCGTCACGTTCGCTGCACTGCGCAATGGCGCATGAATTTTGTATACGATGTGGGGCTACGTGCTGCCGGCAAATGCCTGGCGCATCGCCCTTCCCTCAGGAGACCTGCAACATGTTCGAGAATCAAGCCGCTGTCGAATCGCTGGCCCAACTGCTGGCCGATACCCGTCGCGGCGACACGCCGATCGACGCGCCCGCGCCGGCGCTGCTCCCGGCCGACGCTGGCGCTGCCTATGCCGTGCAGTTGCGCACGCTCGACCTGCTCGGCGAGACGATTGCTGCGTGGAAAGTGGGTGCCAAAAAGCCGTCGGACCTTCCGAATTGCGCGCCGATTCCGGCATCCGTCGTGAGCGATGCAGGCGGTACGCTGGCCCTCGACGACTTCTTCCGCCCGGGACTGGAACTGGAAATCGCGTTCCGTCTGGCACGCGACATCAAGCCGGGCAACTACGACGAGCGAGCGGCCATGATGTTTGTCGGCGAAACGCTGGCTACGATTGAAATCACTGACAGTCGCTTCGCATCGAAAGGACTTGACAGCCGATTCACGCTCGCCGATTTGCAGAACAACGGTGCGCTGGTGATCGGCAGCGGCCGTGACTACGATGCATCGCTCAACTACCTGACGCCGAAACTCAGGTTCTCGCTCGACGGCACCGACCTCACCCCGGCGCACACCGGCAACACCGGTGGCGACCCGCGCACCCTGCTCACGTGGCTAGTCAATCACAACGGCAAGCGCGGCATCACCATGCGCGCAGGCGCCATCATCACCTGCGGCTCGTACGTCGGCATGATCCCCGCGAGTGGCAAAGGCAAACTGAGCGGCACGATCGACGGCATCGGCGAAGTGTCCGTCACACTGAAGTAAATGGGTTCGGTGCGCACGCGGCGTTTCAGTGCTGCGTTGCGCGCCCGTCCGCCCCTGCCAGCATTTTCGGCGCGAGCAAGGCGATCGGTACGATGCACAGCAGCCCCGCGCCCAGCGCCACCGGCAAGCTGATACCGTGGGCAATCGCCCCGATCAGCACCGGTCCGGCAAGCAGTCCCAGATAGGCAAGCCGCGCCATGACCGCAATGGCTTCGGCGCTTGCCATGCCAGCACCGCGCGCCACCTCGCCCGACGCGGCGAACATGGCGACAGAGAAAACTGCGTTGTCGTTTGAAGAAAAGACTGGCGAAGCCCCGGCGCGATGCGGAGCCGTTCAGGTCAGGAATTCTAACGCACGCCGTGTGGCAGTGCTGTGCATCCGCGCGCCGGAGCATCTTGGCAATCCGACACGAACCTGTCGGGAGTCGACGTCACCCCCGCACGCGATGAGGCGCGAGTTATCCACCGTTTTTGTTCACAAGGCTGTGGACAACGAGCGCGGGAAAATCGCCAAGCGATTGATCGGTATGGCGTTTTCGGCAGAAGCGATCAGACGGGCGTCCCCGCAGGCAAATGGCCCGCAAGCGCTGCCGATTTATCCACAGATTTTGTGTTCAAGTCTGTGGAAAAGTCCTTGATGACAGGACGCAAGTCATTGATTCGAATCGGAGATTCAATTCCCCGAAGGGGCCGCAGCAGCAACGTGACGCTCCGCCCCTATTGCGAACCCCTTGTTGCGTTCCCGAACAACGCGGTGAATCAGTTCCCACACCGTGTGCGCCACCGGCGAGAGCGAGCGGTTCTTGCGGCGCACGAGCACGATATTGCGCTCGAAGGCAGGCAACAGCGGACGCACGGCCAGTGTCGAATTCTCCGGCAGCGGCAACGCCAGCGGCGGCAGCACGCTTATCCCCAGTCCTTCCTGCACCATGCGGAAGATGGTGCTCACATGGCCCAGTTCCTGTGTGATCGTGCCCTGCACCTTCTGGGTCGTCAGCGCGCGGTCGATCAACGGACGGCTGCCCGAACTCTGATTGAGCAGCACCAGGTTTTCGCCCGAGAGTTCGGACCAGTGCACAGCCGCCTGTGAGGCGAGCGGATGATCGCTGCGGCACACCAGACAGAACGGCTCGCTCATCAGATGCTCGGTCGTGAGATCGTCCGCGCCTTGCGGGGCGACCACGATGCCGAAGTCCACGTCGCCGGCGCGCACGCTATCGAGCACTGCCCGTTGCATCTGGTCGACGAGCGCAAGTGCGATATCCGGGTACGTCGCCTGCGATGCCAGCAGCACGCGCGGCAGCAGCGTCGCGGAGATCGTCGGTGCGGCGCCGATGCGTACGCGACCGGTCGTGCGTGCTTCGGCACCGTGCGTCTGCAACAGCGCGATCTCGAGTTCGTCGAGCACACGGTCGAGACTGCCTGCGAGCGTGATCCCCGCATCGGTCAGCGCGACCTCGCGCGTGGTGCGGTCGACAAGGCGCAGGCCAAGTTGCCCTTCCAGTTCGTTGATGCAGCGGCTGATGGCCGGTTGTGTCAGGCCGATCTCGGCGCCCGCGCGGCTGAAGTTCTTGCTGCGCGCCACGACCATGAAGACCTTGAGTTGTCTCAGCGATACGTTCATGTGCTTGTGCCCTGCCAGAAAGTGAGCAAACGAGTCATTGAAATGACGTTGGCGCGCCGCATCCGGCGGCGCGCCCCGGTGATACCCCGATCAAGCCGATCGATCGGGTCAAGCCGCCGCTTTGACCATCTCCTCCACCACCTTCTTCGCATCGCCGAAGACCATCATGGTCTTGTCGAGATAGAACAGGTCGTTATCCAGCCCGGCGTAACCCGCCGCCATCGAACGCTTGTTGACGATGATCGTCTTGGCCTTGTACGCCTCAAGAATCGGCATCCCGGCAATCGGCGATTGCGGATCGTTCTTTGCCGCCGGGTTCACCACGTCGTTCGCACCGAGCACCAGCACCACGTCCGTCTGGCCGAATTCGCCGTTGATCTCGTCCATTTCCAGCACTTGATCGTATGGCACTTCGGCTTCGGCGAGCAGCACGTTCATGTGGCCCGGCATACGGCCCGCCACCGGGTGGATCGCATAACGCACGCTCACGCCCTTCTCGATCAGCTTGTCGGTCAGTTCCTTGAGCGCGTGCTGCGCACGAGCCACCGCCAGACCGTAACCCGGCACGATCACCAGCGATTCGGCGTTGCTCATGAGGAACGCGGCGTCATCCGGCGAGCCCGATTTCACCGGGCGCTGCTGTTGCTCGCCGCCCGCTGCGCTTGCGCCGGGCGTTGCCCCGAAGCCGCCGAGAATCACGTTGAAGAACGAGCGATTCATGGCGCGGCACATGATGTACGAGAGAATCGCGCCTGACGAGCCAACCAGCGAACCCGCGATGATGAGCATCGGGTTGTTCAGCGAGAAGCCGATGCCTGCGGCGGCCCAGCCGGAGTACGAGTTCAGCATCGACACCACGACCGGCATGTCGGCCCCGCCAATCGGGATGATGATGAGCACACCCAGCACGAAAGCAATGGCCGTCATGATGACGAACGGCGTCCAGCTCTGCGAGACGAAGAACGCGCCGCCGAAGCCGAGCATCGCAATCGCGAGCGCCAGGTTCACCATATGCTGGCCTTTGAAGACCACCGGTGCGCCCTGGAACAGGCGGAACTTGTACTTGCCCGAGAGTTTGCCGAAGGCAATGACCGAGCCCGAGAACGTGATCGCGCCGACGAACGTGCCGATGAACAGCTCGATGCGGTTGCCCGGCGGCAGCGGTTGACCCGCCGCAACGATGCCGAACGCAGCCGGTTCGGCGACGGCGGCCACCGCGATACACACGGCCGCCAGACCGATCAGCGAGTGCATCGCCGCGACCAGCTCCGGCATCTTGGTCATCTCGACCTTGCGCGCGACATACGCGCCAATACCGCCGCCGACGACGAGGCCCGCGAGAATCAGCCCGAGGCCCGAAAAATTGCCGTTCGAGAGCTTGCGCAGTTCGAAGATCAGCGCGAGGGTCGTGAGCGCGGCAATCGTCATGCCGATCATGCCGAACGCGTTGCCGCGACGCGCCATTTTCGGATTCGACAAGCCCTTGAGCGCCTGAATGAAACAGATCGACGCGACCAGATACAACAGCGTCACAAGATTCATGCTCATGTCAGTGCGCTCCCTTTGCTGCTTCGTCATTAGCCGCAGCCTTTGCCGGCTTGTCTTTCTTCTTGAACATTTCGAGCATGCGCTGCGTGACGAGGAAGCCCCCGAACACGTTCACCGCAGCAAGTGCCACCGCAACCACCCCCATCGTCTTGCCGAGACTGCCTTCGGTCAGGCCCGCCGCGAGCATCGCCCCCACGATCACGATGGCCGAGATCGCGTTCGTCACCGCCATGAGCGGCGTGTGCAGCGCAGGCGTGACGTTCCACACCACGTGATAGCCGACGTACACCGCCAGCACGAAGATGATCAGATTGATCACCGTGTGATTGATCATTTCCATGGTTGTGACTCCCCCCTTAAGCTGCACGCAGCACTTCACCGTCGCGGCACATCAGGCACGCGGCAACGATGTCGTCGTTGGTATCGATGACGAGCTTGCCTTCCTTGTCGATCACCAGCTTCAGGAAGTCGAGCACGTTACGTGCGTACAGTGCAGAAGCGTCTGCCGCGACCATGCCAGCGAGGTTGGTGTACCCGGCAATCGTCACGCCGTGGACTTTGACGACCTCGTCGGCGACCGACAGCGGGCAGTTGCCGCCCCCGTTCGCGCCGCGTCCGGCCGCCAGATCGATGATGACCGAGCCCGGCTTCATCGCCTTGACGGTGTCTTCACTGATGAGCGTTGGCGCGGCGCGCCCCGGAATCAGCGCGGTGGAGATCACGATGTCGGCCTGCGTGAGACGGGTGTGCACCAGTTGCGCCTGACGCGCGAGCCACGCGGCGGGCATCGGGCGGGCATAGCCGCCCACGCCCTTGGCGATCTCGCGTTCTTCGTCGGTTTCAAAGGGGACGTCGATGAACTTGGCGCCGAGCGATTCGATCTGCTCGCGCACGGCGGGACGCACGTCCGACGCTTCGATCACCGCACCCAGACGCTTGGCCGTGGCAATGGCCTGCAAGCCCGCAACACCCGCGCCCAGCACGACCAGCCGTGCGGCCTTGACCGTGCCGGCCGCCGTCATGAGCATGGGCATGAAGCGTTGATAGAGATTGGCGGCGAGCATCACGGCTTTGTAGCCGGCGATGTTGGCCTGTGAGGACAGCACGTCCATGCTTTGCGCACGCGTGGTCCGCGGCGCGGCTTCCAAAGCGAAGCCGACGATGCCGGCCGCCGCCATGCGAGCGTTGTTCTCGGCATCGAACGGATTGAGCATGCCGACGACCACGCTGCCGCGCGGGATCTGGGCAACTTCCGCAACCGACGGCGCGCGGACCTTGAGCACCAGTTCGGCGCCAAGCGTCTCGGCCGCGCTGCCGCTCGACGCGCCCGCGGCGACATACGCCGCATCGGGCACGCTCGCGGCATCGCCGGCGCCACGCTCCACGGTGACGCGATGCCCTGCGCTCACCAGCTTCTTCACCGTTTCCGGTGTGGCCGCGACGCGGGATTCGCCGCCGGCCGTCTCCTTTGGAATGCCAATATGCATAGTTATTGTCTCGGGGTCTGAGCCCCTGTCGTGTTGTGAAACTCAGGCCACTGCGGCTCGCGCGGGCTGCATCGAACGCCCGTCATTGGCCGCTTCGAAGCAACGCACCTTCGTGCAATGAATCAGGTCGCACAGGAACTCCGGCTCGTAGGCGCGCAGCAGATGCGGCTGGTGTCCGTCGAGATAGGCCCCGATCAGCACCAGTTCAGCCATGCGCAACGCCTGCGCCGAAGCGCCTTCAAGGTACGCCAGCGGCAAATCTTGATTCCCGGTCGTATGCAACAAACGGGTGTACGTGTGGTGATCCCAATACCAGTCCAGCCCCAACTCGACGAATGCGTTGTTGAACGCATGCAGATGGGCGTTGGCAACCGGTGCCAGGGCGGCGGGTTTGATATGCGTTTCGATGACAGACATGATGGCGCTCTCCCAAAACAGTGATCGTCTCCAGAACACGCGAACCCGCTCTCGCCTGACGCGACATGTCACCGGCGCTTTGCTGTCACATCACTTTCATGCGGGCCTGCCATTGCAGATTACGCAGCCCAACCCATAAAAGACAGTTAAAGTTAATTATGCAAACCATCAACGATTACTTATACTTCCTCAATCGCACTTCGCGAGCGGAAACCGTTCCGCCGCACGCCTCGAACTCCGAAAGCCCGCCGCATGAAACACGCCACGCTCCGTCAGTTGAAGGTCTTCGAAGCCGTCGCGCGCCATCTGAGCTTTTCGCGCGCCGCCGAAGAATTGCACCTCACACAACCGGCCGTCTCGACACAGGTCAAGCAACTTGAGACACACGCCGGACTCCCGCTCTTCGAGCAACTGGGCAAGAAAATCTTCCTGACCCCGGCGGGCAGCGAAATGCTTCACTACAGCCGCGCGATCATTGCGCTCTTTCGCGAAACCGAAGAGGCAATGGATCACCTCAAGGGCATTACGGGCGGCAAACTCAACGTGGCCGTCATCAGCGCGGGCGACTATTTCTTCCCTCGGCTGCTCGCCGCGTTTACCGTGCGATATCCCGGCGTGACGTTGGGTCTTACGGTGCACAACCGCGAGGAACTGTTGCACCAGCTCAGCGAAAACCTCACGGATCTGGCCGTGATGGTACGTCCGCCCCACGAGATCGACACGATCAACGAAGCCTTCGCGCCCCACCCCTATGTCATCGTGGCGCCGCCCGATCATCCGCTCGCCGGTGAACGCCAGATTCCGTTTTCGCGACTCGCGCAAGAACCGTTCATCAGCCGCGAGCGCGGATCCGACACCTGGAATTCCCTGCAAGACGCGTTCGGTCATCGCACCCAGCAACTGAAGATCACGATGGAAATCGCCAGCACGGAAACCATCAAGCAAGCGGTCGTGGCAGGTATGGGCATCAGCTTCCTGTCGGCGCATACCGTCGGCATGGAACTGCAGACCGGCCAGTTGACGGTGCTCGACGTGCAGGGCTTTCCCGCGTGGCAAAGCTGGTACGTCGTGCATCGCCGCAGCAAGCGGCTGCCACCGGTTGCGCAGGCCTTCCGGGAATTCCTGCTGGCCGAAGGCGCCGAACGCATCGACGGCATGATGGCGTACAAGAGCCCCGTGCCGCCGCCCGAAGGCAGGGGGAAAAGCCACGCTGCCTCCGGTGCCGATCGGGCCGCCCCGCGCCGGGCAGATCCGGGGCGTGCCGAATCTGCCGAATGAAAAAGGGCGATCGACTCAGGCCATTGCCACCCCGGCCGACCACCGTGAAATCGGTTGCTTCGTCAGCCGCCCATACGATTGGCCAACGTCCCCAGTCCGTCGATGCTCACTTCCACCAGCGCGCCCTCTTTCATCGAGCCGACGCCGAGCGATGTGCCCACCGCGATCACGTCGCCCGGCAGCAGCGTCATGTCCTGTGAGAGACGCGCGACGAGTTGCCACGGGTTGAAGATCATGTCGGCGAGCGCGTAGCGCTGACGCTCCGTGCCGTCGAGGCGCGTGACCAGTTCCGCCTCGCGCCAGTCGAAATCCTGCGCAATGACCGGGCCGATACAGCCGAACGTGTCGAAGCCCTTGGCCCGCGTCCACTGTGCGAAGTTGCCGTCTTGCTCGATGATTTCAGCGGCGGTGACGTCGTTGACCAACGTGTAGCCGAGGATGTAATCGCGGGCGGCTTCCTCGCTCACGTTGCTCGCGCGCTTGCCGATCACCACGCCAAGCTCGCCCTCGAAAACGATCTTGCCGGCATACGACGCCGGACGACGAATCACGGCGTCGGGTCCGGAGAGCGACGTCGCAGGTTTGATGAGGAAGAGCGGATGCGACGGCGCGGCCTTGCCGAGCTTCGCGCCGAGCGCGTGAAAGTTGTTCCACAGCGCCACGATTTTCGAGGGCTCGCAGGGGCACAGCAGATCGACGGCGTCGCGGGCAATCGTCGCGCCCGTGGCAATCGGCTGATCGAAAAGACTGCCGCGATGTTCGAGAATGTGATCGCCCTGCAGCAGGCCGAAGCCGATGCGGCCATGTGCGGTCTTGAAACGGGTCCAGAGCTTCATGCGTTTGCCATTCCTGTAACGGCCCGGCAGCACGGCAGGATTCGCCGCGCGCGCGCCGGGCTCGATGTCTTGAGTCGTTCACATCTGCCTCGTGCAGACACTTGCGCCCGTCCGGCGCCGCTTACACTGCGCCGACTTCGCGCAAGGCGGCGATCTGTTGCGCGCTGAAGCCGAATTCGGAGAGCACGTCGTCCGTGTGCTCGCCGAGCAACGGCGAACGCTCCACATGCGTGGGACTGTCCGAGAGCTTGATCGGGTTGCCGACGGTGAGGTACTTGCCGCGCTTCGGGTGATCGACTTCGACAATGGTCCCGGTCTCGCGCAGCGACATGTCTTCTGCGATTTCCTTCATCGAGAGAATCGGGCCACACGGAATGTCGTACTCGTTGAGAATGGCCATGACTTCGAACTTCGTCTTCGTCATGGTCCACTGCTCGATCGTGTCGAAGATTTCGCGCAGCCGCGGCAGACGCGCACGAGGTGTGGCGTACTCCGGATGCTCGACCCATTCGGGCTTGCCGATCACCTTGCAGATCGAACCCCACACGGGCGCCTGCGTGATGAAGTAGATGTACGCGTTCGGGTCCGTCTCCCAGCCCTGGCACTTGAGAATCCAACCCGGCTGACCACCGCCCGACGCGTTGCCGGCACGCGGCACCGCATCGCCGAACTGACCGTTCGGGAACTGCGGATACTCTTCCATCACTCGCGCACGCTCCAAACGCTGTTGATCGCGCAGCTTCACACGACACAGATTCAGCACGCCGTCCTGCATCGCGGTCAGCACGCGCTGCCCCTGCCCCGTCATCGTGCGCTGATACAGCGCCGTGACGATACCCAGCGCCAGGTGCAAGCCCGTGCCGGAGTCGCCGATCTGCGCTCCCGTCACCATGGGCGGGCCATCGTCGAAGCCGGTCGTCGATGCCGCACCGCCCACGCACTGCGCCACGTTTTCGTAGACCTTGCAGTCCTGATACGGACCGGGGCCGAAGCCCTTGACCGACGCCACGATCATGCGCGGGTTCAGCGCGTGGATGTGCTCCCACGTGAAGCCCATGCGATCGAGCGCACCGGGTGCGAAGTTCTCCACGAGCACGTCGCAGTCGCGAATCATGCGCTCGAGCACCGCCTTGCCTTCGGGGTGCTTGGTATCGAGCGTGATCGAACGCTTGTTGCTGTTGAGCATCGTGAAGTAGAGGCTGTCCGCGTCGGGAATGTCACGCAGTTGATCGCGCGTGACGTCGCCATGTCCGGCGCGTTCGATCTTGATCACGTCGGCGCCGAACCAAGCCAGCAACTGCGTGCAGGTCGGACCGGACTGCACGTGCGTGAAGTCGAGAATGCGCACACCTTCGAGTGCCTTGCCCATGGTCGTCTCCGTTCAGCAGGCAGCCTGGGCACTTGCGCCCGGGACGTACACCGAAAATTGGCTCGCGGCACACGCCGGTGTCTGCTGTGCGTGTGCGCCACACGTGGGGCTGGCTTCGTGCCGGAAGCTGGCGACGGTGAACATGGTTTGTCTCCTCCTGATGCGACGGCGTTTATGTAATTGGTATGCGAAACGAATCGGTACGCGGGCCTCGCGGGATCTCACGAAGGCCGTCGCCGCTTCGGGCGCCCCGCCTGTCGCTGATCCATTATTGTGATATACGGTATTTCATACACGATATTTTATCAACGGCTTTTTGTTGCCTATGCCATTGGCCGTTTCGCGATGTCGAGGCGTCAGAAATGGTCAAAACCCGCATGAATAAAGGGAAAATGCGGTGCAACACCGCATGCGTGAAGCACCCCGCCTACGGGTTTACAGGCATGCGCCGCGGCCCCCAGATTCAACCGTCGGCGGGAAGTATTCACTAAAGCTACTTTTAATATATTGAATACAAAATACTCAAAAAGTCCTGACCAGCGCACTGTCATCGCCCGAGAAACAAAAAAGCACCGATTCGCTCGCCTCTCCATGGAGGGTCGCAAATCGGTGCTTCATTGACTTCCGGGTGACGCTCGGTCGCTGCCGGGTGCGTCCGGGCGATCAGCCTGCCGTTGCCGCCAACTTCGCCTCCAGTTCCGCCACGCGCTTGCGCAATTGCCGGTCCTCCTGGAAGCGCGCCGTCTCGTCGCGAATCACAGCGACGATGCCGGTCACTTCGCCGCCGGCGCCATGCAGCAGCGCCACCGTGAACGCAATCGACATGGCACGGCCGTCCTTATGCGCAGCGGGCACTTTCAACAGGTCGCTGCCGTACTTGGTCTGGCCCGTGTCCATCGTCTTGGCATAGCCTTCGTTGTGACGTGCGCGCAGCCGCTCGGGAATGATGATGTCCAGCGGCTGCCCTACCGCCTCGGCCGCCGAGAAGCCGAACATCTTCTGTGCACCGGAATTCCAGAGCGTGATGATGTTCTGCGGGTCGGCCACGACGATGGCGTCGCCCACCACCTGTACCAACTGACTGACGTCGACGGATGCACTCATGATGTCTCCAATGCTCTTGTGGGGAATGCGCCTGACATGGCTGCCAAACATGCCAATAAATTACATCAATTAGAGGACAGCACCGTCCCGAAAATAAAAATGGGTGCCCGCTCCGAGCAGAGCCGCACCCATGAACCCCTTCGCGGGCGCGCAGGCACCGCCACCGCCCGAGGGCGGCTTTGGCGCATGCGACGCACCGTCTGCGAGCGGAATTTACACCGAGCGCGACGTATGCAGGTTCGCGATCTGATCCTTGCTGTAACCCAGCTCGGACAGGATCTCGTCGGTGTGTTCACCCAGCAGCGGCGAGCCCGTGATTTCCGGCTTCAGGCCCGAGAACTTGATCGGGCTGCCAACGGTCAGGTACGTACCACGTTCCTTGTGCGGCACTTCCACGATCGTGCCCGAGGCGCGCAGCGACGGGTCGTTCGCGATTTCCTTCATCGACAGCACCGGAGCGCAAGGAATGTCGAACTTGCGCAGGATGTCCACGGCTTCGTACTTCGTCTTGTCGGCCAGCCAGGCTTCGATGGTCGCGAAGATGTCGAAGATGTGCGGCTGACGCGCCTGCGCCGTGGCGTAGTTCGGATCGCTGATCCATTCCGGTTTGCCCAGCGCGCGGCAGATCGGCTCCCAGGCGTGACCCTGAATCGTGAAGTAGATGTACGCGTTCGGGTCCGTCTCCCAGCCCTTGCACTTGAGCACCCAGCCCGGCTGACCGCCACCGCCCGCGTTACCGCCGCGCGGCACCACATCGCTGAATTCGCCATGCGGGTACTGCGGATACTCTTCGAGGTAACCGACACGGTCCAGACGCTGTTGGTCGCGCAGCTTCACGCGGCACAGGTTGATAACCGAATCCTGCATCGAGACGGCCACCTTCTGACCGCGGCCCGTCTGGCCACGGCCGATGAGTGCCGTCAGAATACCGATGGCCAGGTGCATACCGGTGTTGCTGTCGCCGAGTGCAGCAGCCGACACCGTCGGGGGACCGTCCCAGAAACCGGTCGTCGAGGCGGCGCCGCCGGCGCACTGCGCCACGTTCTCGTAGACCTTCAGGTCGTCGTAGTGGTGGCCGTCCGAGAAGCCCTTGACCGATGCGACGATCAGCTTCGGGTTCAGTTCGTTCAGACGCTCCCACGTGAAGCCCATGCGATCGAGGGCGCCCGGTGCGAAGTTCTCGACGAGCACGTCCGATTCCTTCACCAGCTTCTCGAGCACTTCCTTGCCTTCCGGCGTCTTCGTATCCAGCGTCAACGAGCGCTTGTTGCTGTTGAGCATCGTGAAGTACAAGGCATCGGCGTCGGGGATGTCGCGCAGTTGGCTACGCGTGACGTCGCCCGATCCGGGGCGCTCCACCTTGATGACGTCCGCACCGAACCAGGCCAGCAACTGCGTGCAGGCGGGGCCGGCTTGCACGTGCGTGAAGTCGATGATCTTGATACCTTCGAGGGGTTTGCTCATGTCATGTCTCCTTGATTGACTCGGATTACTTTTTCATCGCCGCGCTTTGCGGATTCAGGTTCGTCAGACGACCGCTTTCGGTGCCCGCGGCTTCGTCGATGACGGCATTGATGAGGGCCGGCTTGCCTGCCGCGATGGCTTCCTTCAGCGCCTTCGTCAGTTCTTCCGGCGTGGTGACGTTGTAGCCAACGCCACCGAAGGCTTCGATCATCTTGTCGTAGCGCGCGCCCTTCACGAACACGGTCGGCGCCACGTCCTTGCCGCCCGTCGGATTGACGTCGGTGCCGCGATACACGCCGTTGTTGTTGAAGATGATGGTGGTCACCGGCAGCTCGTAACGGCAGATGGTTTCGAGTTCCATGCCGCTGAAGCCGAACGCGCTGTCACCTTCGATGGCGACGACCGGCTGGCCGCTCGTCACAGCAGCGCCGATGGCGAAGCCCATGCCGATGCCCATCACGCCCCAGGTACCCGAGTCGAAGCGCTTGCGCGGCTGGTACTGGTCGATGATGGCCCGCGCGTAGTCGAGCGTGTTCGCGCCTTCGTTGACGAGGTTGATGTCCGGATGCTGCTTGAGCACGTCGCGAATCGCGCCAAGTGCACTGTGGAAGTTCATCGGCGACGGGTTCTGGGCAAGCGTTGCCGCCATCTTGGCCAGGTTCTTGCTCTTGCGCTCTGCAATGGCGCCCGTCCACTCGGCGGACGGCTTGCCGAACTTGCTGTCAACGCCCGCGAGCAATGCCGACACGCACGAACCGATGTCGCCGATAACCGGCGCGGCAATCGCGACGTTGCTGTCGATTTCCGTCGGCGAGATATCGATCTGCACGAACTTCTTCGGTGCCGAGCCCCACGTCTTGCCCTTGCCGTGGGCGAGCAGCCAGTTCAGGCGCGCACCGATCAGCACGACGACATCGGCCTCTTGCAACACGAACGAGCGCGCGGCCGATGCCGATTGCTCATGCGTGTCGGGCAGCAGCCCCTTGGCCATCGACATCGGCAGATATGGAATGCCGGTCTTCTCGATGAGGGCACGAATGTCGGCGTCGGCCTGCGCGTAGGCCGCGCCCTTGCCCAGCAGAATCAGCGGACGCTTGGCGCCCTTGATGACGTCAAGCGCGCGCTGGACGGCATCCGGCGCGGGGATCTGACGCGGTGCGGCGTCGATCACGCGAATCAGCGAGTCCTTCGCCTTTTGAGCGTCGATGGTCTGCGCGAGCAGCTTGGCCGGCAGATCCAGATAGACGCCGCCCGGACGGCCCGACACGGCCGCGCGGATCGCGCGAGCCAGGCCAACACCGATATCTTCGGCGTGCAGCACGCGGTATGCGGCCTTGCAATACGGCTTGGCCGCATTGAGTTGGTCCATTTCTTCGTAGTCGCCCTGCTGCAGATCGACGATCTCACGTTCGCTCGAACCGCTGATCAGGATCATCGGGAAGCAATTGGTGGTCGCGTTGGCGAGTGCCGTCAGGCCATTCAGGAAGCCAGGGGCGGAGACGGTCAGGCAGATGCCGGGCTTTTGCGTCATGAAGCCGGCGATAGCGGCCGCGTGGCCGGCATGCTGTTCGTGGCGGAAGCCGATGAAACGCATGCCTTCGGCTTGCGCGAGGCGAGCCAGATCGGTGATGGGAATCCCCACCAGACCGAAGATGGTGTCGATGTCGTTCGCTTTCAGGGCATCGATGACCAGATGAAAACCATCCGTCGTTTCTGCCTCGGACACGATGTTCGCGTGTCGGCTGGTGTCTTTGAGCGTGTCGCCCGCGGTGTCGTTTTCCGCCTTGCCGACTGGCACGGTCATCGCAATGGACATAATTCTCTCCTCCAAATTTTCCGGTTTCAGTGTTGCGTCGTCTTGTCTGACGATTAGTGGGTATTCCTGTACTGCTTCTCTACTTGCTCATCCGGTCGTGCAACCGGGCCCGCGAGGGCACGGATTGCACGCCGGTCAAACATTTCGCTAATCAAGCCAGCCAGTCTGCGTCTTCGCTTAGTCAGTGCGCGTTACGTGGTGCTGCGGCTCAGATCCGCAGCTTTCACGACCGGCTCACTGGATTGCTCCTTGAAGTCACTGGCGTAACGCTGTGCCAGACGGGCACGCATCGGCTTGAGGACGAACAAGGCAAGGAAGGCGGCGAAGGCGTTCATGGCACAGGCGACCATGAACACGGCCTGCCAGCTACCGGTCATCGAGGTGATGACACTTGAGAAGGGCACCAGCAAAGCGGCGGTCCCCTTCGCGGTGTACAGCATCCCCGCGTTGGTGGCGGCATACTTCGAGCCATACGTGTCGGCGCAGGTCGCCGGGAACAAGCTGTAGATCTCGCCCCAGGCGAAGAACACCAGGCCAGTCAGCAGCACGAAGGCCACCGGGTGCTGGCCATACTTCGCCAGTGCGTAGATCCCCACGGCTTCCATCGCAAAGGCGATGAACATCGTGTTTTCGCGACCGATCTTGTCCGATATCCAGCCGAACACCGGACGCGTCACCCCGTTGAGCACACGGTCGATGGCCAGTGCGAAGGTGAGTGCGGGCAGTGTGAGACCCAGAAGCGAGACAGGTGCCTGATCCAGACCGTAGTCCTTGGCGATCGGGCCGAGCTGTGCCGTTGCCATCAGACCGCCGGCGGCCATCAGCACGAACATCAGATACATCAGCCAGAACACCGGGGAGCGCATGACTTCCGTCGGCTTGGCGTTGTAGCGCATGGCGCCCGGGGCCAGCTTCTTGAGTGCTTCGATCGATGCAGGCGGACTGGCGAGCGCCAGACCCAGCACCAGCACGATGATCCCCTGCCCCAGCCCGAAGGTCAGGAAGGTGTTCTCGTAGCCGCTGGACTTGATCATGTTGGCGATCGGTACCACGGTCAGTGCCGAACCGGCGCCGAAACCGGCAGCGGTAATGCCCGCGGCAAGACCGCGACGATCCGGGAACCACTTCAGCGCGTTACCCACGCAGGTGCCATACACCGCACCGGCACCCACGCCGCCCACCGCCGCTGCGAAATACAACATCGGCAGCGAGGATGCATACGCATTCAACACCCACGCAATACCGCACAACAGACCACCCCCGACCACCACCGGGCGCGGGCCGAACTTGTCGACCAGATACCCTTCGATCGGCACCAGCCAAGTCTCAGTCACGACGAAAATCGTGAAAGCGACCTGAATGGCCGTACGGCCCCAGTGATACTTCTCATCGATCGGGTTGACGAACAGCGTCCACCCATACTGCAGATTGGCGATCATCGCCATGCAAATCACGCCGAACACGAGCTGAACCCAAGGGCTCGCGAACACGGATTGCTTACCGTGTTGATTTGTCGTCTCCACTTGTACCTCCTCCATCGGTTTCCAGTTGTTTGGCAGCTTCACAACAACAACACCTTCCGGATGGGATCTGTGCCCCCTGGGTATGCTTTACGAGGTCTTCGCCTCGTCGACTTGTCTCTGATGCTTACGGGGACTCTTGCTTTTCCCCGCAAATATACCGAACGAAATATACGATATATCAGATATAAGTCAACACTAATTTATTGCTGTCCTCGCTTTCCTCCTCGCGTGCCGAAGTCGTTTTCGTCCATTGCAGCGAAAACAACTACGGCACGCGAGGCACTGTCCTAAGTGGCGGCTAGATACAGTAACGCCACTGTAGGACGGAGCGGCGCAACAACGCAATGCGAAAACACTAAGGAGTTAACCTGATCCACGAAGCCTGCCAGATAAGGCGCGCAGCCTTTTTACATCGGCCTCCTTGCTATTTTTCAAAACCAGCACAAGACGATATTTTTGTTAGTTTTACTCACAACAACTCGATTTCCTCAATCCCCCGGCATCGCTGTAATACACCGTAATAATTCGCTCATCAGACGCGGGGGGACGATTTCGGCGGTGCCTTTCATGCCGGTCAGGCTCACACATCGGGACCGCGATTTCTCGCGCATCTGCGGGGAAACCATGACGCTCGTCGCGCCCAGAATGCTTGGCGCTGCCTTCCTTGTGATATACGATATACAACATTTGGTATTAGAAAAATAAACGGCCAGTACCAGGCCCAGGTTTCGATTGACCTTTGGAGGGAGAGACTTCATGAAGATTTGCATCTATGGCGCCGGTGCCATCGGTGGCTATCTCGGCGTGCAACTCGCGCGCGCCGGAGCCGATGTCAGTCTGGTGGCGCGTGGCCCGCACCTGAGCGCCATGCGCGAGCACGGACTCAAACTGCTGATCGATGGCGAGGAACGCGTCGCCCAGTTGCGTTGCACGGACGACCCGCGCGAACTCGGTCCGCAGGATTACGTGATCATCGCCCTGAAAGCCCACTCGGTCCCTGCGGTACTCGACGCGATGCAGCCTTTGATCGGCCCGAACACGGCCGTCGTCACGGCCGTGAACGGCATCCCCTACTGGTACTTCTATAAGCACGGCGGCGCGCTCGAGGGCACGACGCTGGAGAGCATCGACCCGGGCGGCCGCCAGTGGCGTCAGCTCGGACCGGAGCGCGCCATTGGCTGCGTCGTCTACCCGGCCACGGAAGTGGTTGCGCCGGGCGTGATCCAGCATGTCTACGGGAATAAGTTTCCGCTGGGCGAAGCCAGCGGCGAGCGTACCGAGCGCGTGGAGAAGCTCTCGCAATTGATGATTGCCGGCGGACTCGACGCTCCCATTCGCGAGAACATCCGCGATGAAATCTGGCTCAAGCTCTGGGGCAATCTCTGCTTCAACCCGATTTCGGCACTCACGCACGGCACGCTCGACATCATTGCCAGCGATCCGGGCACGCGCGCCATCGCGCGCGCCATGATGCTCGAAGCCAAGGCGATCGGCGATAAGTTCGGGGTGCACTTTCGCGTTGACGTCGAGCGCCGCATCAACGGTGCGGGCGCTGTCGGCGCGCACAAGACGTCGATGCTCCAGGATCTCGAGCGCGGCCGCGCAATGGAAATCGATCCGCTTGTCTCCGTCGTCCAGGAAATGGGACGCCTCGCCGGTGTGCCGACGCCAACGCTCGACGTAGTGCTCGCCCTCATTCAACAGCGCGAGTTCATGACGCAGCCCGATGCGGTCGCCGCCGCGCAGGAGCGATTGGCCAAGGCGGCCTGAACCGGACGCCGTTGCTTCGAGACGGCGTAGTGCGGGGCACGCGACTGTGCCTCGCCGGATTCAGCGGTTCTCTCTCTATATAGAGAGAACGGAAAAATGGTCGGCGCGACCGGCGAAACGGTTCGCGCTGCCGCCCTGCCCCGCAGCCGCTCAAACGTGCCGCCGCCGGTTCTCCGGTCGCGGCCGATTTTTTGCCGGAGACCCTCGGCTTATCCGGCTGAGGCAAACCACACCGGATGTGGTTTCGCGGCAACGCAATAACGTTGATTTGCCACAGCAAGGAGGCATGACCGCTTCCCTCGAAAATCGAGCACGCCACCCGCGTCCCGAAATCCACACTAACGCAAGCCTGACGGACATCCCAGGAGGTACACCGCCATCATCGACCCAAGGAACACTATCGGAAAAAGAGACAACTCCGGGCGACGGACAGGCAGAGTGACGTAAAGAACGTCCCGAAAAACGATAAATTTTGATATTCGGTATGTGGTATATCTTGAGACTTGTTGCGGCGCGACATACAATGCAAAGCAAGTTCTCCCCCACATTACGACCGTTAACCGTTTATCAGGAGTGTCACCATGTTAGTCGCTGCGCTTACTTTGCTTGCCCTTGCTTCCGCACTTGCCGCCGGTGTTGCGATGGTTCACCTCTTCGTCGCCCTGCCGGCCTCGATGCTCGAAAAGTCCGAACAGAACGGCCGTTTCGCGTACCTGGCGGAAACCACGCAGGCAAATGAATCGGGTAAACTCGTCACAAAGTCGGCAACCATCGTGGGGCAGCAAGCATTGCGCCTCTGAAGGGGCCGTAATACCTAGGAGACTATTGCATGTCCCTGATCACCCCAACTCCGGTGCGCGTGACTCCGCTCGCGCTGGAGCCGATCGACACCACCACGAGTTTTCGCAATCAGGCGTATGCGCTGCTGAAAAAAGCCATCGCCGACGCCGATATCTATAACCAGAAGGAAGAGATTCGCCTGGACGAGCGTCAGCTCATCCAGGTGCTCGGCGTTTCGCGCACCCCGATTCGCGAAGCCATGACCCTGCTGGAACAAGAAGGCTTCCTGCGCACGGTACCGCGCCGCGGCATTTTCATCATCCGCAAGACCAAGCGTGAAATCGTTGAAATGATCCAGATGTGGGCCGCCCTCGAAGGGATGTCCGCGCGGTTGGCCACGTTGCATGCGAGCGATGAAGAAATCGCCAAGCTACGTCACCTGTTCGATGAGTTCGTCAATGCACCACCGACCGATCATATCGAAGAGTATTCGGACGCGAACATCGACTTCCATCAGGCCCTGATCAATCTTGGTGGCTCGCAAGCCATTGCCAATACGATCAAGAACCTGTTCATTCACGTGCGCGCCATCCGCAAGGTGACGATTGCTCAAAACGATCGGGCCGCCCGCTCGATTGTCGATCACCTTAAGATCATCACTGCACTCGAGAAGCGCGACACCGAACTCGCCGAGAAACTCGCACGCGACCACACGCTGGGCCTGGCCGCCTTCGTGGAAGAACACTGCGACTTCCTCGAGTAAGGTCAGCCGCTGCATCCGGTCCGGCAACGGACGCTGCCGTAAAAAAGCCAGTGACATGCGAATGTCGCTGGCTTTTTCTTTGCCCGTCCACCCTGCGCATCTCCCTTCCTTCGCGCGCATGGCGCCGCACCTCTTATCTCTGCCCTCCCCAATTCGGGTAAACGAGCCTCCCAAACCGGGCTTCGATCTATTGCAAGTATACCGTATATCATATATCGTGTTTCACATACTGATGCTTCGCCACACAGCCGGCGCAGGCCTGCCAAGCGACCGGGAACGTGTGACGAAGCGCCGCCGCCCATCGGGCGAATCGAAGCGCGGCGCGGGGTTGTCGAGTCGCAGTACTAAAGCTTTGACGAAGATTGACGGAAGTCAGCAACGGGCGAGAGGCCGAGCCCGTGCGGCATATGGTGGGGGCTATGTGCCGCACGCTCTTCCGGTGCCGCGCTGATCGCTAGACCCGAGCAGCGTCGCCGGATGTGACCATTGGGCCTCTCGCCCCGGGGCAGGACAAGAACATAAACCCATACCCTCAGGCGCACCGTTCCCCACGGTGTGCCAAACAGGAGACAACAGCCATGCGCGAGGCTTTTTCCATCGCGACGGTGCAAGCGATTCTGGACGTTCATGCGGCTCAGGAAGGCCCCCTTCTGCCGATCCTCCATGACGTTCAGGAAGCTTTCGGCTACGTACCCCCGGATGCCGTGCCTGTCATCGCCGACGCTCTCAATCTCTCTCGCGCCGAAGTGCATGGCGTGATCACGTTCTATCACCACTTCCGCACCAGCGCGCCGACGCGTCACGTCGTGCAGATCTGCCGTGCCGAGGCGTGTCAGAGCATGGGCGCCGACGCACTCGTGGCCCATGCGGAACGGGTGCTGGGCTGCACCATGCACAGTCATTGCGGCGATGTCTCGCTCGAGCCGGTGTACTGCCTTGGCCAGTGCGCGACGTCACCCGCCATCACGATCGACGACAAGCTGCACGCGCGCGTCACCCCCGAGAAATTCGACCGTCTGGTCGCCCGCGCCAAGGATGCCGCATGAGCCAAGCCTCTACTCCCGCCAAGACGCCCGGCAAGGTGCGGCTTTATCTGCCGCGCGACTCCGCCGCCCTCGCACTCGGCGCCGACGAAGTTGCCGAAGCCATTACGGCGCAAGCCGCGCAGCGCGGCCTCGATATCGAGCTGGTACGCAACGGCACGCGCGGCATGCTCTGGCTCGAACCGCTGCTTGAAGTCGTCACGCCCGCCGGGCGCGTCGCCTACGGACCGGTCGATGTCGACGACGTGCCCGGCCTGCTCGACGCCAACGTCACGGCCGGCGGCGATCATCCGCTCGCCCTTGGGCTGACCGAAGAGATCCCGTATTTCAAGAAGCAGGAACGTCTGACGTTCGCCCGCGTAGGCATCACCGATCCCGTTTCGGTCGATGATTACGTGGCTCACGACGGTTATCGCGGCCTGCGCAACGCGCTCGCGCTGGACGGCGCAGCCATCGTCGCGCAAGTGACCGAGTCCGGCCTGCGCGGTCGCGGCGGCGCGGCGTTCCCGACGGGCATCAAGTGGAAGACGGTGCTGAACACACCGGCCGCACAGAAATACATCGTATGTAACGCCGACGAAGGCGATTCCGGCACGTTCGCCGACCGCATGTTGATGGAAGGCGATCCGTTGGTCCTCGTGGAGGGCATGACGATTGCCGGTATCGCCGTGGGCGCCACGCGCGGCTACATCTATGTGCGCAGCGAGTATCCGCACGCCATCGACGTGCTGGCCGAGGCCATCGTCAACGCCAACAAGGCAGGCTACCTCGGCGAGAACATTCTGGGCTCGGGGCATACGTTCCATCTCGAAGTCCGCAAGGCGGCAGGAGCGTATGTCTGCGGCGAAGAGACCGCATTGCTCGAAAGCCTGGAAGGCAAGCGCGGCGTAGTGCGCGCCAAGCCGCCGCTGCCCGCCATCGAAGGTCTGTTCGGCCTGCCGACGGTCATCAACAACGTGATTTCGCTCGCCTCGGTGCCGATCATCATGGATCGCGGCGCAGAGTTCTACAAGAACTTCGGCATGGGACGCTCGCGCGGCACGTTGCCCATCCAACTCGCCGGCAATATCAAATACGGCGGTCTCATCGAGAAGGCGTTCGGTGTGACGCTGCGTGAAATCCTGTACGACTACGGCGGCGGCGCCATCACCGGCCGGCCACTGCGCGCGGTACAGGTAGGGGGGCCGCTCGGCTCGTATCTGCCCGAATCGCAATGGGATACGCCGCTCGACTATGAAGCGTTCGCCGCCCTCTGGGCCGTGCTCGGCCACGGCGGCATCGTGGCACACGACGACACCGTCGATCTGGCCAGGCTCGCGCGCTATGCCATGGAGTTCTGCACCATCGAATCGTGCGGCAAGTGCACGCCGTGCCGTATCGGCTCGACGCGTGGCGTCGAAGTGATGGACCGGATCATCGACGGCCGCGACCGTCCCAAGCAGATCAAGCTGCTGCGCGACCTGTGCGACACGATGCTCGCGGGTTCGCTGTGCGCCATGGGCGGCATGACGCCCTACCCCGTGCTGTCTGCGTTGAATCATTTCCCCGAAGACTTCGGCGCGGCCGAACCGTCGAATCTGCCGACCAAGGCCGCCTAGGAGAGTGCCCACCATGATGGACCCGATGTTTGATAAGGATTACGGCACCCCGCGCCGCGAATCGACGAAGGAAGTCACGCTGGAGATCGACGGCGAACAGATCACCGTGCCCGCGGGCACCTCGATCATGCGCGCTGCCTCCGAAGGCGGCGTGAACGTACCCAAGCTGTGCGCCACCGACTCGCTCGAGCCGTTCGGTTCCTGCCGCCTCTGCCTCGTCGAGATCGAAGGCCGTCGCGGCTTCCCGGCGTCGTGCACGACGCCCGTCGAGCCCGGCATGAAGGTGCGCACGCAATCCCCGAAGCTGCAAGAACTGCGCAAAGGCGTGATGGAGCTGTATATCTCCGATCACCCGCTCGACTGCCTGACTTGCGCGGCCAACGGCGACTGCGAGCTGCAGGACATGGCGGGCGTGACGGGCCTGCGCGAAGTGCGCTACGGCTTCGATGGCGCCAATCACTTCGACACACAGAAAGACGAATCGAACCCGTACTTCACCTACGACGCCTCGAAGTGCATCGTCTGCAACCGGTGCGTGCGCGCCTGCGAAGAAACGCAGGGCACGTTCGCGCTGACGATCTCGGGCCGCGGCTTCGAAGCCCGCGTCTCGCCGGGTCAGGATCAGCCGTTCATGGATTCGGAGTGCGTGTCGTGCGGTGCCTGCGTGGCCGCTTGCCCGACCGCGACATTGCAGGAAAAGTCGGTCATCCATCTCGGTCAGGCCGAGCACGCCAAGATCACCACTTGCGCCTATTGCGGCGTGGGTTGCTCGTTCAAGGCGGAGATGAAGGGTAACGAAGTCGTGCGCATGGTGCCGCACAAGGACGGACAGGCCAACGAAGGGCACGCCTGCGTGAAGGGCCGCTTTGCCTGGGGCTATGCCACGCACAAGGACCGTATCCTGACGCCGAAAATTCGCAAGACGATCACCGACCCGTGGCAGGAAGTGTCGTGGGACGAAGCGCTCGACTATGCGGCGTCGGAGTTCAAGCGCATTCAGGCCAAATACGGGCGCGACTCGATCGGCGGTCTGGTGTCGTCGCGCTGCACGAACGAAGAAGACTATCTGGTCCAGAAGCTCGTGCGCGCCGCGTTCGGCAACAACAATGTCGACACCTGCGCACGGGTGTGCCACTCGCCGACCGGCTACGGCCTGAAGGCAACCATCGGCGAATCGGCCGGCACGCAGACGTTCAAGTCTGTCGAGCAGTCGGATGTGATCCTCGTGATGGGCGCGAACCCGACCGACGGCCACCCGGTGTTCGGCTCGCGCATGAAGAAGCGTCTGCGCGAAGGCGCCAAGCTGATCGTGATCGACCCGCGCCGCATCGATCTGGTCAAGAGCCCGCACATCAAGGCCGACTATCACCTGCAACTGCGCCCGGGCACGAACGTGGCGATCAT
Source organism: Pandoraea sp. SD6-2 (assembly GCF_000389825.1). NCBI lineage: Bacteria > Pseudomonadati > Pseudomonadota > Betaproteobacteria > Burkholderiales > Burkholderiaceae > Pandoraea > Pandoraea sp. SD6-2. Next base: position 45,964 of record NZ_KB944439.1, on the reverse strand, counting down.
CAACGCACTCGCGCACGTCATCGTGACGGAAGGCCTGATGGCCGATGCGTTCATCGCGCAGCGCTGCGAGGATCGCGCGTTCGAGCAGTGGCGTGATTTCATCACCCGCGCCGAGAACTCGCCCGAAGCTACCGAGGCTCATACTGGTGTGCCCGCGCATCTCGTGCGCAGTGCGGCGCGCCTGTACGCGACAGGCGGCAACGCGGCGATTTATTACGGTCTCGGTGTGACGGAGCATGCACAAGGCTCCACGACGGTGATCGGCATCGCCAACCTCGCCATGGCCACCGGCAACATCGGCCGTGAGGGCGTGGGCGTGAACCCGCTGCGCGGTCAGAACAACGTGCAAGGCTCGTGCGACATGGGCGCGTTCCCGCACGAACTGCCCGGCTATCGTCACGTGTCGGACTCAAGCGCCCGTGCGCTGTTCGAAGCCGAATGGGGTGTCGAGTTGCAATCCGAACCGGGTCTGCGCATCCCGAACATGTTCGATGCAGCGCTCGCCGGCACCTTCATGGGTCTGTACTGCCAGGGCGAGGACATCGTGCAGTCCGACCCGAACACGCAACACGTGACCCACGCACTCGAACAAATGGAGTGCATCGTCGTGCAGGACATCTTCCTGAACGAGACGGCGAAGTATGCGCACGTGCTGCTGCCGGGCTCATCGTTCCTCGAAAAGGACGGCACGTTCACCAACGCAGAGCGCCGCATCTCACGCGTGCGTCAGGTCATGCCGCCGCGCGCCGGTTACGCCGACTGGGAAGTGACGATCCAATTGGCCAAGCGTCTGGGCTACGAGATGAACTACTCGCATCCGTCGGAGATCATGGACGAGATCGCCCGACTCACGCCGACGTTCACGGGTGTGAGCTACGAGAAGCTCGACCGTCTGGGCAGCGTGCAGTGGCCGTGTAACGAAGCCGCGCCGGAAGGCACGCCCGTCATGCACATCGACGAATTCGTGCGCGGCAAAGGCAAGTTCCTCATCACGCAATACGTGCCGACGGACGAAAAGGTCACACGCCGTTTCCCGCTTATCCTCACGACCGGCCGGATTTTGTCGCAATACAACGTCGGCGCGCAGACGCGTCGCACCGACAACGTCCATTGGCACGACGAAGACCGCCTCGAAATCCATCCGCACGATGCCGAAGAGCGCGGCGTGAAGGACGGCGACTGGGTCGGCATTCAGAGTCGTGCCGGCGAGACGGTATTGCGCGCCGTCGTGAGCGAGCGCGTGCAGCCGGGCGTGGTGTACACGACGTTCCACTTCCCGGAGTCGGGCGCAAACGTCATCACCACCGACAACTCCGACTGGGCGACGAATTGCCCCGAGTACAAGGTGACGGCAGTGCAGGTCACACCGGTGGCGCAACCGTCGGAATGGCAGCGTCAGTACTCGGACTTCAACCGTCAGCAGGAGGCGTTCCTCGGACACGCGCATAGCACGACGGAAGCGAGTCCGGGCTAAGTTGTCGAAGGAAGCAACGCGCGCCGCTTTGCCGGATGTCCGCGAGGTCTGCGATATCTACGAAGCGGCGCGGTGACAGACAATCCGCGTCCAGCGCCGGAGGGCTCCGGCGGGCTTCACCGTCTAACGCCAGAAGACGGTGCGGCGGACGCGAGATTGGCCACGCCACGCAGAACACCACACGGCATCACACGGCAGAGAACGAACTCAGGGGACAGAACAGATCATGGACACCGACAACCTGGTCAAGATGGCCAATCAGATCGGGGACTTCTTCGAGACAATGCCCGACCGCGGCGAGGCGCTCGAGAACATTGCAGGCCACCTGCGGCGCTTCTGGGCCCCGCGCATGCGCATGACGATTCTCGAGCATCTCGAAGCCACCGATGGGCATGGCATGCGCGAGATTGTCGTGGCGGCGATTACGGCACATCGCGCCGAACTCTGGCCACGCGGCTAAGCGACACGACGGGAGTGACAGTCATCTCGATCGCTCGCTGTCTCTGACAAAACGAGCGAGCCGTTGCTTCGGGCACCGATTCGGACATCGCAGGTGAGGAGACCGGCGGCCATGGACTGCCAGGGTGAAAGTTGTCCACACCCTTTGTGGATAACCTACTGGATAACCCGCCCCCACCTTCTCGAAGGCCCCGTGAACAGGGGCTGTCAAGATCATTGCCCAAAAAACGGTCAGCGCCGGAACAAATATTCGGCTTGACGGTCTGCCCCCTCCCTGCTCAAGCGCCATTCCCCTTGTTTGCCGCCCCATCGGCGTCCTGCCCGATTGGCGTGCCGGTCTGTCCCGTCGCATCGGGCGGTGACTGCGGCACGCCGCGCAGCGCCACGACGACCTGACGCTGGCCAAGCACCGCGTCGGGCGCCTGCTGCAAGGCCAGCCGGTAGCGCTCGCCGAACTCGGCGTCGGCGTTGCGGAACAGCTTGGCGGCTTCATCGGCCAGCGCAATGCCCGCCTCGGCCAACGGAGGCGTCTGCTCGAGCCACTCGTCGAGCGCGACGATCAGACGCGAAAGCGGATCCAGCCAGCGGAACCAGGCATCTTCCGTCAGCAATTGCACGAAGCGTCCCGTCGGCACCGGCCCGAAGACGGCTTCGTATTGCTGGCGGTCATTGGCAATCAGCACCTTGTGTTGGGAGAGCAGTGCCGCGCGCAATGCCTGCATGGCGGTGATCTGGGCAGCGTTGGCCGGTGTAGTATCGATCGGTTCGGTCATCTATCGCCCCGTAAGCGTCAGAAAGGTTAAGAAACGGAAATGGAAAGTGTCTGACATGGACTTTAGGACTTGACCCATAGCCAACAGACGTTCGGATCACGATACTACACGGGTCTCGCAAACACCTCGCGAGACCAGGCTTTCACTTCCCCGTGGGAGGCCTGCTTCCTCACCCGCCCATCCGGCGGGTTTTTTTTGCCTGAACGATTCGCGCTGCCAGGCCGGCTTGACTTCCTCCCGTTCCCACCCCGTCCCGTCGTGCTCAATGCGTCGACGCAAATTCGTTTATCATCGGCAGCGCTCTGGCCCGCCTTCCGATATGACCTCTGCTCTGCGTCCCAAAACCGTTGGTGTCATGGGCTCCGGCAAACAGCCGTGGACCGAACTTGCTGCGCCGCTCGGACGTGCACTCGCGCTCGCCGGTTACCACCTGCTCACCGGCGGGGGGCAAGGCGTAATGACTAGCGTGAGCGAAGCCTTTTGCGCCGTTCCGCAGCGTATACGTATAGGACGCAGTATCGGTGTCGTGCCGACCGAGGCCGTCGGTGAAGATGGCACAGCCCCGACGTTCCGTCCGCTGCCCGGCTATCCGAATCCGTTCGTGGAAGTGCCTATCGTGAGTCCGTTGCCACGCCATTTGCCCGACGCGCCGGCCGGCACGCTCTCGCGCAATCACATCAATGTGCTCTCGAGCGACGTCATCGTCGCGCTGCCCGGCAATCACGGCACGCGTGACGAGGTCGGGCTCGCCGTGCATTACGGCAAGCCCGTCATTCTGTTCGGGGAGTGCGAGCACTTCGCGGACATGCCCGCTTCGCTCGTGCGAACGGTATCGCTCGATACCGTGATGGACTTCGTCAGAACGGCACGGTGAGTTTCGCGTCGATCGAATGGAAGCGATACGACCATCCCGGCGGGCCGCTCGACGCCGGCATCCACGGCGCGTTCAATCGCTGCATCACCGACACATCGAGCTTCGACGTGCCCAGATTGTGCGTGTGGCTCAGCCCCACCTCGGCAAAACTGTCATAGGTGTGGATGGCGTTCGGATCTTCGGTGCGACTGCGGTTGTAGCGAAACTCGAGCCCCGTCGAGCCGTTGGCCGTGAAGTCGAACGCGCGGCGCACGCGCCACTGCAGCGTCTGCGTTTGCGTGGTGCCGGTGGCGATCTGGTCCGTGGCCGCGTTGGTCTTGCCCGTGATCCCGACAGTCCAGTCCGCGTCGATCGGCAACGAGTAGTTGGCCGTCACATTTCGATTCGTCGTATCGCGACGCGCGTTCTGCAAGTCCTGACTCAACGTGGTATGGAACTTGCCGTACATGCCCAGCGGGTTGTTCATCAACAGGTTCGCCGTGCCCTGCATCTTGCCCGTGGTCGTCATGCCGCTGTTGTTCATGCCGACGTTGAACTGATAAGGCTGCTCGTTGAGCACCTGCAAGCCTACTGCGCCCTCGCCGGGTGTGCGGCTGCGCGTGGCGATGAGTGGCAATGAATCGTCGCGCACCACGAGCCCCTGGCGCATCAACATGCGCAGGTTGCGCGTCGCGAAACTCTCGTGGCGCGGCTGCCCGCGCAGGCAGGCGGCGCGCGCGAGGAAGGCGTTCGGCGGCGCGACGTCGGCGACGGCCGGCGGCTCGCCTGCGGCCGATGCTGCCGATGCGGCGGCATCCAGATCCACCACGGAAATTGCCGTGCCATCAGCACTCAACTCCGGCGCGACCGCAAAGTCGCCAGCGGGTAATGGTGCAGAAGAAGGTGGTGCAGGGGGGGCGTCGGCCGATGCTTCCGGGGTGTCCTCTGCGACTGGCGTCGTTTGGGATGGATCGGTGTTCGACGCTTGCGCCGCCGATGCCGTCCGCGGCGCCTGAGCGGCGGCAGCCCGTTGCCTGGCCTCGCGATCGACGGCCGCCGCGACGGCGTTCGGATCGTCCCCCGCGAACAAGGCGATGGGGTCCGATGAAGCGCCAGGGTCCTGCACGACGGGCGCGGGAGGGGGCACGAAATACTGAGGCGCAAGGCCGCGATCCCACAAACCATAGGACACGGCATTCTGCTCAGTAAAACATGGCGGATTGAGATCCGAGAGCAAGGATTGTGCGTGCGCGAACACCGGTATCCCGGCACTCAGGCACGCGGCCAGCAGGAGGCGACTCCACATGGCCGGATTTACCGACGACATTCGACACCCGAAATCCCACCCCACACTGATGCCATCCGCTAGCGTTATGCGCCGCGTCCGACATGAGGAGGGTGCTTTAGCGACAAGGGGCTATTTTACGTCGATCGGATGACGCGCTGCCAGTCACAAAATGCCGGGAACTCTTTCGATCGATTGCCACTCATATCGCGTGACTTCCCCTGTAGTGATTTTTGCCCGCCTCGTGCGGGCATTTTTATTGGGTGTCCGTCGATCACACGCCCGCCTTGCGCGTTTCGCACCTACGACGCACTTTGCGCGCATTCCCACCGCTAGCGAGCCGCATCGCTCCCACATCACAAAAAAGCCCGGGAAACCGCTTCCCGGGCAATGGTCGATCGCCATGAAGGGGCGACCGAGGGGGCGCCAGCGGGTGCCGGGCGATCAGACCCGGCACCGAAGTCGATGCGCAACGCCCAGTGCGGCTGACTTACTTCTTCTTGCCGCCCTTGCTGCCGCCCGCGAGAAAGCGCGCGTTGTACTCGTCCATGAGCTTGCGCACCGTCTTGCCGATCTGGATGTAGTCTGGCTCGTTGAGGTTGGCGAGCGACACACGGCCGGACGGATGCAACGTGCCGAAGCCACGGCCCGGCAGCAGCACCACGCCACTTTCCTTGGCCAGTCGGAACAGCACCTCAGACGGGTCGATGTTCTTCATGAACCAGTCGACGAAGCCCTTGCCGTAGATCTTCGTGCCCAACACTTCGAGGTCGAGGATGTTGTAATAGTCGACGGCCGTCGGTCCGGTCTCGTCGGCAATGCCCGCTGCGCGATACATCGCAGTCTTGCGGCGGCGGATGATGCGCTTGACGGCGTGCTTGTAGGCATCCGGCTCGTCCATCAGGCAAAACAGCGAGAAGAGCGCCATCTGCACCTGCTGCGGCGTGGACAGCCCGGCCGTATGGTTGAGCGCCACCGCGCGGCTGTCTGCCACCAGACGGTCGATGAACTTGAGCTTCTCCGGCTCCGTCGTGATCGACGCGTAGCGCGCATTGAGTCCTTCGCGTTCCGCCTTGGACAGCTTGGCGATCTTGTCGTCGAACAGGTTCTTCTCGTGCGTGGCGATAACGCCCAGACGCCAGCCCGTCGCCCCGAAGTACTTCGAGTACGAATACACGAGGATGGTGTTGTACGGCGCGATCGCGAACAGCGAGCGGAAGTCGTCGGCAAACGTGCCGTAGACATCGTCGGTCAGGATGATCAGATCGGGACGCTTCTTGACGATCTCGGCCAGGTGATCGAGCGACGCGTCGTCGAGCTTGACCGACGGCGGATTGCTCGGGTTCACGAGGAAGAACGCCTTGATCTTCGGATCGAGCAGCTTGTCGAGTTCCTTCTTCGAATACTGCCAGCCCAGCGCCGGATCGGCGTTCACGTTCACTTCTTGGAGCTGGTAGTCGGCCAGTTCCGGAATTTCGATGTAAGGCGTGAAAATCGGCATGCCCAGCGCGATGGTGTCGCCGGCCTGCAGCAAGTGGTTGGTCTTGAGCGTATTGAACAGGTACGTCATGGCTGCCGTGCCGCCTTCGACCGCGAACAGGTCGAAGTTGCCCACGAACGGATGACGGCCGACCATCTCGTGACGCAGATACTTGGCGGCGATCGTCTCGGTGTTGCGCAGCATGCGATCCGGCACCGGGTAGTTACACCCGAGAATGCCGTTCACCATTTCCGTGAGGAAGTCCTCGACGACCAGACCCATCTGGTCACGGATATAAGAGATCGCCTTCTCGAGGAATTTCACCCCCGGCTCGTGCTGATGCTCGCGCGCGAAATCCAGCCAGCGCGCTTCAACGCCCTTGCCGGGCGGAATACCGCCCACGCCTTCGGGCATGTACGTGAACTGACGCTCGGCTTCCGAGAGTGCAAACAGGCCCAACTGAAAGAAGCCATGCCGCGGCTCGAGCGCGAGGAAGTTCGGGTTGCCGCGCCCGGCATTGAGCATCGAGCGCTGTGCGGCATTGTCCTGAGCGAGTGCGATCAGCGTGTCCTTGAGTTCGAACGGGCTGAGTTTGGCGAGTGCGTCGAGTTCCTTCGATTTCATAGCAATTTCTCCATGAACAACCATCTACCACCCATCGCGATTCCGTCTTGCGGGGGCAATGACGGACGATCGGGTGAATGAACCAAATACGTCGGGCGGTACGGCGTCGCGATCACGCGACGCCTTTGCGTACCTCAGGTCAGCGACACCACCAGCGGCCCGAGCAGCGTGAGCAGCACGTTGGCGATGGCGTAGGTAATGGCGAACGGCACGGTCGGCACATTGCTCTCGGCCTTGTCGAGCACTTCGCCGAAGGCCGGGTTGGCGCTGCGCGAGCCTGAGAGCGCACCGGCCAGAATGGCCACGTTGTCGTAGCGAAGCACGTAACGGCCGAACAGATAGGTGAGAAGCAGCGGCACGATCGTGACGATCACCCCGGCGACGAAGATCGAGACGCCGCTCTGTTGAAGGGTTTGCCATGCCTGCGCGCCAGCCGACAGACCAACGCAGGTCACGAAGGCCGCGAGCCCCAGCTCCTTGAGCAGCGAACTCGCAGCGAGCGGCATCGCGCCGAAGGTCGGATGCTTGCCGCGCAGCCACCCGAAGATCAGACCGGAGAGCAGCGCACCGCCGCCGCTGCCCAGCGTGAGCGGAATACCGCCGACCTTGACCACGATGTAGCCGATCAGCAGACCGAACACGATGCCGATCCCCATATACACATAATCGGTCTTCACCGAATAAGCGACGGGGTAACCGGCTTCCTTCGCAGCACGCTGCACGTCGCTGTCGGCGCCATACAGCGTGACCACGTCGCCGTGATAGACGATGGTGTCGTCGAGCACCGGCACGGGCTGCCCCATCCGCGCGATCTTCGCGATATACACGCCGTGCTTGACGTCGCGCGCTACGCCCGCCTTCAGTTCGCCGAGCGTCTTGCCGTTGCCGCCCTTGCGGGCGAACACGACTTCCTGCATACGCAACGGAATGTCGAGATCGCTCGACGGACGCTGCTCGTCGCCCAACAGACGCCACGCGTCGGTCGCCGCTTCACGGCGTCCAATGAGCATGACGTCGTCGCCGGCTTCGAGTACCAGATCGTCGGTGGCGATGATGATCTTCCCGTTGCGGCGCAAGCGCTCGACGGTCACGCCATCGGTCAACTGCTTCTCGACGTCGACCACACGCTTGCCCGCGCCGGTCGTCACGCGATAGACACGGCCGACGAGCGGCGGCAGCGAATCGACCTGGTCGGCCGAGAGCGCAGTCTGACCGCCGGCCATCTCGAGTTCGGCTTTCTTCGCATCGTCCTTGAGCGTGCGGCCCATGAGTTTCGGTACGAGCGACGCGCACACGATGATGGCGCCGAGGCTGCCGAAGATGTACGTGACGGCATAGCCGATGGCCACCTCCGATTGCAGACGTTTGACCTCGTCCGCCGATAGCCCCAGACGCGAGATGGCATCGCCGGCCGTGCCGATGATGGCCGACTGCGTGAGACCGCCACCGGCCACACCTGCGGCAAGCCCCTTGTCGAAGCCGAAAATCTTGGCGCAGATCAGCACCGTCACCAGCCCCGAGGCGGCAAGGAAGACGGCCATGCCGATTTCGCGCAGCGTCTTGCGCGAGAGCGAACTAAAGAACTGCGGACCGCTCTCGTAACCCACGGCGTAGATGAAGAGCGCGAACATGATGCTCTTCACGCCCGCGTCGACTGAGATGCCGATCTGAGAGACAACGACGGCCACGAGCAGCGAACCGCCGACACCGCCCAACTGGAATGACCCGAACCTGATCGCCCCGATGGCGTACCCGAGGGCGAGCGATAGAAAGATCGCGACCTCCGGGACATGTTTAAGAATGCTATGCACGAGTTCCACGGGAGAACCTCCGTCAAAAAATGGGAACGGCGACCGGCGGGGTCAGGGCCTTGCCCCGACCCTGCCGGCACGCCCTAACGCGAAAACTGATGAGCGACAAAAACCACTGCCGGCCCCATGAGCGGCAACAGCACGTTCGACAGCGCGTACGTCACCGTGTACCCCACGACCGGCAACGCACTGTCCGCCGTTTGCACCACGGCGCTGATCGCCGGCGTACTCGCCTGCTGACCGGCGATGGCGCCGATGAGAATGGGCCCGTCGATACGCAGCAACTTGTGGCCGACCCACAACGACACCAGGGCCGGGATGAGAGACACACAGATGCCCACCACCGGCAATGCCAGACCGTGCTCTCGCAGCAGCACGGCAGCTTGCGGCCCGGCCGACAGACCGACACACACCACGAACACCGCCAGCCCCAGTTCCTTAAGCAATTCATAGGCCGCAGGCGGGAACGCGCCCCAGGTAGGACGCCGCGAGAGCAGCCAGCCGCTCGCCAGACCGGAGAGCAGCGCGCCACCACCCGAGCCCAGCGTCATCGGCACACCGCCAATACGCACCGACAGATGTCCGATGCAAAGCCCCACGATCAGCGCAAGGCCGACAAACACGAGACTCGTCTTGTTGCCATACGGCACGGGTTTGCCGAGCACCTCGCCCGCACGGTCCACATCGCTTTGCAAGCCTTGCAGCGTGACCACGTCGCCGCGTTGCAGCGCAATCTTGCCCAGCGAGGGTAATGGCATGCCCATGCGTCTGACCGACTTGACGAACACGCCGTGACGCACGTCGATCGGCGCTTCGCGGCGCAGGTCGCTCACGGTGCGGCCTTCGGCTTCCTTATTGGTCATGACGAAGTCGCGCTCCACCAGCACGATCTCGTTCGTTTCGGTGCCCGCGACCTCGGGGCCGACAAGCGCATGCGCTTCGAGCATGACGTCGCGCCGGCCGACGAGCAGGAGTTCGTCTCCCGGCTCGAGCGCGAGGCTCTGCGCGACAGGCACCGACGCCGACGCACGACGCACCCGCTCAACGGCCACACTTCCCTCGAGCGCCGCCTCCAGCGCGGCAACGCTCAGCCCCGGATGCGCCACACGATAGCTGCGTCCGACCAGATCGGGCGCCGCGGGCACACCGGCTTCGCCGCCGTTCTCGTCTTCCATTTCCCGGGCGAGGCGCGCGCTGTCCTGCTTGAGATCGATGCCCAGCAAACGCGGCGCCAGCAGGTTGGTGAACAGCACGATGGTGATGAGGCCGAACACATACGTCAGCGTGTAAGCGGTCACGACGTTGGCCTGCAATGCCTTGAACGCGTCGGGCGCAAGGCCGAGCCGATTGAGGGCTTCGATGGCGGTGCCAACCATCGCCGATTCCGTTGCAGCCCCCGCCGCCAACCCGCCCGCCGTGCCGGGGTCCAGGCCGAGCCACGTCACGGCGATCATCACGATGCCGAACACGAAGACCACTTCGATAATGGAAAGCACGCCAAAGCGCAGGCCACGCAAGTTCAGGTTATCTACGAACTGTGGCCCGGCGGAAAAGCCCATGGCGAAGATGAAGAGCGCGAATGCGAAGTCCTTGAGCGAGCCCTCCACCATACAGCCGGTCTGGCCCACAAGCAACGCGACGAGCAGCGCACCGCACACGCCGCCGAGTTGTATCGGGCCGAGCCTGACGCGCCCGAGCAGTTGGCCCAGCACGACGCAGACAAACACGGTGATCAACGGTACGGCATCGAACAACGGTACTGAACACTGCATACACGCTCCTGCCATTTGTCACACGATGGTGACGAGCCGTGCCGCACGTCGCGGCGATTGTCCGGCATATGAATTCGGGAAACGACAGATCTTCGTGGCAATTGCCCCGCAGATCGAAGAGACCGCAGACCGTGTATGGGGTCTTACGTTATGCACCTGTGCGTGAATCCGCCAGGCGTTTGAGTGGGGACGGAAGAATACCGAGCCAAATGACGAGCGAGGCGCGCTGCCCTCGGGGAGGTGCTCGAGACAATGCGTACGGTGCACATAACGGATCCCAAAACGTTGAGACAACCCGATAATCGATGACGCCCGCCTCCTCCCCGGAAGTCCTTGGACGTTACACCTTCAGCCGCCGGCGACGCACGCGAAATGTCTATCCGACACACGCGAATCTCGCGCAATTTCTTTGCACAAATAATTTAAATTACGCCAACTGCGACTGTTCCGCGTTTCGTGGTGACGCGATGTCGGCATAGTGTTGTTCAACGTTCTGGACGTGTCAATATTTTTCGCTTAACGGCACCGCCTTGTGCCCGTCAAGTCGGTAAATAATCGAATACATCGGATTGCCGACTAAAACGCCCAGTGGATTCTCGGTGTGTGCGACCCAATGCCGCAGGGCGACAGCGCAACATCACTTGGGCGCACGAATCTCGTGAATCGTGCCTGGCCCCCAGCCAGACGGCTCCCATGCGCCATCGCGCAAGGTCCATTCGTGATCGCCCGTCGCCTCCCAGTGCGGCGGGGTGTAGCGCATACCCGGCCGTTTGGGTTCCGTGTGACCGTCGACCCAGTCGTAGCGGCCGTCTTTCCATTGCCAGTAGCCCGGCACCCAGAACTCTCCCTTGGGAGCCGCATGCGGATCTTCGAAGCGTGGGGGCGGCGGGCCGCGTTGCAGCGTCACATCGGCGAGCACCGGCAGGCTTGCAAGACATAAGGCGACGGCAAGCGCATAACGGCGGTGGGGGCGGCAGGCCGAACGGGAAGCCGGGAAGTTCGGTGAAGTCATGACGGACGAAACCAGTGAAAACGACGGGGACGGCCTACGCGGCCTTTCCGTGGCGACGGAGAAGTCAGGCATTGTACCGTTCGTGCTTTACGCGTGCCCTGGCCCTATCGCGTCCAGACGTCTGCCAGCCCTTATAATCGGCGCACTCATAACCCACCGCCCTGCGCGGACCGACGGTGCCGCCATGAACGGCTGCCGCACAACTCACCCATGAACCCTGCCCCTGCGGCCACCGGTCACCGGCAACTGCTTCGTCTGGCGGTGCCCATCGTGCTCGCCAATCTCACCCAGCCCCTGCTCTCGGCCGTCGACACTGCCGTGGCCGGTCACTTGCCGGGACCGGCCTATCTGGGCGGCGTCGCGCTTGGCGGCCTGCTGCTGAACCTGATCTTCTGGGGCTTCTCGTTCCTGCGCATGGGCACCACGGGGCTTGCCGCGCAGGCGTTCGGTGCGAACGATACGGTGCGTCTGCGCGATACGCTCGCGCGTGCGCTGGCACTGGCGTTTGCCATCGGCGCGGTGCTACTGGTCTTTCGCCATCCGCTGGTGTCGGTGGGCATTTCGTGGCTAGGTGGCAGCGAGCAAGTGCGGGCGCTCGGGCGCGAATACGCCAGCATCCGCATCGTCGCCGCGCCGCTGGCACTGGGCAACTATGTGGTGCTCGGCTATCTGCTGGCGTGTCAACGCGTGCGGCAAGGGCTCGCCGTGCAGGTATTCATCAACCTTGTGAACATCGTGGCCGTGCTCGTCTTCGTGCGCGTATTCGGGTGGGGCGTGGCGGGCATCGCTTCGGCGAGCGCACTGGCCGATGTGCTTGGCTTCGTGCTCGGCGCCTGGCTGCTCTGGCTCGCCCGCACACCCGGCCTGCCGCCCCTGCGGCTTGCCACGCTCGTCGAACGAACCGCCCTGTGGCGCCTGCTGCGGCTCAATCTCGATATCTTCCTGCGCACGCTGTTCCTGCAACTCGCCTTCGCGTGGTTTGCCCGCGTCGGCGCGAGGCTTGGCGATACGACGCTCGCCGCCAACGCCCTGCTGCTGAACTTCCAGACGTTCATGGCGTATGGTCTCGATGGCTTTGCCCACGCCGCCGAAGCGCTGGTAGGCGCCTATGTCGGCGCCCGCCAACGGCAGGCGTTGCTGCATGCGATACGGCTGTCGCTCGGATGGGCGCTGGGCTGCGCCGTTGCGTTTGCGCTGGCCTACGCGCTGGCGGGCGGCGCCATCATCGACACACTGACCGATCAACCGGCGCTGCGTGAGGCCGCGCGCGAATTTCTGCCGTGGGCGGTGCTTTCGCCCATTGTCGCGGTGTGGTGTTTTCAGCTCGACGGCGTGTTCATCGGTGCGACGCGCACGCGCGAACTGCTCACGTCCTCGCTGATCGGTCTGCTGGTCTTTGGCGCCGTGATGCCGCTCACGCTCGCGGCGTGGGGCAATCACGGCTTGTGGCTGGCGCTGCTGGCGTTTCTCGCCACGCGCGGCATCGTGCTGGGTGTCTTGCTGCCGCGCATCTGGCGAAGCCTTCCGCGCCAGATGGCGTGATCGTTCCCCGGCGCGCTCGCGATCTCAGTCCGCGCGAATGCACGCCAGCGCGGCGGCGTGCAGTTCGGCATTCGCAGCCGCCAGCACGCGCCCCTGCGAGGTCAGCGTGAGCGGCTTGCCTTCCCAATCGGTGATGACCCCCCCCGCCGCTTCGACGACAGGCGCCACCGCCAGATAGTCGTAGGTCTGCAATCCGGCTTCCATGACGAGTTCGATGTGCCCGCTCGCCAGCAGCCCGTAGGCGTAGCAATCGCCGCCGAAACGACGGCGGCTCACGGCCTTCGTCAAACGCTCGAATTGCGCATACTCCGCCGCATCGAAAATGTCGGGCGACGTCGCATAAACAGTCGCGTCGGCCAGCACAGTCACCGGGCTGGTGCGGCATAGCTCGCCGCCGAAGCGGGCTTCGTGCACGCCGCTGGCGGCGTCGTTCACACCGACCCAGCGCTCGCCCGTTGCCGGAATGTCGATCACACCGACGATCGGCTTACCGTTTTGCAGCAGCGCCAGCAAGGTGCCCCACAGCGGGTGCCCCGTGATAAAGCTGCGCGTGCCGTCGATGGGATCGACCGACCAGACGAATTCCGCATCCACACCGCGCTTGCCGAACTCCTCGCCCCAAATGCCGTGCGACGGATATCGTGCCGCGATCTTCTCGCGCAGCGCGGTCTCGACCTCGCGATCCGCAATCGTGACCGGACTCTCGTCCGCCTTGTCGTCGACGGCCAGACGCCGGCGGAACCAGCCTAGCGACAGCGGCCTGACGGCATCGGCCATCGAAGCTGCGAAAGCCGCGTATTCAGCAACAGCGGGGACGGACGACATGCACGAATCTCCTGCAAATGTGCCGCGCGCGGCGGCAAGAAATGAAAAACGGCGACGAATGGCGATCATACGCGCTCATGAGCCTGGCCGGGCCCGGCCGGGCGCAATCTCACGAGAACGCCCCGGTCTGGTGCAAATTTGCTATGCTCGCGGCCTGATCCGGGCGAAGCGCCTGCCCTCTCGCCTCATTTCACAGGACACCCATGCTTTCCGGTCGCGGCGTGATGCTCTCTGTCTCGGCGTCGGTCATGTTCGCCGTCATGCCCGCGCTCGTCTCGCAGTTGGCGCCCCTGACCGGCCTGGATGTGTTCGCCTGGCGCATTCTGCTGACGCTGCCCGGCACGCTCCTCATCGTGTCGGTACTGCGGCGCTGGAACATTCTCGGCAGCACGATTTCGCACGTACTTCACCGGCCGGCGCTGTTGGGCGCGGTATTGCTCTGCGCGGCGCTGTTGAGCGTTCAGCTCTGGCTGTTCGTGTGGGCTCCGCTGCAACAGCGTCTGCTCGATGTCTCCCTCGGTTACTTCCTGCTGCCGCTCACCATGGTGCTGGCCGGGCGCACGGTGTACAAGGAGCGGCTGAACCGGCTGCAGTTGGCCGCCGTAATCGTGGCCGCATTGGGGGTGGCCCATGAACTCTGGGCGACGCGCGCCCTGTCATGGGTGACAGCGCTCATCATGTTCGGCTATCCGCCCTATTTCGTGCTGCGCCGGCGGCTGCGGCTCGACCCACTCAGCGGCTTCACGATGGAAGTGCTGGCCATGACACCGGTCGCCGCCGTGGTGCTCTGGCAAGCCTGGCCGCAAAACGCCATCGTGCTCGGCGAGCCTCGCTACTGGCTCTGGCTGCCCGCGCTTGGCCTGCTCAGTGCCGGCGCACTGGCGAGCACGCTAGGTGCCGCTCGTATGCTGCCTATCGGGCTGTACGGCATTTTCGGGTACGTGGAGCCGGTGCTGCTTTTCGTCGTCTCGATCTTCCTGCTCGACGAACCCTTCACGGCTCGCGGTCTATGGACGTACATGCCGATCTGGTTCGGTGTCGTGCTCGTCGTGTTCGACAGCCTGCGCACACTGCGCCGCCAACGTCTGGCAAGTGCCGCAGAGCGCACCGGCGCGACGGATCGATAAGGGGGCGGCAGCCAAGGGCGATCCGGGGCCGCTGCGGGGCCGCTTGAGACGTATCCCAACCTTGGGGCCGGGGCGCGCTCGGCGCCATGACACCGCGTTATACTCGCGAGAGCTTATAAGACGACCGTCATGAAAAATCTCGCCAAGATCGCCACTCTGCTTTCCTCGGGGCTTCTCACTCTCGCGCTGTCTGCTTGCGGCTCGTCTGCCCCGCTGTTCACCTCGGACGGACGCCCCACTCAGCGAATCCAGTGCTCGGCCACCAATGCCGGCGACTGCGACCAGCGCGCCCGCACCCAATGCCTGCAAAAGGGCTACGACGTACTCGCACGCGACGTGAGCGGCGGCGTCGCCAATCTCGTGATCGCCTGCCAGCCGAACTGAGGCGGCATGCGTTCCGGCATCTGAAACAGCACAAACCTCCCGGCGTGCACGCGCCGGCGGTTGGCATTACGATGCGATATTGCGCATGGTCAACCCGGCACCGTTGCATGGGATGACTTTCGATACGCCCGGTGCGAAAATCAAAATCATCCCGGCGTATTGATGTCTTCGTGGCATCATCGCAAACCTTCACACGTTTTCAGCCCAAAGAGGACACCATCATGTACGAACGCATTCTGGTCTCGATCGACGGTAGCACCCCCTCGAACCGCGCCATGGACGAGGCCGTCAAGCTCGTGGCCCTGAGCCAGGGCAAGATCCGCCTGGTGTCGGTCGTTCCCTCGCTTGCCAACGCTTACGCTGCGGGCGCCTATAGCGGCTTCGTGCCGCTGGAGGGCCAGGAGTCGTTCGAGAAGGAAACGGGCGAGATTCTCGCCAAGGCACAAGCCGAGTTGAAAAAGCGCGGTGTCGAAGCCGAAACGAAGATGATCACGCTCGACGCAGGCACCGATGAAATCGCCGACGCCGTGCTGCGCGAAGCGCAGGAATGGAACGCCGACGTGATCGTGCTCGGCACGCACGGCCGCCGCGGGCTCAATCGCCTGCTGCTGGGCAGCGTCGCCGAAACGCTGCTGCGCATCACCACGCTGCCGGTTCTGCTGGTCAAGGCCGCCGACCAATAAGCCGGCGACAGCCGCCGGTCTGACCCGATAGGGTCCGGCGATCAACGAAACGGCACGCACTTCCGCGTGCCGTTTTGCTTTCGGGCCACTGAATGAGGCCTGCCTGCTCGCCGTTCAGCGGATGCCCGCACGCATGAACGACTGCACGAACTGACGCTGAAAGAGAAGAAAGGCGATGAACAACGGCGCGGCGGTCATCAACGTGGCGGCGGTAATCATCGACCAGTCGATCCCCTGATCGGTCGACGCGAACACCTGCAACCCCACCGTCAGCGGGCGCGCTTCAACAGAGTTCGTGACGATGAGCGGCCACAGGAAGTTGTTCCAGTGGTGACTGATCGACACCAGCGCGTATGCGACATATACCGGACGCGCGAGCGGCACATACACGCGCCAGAGCACTTGCCACGCGTTGGCGCCCTCCACGCGCGCGGCATCGTCCAGTTCGCGCGGCACGGTCTTGAACGCCTGACGCAACAAGAAAATGCCGAATGCCGACGCGAAGTACGGCAATGCAATGCCCAGGATCGTGTCACGCAGGCCCATCCAGGCGATGGTGCGATAATTCTCGACGATGAGCACGTCGGGCATGACCATCAATTGCAGCAGCACGATCATGAACGCCACCTCGCTGCCGCGAAACGTGAAGCGAGCGAACGCATAGGCCGCGAGCGTCGCGAGCACGAGTTGCGCGGCGAGGATCACCGTCACCAGCGCGAACGTATTGATGAGATAGCGCCCGAACGGCGCCGCTTGCCACGCGTGGACGAAATTCTCGAGCGTGAGCGGCGCACTCAGCGAAAAGCGCGTGGCATAGGCCGACGGATGAAACGCGCTCCAGAACGCATAGAGCAACGGCAGCAGCCACAGCAGGCCGAGCAGCCATGCCCCCGCAGTGTCGATCAGGTTCGCCTGACCATTCGCGGAAAATGCGGGAAGGACGGCACGTGGCTTCACAGGCGTGAGCGTGGCAGGCGTCGGGCTGGTGGAGTTCGTCATTGATAGTGCGTGCGTGAGTCGAGCAGACGGAATTTCACAAAGGCGACGATAGCGAGCAGCGTGAGCAAGACCACCGTCAGCGCCGCCGCGTAAGACGTATCCCAGAAGCTGAAGGCCACCTGATAAATGTAGTACAGCAGCAATTGCGTCGCGTTGTCGGGCCCGCCGCGCGTCATCACGACAATGTGGTCGACGAGGCGGAACGCGTTGATGAGGGCATTGATCAGCACGAACACGGTGGTGGGCATCAGCAGCGGCCACTGCACGCGCCGGAAGAACTGCCAGCGCGACGCGCCTTCGAGCGCGGCCGCCTCGGCAAGCGTCGGCGAAATCTGTTGCAGTGCGGCCAGATAGAAGATCATGAAGAACCCGGCTTCTTTCCAGATCGTCACGATCATCAGCGCGGGCAGCGCCGTGTCGGGCTGACCGAGCCAGTTATGGTCGCCCCATCCGAACGCTTGCGAAATCTGCGCGATCAGGCCGTACTGCGGTGTGTAGAAAAACAGCCAGATGTTGGCCACCGCAATCATCGGCAGAATGGCCGGCGTGAAATACGCCAGACGCAACAGCGCGCGCCCCGGCACCTGACGATGCACCCACAGCGCCATGGCAATCGAGAGCGCAATTGCCACAGGCACGGTAATCAGTGCGAATAGAACGTTGTTACGCAGCGCCTGCCAGAAGACGGCGTCTTCGAGCAGAAGCTGATAATTCTCGGTGCCCACGTACACAGACGACGCGCCGGCACGCGCCGTCGAGAAAACGCTGTGCCATAGCGTAGCCACAGCCGGATAGTGGGTGAAAGCGACGAGCAGCACCAGCGCCGGTAACAGCAGCAGCCAGGGCACCCAAGAAGCAGAGGAACGATTCATCGACGGTCCATCGATTCAACACTCGGGGCCGGTACACGCGGAAGTGTCACCGCGATATGCCGGCCCCGCATTTCAAAGAGACTGACAGCGACGTCCAGCGAGGACGAGACTTCAGCGAGCGTACGCGCGCAAGATGCGGTCCGCTTCGCGTTGCGCGTCGTCCAGCGCCTGCTTCGGCGACTTGGTGCCGGTGAGCGCGGCTTGCAGCGCATCGTTAAGCGCCTTCGTGACACGCTGATTGTCGTGCGTCGAGAATTCCGCCACGCTCACGCCAAGCTGGTCGCGTGCCACAGCGGCAGCGGGCACCTTCTGCACGTACTGCTTCATTGCCGGGGTCTCCCAGGCAGCCGGCGTCACGGCAACGTAGCCCGTGTCGATACCGAACTGCGCTGCGCGCTCAGGCGTGGTGGCCCACTTGATGAACGTCATCGCGGCCTGCCTTTCTTCCGGCGTGGTCTTCTTGAACACATAGAAGTTGCCGCCGCCGGTCGGGCTGCCACCGCGCACCTTGGCCGGCATCTTGCCAACGCCGAACGGGAACGTGGCATTGGTGCGGATGTTGGTCAGGTTGCCCGTCGTCGTGTAGATGATGGCAGTCTTCTTCTCGAGGAAGTCCTTCGGCGTGGTGCCCCACTCGATCGCACCCGTCGGCATGACCTTGTATTTCGCTGCGAGATCCACCCAATACTGAAGCGACTCGACCGCCTGCGGCGCGTTGAGGAACGTCTTGGTGCCCGCCGGGTTCATCAGTTCGACGCCGGCCGGCGTGGTGAACGCCTGGAACAACCAGTAGGCAAAGCCCACCGACGGCACCTTGATACCCCACTGCGTCACATTGCCCGACGCGTCGCGCTTGGTGAGCTTCTGCGCATAGCTGGTCAGTTCGGCCCAGTTCGCAGGCGCGCGATCCGGGTCGAGACCGGCCTCGCGGAACATGTCCTTGTTCCAGTACATGACGATGGTCGAGCGCTGGAACGGCACGCCCCAGGTGTGACCGTTGATGCGCGAGTTCAGCATCAGCGCCGGGTAGAAGCCGTCGAGCCACTGCTTGTCGGCAGCCGTGCCGGCGATGCTGTCGATGGGCACCACGGCGTCTTCGTCGATCAACGTGAAGACATCGGCGGCGGCGAGCACCGCCAGTTGCGGCGGCGTGCCGGCCTTCGCGGCGGTCAGCGCCTTGACCACGGAATCCTGGTACGTCCCGGCGTACACCGGCTTGACCTTGATGTTCGGATGATCTTTCTCGAAGTCCGCCACCAGATCGTTGATGATCTTCGTGACCGGGCCGCCAACAGCGACCGGGTAGTAGAACGTAAGCTCGACCGGCTTCTGCTGCGCCATGGCCGAGCCCGTCAGGCCGCCCAATGCCAGCGTAGCCAGACTGGCCGCAAACGTTTTCAGAATCGTGCGTCGCATGTCGCTTGGTTCCCCATATAAGCGTTGTGGTGGTGTGATTGGTGTCCGATGCCGGGCTTCTCGATCGCCGCACCGGGCCGGCTCGCGCCGGTGCCGCAGCTACGGCGGCGAGCCCGTGTCAGACGTGTTGCTCGGGCTTGAGCGACGCGAGTGCTGCCGCCGTCGCCAATTCGCTCGCCGACGCGGCAATAGCGCCGGTGCAGACCGGCTCCGCAACTTCCACGGTTCGCCAGTTCGCCGTCGCCTCGGCGAGGCGCACGCCGGTGGTCGTGTCGAACAGATGTTGGTGGGCCGTGTCCCATTGCAAACCGATCGCTTCGCCCGGCGCAAACGGCCGGTGCCCCGGCACGCGGGTGGCGACTTCGCCTGCCTCGCCCAGCGTGCAGGCGACGAGCGTGTCTGCGCCCAGATATTCGACGGCGCTCACCGTGGCCAGCACCGCACCCACCGACGTTGGCGGGACCGCGCGCACATGCTCGGGACGCAACCCGAGCAACACGGTGTCTCGTGCGCCGCCTTGGGCCGAGGCCAGCGCGGGGCCGGTCTGCCCGGCAGGCACCAGCGCGTCGCCATGGCGCACGAGGCGCAGCAATTGCATCGGCGGCGTGCCGATGAAACTCGCCGCAAAACGGGTGGCCGGCGTGGCATAGAGCGTGTGCGGTGCGCCGCGTTGCTCGATGCGACCGTCGCGCAGCAACACAACCTGATCGGCCATGCTCATCGCTTCGGTCTGATCGTGGGTGACGTAGACGAGCGTCATGCCGAGTTGCTGTTGCAGCGCGCGGATCTCACGACGCATTTCCTGCCGCAGTTGAGCGTCGAGATTCGAGAGCGGTTCGTCCATCAGACAGACGGACGTCTCGGCGATCACAGCGCGGCCCAGTGCCACGCGCTGTTGCTGACCGCCCGAGAGCTGTGAAGGCTTACGTTCAAGATACGGCTCGAGCCCGAGCAGCGACGCCACGCGCGCCAGACGCTGCGGGTAATCGCGCGCCGGTTCGCCGCGCACGCGCAGACCGAACAGCAGGTTCTCGCGCACCGACAGATGCGGGAAGAGTGCGTACGACTGGAACACCATCGAGAGCTTGCGACGTGCCGGTGGCAGCCCGGTCACGTCGGTGCCGCCCAGCACAATGCGTCCGGTGCTCGGCGTATCGAGGCCCGCGATCATGCGCAGCAGCGTCGACTTGCCGCACCCCGACGGGCCGAGCAGCACGACTAGCGAACCGGCGTCAGCCGCGAAACTCACGTCCTGAAGCGCATGTGTATTGCCCCACTGCTTGCTGACGGATTCGATGACGAGCGATGACATGGCGGATGTGTACAGCGCCGCCGACAGGTCATGCCGGCGGCTGGATCGGGAAACTTCGACCATAACCGGCTATCGATGGCAGTTTGATGACATGGCAACTTACGCGCTCAACGACGGCGTTCAGAAACCGCTCCGTCAGGCTTGGTCATTCATCCAGCGTCGATGCGGAACGTAACGATGGGAAGTCTGGCTCGCACGCAACGCCGAGTTCGGCATGAGGGGACGCGAGCGAATCTTCAAAATGGTCTCCGACGCTTAACCCCTGACTAGAATCTGTACCCGAGCGCCACCGACCAGGTATTGAATTTTCCGGTTTTATTGTTTTTGAAATTCAACTTGGAGTATTCGTAGCTAAAATCAAGCGTAACATTTTTGTAGACATTGATCTGAGCACCGACAATTGAAGCCAATCCGTATTTTGTATTCGATTCTTTGATTTTTATTATAGCGTTATTTATATCAAACCCATATTCACCCCTTGACGCACCCAGACCTGCGTAGAGGCTGAAATAATTATTAAATCGATACGAAGGACCTGCCGTTAGTGAGTCATATCTCAATTTTTTCGAGTTAGACCCTATGCTCGTGGTTCCTCCCGTGCCTGTATAAGAAACAATAAATCCGAGGTTTTCATCGAATTCGTATCGGTACTTGAGGTTTACGCCACCCGGCTTGTTACCGGCAGGCAAGAGGATTGCACCAAGCGCCTGAGCAACAACACCACCCAACCCCGAGGTAAGTGGAGCCGCAAGATATTGATCGGCGGCGCCGCCCGATATTCGGCTCTGCGCATAGCCAACAGTGATTGTATTTCTAGGTTGAGCTACTGCTGCCGCCCCATACAATGCCCCCAAAAATAGCGGCGCAACAAACACAAGAAACTTTTTCATCTTCAATCCTTTTGATGAATCTGAATTTTTATGTTTAAGTTGTTTTTAAAAATCAAAAAAACACAACGACCACCACCCAAAGGGCGACGTCATTGGAGTGCCATGAACGTACAGATTCTAGGATCAGAAATATCGCAAACCCAAGATATCGGCATAGAATTGGGCTCATTCACAAATTCGCTTTGGATGGGATAATTCCCACAATCACCAAGGATGCCGTTGCCAAATTAAATTTTAGGTTTACTAAATTTCCCGACTCGACGTTAACTTCCTGTCTTGTTTTGTCTAACAGGAAGCGATGCCTAAAGAACTTGTCGACGAGGAATTGCGGTCACTCATCGAGCCACTTCTGCCCGAGCGAGCACCACACAATCGCCGGTATGCAGGCCGCGAGCCAACACCCGACCGTGCGGTGCTGACTGGCATTGTGTTTGTGCGCTAGGGCATCGCGTGGAACCTGCTGCCGCAGGAGATGGGGTGCGGCTCGGGCACAGCCTGCCGGCGACAGCTCGCCGCATGGCGGCACGCGGGCGTCTGCCAACGTGTCCACGAGACGCTGCTCGCGGAACTGCGCCGGCATGGCGAAATCGATTTGACGCGTGCGCTCGTCGACAACTTGTCGACGAGCGCTATGTCAGACACCGCTTCACAGATGCGAAACAACGTGGAGGGTGACGGGGACAATGAAGACGACAGCGGCAGCACCGCACAAGCCCTCGGGCCCGTGCGTGCGGCTGCCGCTTCGTGTCAGGCAGCCGCCTGACGGCGCTTGGCGCGCAGCAGCGCCTTGGAAATGATGCGCGTCTCGGATGCGGCGGCACCTGTGCTTCGCGCGACGGCGTCGCGGAAAAAGCGGCGCGTCTCGTCGGCGACGGTCTCGCGCTCGTTGTCCATCGTCAGAATGTGATAGCTCTCGCCGAGCAGGCACTTCTGCTTCACCTCGGACGACACACCGTCGTAGACAATACGTGCATTGTGCGGGCTCGCCGTATCGTCATCCACGGCGTGAATAATGAGGCAATCGGCCGTCACGCGGCTCAGCCGTTCGCGCACATGCGCCGCCAGCCGGCGCGCGTTGTAGAGGTGCGCCAACGGCAGCGAGGCCGAGCCGATTTCCGAGGCGTCGTGCAGCGACATCGACTTCGCCACACGCGCGCGCAGCGCTTCGTTTTTCAGGCCGAACGGCGCCCTTTCCTGATAGCGATAGCGATGACGGAACGGCGTGTGATAGAGCAGATCGACGAGCGGGTAATACCAGGGAATGGTCCAGCCGTCGTACACGAGCGTGACGGCAAGCAGCGAAAGCGCCGTGATATCCGGCTCCTCCTCCGCGACGGCCAGACTCAGCGTCGCGCCCATGCTCAGGCCGCATACCGACACGGTTTCGTGCGTATCGCGCAATTCACGATACTTCGCCCGTGCCGCGGCGATCCACGAGCGCCAATCGGTGCACGGCGTGCCGAGTCCGTAGCCCTCGATATGCGGCACCGAAACGGTATAACCATCGCGATGCAACGCCTTCGCCACCGGACGCATTTCGAGCGGTGTGCTCGACAGCCCCGGCAACAGCAGCACCGCGTGCTCGCCACCCTGGTAGAAAATATCTTCCTGAAACATCGTCAACCCCCGCCGGAGACGACCGGCGTCTCGGCAACATCTCGCGCATTGGCTGCCGGCGTGAGCGTGTGCAACGGCGTGACCGGACGCACTGCCGGCCCCGCATGCAAACGCAGAATCACGTAGGTGCCGACATGAGCCTGGAAATACTGTAATTCGCAGTGGAACATCTCATAGCCGCCTTCGCGAGTGCGTATGCGCAGATTGTGCGCACCGTGCTGCGGACGCTCGCCATCGGCAGAGAATAGTCCCTCCACGCGCGCGGCGTCCTCGGGATGCAGCAACGCACGCAGCCCCTCGCGCTTGACGACTTCGGGCGCGACGCCCGTCGCCCGGCGGAAATGCTCGTCGATAAATTCGTAATGCGTCGCGGGATTGGCCAGATAGAAAATCGTATCGAGGTGATTCGTGAGATACGTCATCAAGGCGTTGCCCAACTGCACCGAGTCGGACAGCAACATGCGCTCGTTCTCGGCGCGCAGCAACATCTCGTAGCGCGTCTGTGCAACCTCCGCGATCAACTCTGCGCGGTACTGGGCTCGGCGCAGGCGTTCGATCAGCACGACGGCAAGCGGTGCGATCAGCAGAAAGCCCGTGATGATCAACACGTCGCGCCGGTCAAGCTCAGCGATGTCGCGAAATGGCGGAACGAAGAAGAAATCGAAAATCGGGATGCTGATGACCATGGCCATGATCGCCGGTCCCAGACCCCACAAGAATTCGACAATGATGACAGCGCAGACGAAGAAGATGCCCGGCATCGAGTGATCGAGCACCGGATGCAGCAGGCTGCGAACAAGAAACGCAGCAAGTACCACCATTAACGCACCGACGTAACGCTTGGCGCCGGGCTCCGCCCAACGTCGGGCGTTTCTGATATCCATGATTTACCGCCGGGACTGACCGGCGTCCAATAATCCGAAGCTGCACCTCATAAGGCGGCGCGCCTGTTACAAAATATTACGAATTATCGCATGCCGACGACAGCCATCGATAGGCTGCCGCCCACTCAGTCCCATTTCAGCAACACGAAATACGCGCGCCTGCCGGACTCAGGCACTGGCGCGTTATCACACGCGATGCCAGCCTGTCTGTCTGACAGGGAATACCCTAGCGATTTAGGGGATATTCGATCACAAACCATCGAGACGCCAACCAGCGCGATGCTTCCGGCAGAACCATGGAACATTGCCGGCCACGACGGGCACTGTGGCACTCAATACCCTCGGAACCAGGCGACAGCCACTACCTCAGCATGAACGACATGGCGGACAGGCAGTTCAACACCCGCACCGCCGCTTCGACGCTCGGCGCCACATATTGGAGCGTAACACCGTCGACACGTTCAAGCGTGGGCCATTGGCAGAAGAGATCGGCCAGCGCCGTTGTCTGCGCCTGAAGACGCACTTCGACGGGTGTTTCCACCTGATACGTGTGCCACTTGCGCGGTTGAGCAAGCGACGCCTTCGCCGCGTCGCGAATCAGGTCGCATGACTGGCTCGGGCTGAGCGTCATGCCGCTACCCTGCCCCCACGCCGCCTTCGTTTGCACGAAGCGCGCGTGCGGGAAGATCAACTGTGTTTCCTCGCAGAAAACGTCGTCGCCGCTCGCCATGACCATCGGCACGCCACGTTCGCCCGCGAGCGCGCCGTAGAGCATGGCCTCGCTCGCTTCCACGCCCCCCAGCCATACGCGCGCGAAGGCGAAGCTGTTGATCGTGTGCGCCAGAATGCCTGCGCTTTGCGCCTTGCCGTGGTAGCCGATCATGAACAGCGCGTCGCAGCCCGCTTCCACCCCGGCCACCATGCCGAGATAGCGCGGCTTGCCCAGCACGAGGCGGGCACGGGGATCGAGGTCGTCCGGCAGCAGGTTGCGAAATCCGCCGTGCGAGTCGTTGACCATGACTTCGGTCGCCCCGCCCGCGAACGCCCCTTCGACGGCCGCATTGGCTTCGCGCGTCATCCAGCGGCGCGCCCGTTCGTACTCGCCGTTGCCCGGCCGGGTCTGTTCGGCGTGAAAGACGCCCGCGACGCCTTCGATGTCGGTGGAGATCAGGATGCGCATGATGTCAGCAATAGAGGAAGAGGCTCACAGCGTCGCCCAGTCGGGCAGCACGTCGGCAAGTGCACGCCGCACGTGGCCGTCGCGCCCGAGCACGGACTCGGCCGCAAAGAGCGCGTGCAGGATCGCCTGCTCGGTGGCGTCGGCCGTGGCCTGAAAAATCGGATCGAGTTGTGTGTCGGGCACGAGGGCCGCAGGGGCGACGCGCCCCATGGCGTCATACGGCACCGTGTAGCCCGTTGTGAAGGCAAGCGCGACGTCGCCGCTGCCATGACCGTACACCGAGCCGGTACGCGCCAGTCCGGCACCGGTGCGCGTGGCGACGCGACGCAACTGCCGCGCATCGAGCGGCGCGTCAGTGGCGACCAGCATGATGATGGAGCCGCGCTCGGGTGCTGCACTTTGCTCGGGCTGCGCAAGACGCTCGTCGAGCACCGGCCCGACGTGACGCCCCGCGACGGTCAGTTGCGAGGCACGGCCGAAGTTCGACAGCACGAGAACACCGACGGTGAACGTCTGCCCCGCCGTCTCCACCATACGCGACGCGGAACCGATACCGCCCTTGAGACCAAAGCTCGACATGCCTCGCCCGGCGCCAACGGCCCCCTGCTCAACCTCGGACGATGCGTTCGCCAGTGCCTGCGCATAATGCGCCTCGGTCACGGCGAACGCCTGCATATCGTTCAGATAACCGTCGTTACATTCGAGAACGGTCGGATTGAGCGACGGGCCGCCGCGCCCGATATCGGGGTTCGCTGCGAGTGCCGCGCGCAACTGGCCAAGTACCACATGACTCACGGAAAACGTGTTGGTCAGCGCCACAGGCGCTTCGATGACACCGAGTTCATCGATCTGCATGAGACCGACGCTCTTGCCAAAACCATTGATGACGGCCGCCGCCGCCGGGATCTTGGTGCGGAACGGGTCCCAGCGGGCGTCGGGAGCGGTCGCCGCCGCGTCGGCGGGTGTCGGGCACACCACCGTCACCCCCGTCTGCAACGGTCCGTCCGCGAGCGTGACATGACCGACGAAAACGCCCGGCACATCGGTGATCGCATCGCGCGCGCCGGCGGGCAGATGCCCGACGTATGGCGCACCGAACAAGGCTTCGCGAAGGTCTGACGATGGGGTCATGTCGCGCTCCCGGTCGAAATCAATGGCGATCGAGCTTGGGATCGAGCGCGTCGCGCAGGCCGTCGCCCAACAGATTGAACGCAAGCACGGTCAGGAAAATGGCCACGCTCGGAAAGATGGCGATATGCGGCGCGTTGACCATATCCGCACGCGCCTCGTTAAGCATCGCGCCCCACTCGGGCGTGGGCGGTTGCGCCCCCAGGCCGAGGAACGACAGGCTCGCGGCGGTGATGATCGACGTGCCGATACGCATTGAAAAATACACCACGATGGACGACACCGTACCTGGCAGAATGTGCCGCATGATGATCGTCCAGTCCGATGCCCCGATGGAGCGCGCCGCTTCGATGTACGTCAGATGCTTGAGCACGAGCGTGTTGCCGCGCACGAGCC
Source organism: Pandoraea sp. SD6-2 (assembly GCF_000389825.1). Taxonomy (NCBI): domain Bacteria; kingdom Pseudomonadati; phylum Pseudomonadota; class Betaproteobacteria; order Burkholderiales; family Burkholderiaceae; genus Pandoraea; species Pandoraea sp. SD6-2. The sequence continues at coordinate 19,166 of NZ_KB944439.1, read as the reverse complement.
GTGCAAACGCCGGGATCGAGAAGATGGCGACGGCGACGATCACGTTGATCATGCCGTTCCCCAGCACGGCCACCACGCCGATGGCGAGCAGAATGCCCGGGAAGGCGAAGAGCACGTCGGAAATTCGCATGACGATGCGATCCCACCAGCCCTCGTAATAGCCGGCGAGCAGCCCGAGCACCGTGCCGATCACAGCGCCAAGCGCGACCGAGCCGAAACCGGCGGCCAGCGAAATTCGCGTGCCCGCGAGCACGCGACTGAAGATGTCGCGCCCCAGCGAATCGACGCCGAACCAGTGAGTCGCCGAGGGGCCGGCGTTCAGCGCATCGTAGTCGAAGAAGTTCTCCGGGTCGAACGGCACGAGGTGCGGCGCCAGGATTGCGACGATGACCAGTACCAGCACGAATGCCCCGGCAACCAAGGCGATGTGTTGTTTCTTGAATTTGCGCCAGAATTCGCGCCACGGCGTGCGTACGCGATCGCTGCCGGCAGCGGCTGCGGTGTTGGTGGCAGTAGTCGGTTGACCCGCGTTCATGATGCGTGCCTCACTTGTAGCGAATGGTCGGGTTGATGACGGCGTACAGCACGTCGACCACGAGGTTGATCAAAATGAACTCCAGCGAGAACAACAGTACCAGCGCCTGAATCACCGGGTAGTCGCGCATCTCGACCGAATCGATCAGGAGACGTCCGAGCCCCGGCCAGTTGAACACGACCTCGACGACAATCGAGCCGCCGAGCAAGAAGCCGAACTGCAAACCCATCATGGTGACGACGGGGATCATGGCGTTACGCAGGGCGTGCTTGAACACCACGTGCATTTCGTTGAGGCCCTTCGCGCGCGCCGTGCGCACGAAGTCTTCATGAAGCACTTCGACGAACGCCGAACGGGTGAAGCGCGCCATCACGGCCGCCACCGCCGCCCCGAGCGTGATCGAAGGCAGGATGTAGCTCCGCCAGGAGTCGGCGCCCATCGTGGGCAGCCATCCGAGCTGCACCGAGAAAACCTGCATCAGCAGCATCCCCAGCGCGAATGCCGGGAACGAGATGCCTGACACCGCGAACGTCATACCCAACCGGTCGGGCCAGCGATTGCGCCAGACGGCGGACGCCACGCCCAGCCCCATGCCAATGACCACCGACCAGATCATGCTCACCAGCGTGAGCCACAACGTCGGCAGGAAGCGGCTGCCGATCTCCTCCGAGACGGGCTGCTTGCTGCGCATCGACAAACCGAAGTCACCCCGCAGGGCATGCGTGATGAAGTGTGTGAATTGCGTGAGCAGCGGCTTATCGAGGCCGAGATCCTGACGCACCAGCGCCACGGTCGCCTCGTCCGCCTGCGGGCCGGCGGCCAGACGCGCCGGATCGCCCGGCAACATGTGCACGAAGCCGAACACCAGCACTGCCACGATCAGCAGCGTGGGGATCAGGCCGAGCAGGCGTTTGAGAAAGTAATTGAGCATCGCAGTCTTGCCGAACGTCTTGCCAAACCATGTCTTGCGGTAAACCGCGCCACCCGCCGGAGCGGCGGCGCGGGCACTTCACACTTGCGCGTGATGCTTACTTCATCGAAATGTCGGTGAAGTTGAACGAGCCGTCAGGCATGGTGTACACGCCCGACAGGTTCTTGTTGCGTGCGTACAGCAGCTTTTCCGTCACGAGGAACGCCCACGGCGCATCGTTCCAGATCTTCTGCTGCGCGTCCGTGTAGAGCTTGATCTTCTCGGCACGGTCGGTGGTGAGCAACGCCTTCTTGAGGTCGGCATCTACCGCGTCGTTCTTGTAGTACGCCGTGTTGAACAGCTTCGGCGGGAACGATTCGGAGGCCAGCAGCGGACGCAGCGCCCAGTCGGCTTCACCCGTCGACGACGACCAGCCCACGTAGTACATGCGCACCGGGGCCTTGTCGGGGTCCGGTGCCGACTCGACCAGCTCGACACGTTGACCGGCTTCGAGCGCGCGCACCTGCGCCTTGATGCCCACTTGCGCCAGTTGCTGCTGCACGAACTGGATCACCTTTTGCGCGGTCGTGAACGTGTAGGCCGACCACAGCGTGGTCTCGAAACCGTTCGGGTAACCGGCTTCCTTGAGCAGTTCCTTCGCCTTGGCCGGGTTGTACGGCCACGGGCCGGTCTTGGTCGAGAAGTCGACGCCCTTCGGCACCACGCCTTCAGCCGGCGTGGCGTAGCCCGAGAAGGCCACCTTCACCAGCGCTTCCTTGTTGATCGCGTAATTGATGGCCTGACGCACGCGTACGTCGTCGAACGGCTTCTGCTTCGTGTTGAAGCTCACGTAGCGCTGGATGATCGACGGGCCGGCGATCACGTCGACCTTGCCACTCGCCTTCAGGCCGTCGGCTTGCTCATACGGCACCGGGAAAGCGAAACCTGCTTCGCCCGTCTGCATGACAGCGGCGCGCGTGTTGTTGTCGACCACCGGCTTGAAGGTGATCGTGTCGACCTTCGGATAGCCCTTCTTCCAGTAGCCGTCGAACTTCTTCACCTTCACGTAATCGGTGCGGTTCCATTCGACGAACTCGAACGGACCGGTGCCGACCGGGTGCGAAGCGATGTCCTTGCCGTACTTCTTGAGGGCTTCGGGCGAAATGATGACGGCCGACGGGTGAGCCAGCGTATTGATGAACGGCGAGAACGGCTCTTTGAGCGTGAACTTCACCGTATGGGCATCGACCGCTTCCGTCTTGGCGATTTCCTTATACAGGTTGTAGCGCTTGAGCTTGTTGTCCGGATTCGTCACGCGGTCGAAATTCGCCTTGACGGCGGCGGCATCGAAAGTCGTGCCGTCCTGGAACTTCACGCCCGACTTGAGCTTGATCGTGTAGACGAGACCATCCGGCGAAACCGTATAGCTATCGGCCAGCACGTTGACGAGTTTCATGTCCTTGTCGAAACCGAACATGCCCTCGTAGAACGACTTGGCGACCGCCTGCGACAGCGTGTCGTTGGCATCGTATGGATCCATCGTCGTGAACGTCGACTGCACGGCCATCACGACATCCTTGGCGGCGAACGCCGGCGCTGCACTGAGCACGGCGCAGGTCACGGCGACGGACGCGAACGCGGTTTTCCAGCGAGCGCCCAACAAAGCGTTTTTCGACATCTGTCTTTCTCCTTCTGGTCTGACGGGGTCGCCGCGAGCGAGTCGTAGGACTGCTTCCCTTGGCGGACATTGTGGTGATAACTAGAGCTGCAACTGGGTACTGCCTGAGCTACCGGGGAATCACTCCCCAGGGGAAACCATGCCGGTGAACGCAAGCCCGCACATCTGGCCGCGCCGCCGCATTCGCCGGGTCACCGGTTCAATACGCGCCCGCCACGCGGTGACGCGCCACGAAGTGCCCCGCGCCGACTTCCACCAGCGGCTGCACCTGCGGTTCGTCGCCGACCGCGCGGATCGGACTCGGAATTTCTTCCGTCAACAACTCCCGCTTGGCGTGACGGCGCGCCGGATCGGCGATCGGCACCGCCGACATCAGCTTCTTCGTATACGGGTGTTGCGGGTTCTCGAAAATGGCGCGGCGCGGACCGATCTCGACAATCTGGCCGAGGTACATCACCGCGACCCGATGGCTGATACGCTCCACAACCGCCATGTCGTGCGAAATGAACAGGAACGCGATGCCGAACTCCTTTTGCAGGTCGAGCATCAGGTTGATGATCTGCGCCTGTACCGAGACATCGAGCGCCGAGACCGATTCGTCGGCGATCACGACCTTGGGCTTGAGCGCCAGCGCGCGCGCAATGGCGATGCGCTGACGCTGGCCGCCCGAGAACTCATGCGGATAGCGTTGTGCGTAATCGGCCGGCAGACCAACCCGGTCGAGGAGTTCGGCCACGCGCTTCTCTGCCTCCGCGCCGCTGGCCACGCCGTGCACGAGCAGCGGTTCCATGATCGAGAATCCGACCGTCAGGCGCGGATCGAGCGAAGCGAACGGGTCCTGGAAGATGAACTGGATGTCGCGGCGCAGTGTCTGCAAGGCGCGTCCGGCGAGATCGTGAATCGGCTTGCCGCCGAATTCAATAGAGCCGCCCTGACTGGCGACCAGACGCAGCAGCGCGCGACCGGTAGTCGATTTGCCGCATCCGGACTCTCCCACCAGGCCCAGCGTCTCGCCCGGATACAGATCGAAGCTCACGCGCTCGACGGCGTGCACACGTTGCTTCACACGGCCGAAGAAGCCCGACGGTACGTCGAAGCGGGCCACGAGATCCTTCACGCGCAGAATCGGACCGGCGTCGGTCCGGACGGTCGGCTGCGGCGTTTCGGCAGCGGGCTTGGCGCCGGCCGGCGCGTCGTAGCGCAGCAGCGGGAAACGGGCGGGCAAATCGGTGCCATGCATCGAGCCCAGACGCGGTACGGCGGAGAGCAGCGCCTGCGTGTAGCGCTCGCGCGGCGCTGCGAATATTTCGCGCGAGGGGCCTTCTTCGATTTTGTCGCCACGATGCATGACGAGCACGCGGTCGGCCACTTCCGCCACGACCCCCATGTCGTGCGTGATGAACACGACGCCCATGTGCATTTCGTCCTGCAACGCACGAATCAATTGCAGAATCTGCGCCTGAATCGTCACGTCGAGCGCAGTCGTCGGTTCATCGGCGATGAGCAAGCCCGGCTTGCACGACAGCGCCATCGCGATCATGACGCGCTGGCGCATGCCGCCCGAGAGCTGATGCGGAAAGCGCCCGAGCACGCGGCGCGCCTCGGGAATTCGCACGAGTTCGAGCATACGCAGGGCTTCGGCACGTGCGGACGCCACGTCCTTGCCCTGATGCAGGCGAATGGATTCCGCAATTTGCTCGCCCACCGGGAACACCGGGTTGAGCGAGGTCATCGGCTCCTGGAAGATCATCGCCATGTCGGCGCCGCGAATGCTGCGCATGGTCCGGCCGCTGGCACGCGTCAGATCGACGAGCTTGCCGTTACGGCGGCGCATGATCATCGAGCCTTGCGTGATGCTTCCGCCCCCGTTCTCGACGAGGCGCATCGCCGCGAGCGACGTCACCGACTTGCCGGAGCCGGATTCGCCCACGATGGCGAGGGTCTCGCCACGATCGACATGGAAGGACAGGTCGCGCACGGCCGTGACCACGCGCTCGGACGTCGCGAACTGCACGGTAAGGCCGCTCACGTCGAGCACTCGCTCGTCGGGCAACGAAATCGTTGGGGTTGTCTTGCGCTCTGCCACGCCTGTCCTCGCTAATCTTCGCTTGCTGAATCTGGTGCCAAAGGCCCTGCCGTCAACGGCCGGGCCTGATCTTTCGGGGGCGTTACTCGTGAATAGCCGTCACAGGCGTCTCGCCCACACGAGCCACGCCGCGATACATCCCTTCGGTATTGAACGGCAAAGCCACATTGCCTTGCGCGTCCACCGCGATCAATCCGCCGCGACCGTGCACGCGCGGCAGACGCTCCCGGATCACGCGCTCGGCAGCCTGCGCGAGCGACAGTCCGGCGTAGGCCATCAACGCGCCCACTTCGTAGCAGGCGACGGTGCGAATGAATGCCTCGCCCGTCCCCGTGGCCGAGACGGCCGCCGTGGCATCGTTCGCGTAACAACCCGCGCCGATGAGTGGCGAATCGCCCACGCGGCCAACGGCCTTGTTCGTCATGCCGCCGGTAGACGTGGCCGCTGCCACATGACCGTTGCTATCGCAGGCGACCGCACCGACCGTGCCGAACTTGGTGTCGGGATCGATGGGCTCCTGCTTTAGCGGCATGTCGTGGTCGAGCGCCACAGCGGCGTCGGCCAGCGCACGTTGCCATTGGGCATAACGCGCTTCGGTAAAGAAATAATCGGGCTCGACCAGTACGGCGCCGTTCGCCGCCGCAAAGGCTTCTGCGCCCTCGCCCACGAGCAACACGTGCGGGCTGTGTTCGAGCACCGCGCGGGCGGCGAGAATCGGATTGCGCAAACGATGAACACAGGCGATGGCGCCCGCGTCGAGCGTCGCGCCGTCCATGATCGCGGCGTCGAGTTCATGCGTGCCTTCGTGTGTGAACACTGCACCGCGTCCCGCGTTAAAGCGAGGGCAGTCTTCGAGAAGACGCACGGCTTCGGTCACGGCGTCGAGTGCGGAACCGCCTGCGGCGAGCACGGCCTGCCCGCCGCGCAACACGCCGGCCAACGCCTCGTGATAGGCATTGAGTTCTTCGGGCGAGGTCTCGCGACTGATGGTGCCGGCACCGCCATGAATGGCGATGACCGCGCGTTGGGCGTGACTCATGATGCTTTGTCCTTTCTGTCCTCACTGCCCGGCGCAGTGCGGGGCGTGGCCTGTTGGCCAGGGTTCGGTGCGCCTTGCGTGCCAGCGCTCGCCACAACGGCGGCGTTCGTAAGAGAGTTCGCCGTGGCGTTGGCGGCGGCGGTGCGTTGTGGTGTGACGATCCGCCCGACCACCGGCCCCGCCGGCACATTGGCCGGTGCGCTCGCGCTCGCGCTTGCCGCCGAAGCGAGCGATGCCGAGTCGAGCCACGGCAGCAGGAAATCGGTGAGTTCGGTGGCACGATCCACCGCATGTTTGGCGCGCTGGGCGACGGCATCGCACAGGGCGTCAATGACCGCCAGCACACTCGCTTCCGAGTTGCTCGACAGACGCGGCTTGCTGCGCACGAAAATCACGATATCGCCAAGCGGCGCCAGCGGAGACGTCGGACTGTCCGTCAGCACCATGACGGGTACGCCGCGCCCACGCAGACGGCGGCACAGCGTGATGGTGTCGGACACGTATCGCGGAAACGCGAGTGCGATCACCAGATCGCCCTCGCGCAATTTGAAGAGCTGGCGCGCGGCATGCGTCGATCCCCCGGCACCGACCACCGCCTGCACGTTCTCGCAGTACGGATCAAGGCCATGGTGCAGTAGCCCGGCGAGATATCCGCTCGCCCCCAGCCCCAGCACATAAATACGACGCGCCTGCAGGATCGACTCGACGGCACGCTCGCAAGTCGCGGCGTCGAGCGCACGACGCGTCCAATCCAGATTCTCGATAGCCTGCGCCAGCGACGCGGCCATCACATCAGCACTCGCGCTCGCCTGCGCCTTGCTCGTGCGCAGACTTTCGATCGGCGCGAGCGTGGCTTCATACCCGCGCACCATCGCCGCCCGGCATTGCGGATAGCCGTCGAAACCAAGTGCGCGCGCGAAACGATTGACCGTGGCAAGCGATACGCCGACGGCATCGGCGAATTCGTCGATACGCATGGTCGCCGCACGAAACGTGTTGTCGAGCACGAACGCCGCCATGCGCTGCTGCGCGGGCGTCAGGTCGGGCATGGCGCGCACGATGCGCTCGGTGAGCGGCAGATCGGCGGGCAACGATTCGGCGTCAATCATGAGTCAAGGCAATCCATCGAAGTGAAGGAAAGTATATTTTCATCAGAACCCCGTCAAATGAAAAAAAATATTTCAAATGCCGTCGAGACTTCCCCACATACCCTCCCGGCGTCGCCCAAACCCTGTCAAAACAAGGGGGCTGCGTCACATAGATACGCAAAATACGGGCATACTAGGGAAAACCCGAATGCACGAACTTGCCGGACGTTTTGCGATCCGACTTCAGAACTACGGTGTCACGAGGCGACGGTGTTCTACCGTCGCGAAATCATCAGGCAACGGAACACAGGACTGTCGCGGGACCGCCTGGGGAGGCTTGGCCGGAGGCGAGTCGTAACGTGCGGTAACCATGGCGTAGCCGCAGGCTGACCTCTGCCCGGTACGCTGACGATATGAATTCGCCTCAAGGAGCATGACCATGCTGAGTCCGCATGAAATCGCCACGCTGTTGCTGGCGGCCGCATCCCTTGGCCCCATCGATGCCGACGCGCTCGAGCCACCGGACCTTGCCGCGCTGGAACAAGCGCGTCTGGTGCATGTGGATGTCGAGCAAGGACACGCCAAAGTGATCGTGACCGAAGATGGTCACCGGGTGCTGCGTCGTCTGGGGCTGGAGCGCTCGGTTGGTGAGCGCACAGAAGCACCGCGGCTGACGATGACGATCGCGCGGCGCACGGATCGGGAGGCGGAGAACGGTGTCAGCGGGCGGTCCGCGCCGGCGGAAGCTTTCGCCGGGGAGACCGCCCGTGAATGGCAGCAGGCAGCGGCGCTGCCTGCCGACGCATCAGAGCGTCGCGAAGAACAGGCTTAAGCGGGCGAGCACGATCAGCAGGATCTGCATCAGCAGGAACAGCCCCAGCGGCGACAGATCGAAGCCGCCCATCATCGGAATGACTTTGCGGATCGGGCGCAGCAGCGGATCGAGCAGATGCTGGAGAATCGGCATAGCGGTGGCGCGCGGATTGACCCAAGACAGCACGGCCATCAGCAGCGTGAGCCACATCACGAGGTTGGCGCCCCACTTGGCGACCAGCACCAGCGCCACCAGCAAGCCTCGCGGGAACACCGAGACCGGCGACACCCCCACCACGGCCGTGATCAGCACCAGATAGACGATGGCGCTCAGCCATGCGCCGATCACGCACGCCCAGTCGATCCCGCCGACACCCGGCACCACACGCCGCAACGGCAACACCATCCAGTTCGTGAACTGGAACACTCCCTGTGAGAGCGGATTGCGCGGCGGCAACCGCGTGGCCTGCATCCACGCACGCAACAGCAACAAGGCGCCGAATAGCGAGAAAACAAGGTCTAGCAGCAGACGGGCGATTTCGACGAGCATCTGGACTCCAACGGATTGTGCGGTCCCCCGCAAAACCGGCATTGTCGCATGCGTTTGCCCGAGTTCAATGCTCCCCTAACGCTTTGAGCGGATGACCGTCTTCCGGCCACGGCGAGACAAAGAAGGCATCGGCCTGCGCCGCCGGCACATCCGCCAGCGTGGCATAGCACCAGCGCGGTTGCTTGTCCTTGTCGATCAGCAGCGCCCGCACGCCTTCGACGAAATCACCGGTCGCGAATGCGTGATACCCCAGCACCAGTTCCATCCGGAAGGCGTCGGCCAGATCGAGGCGACGCCCCTTCTGCAATTGCAGGTCGGTCACGCACAGGCTCAGCGGTGAGCGCTGCTGCAACAATGCCAGCGTCTCGGCTGCCCACGGCGTGCGCGCATCGTTGGCAAGCGACGCCACGATGCCTGGCACATCGATGGCGCTGAAATGCCGATCCAGCGTCGCCCTCACCTGAGCGAGCGGCGCGGCGTCCGTCCATGTGCGCCCCAGCGGCAGAATGGCGGCACGCAGTCGCTCGAGCAGATCGGCCGAGTCAGACGTGTATTGCCCCGCAGGGCGCTTCGCCGGGCTTCCCGCCGCACCGGTGCGCCAATCGAATTCACGGAGCATCGCTTTGAGTTGTGCAGGCGCGTCGCCCTCAAGCCAGACATCTGCGAGCCCGCAATACAGCGCATCGGCGGCGTTGACGGTCACACCGGACAGCCCCAGATAGCGCGCCAGCGTCGGCGCCAGATGCCCCAGAAACCAACTGGCCCCGACATCCGGAAACAAACCGATCCCCGTCTCCGGCATCGCCAATCGTGTGCGGTCGGTGGCGATGCGCAGCGCCGCCCCTTGCGCAACGCCCATGCCCCCACCCATCACAATGCCGTCGAGCAATGCGATATACGGCTTCGGATATCGGTGGATCAGATAGTCGAGCCGGTATTCGTCGATGAAGAACGCCTGATGTTCGTTGGCATGATTCACGCGGCTCTCGTAGAGCGCTCGAACGTCGCCCCCTGCACAGAAGGCCTTCTCGCCCGCGCCTTCGATCAGCACCGCCCGCACTGCCGGGTCTTGCGCCCACGCGTTGAGCTGCGCCCACATCGCGCGCACCATGCCGTGTGTGATCGCATTCAATGCACGCGGCCGGTTCAGCGTAATCACGCCGAGTCCATTGACCACCTCGAACAACACTTCGTCTTGCGCCTCAACGGCGTTGTCACGCAGATTCACTCCCCCTCCTCCTTGCGGTGCCCTGCTTCCGGTGGCAGGCACATGCACAATCTTGTGGCAATACGATTCGTAGTGAGTGCCGCGACGCGGTCAGTCCAGCGCGCGTGCAATGACCTGACGCTGAATCTCGCTGGTGCCCTCGTAGATCTGCGTGATACGGGCATCGCGATAATGACGCTCCACCGGATAGTCCTCGAGATAACCGTATCCGCCGTGAATCTGGATGGCGTGCGAGCACACCCACTCGGCAAGCTCGGACGCAAAGAGTTTGGCCTGCGATGCCTCGGACAAGCACGGCAATCCCTGCGTGCGAAGTGCTGCCGCGTGGAGAATCAGAAATCTTGCCGCGTTGATGCGCGTCGTCATGTCGGCCAGCATGTTCGCGATGCTCTGATGCTCGCGAATCGGCTTGCCGAACTGCTGACGCTCACCGGCGTAACGCAGCGCCGCCTCGAACGCCGCGCGCGCCACACCGAGGGCAAGCGCAGCAATGCCGATGCGTCCGCCTTCGAGATTGGACAGCGCAATCTTCAGCCCCTGCCCCGGCTCGCCAAGCATTGCGTCGTCGCCAACTTCACAATCGACGAGGGTAATCGGGCAGGTATCCGATGCCCGGATGCCAAGCTTGTGTTCGGGGCGCCCCACCTCGAAGCCCGGCGTATTCGTTGGCACGATGAAGGCCGAAATGCCTCGCTTCCCGGCTGCCGGGTCTGTCACCGCGAATACGATGGCCATTGCCGCGCGTTTGCCGTTCGTCACGAACTGCTTGCTTCCATTGAGCACCCACTTGTCACCGCGACGCTCCGCACGCGTTCGCAGATTATTGGCTTCCGACCCGGCTTGCGGCTCGGTCAGGCAGAACGCTCCGATCTTCCGGCCGGCAGCAAGATCCGGCAGCCAGCGCTCACGTTGCGCATCCGTACCGAATTTCAGGACCGGTGCGCACCCCACGGAGTTATGCACCGACATCATCGTGGCTGTGGAGGCGCACCCCACGGCAATCTCCTCCATCGCAAGCGCATACGCCGTGTAATCGGTGTACGACCCGCCGTATTGCTCGGGCACCATCATTCCCAACAGCCCGAGTTCCCCCATTTGCGCCACTATCGCATCCGGCAACGCGCAATCGCGGTCCCACTGCGCGGCATTTGGCGCAAGCTGCTCACTGGCAAACGTGCGCGCCATGTCACGAATCATGCGTTGGTCTTCGGTATAGAAATCCATGTTCTGTCTCCTGCGCCCTGACGCTGTCCGAATGGACCGCCGGCGCTTGTGCCATGTCGATGGACCCAGTTTAGGCATCGCACCGCATTGGCACCATAGCCAAAAACGGCAATTTGCATGAGCGGAATTGCCATCGGAGACGTCCGAAACCCGCCCCGGACAAACCCTTAGCGCGTAGGTCAACCCCGAGCGGTATTGTCTGGCAAACCCTTGTCCGGCCTCGCTTTCCCCATCGCCGGAGTGGATAAATCCCTCACGAACTCTGAGCCGTTTGGACATTGCCTGCCGCCGACGCCACGCATTACGATGAATTTCGCCATTGCCCTTGAGCGCTGCGCCCCGTCAAGACGGCGCCGGGGGTGGCCGGCGACGCGCGTCCGAGTCTCTCCATGATAGGCGCGCCGCCGGCCAGCACTGACTACAGGAGACGATCCATGACTGCCGATTACGCCGACGCCTATCGGGCGTTCGATCTCGACGCCGCTGTACGCGCCACGCTCGCAGGCAATCTCGACGCGATGAATGCGTGTGTCGAGTGCTGCGACCGGCATGCACTTCCCGGCCGCATCGCCTTGTTCTGGGAAGGAAAAGACGGCACGAGCCAGACGTGGACGTTCCGGCAATTGCAGACGCTCTCCGCGCGCTTTGCCAACTTCCTGCGCGAACAGGGCGTGCAGCCCGGCGACCGCGTGAGCGGACTGCTGCCGCGAACGCCCGAATTGCTCGTGACGATCCTCGGCACATGGCGTGCGGGTGCGGTATATCAACCGTTGTTCACGGCGTTCGGGCCGAAGGCCATCGAGCACCGGTTGCTCGGTGCGCAAAGCAAGCTCGTGATCACCGACGGAGCCAATCGGGCCAAGCTCGATGAAGTGCCCAACTGCCCGAGCGTCGTCACGGTCGGCGGCCCGCGCGGTCAGGGCGTGCGCCGCGGTGATTTCAGCTTCTGGCACGAGGTCGAGCAACACGCACCGGACTTCGAGCCCGTGCTGCGGCGCGGCGACGATCCGTTCCTGATGATGTTCACCTCCGGCACGACCGGGGCCGCGAAACCGGTCATGGTGCCGTTGCGTGCGATTCTGGCGTTCGCCGGCTACATGCGCGACGCCGTCGACCTGCGCCCCACCGACACGTTCTGGAACATCGCCGATCCGGGCTGGGCCTATGGCCTGTACTACGCGGTGACGGGCCCACTCGCCATGGGCATCCCCACAACGTTTTACGACGGTCCTTTCACCGTCGAAAGCACCTACCGGATCATCGACAAACTCGGCGTTACGAATCTGGCCGGTTCACCGACTGCATTCCGCCTGCTGATTGCGGGCGGCGATCAGGCAGCGGCGCCGCTCAAGGGAAAGCTACGCGCGGTATCCAGTGCTGGTGAGCCGCTCAACCCCGAGGTCATCCGCTGGTTCGCCAACCATCTCGGCGTGACCATTCACGACCACTATGGGCAGACGGAACTCGGCATGGTCGTCTGCAACCACCACGCCCTCGCCCACCCCGTGCAGGCGGGGGCCGCCGGCTTTGCCTCGCCCGGCCACCGTGTGGTCGTGCTCGATGACGACGGGTGCGAATGCCCGGTCGGGCAGCCGGGGGTTCTCGCGCTTGATCGCAAACAGTCACCATTGATGTGGTTCGGCGGGTATTGGGAGCGGGACACGCCAGCATTCGCCGGCGACTACTACCTCTCCGGCGATACCGTCGAGCGAAATGACGATGGCAGTATCAGCTTCGTCGGGCGCAATGACGATGTCATCACGTCGGCCGGGTACCGTATCGGGCCGTTCGATGTCGAAAGCGCGCTGATCGAACATCCGGCAGTGATCGAAACGGCCGTGGTCGGCAAGCCGGACCCGGAGCGCACCGAGTTGGTCAAAGCCTTCGTCGTGCTGCATCCGCAGTTCGCACCGACGGAGGCACTCGCGAGCGAGTTGCAGGCTCACGTCCGGCACCGCCTCTCCACACACGCCTATCCGCGTGAAATCGAATTCGTCACCGAGTTGCCCAAGACGCCGAGCGGCAAGCTCCAGCGCTTCATCTTGCGCAATCAGGAAATCGCCAAGGCCGCGCAGGCGTCGGCCAACGCGGCCTGAGCGCCGCCCTCTTCTTTCAGGAATCGCAACTCATGCAAATTAAGGATCGTGTCTTTCTCGTCACCGGCGCCTCGTCGGGTCTGGGTGCCGCCACGGCGCGCATGTTCGTCGACGCCGGCGCCAAGGTCGTGCTCGGTGACATCAACGCCGAAGCGGGTGCCGCTCAAGCCAACCTGCTGGGCGACGCCGCTCGCTTTGTGGCGACCGACATCACACGCGAGGACGACGTACAGCGTCTGGTCGATACTGCGCAGCACGCATTCGGCGCGCTGAACGGTGCTGTGAACTGCGCAGGACTCGTGATCGGCGAGCGCATCCTGGGCAAGCAGGGCCCGCACCGACTCGACACCTTTGCCCGCATCGTCAACGTGAATCTGATCGGCACGTTCAACGTGCTGCGTATCGCGGCGTCGGCAATGGCCGAGGGCACCGCCGACGCCGAAGGCGAACGGGGTGTGATCGTGAACACGGCGTCCGTCGCGGCGTTCGACGGGCAAATCGGGCAGGCAGCGTATGCGGCATCGAAGGGCGGTGTTGCCGCGCTGACACTGCCCGCTGCCCGCGAACTGGCGCGCGTCGGGGTGCGCGTAGTGACGATCGCACCCGGCATCTTCGAGACACCGATGATGGCGGGCATGACGCCAGAGGTGCAAGCCGCACTGGGGGCCTCGGTTCCCTTCCCCCCACGCCTCGGACGTCCGTCGGAATATGCCGCGCTCGTGCGTCACATCGTCGAGAACACCATGCTCAACGGTGAGGTGATTCGTCTCGATGGCGCATTGCGTATGGCACCGAAGTAAGTCACCGGACGTATCGAGATCCCGCGACACACGCGAAATCGGAAGGCGCCGAGCTAGTTTTCGGACGGCGCCGGAAGCGCCGACAGGGGCCACGCTGCTAGAATCCTTGGGTTCCCCTGCTACGACGTACGGTTTCGCGACGCATGGAAAAAGGCAGCATCTCGATCTATTTCGTTATCAACGCGTTGGCGCATGTCGAGCGACTCGGCGGTGATCCGACGGCATTGCTGCGTGCCGCCGATATTGCACCGTCGTTGCTCGCGCATCCGCAAGCCCGCGTTTCGGCAGATCGCTACGCTCACTTGTGGCGGTTGATCAGTCTCGCGCTCGACGACGAATTCTTCGGACAGGATTCCCGCCGCATGAAGGTCGGCAGCTTCGCGATGCTGTGCTACAGCGTCATCGGTTGCCGCACGCTGGAACAGGCGCTGCAACGTGCTGCGCGCTTCATGGCGTTGTTGCTGGACGATCTTGAAATGCATCTGGTGCGCGACGGCGCGCTCGCCCGGCTCGAAGTGCATGAGCGTGCGGACGCACAAGCGCCGCGCATCTTCGGGCACGAAACGCTCCTGATCCTCTTCTATGCGCTGACGTGCTGGCTGATCGCGCGTCGCGTGACACTGAGCACGGCGTACTTCGCATTTCCCGAACCGGCTTACAGCGACGAGTACCGGACGATGTATTCCCCCCGTCTGGTCTTTCACGCGGCGCATACCGCCATTGAATTCGACGCCGCATGTCTGGATCTGCCCGTGGTGCAGAACGAAGTGTCCGTCAAGGAATTCCTGCGCGCGGCCCCGGCCAACATCATCCTCAAATACAAGAATACGAAAGGCATGGTTGCACGGGTACGCCGGCGTCTGAAGACGATGCCGACCGATGGCTGGCCGGCGTTCGAAGTGCTCGCGGGAGAATTTCACACAACACCATCGACACTGCGCCGGCGGCTCGAAGACGAGGGCCAGTCGTATCAGTCCATCAAGGACCAATTGCGGCGCGATCTCGCCATTCACGCGCTTTGTCACACGTCCAAGCCGATGATGGAGATTGCCCTCTCGCTAGGCTTTGCCGATCCGAGCGCGTTCTTTCGCGCATTCCGGAAATGGACGGGGGTTCGCCCCGGCGATTATCGACGTCAGGCCGTGGAGGCC
The DNA here is from genome assembly GCF_000389825.1 of Pandoraea sp. SD6-2. Taxonomy (NCBI): domain Bacteria; kingdom Pseudomonadati; phylum Pseudomonadota; class Betaproteobacteria; order Burkholderiales; family Burkholderiaceae; genus Pandoraea; species Pandoraea sp. SD6-2. The sequence goes on along the minus strand of NZ_KB944439.1, from coordinate 3,968 downwards.
TGACGGAACGCGACGCTGCGACCGGGGCGCTTTCTCGCCTGATGAGATTCGGTTGCGCCTCTGACAAATCGGGTTGCGCCCATTCTCGCGACATGGTGCCCTATCGGGGCGCAAGCGAGCACCCAACTTGGGCGAGTCGCCTTCGTCGTGAGCCATGCACCGCAATGGGGGTAATTCCGAAGCGCGTCGACTCGCGCTTTTTGTCATCATGGCGCCTGCAAGCTTGACAAGCTGGCGCATGTGGAGCGAGACACCGAAGCCGGGACCGAGAATAAAAAACGATCCGGACTGGCCCAAAGGCACGTATTCCTTTTCTCCTGACGCTTTTGCGATTGCCTATCCCAATAGCCACTCAGGAGCTGCGCCCACCTGCCAAGTGGGCGTTTTTTTGCTGGTTAAACGCTCCCTTCGCAGTGTGGTTCGACCCGCCCTCGGCGTTCTTCACGAGAGAATCCGATGCCCTGGCATGCTTGTTGCTTGTATTTCCAGCATCGGGGAACGACGCCGCCTTGGCCGAGGTTTCATTGATAAGCACGCACCAGATTGCACCGGTACCTGCCAGATCGTGAAGCCCGGACTCGCCCCCTGCGGCGCCTCCGTTTGTTTTGGGTCGAGGTGTTATGTTTACTGAACTGAGCGACGTTGAATGGCACGCCCTGCGTGATCTGATTTGCGACCGACCGGTCCGTACGGAACGACGCGGCCGCCCTCAAGTCGAGCAGCGCACGCTGACCAATGCTGTCTTGTGGGTGCTGTTCACCGGTGAGAGCTGGTCCAAGCTGCCCATGCAGTACCCCTCTGTGCCGACTTGCCGCCGCAAACTCAATGAGTGGCGCGAATCGGGCATGCTCGATACGATCCTGAAACGCCTGCAACAATCGGGCCGCGATATCAGCACCTGCGCAGGTCAAGTCAGCAAGCCGGCCCGCAGCACGCCGTGCGGCGACACCGATCGCCTGCGCGGGGTGTTCTGGACGAACCCGGCGTCGTGGAAGCCACCGGTTGCAATGCGTTGAGCGGCCGCCCTTACGGTTACGCCGCACCGTCATCGCAATCGTTCTCATTCGACAGGAATGTCCGCGCAACGCTCGCGGCACCGCCGAACGGGAATTACGGGGTTAGCCAGATAGCAGCGAATGCGCGAGATGTGACCGCCGGTCACGTCTCGCGTCAAAGTACCGCGCGCACCGCTTCGGCAATAGCCAGCGAGGCTGTGAGGCCGGGTGACTCGATGCCGAACAGGTTCACGAGCCCTGCCACCCCATGTGCCGCCGGCCCGTCGATACGGAAGTCCGCCGCCGCTTCGCCCGGCCCGCTGATTTTCGGTCGAATGCCCGCATAGCCGGGTTGCAACGCGCCGTCTGCCAGCGTCGGCCAATAGCGCCGCACCGCGGCATAAAAACCATCGCCATCTGCCGGATCGACCGTGTAGTCGATCTCGTCGACCCATTGCACGTTCGGCCCGAAGCGCGCTTGCCCGGCAAGATCGAGCGTCAGGTGCACACCCAGCCCGCCCGGCTCCGGCACCGGATAGATCAAGTGCGAGAACGGCGCGCGCTGCGCACACGTGAAGTAGCTTCCCTTCGCGTAATAGCGCCGCGGAATGCGATCGGACGCCAGCCCCGCGAACGTGCGGGCGATGTCGACGGCGTAAAGCCCGGCGCTGTTGATCACCGTGTCCGCGAGCAGTGTCGACATGACGCCCTGCGTCTCGACATCCAGCTCGATGCCATCGGCATGACCGATACGACCGCCGACGACACGCGCGTCGAACGCGAGCATCGCGCCGGCATTCTCCGCATCGCCTTGCAAAGCCAGCATGAACCCATGGCTGTCCACGATGCCCGTCGACGGGGAGAGCAATGCACCAAATGCGTGCAATTCGGGTTCAAGCTGGGTGACTTCATCGGCGCTCAGCCACTGCAAGTCGTCGACACCATTGGCGCGCGCGTTGGCGGCGATGGCCTCGAGTTCACCCACCTGTTGGCCGGTGGTCGCGACGATCAGCTTGCCGCAACGGCGGTGCTCCACCCCATGCGAGGCACAGAAATCGTACAGCCGGTGCTTGCCCTCGACGCATAGCTTCGCTTTGAGGGAGCCGGGCGGATAGTAGATGCCACCATGAATGACTTCGCTGTTACGGGAACTCGTGCCGGTGCCGATCGCACGCTCGGATTCCAGGATGACCACTTCGCGGCCGGCCATGGCCATCGTCCGCGCGACGGCCAGCCCCACCACCCCCGCGCCGATCACGACGCAATCGACCTTGTCCATTGCTATTCCTTAATTACCTTCCGATTCGCATGAAGCCCCCCACCGTCGCCGGCCAGTTTCCTCATGCGGATCGGCTGCGGGACGCGTTCACACGCACGCCCCGCAACCTCACCTGACTCATGACGCGCTTACAGCGCGCCCGTGAGCTCCGGCACGACCGTGAACAGATCGCCCACCAGGCCATAATCCGCCACCGAGAAAATCGGCGCTTCCGGATCCTTGTTGATCGCCACGATCACCTTCGAATCCTTCATCCCCGCCAAGTGCTGGATCGCCCCCGAAATGCCCACCGCGATATACAACTGCGGCGCCACGATCTTGCCCGTCTGCCCCACCTGATAGTCGTTCGGCACGTAGCCCGCGTCCACCGCCGCACGCGACGCGCCCAGCGCCGCACCCAGCTTGTCCGCCAGCGGCTCGAGCACCTTCGTATAGTTCTCGCCGCTACCCAGACCCCGGCCGCCCGAGACGATGATCTTCGCGCTCGTCAGCTCCGGACGGTCCAGCTTCGTCACCTCACGCCCAACGAACTGCGACACGCCCGCGTCCGGCGTTGCCGCCACCGTCTCCACCGCCGCGCTGCCGCCCGTCGCCGCTGCCGGGTCGAACCCCGTCGAGCGCACCGTGATCACCTTCACCTTGTCCGCGCTTTGCACCGTGGCAATCGCGTTGCCCGCGTAGATCGGGCGCTCAAACGTATCCGCGCTGTCGACCTTCGTGATGTCCGAAATCTGCGCAACGTCCAGCAGCGCTGCCACGCGCGGCGCAATGTTCTTGCCATACGCCGTGGCCGTCGCCAGGATGTGCGAATAGTTGCCCGCAATCGACACCACCTCGTCGGCGATGTTCTCGGCCAGCCCGTCGCCGAAGTACGGCGCATCGGCCAGCAGCACCTTCTTCACGCCCGCGATCTGCGCGGCCGCATCCGCCGCTGCCTTGGCATTGCTGCCCGCAACCAGCACATGCACGTCGGCGCCGCATTGCAGCGCAGCTGTCACCGTGTTGAGCGTTGCCGCCTTGATCGATTGATTGTCGTGATCTGCAATTACCAGAATGCTCATCTCGTCGTCTCCCTTCTTAGATGACCTTCGCTTCGGTCTTCAGCTTGTCGACGAGCGCTGCCACGTCCGCCACCTTCACCCCTGCGCTGCGCTTGGGCGGCTCCGCCACCTTCAGCGTCTTCAGACGCGGGCTCACATCCACACCCAGATCCGCAGGCTTGAGCGTTTCCAGCGGCTTCTTCTTCGCCTTCATGATGTTGGGCAGCGTCACGTAACGCGGCTCGTTCAGGCGCAAGTCCGTCGTGATGACCGCAGGCAGCGACAGCGACACCGTCTCCAGACCGCCGTCCACTTCACGCGTGACCTGCGCACGGTTATCCGCCACCGTCACCTTCGAGGCGAACGTCGCCTGCGGCAGCTTCGCCAGCGCCGCGAGCATCTGACCGGTTTGATTCGAGTCGTCGTCGATCGCCTGCTTGCCCAGGATCACCAGTTGCGGCTGCTCCTTGTCCACCACCGCCTTGAGCAACTTGGCCACAGCCAGCGGTTGCAGTTCTTCATCCGATTCGATCAGAATCGCGCGATCCGCGCCGATGGCCAGCGCCGTGCGCAGTGTCTCCTGCGCTTGCGCAACGCCCGCCGACACCGCGATCACCTCCGTCGCCACGCCCGCTTCCTTCAGACGCACCGCTT
>NZ_KB944438.1:0-4909 GCF_000389825.1 Pandoraea sp. SD6-2 | reverse complement strand
GTCCGCTCCAGAGCGGGTGCCATGGCCTCACCAAACGAGTACTTGAGCTTTGTGCCGGACGCCTCGAGCTTGATCATCTGCTCGTTGTACGCCGCCGCTCGCTTCAGTTGCTCGTCACTCAGGACGAGCCCCATGTCTTTCGCCTTCTTAACGAAGGCATCGATACCGGATTCGCCCTTTTGAAGCATGGGCAGCAACGATCCGACGCCGAACACGTCGGCGATCAGCGCCTGCGTCTGGACGTTGCCCTTCTGCTTCACGATCGCGTTTGCGACGTCCTTGAGCGCGCGGGTCGCATCCACCGCACCATCTTTCGTGCGATGTAGACTGATGCCGAACTTCTGCATCATCACAAACGCATCTTGATTTCGACCATAGGTCGCATCTTCGATGGTCTTGCCGAGCGTCTTCAACGACCCCGTCATCTCGTCGGCAGAAAGGCCGGCGAGCTTGGCCGCCCCTCGGTAGGCCTGAAGGTCCGCAGTCGAGACGCCGATGGCAGCGGACGTCTTCAGTACCTCTGCCCCCATCTTGCCCCACTCGTTCGTCATCAGGGCAATCCCAGCGATCGATCCGAGCCCCGCGATACCCGCGAGCGGCGCAACAATTCCTAGCAGGCTACGACCAGCATCCGCGGCGGCATATCCAATGCGACGGATACCGCGCGCGACCTTCGTTACGCCGGTTTCGTCGCTCAATGCCTTGAGCGAGCGGCCGACATCCGCGAACGGCTTGCGAAGGGTTGCGGCTGCGTCATTCATCTTCTTTGACGACGCAGTCACCCGATCAATCGGCTTCGTGATCCGCTGCATCGACGCTTCAATCTTCTTCGCCACCGCTGACGCCCTATCGGCTGCCGTGATGGTGATCTGATACGCATTACCAGCCATCAGACCTCCTCCATGGTGTGTCGAATGCGTTTAGCCTGGTCTCTCCACCAAGCCAGCTTTGAAAGCGATAGGCGCTCCGCGTCGAGCGGGCCCCAACGAAAAAAATAGGTGACGTCGGCGATTACGTCGGCGACTCCGTCGGGCCATCGTCGGTAAAACCCCCGAGATACTCGTTCGCCTCCGTAAAATCACGTTGGCAGAGCTTCTCAATTGCCGTCTTCGGCAAGCCGGAAACGAGGTGGATCAGCATAATCCCGATGCCCATGTTCGAGCCCCCCACACTGGTCGCCTTATCCAGTTCACCGGCCGTCGGCTCGCGTAGGTTGATCTTGTCGTAGACAACTTCGCTTTCGCCGCTGCCCAGCTTCACCGGCTTGCGCAGCGTGATGGTTTTTTCGTCAGGTTGACTCATGTTCAGCTCGTGGTTTCGGAAACTTGGGGGCCTTCCCACTTGACTTCGATCGTGGCGTCGGTGGATTTGACCGTCTGGTCTTCCACCGTCCACATGTTCCGGCCGATGATGGTTTTGCCGTTCGCGAGTTGCGCGACGACGGTGACGTTGTCCATCGCGTTCAGGTCGGCCACCGTGAGGTTGCCGGCGTCGCGAAGACTTGCGGAAATGGAGCCGGGGCGCTTCTTTTCGCTGAAGCCATGAACACCGTCTTGGCCGGAAAGGGTTTCGCGCGTCACCGACGACGGGTTGTATTCGAAGTCCCCCACCAGCAGGTAGTTCGTCCCGTCGACGGTAATGCTGGCGGTTCCTGCCAGGCGATTCGGATTACCTGCCATGAGGTACCTCCTAAATAGAAAATGGTGCCGCTGGGGCACCAGAATTCAGTTGGGTTAGCTCAAGCGGAATTGCATGAGCAGCGCGAAGACGCGCAATTGCGCGATCAACACCGCCGGGTAAATCACGTCCACTCGGTTCGGATTCGTGCTGTTCTGCTGGACGATGAGCCCTTGGGCGAATACCGCGCTTTGTTGTACGAAGCCGTCATACTCGAGCTGTTGGTATTGCGCGATCAGGTCGGCCTTGATGATCGTGGGCGTAACGATGGACGAACCAGGCGCAAACCTAGTGCCATCCGCAGCCAGCTTCATACGTGCGTACTTGCTCGTCACAACCGAGCGAAGAGCACGCAGAACGTAGGCGAGCGTGAACAGCGTTTCCACCTCCAGATAGCTGTCGTCTGGCTGTCCGAAGCTGTTCTGCTGGTAGGTGGTGATCAGGTTTTCAATGGCGACAGTGTCGTCGCTGGCGACGGTGAACGTCGAAATGCCGTCCCACAGAAGGGTGTTTCGGTCGCTCAAAGCGAAGCGCGATGCCAGCGGCGGTGCAAGGAAACTCGACAACGCCAATGTCTGTACCGGTCGCGCCGGGTCTGCTCGCACCGAAGTCGCCACGGTGCCGGCCAAATCAGCCGCAAGAATCCATGCCGGCGTCGGAGAATCGTTGAACCCCATGACGGATACGTGCTCGTCATTCCGGCTGGTACCAAACGTGGTAAGTGCGCCAAGGGTTCCCCGATATCCGCTGAACGCGTGGCCGTAAATCTGTTTGCTCCAACTCCATCGCCCAGTCGTCGAACTCAGGAATGCCTTCATGGCATCTAGAGAGTTCGCATCCGTGTACGGGAACGCGATGAAATCGAACTCTTGGTCGAGCAGGTTCGCGAATGCGGTCGCCAGCGCCGGATTGACAGCCCCCCCAGCCATCGGTGTAATCGTCAATGCGAGGCCTGCCGGTAGCGTCTCGCCACTTGCAGCACCTCGGTAGTTGATTCGCATATCGATGTCGTTGCCGGCCGCGCCCTTGTTCTTGGCAGTCACCGTCACCGTCGACGTGGCTGCGGCCGCTGTCACGGGAAGGTCGGACTGTGCGTTAATCGCGGCCGCAATGGCGTTAGCGATCTGCGCAGTCGTTTGCGCCGACGTAACCGTGACGGTCACCGGCGGTACGCCGTTCACGGCTGCGATGTACAGATAAATCACACCAGTGGCCGTGGCAGGCGAAGAGATTGCAATGCTTCCCGACGCAGCCACTGCGCTGGCATCGTCGGCCAACGGCAGATACCAGACCTCACCGAACGGGTCAGCCTTGCGATACGCGGCCGTCATGAGCGCAAGCATCGAACCGGCACCGCCGACCGACTTTGCTTCGGTCGCGCCCTGGGAGATTTGCGGAACGCCCGGCGTCCCAGTCCCGGTGGCTGCGATCTGCCCGATGACCAACGCACGCTGCGTCGATGCACCGCTGTTTGCCTGACTGTTGTCGAGTTCGGCATGGAACAGGGGAACCCGCAGATTCTGCGGAATGGTTTTAAAGGGAACAGTCACTTGGCGTTCTCCAAAACAAAAAACCCGCCGAAGCGGGTTGATTGTTCAATTCGTTGGGATGTTTAAGCGCTCTTTCCCTGCTTTGCGGACGGCGCTTCAGGGGTCTCTTCGGAGACCCGGATGGCATCGCCGTCATTGATGCGGCGTACCCAATACAGGTCAAACTCCCCTACTTCCTGGCCTGATTCGGGGACAAATTGCTTCGTTTCGGGATCACGCAGTTTGATCCCGGGTGCTGGCTTGATGAACATCGCCGCTCCTCAGAGTTGTGGATGAATGATGATTCCGGGTTGCGGCGTGCCATCCGGAACGGACACGGCGATTTGAACCTCGTCGATCACTGCGGCCGGGATCGGATAAAAGTCTTCCGGGCCTTGGTAGAACTTGACCTCGATATGCATTACCAACTCGGCCATGGGCATCTCGCCGTCGGAAGACGTGGAGATCTCCGAGTCGATCGAAGTGAACTGCTCGATAAGCGCACCGCCCGTCGAATCGTTCCAGATCAACGGGTTGTTGATCAGCGCGACCTCGATCTGCGCCTTCAGGCGTTCAGCCGCAGCCAGCGCAACGGCCGATCCCTCGTCACCGATCAGCGCTGGCGAAATCGTCCGCGCAACGACCTGCAGGGTCGTGTAGACGTCATATCCGGGCTGAAATGGTCCTTGGGACTCCTTCCGCTCCTTCGGGGCGCGCACCAGGACACACGGATATGCATCGCCCGATGTCGGCCAATCGAATGGAGAAAATACAGAGTCACCTGCATCGGTCGAGCCCTTGAGGGCTTCGACAAACTTGGCGCGGATGTCTGCCGAGGTAGTCACGATGCCCCCATCTTGCTCAGGATCAGCTTTGCTCCGCCGTGGCTGTCGACTCGGACGTCTTTCACGACGTAAGCGCCGCCGGTGCGAACGACGGTCAACTGGTCGTTTTGTGCCGGCGGCATAGAAAATTGCGACAACTGAACGCCAAGAACCGCCTGAACGGTTGTCAGCTCGACGGATGCGTCTGAGAAGAGCATCTCCTTCTGGTACGCGTCGTCGAACACTCCATAGATCGTCAACGGTGCGCGGGCGCGCGGCCGATACTGCACCGGCTCGCCGAACACGCCAACTAAGGGACCGAGAACCTCGGCGTCCCAATTGACGGGCATTTAAGCCTCCGAACGGCCGCTGAACAGAACTTCCGGACGAGTGCAGATGTGAAGCGGGTAGGAACTCACTTCCATCTTCCACCACTCGTTGCGGTCGCGATCCATGATCGGCACCACGTACACCGGTTTGCCCGGGGTGTTGACCCACTGGAACGACTCGCCTGGTGCCAAGGCACGACGGAACACACCCGGCGCGCCGACGGGGAAAAACTTGACCTTGTCGTCCGGGATCTTGATGGTCGCGTTGTCGTCCGACCCGCGGTAGTTCAGCCACTTGATGCCACCGAACTCAAAGGCCGAGAATGCGCCGCCGGCGCTGCCGCCGCGAATTTCCTGAGCGTCGCTCCAGTTCACGAACGTACGAATCACGTCCGGATGATTCACAAACTGGTCGTAAAACGCATCGCCGCACAGCGCGAATACCTTGGTAGACGGCGTGAACGCACCTTGCGCCTTCCGTGCCATTGCCCGGGTGATCTGGTTGCAAAGCGGGCGCAGAGTGTTCGGCGCCGCGGCAGCAAGATTGAAA
>NZ_KB944437.1:0-25391 GCF_000389825.1 Pandoraea sp. SD6-2 | reverse complement strand
CCCCCCCCCCCCCCCCCCCGAACGCCGTGCCCTGACCAGCCTGGAGCTGCGCACGATCTGGACTCGTGCGCCATCGCCCGAAGTGCGGGAACTGCTGTGGGAGATCCACCGGATGCACGGCGTGCTGCTGGCGTGCCGGGCGGATATGGAGATCATCCGCGCCGCTTGGCGGGAGGATGTGGGTGGGTGGCTCGTCGCCATCGAGTCGCTTCGTTCGCGGCTACTTGATGAGCCATGCGTCGCAGAAGCGGGGGTCGACCGCATGCGTCCGACACGCGCGGTGCCGACGCCCGATGCTCCGTCGGTCGAGCAATTATTGCCAACACAAAAAATCGTTGACGGCGACAATTAATGCCCATACAAAAATTATACGGACATCGAATTCGACCCGATCAAAGATCAAGCGAACCGAGAAGCACGGCCTCTCACTGGCACTTGCTGAGGCGTTCGAGTTGGACACCGCCCTCGTCGGAATTGACGATAGGCGCAACTACAACGAAGAACGATTTGTCACCCTCGGCCTGATCGGCGACCGGGTTCATGTAATGGTGTTCACTGTGCGTGGCGAAGCGATTCGAGTTATCAGCCTTCGCAAAGCCAATCGACGCGAGGTAAAGCAATATGACGACGAAACGTAAGATCCAACCGATGACCGACGCCGAAGACGCGGCGATCACGCGTGCGGCACAGTCCGATCCGGACAGCCCGCCGCTCACCGATACCCAACTGAAGAAGACGCGCCCGGCGCGTGAGGTGCTGACGAAAGCCCTCGGAAAGGAACGCACCGATGCCCTGCTGAAACGACGCGGGCGCCCTGCGCTGCCGGAAAACGAGCGTAAGGTGACGCTCAATATGCGAGCCGACCGGGATGTGGTCGATGCGTTTAAGGCCACCGGCGACGGCTGGCAGACTCGCATGAACGATGCGCTGCGCGAGTACGCTCAGTCGCACCACATGCTCCCGGCCTAACCGGAGCGACGCGAGATGGCGAAATTCATAGAGGTCCGGAAGGGCGCGCGGGACGCGAGTGAAAACGTGAATCTGTGGTTTGCGCGTTGCGAGAGGTTGAAGGTGCCATACGTCACCGTGACGTGTCGCACGAAGGTCGCCGACGTGGAGTGGGATCACATCTCGTATCCGCCCGTCGTGGACGATCTGCTATCGGCTGGCGGAGGCGAACTTCGTGACGCGGCAATCGCGATTTTCCGCCGTCATGCCCGCACCGAGTACGGCGCAGAATTCACCGCAAGCGACCTGCTCGTATCGTTCCGAAACCTTGAAATTCCTGCCGCCCGGAAAGCGGCCGAGGAACTCCATGACCTCATCGCTGCGCACGTTGCTGCCCGCCAGGCGCCCGCCTCGGCTCTGACACCCCATAATACCCTATAGTCAAGCGCGACAAGGTGGCTTAAGCAGTCTTGTCGCTGCTCGCAAGCGCATACGGCTCGAACCGCATCACCTCTTCACCGAGCCAGTCGCTCACGGCTTTCATGCTCTCCTGTAGCGGCATAATCTCGTTGCCCCAGAAGACCTTCGCGGCCGTCTCCACGTCACCGAGCCCGACCGTGTTGTTCGGAATCACGCTCATGAGCTGCGGCGGTACAGGGAACTGACTTATACCAGCAAGAAGTCACGTAAAATTCGCACAGCGCAAGGTCTGCTGATGGTGGTTGCAGACACCGCATCTCAGACAAAAACTCTTCTGGTTGTGCTTCTGTGTATGTTTGTTCGTCGTATTGCCATTGCCCTAGCATCACGCCCATCCTTGTTCATCGCTGGCACTGCATCTCTCGCCGGCGTCATCTCAATCCTGACAGCGGCATTGCTGTATGAAATGCGTTCCGATGCCATGCTGCGCGCGCAGGAGTTCTCCGAGAACATCACGTTGATTCTGGAGCGGGATATTGCCCGCAACATAGAGACTTATGACCTGTCGCTGCAGGCGGTCGTTGATGCGGTTCACAACCCCCACGTGATGGCGCTTTCACCGGAGATCCGTCAACTGGTCTTGTTTGACCGATCGAGCGCCGCACGTGACTTAGGTTCGCTGCTCGTAGCGAATGCGCAGGGAAATGTTTTCGCCGATTCCCGCGCGGTACCGCCACGCTCCGTATTTGTCGGAGACCGCGACTATTTCGCCGCGCAAAAGACTGCCAAGGATGTTGGTCTCTTCATCAGCAAACCATTCGTACCGCGCGTTGGGGGTGAAGGATTGACGGTAGGTTTGAGTCGCCGCCTGAACGACGTGGATGGAAAATTTTCCGGCATCGTGGTCGGCACACTGCGCGTCAGCTATTACACACACCTGTTTGAAGGTGTCAACGTTGGGACTGCAGGCACAATCGCACTATCGGGTCTGGATGGCACCCTCTATGCCAGTTGGTCAAGCGATTCGCGAATTGTGCCGACCGAGCCCAGCCCCGTATTTGCGGAAAACGCAAAAATACTCACTGTTGTGGCAACGTCCAAGCGCGATGGCGTTGAACGGTTGCTGACGTCGCGCCGGATCGAAGGCTACCCACTGGCGGTGACGGTGGGATTGCCCACTCAAGATATCTACCGGAATTGGAGATATCGCGCGATGGTGATCGGTTCAATTGTCGCAACCCTGAACGTACTGTTGCTGGCGGCTTCTGTCTTCTTTGCCGAGCAGTTGCGCAAGCGGTTCGAGATGGAGCGGCAGCTTGAGACGCTTGCCAATACAGATGGACTGACTGGCCTGGCGACGCGCCGCGCGTTTGATGCGGCCTTCGATTCCGAATGGCGACGGGCGAATCGAACTCAACAGCCACTTGGCGTCCTGATGATCGATGTTGATGAGTTCAAGCAATATAACGACCATTATGGCCACGCTGCTGGCGATGTCGCGCTCCGAATGATTTCGCGCTGCATCCTGGACAACGTTCGACGTCCGGGCGACATCGCTGGTCGCTATGGTGGGGAGGAGTTTTGCGTGGTGCTGCCAAGCACCGATCAAGCAGGTACCTTGCGGATGGCCGAGAAGATTCGCGGCGCGATTGAGGCAAAAGGTGAGCCTCATGCATTCAGCCGTCATGGCCGCGTCACCGTCAGCATTGGTGCTTACGTACATTCGGGCGATGCGCTTGGCATGGAAACCACCCAAGATTGCTTGAGCCGCGCCGACGAGTACCTCTATGCAGCCAAGTCGGCCGGGCGTAACTGTGTCATCTCTTCCCGTCCAAATCAAATGGCGCCCAACGCCAAGTCGGACATATTGCTCGCAGTCAATTGAGCGAAGTCTAAGCCTCTTGCGAGATCTGCAAGCTCGTACGAAGTCTGCGCGCGCCTAGTCGCGTCTCCTACGGGAAAGAACGGGCCCCTCGGGCCCGTTTTCCTTTATCAACTCCCCTTGCCGGTATTCGCCCCCAAAAATGGGAACGGTGGTGCCACCTTGAACTCACCCGACACCTCGCCTTTAAACGTATTGCGTTGATCCTTACCGAGATCGAGCCGCTTCACCGGTGCGCCTGCCGCAAAATCCACCTTGTTCAGATCCACCCAGAACGTATTCGGCGTGAGCGCCGACTCGAAGAAATAGAGCATGCGCTTGTGATCGACCACCGTGCGCCAGCGCGTCGACGAGATATTCGGCTCGCCCGGCGTCGTGATCCCGTACGGCACCGACACATTGCGAATCACGCTGAACACGCTCGCCAGCGCCTCGACCGGGTCTTCATTTTTCGGAATCGCATTGATGTAGAACGACGCCCGCGCAAATCGATCCGACGAGCGATTCGTCCCCGGAAGGAACGTCGTGCCCCCGATCTGCTTCCAGTACGTGTTCAATGCGAGTTGCTCGTCGAACGTCGGCGAATTCGTCATCACCTGATACTGACGGCCGTGGTGAATCACCTGCCGGCCATTGATGTACTCGACGATGGCGCTGTCACCCGATTTGTCCGACATCGACAGGTGCAGGGTCGCGAGCCGGTTCTCACCCGGCACGTTGTCCGTCACGATCGTGAACGGTTCTTTCTCGAGCGCGGTCACCGCTTCGGCGACTGTCGCAAAGTTGTCCAGCACGTATTGCGCCCAGGCTGCGATCGTCAGCCCCGGTTTCGCGCCCCTGTCGAACTTCGGATATTGCGACTCCACCAGCCACAGCAACTGCGCAGACAACCCCTTCTCGTTGACGCCATCCGTCGTCGATACGTCATAACCCGTGGCGACCACACTGCCATATTTCGCTGTCCAGCGAAGCGAGTTCGGCCCGGATTCTCCCGAACGCGCAATGCCTCGCGGCAACACGTAGAGATTGGTGGCGACGTCGAGCCTCCAGTCCATCGAACGTGCCGTGACGACGTCGTCGTTTGCACCGAGATATACCACCCGGGTGCAGGCCAACGACGAGAGCGGGGAGAAAGCGAGTGTCGCGGCAGCGACGAGACAAGGCAGTGTCTTGACGAACATCCGGGGCATGGCGATACCTCACGTTTGGCGGGAGAGATTCGTAGAAGCCGTCAGTATAACGATGGAATCTCTTCGCTCCTGCGCATCACTTCCCGGCACGTCGTCAGACGCTTCGTGTCATCACTCGATCAGAATCGGATACAGCGACGCCACCAGCATTGCTGCGGCAAACCCATTAAAGATCCGTACCGAGCGCGCATCGGTGAGCACCCGTCGCATCGCAACGCCGAATCCCGCCCACAGACCAATGCACGGCGCACAGAGCACACCATAGATCAGCGTGAGCACCATCACGTCGGGCAAATGCGACGCCTTGGGAAGATAGGTGCTGATCGCACCCACAGCCATCACCCACGCCTTCGGATTCACCCACTGGAACGCCGCTGCGCCGAGAAACCCCATGGGACGCTCGCGCTCACGACGCTCACCGTCAATCGGCCCCGAGCGCGCCAAATGCCATGCAAGCCACAGCAAATATGCCGCCCCGGCGTACTTCAGCACCGTGTGAATCACGGGGAAGCGCACGAAGATCGAATGCAGGCCCGTGCCCGTCAGAAACACCATCAGCGCGAAACCGAAGGCGATGCCTGCCAGATGCGGCAAGGTGCGCGCGAAGCCGTAGTTCAGCCCCGAAGCGAGGATCATCATGTTGTTCGGACCCGGCGTCACCAGCGTGATGACAGCGAAAGCACAGAAGGCCAGCAATTGTTCGGTCGTCATGTTCGAAAGTCTGAAGCCCCCCCGCGCCGGCGCCGCCTCATGCAGTCACCTTGGGACTCGCGGAGCCACAGGATAGGCACGCGCGCTGCCCGAATCCCGATACAGTTCGCCAAATCCGGACAGGCCTGTACCGGCCGCCAACCGTGACAGTCGCCACCCCGCCGGCCCAGCCACCCGGCCCCATCGACGCACCGCCGCCACACAACGCCCGGCGTCGTGCGAAAATCGACGCCATCCGAACAAAGCCATCGATACCGGCGCGCTTGCCCCCGCTCACCGACCGCTCGACACCTTATCCGATGCCGCCCCGCCTGCCACCGCTATCCGCCCTTCGCCTGTTCGAAGCCGCCGGGCGCCACCAGAGCTTCAAACGCGCTGCCGCCGAACTGCATCTCACGCCGAGCGCCGTCAGCCACGGCATCGTCGGGCTGGAGCAGACGCTTGGCGTCGCCCTGTTTATCCGCTCGCCGCAAGGTCTCTCGCTCACTCCGGAAGGCGTCGACTATCTCGCCTACGTGACCGAAGCGTTCTCGTTGCTGCTCACCGGCACGCGACGTCTGCCCACGCCGGATGCCTCGCGCGCCATCGCCATTTCCTGTGCCCCAACCCTCGCCTCGCGCTGGCTCCTCCCTCGCCTGAGCACGTTCTTGCAGCGCATGCCGAACGTCGACATCACGATGGACTCGTCTCAGCGACAGGTGGGCTTCCCGGCCGACGGCTTCGACTTCGCCATCCGCCTGTCGCGTGCACCGGTCGCGAGCGACGCCTGGCACCGGCTGTTCGGCCAACGACTCGTTCCCGTCTGTAGTCCGGCGTATCGTGCGAACCATGCCGATGCCGACGGCAAGCTCGACCTGCGCGCCGTCACACGAATTCACGTGACCAGCGCCAGTGAAGACTGGCAAGCCTGGATCGAAGGCGCAGGCATCGATGATTTCGATGCCCAGGGCGGCCTGAGTTTCGACAGCATTCAAATGGCCTTCGACGCGGCGATGACCGGCCTTGGTGTGGTCATCGGACGCCGCCCGCTGGTCGACGACTATCTCGCGAGCGGTACCCTCGTACCGGCACACGACATCACGACGCCAGCGCAGGGGGCCTACTGGCTGATCTGCGCGCAAGACATCGAACCGCACCCCGAGTGCGTGGCGTTCCGCGACTGGGTTATCGAACAGGCTCGCCCCTTCGGGTGAATAGAATTCACTCGCCGTAACGCACAACTCGTTTGCCAGAAGGGCATGTCGTTGCCAGACTTCGGCGAGGAGGACTCACCATCATGCAAAAACCCTTGGCTTCGGCGGCGCCCTCGCTGCAAAACCGCGTCACCCTGATCATCGTTGCCGGGGCACTCGTCCTGAGTGCCGCAATGGGCACCCGGCAGACGTTCGGTCTGTTCATCAATCCGTTCTCGTACGATCGCGGCGTGCCCGTCACCCTCGTGGCCTTCGCCATCGCACTGCACAACCTCGTATGGGGATTCGCACAGCCGTTTGCCGGCGCGATGGCCGACCGTCACGGCCCGGCCCCCGTCGTTGCTTTCGGCGCGTTTGCGTTCGCCGGAGGGCTGGCGATGGCGGCACTGGCGCCGTCCGGAATGTGGCTTGTCATCGGACTCGGCGTGCTCGTCGGACTCGGCATCAGTTGCACGACGTTCGGTGTGGTGCTGCCCGCCGTCAGCCGCGCCGTCACGCCGGAGAAACGCACGATGGCGATGGGGCTCGTGAGCGCCGGAGGCTCGCTCGGACAGGTCGCGCTGGTGCCTATCGCGCAAGGCCTGCGTCAGACCTACGGCGTGTCGACGTCGCTCTTCGCCCTCGCACTGATCCTGTGCTGTGCCGCCCCGCTCGGCCTCTTCATGACGCTGCAGCGGCGCGGCAATGCGGCCGGCAAGGCCGCCTCCCCCGCGTCGGGCAACGACGGCGAACACGTCTCGCTACGCGAAGTGCTCCGTCAGGCGCGCAGCCATCGCGGCTATCAGTTGCTGACGCTCGGCTTCTTCACCTGCGGCTTTCAATTGGCCTTCATCGCCACCCACCTGCCCGGCTATCTGATGATGTGCCACATGCCCGCCGGCCTGGGCGCCACTGCGCTCGCGCTGATCGGTCTGTTCAATATGGCGGGAAGCTGGGCATGCGGCTGGCTTGGCGGACGGTATCGTCAGCATCACGTCCTTGGCTGGCTGTACCTGATTCGCGGGGCGGCCATCGCACTCTTCTTCCTGCTGCCGAAATCCGACACGAGCGTGGTGATCTTCGCCGCTATCATGGGGTTGACGTGGCTCGGCACCGTACCGCTCACCAGCGGTCTGGTGGCGAAAGTCTTCGGCACACAGCATTTGGGAACGCTCTTCGGCCTATGCTTCATGAGCCATCAGGTCGGCTCGTTCCTCGGTGCGTGGCTGGGTGGCTACGTGCTCGACGTTACCGGCTCCTACAATCTGATCTGGGCCGCGACGGCGATCCTGGGTGCCGTGGCAGCCGCCCTGCACTTCCCGATCAACGACGAGCGCGCAGCGCCGCCGGTCCGGCAGCCGCTAACGGCCAGTGCGTGAGTGTGTGAGAGTCTGAGGGCCTGCCGACTTATAGACGATGCGCGCTCGCCAGACGGAATATCTTCGTCCAGCGTTGCGCCAGCGAGCGGCCGGGCATCGGCACACGCCAATTCGCCTGCGCGTTGTGGGCGAGTTCAAGCACGAGCCACCAACGCCCGCCCTCGCTGACCGGATGCGCCGACGAGACATCCGAAAACACAAATCGCGTCTCGTGACCGCTCACGCGAATCGTGCCCATCTTGCGATCGGCGTCGAGCGTGAGTTCGCCCCACTCGCCTACGACACCGACTAGCCGCTTGCCGTCGCGCCGCACGCCATGCACGCCGCGATAGCGCCGCACCGCATCCCTCGCGAGCCACACGGCGATCAGCACACACCCGGCAATCGTCGCCACAGCCGCCAGCGTGCCGAACCTGAGCGAAACGGCAGCGTATAACCGCACCGCGCCGTACACGATGCCCGCCAGCACGACGAGCGCCAGAAGAATGAATGGCAATGCGTCCCCCCCCCTTGCATCGATACCGTTCGCGCCGGCAGATCGCGGACATTGAAAAGCCCCGCCGGCAGAATTGCCCGGCGGGGCTTCATTTCACCTCAGGCGAAGCGCTCGCGCCGGTATGCCCGGTCGCGCGCGAAACGCCACGGCGGTTAGCGCAGCGGCTGCGGTGCCGCGCCAACGTCCTTGCGCACCTTGGCCACCTGTGCACTGGTCACCGCCGGCGCCTTGTTGCCCCAACTGGAGCGCACGAACGTCAACACGTCGGCCACATCCTGATCGGTCAGACGATCGTCGAAGCCCGGCATCGCGTAATGCGTCGGCGCCGTCTTCGTCCACGGCATTTCCGCACCGCGCAACACGATATGGATGAGCGAAGTCGGATCTGCCGTATTCACCGTCGAACTGAGCGCGAGCGTCGGGAACGTTTGCGTGTAGCCTTTGCCCGTGCTGCGGTGGCATGCCGCACAGTTGTCGAGGAACGTGAGCGCGCCATTGCTCTTGTCGGAGCCCGTACGCAACGCCTTGGCCACAGTGTCGTCGTAGGCGAGCGCCTTGGCGTTCGGATCGACCGGCTTCAGTGTCTTCAGGTACTTGGCAACGGCGGTGAGATCGTCGTCGTTCATGTACTGAGTGCTGTGTTGCACCACGTCCGACATACCGCCGAAGGCCGCGGAATGATCATTACGTCCGCCCTTCAGGAACGCCGTGATATCGCCTTCGCTCCAGTTGCCCAGACCGTCGGTGACATCGCCACGCAAGTTCTTCGCGAGGAAGTTGTCGACCACGCCGCCCGAGAGGAACGCCGTGCTGTCGTCCGTCAGCGCCTTCTCCTGCAAGGCGACGCCGCGCGGCGTATGGCATGCGCTGCAATGGCCCAGCCCTTCGACCAGATAGCGACCGCGCGAGATCGGATCGTTATCGGTCGACGCGACGTCGGCCACGACCGCCGGCGCGAACATCTTGCGCCAGATCGACAGCGGCCAGCGCATCGACATCGGCCACGGAATATCGGTCGACTTGTTCGCTTGCGCAACCGGCTGCACGCCGTTTATGAAGTAGGCATACAACGCCTTCACATCGGCCGGACGCACCTTCGCGTACGACGTGTACGGCATGGCCGGGTACAGCGTCGAGCCATTCTTGGCGACGCCGTGACGCACCGCCTTGTCGAAGTCTTCGAGGCTGTAACTGCCGATGCCGGTGTCCTTGTCCGGCGTGATATTCGTCGAGTAGATCGTGCCGATAGGCGAGGCAATCGGCAGACCGCCGGCAAACGGCTTGCCCTTGGGCGCCGTGTGACACGCAGCGCAATCGGCGGCGCGGGCGAGGTACTCGCCCCGCTTCACGAGCTGCGCTTGCGGATCGTTAGCGGCGGGTGTCTGAGCGCCGCCTTGCACCGTCGTGGCAGGCACTGCGGGCGTGGGCACCGGCGAGACGGCTGCCCCGGAGGGTGCCGTCGCAGTCTGCGCCCACACGGCAACGGCCACGAGTGCCAAGGCACCGGCCGTGAGCGCACCAACGGAGCGTTTCATCATCGTTTTGCGGATCATGTTTGCGCTCCTCAAGCCTGCACCAGCGGGCCGGCGTTCTTGAGGTACTGTTCGCGAATCGCCTTCGCAGACCAGTACGCCAGCGCCGCCACCACGCCCGTAGGGTTGTAACCCATGTTCTGCGGGAAGGCCGATGCGCCCATCACGAACACATTGGACACGTCCCAGCTCTGCAGGTACTTGTTGACCACGCTGTTCGACGGATTCGTGCCCATGATGGCGCCCCCGGTCGTATGCGTGCTCTGGTAGATCCGCGTGTCGTAATGGGTGCCCTTCTTGCGAATCGCACGGAACACCTTCTCCGGATTCATCGCGCGGCCGACCTCTTCCATCCGGTCGCCCATGTAGCCCAGCATGGCGTATTCGTTGTCATGCCAGTCGAACGTCATGCGCAGCAGCGGCACGCCATAGGCGTCCTTGTACGTCGGATCGAGATCGAGGCAGGCGTCGCGATACGACATGACCGAGCCGGAAATGCCGATGGTCATGTAACGTTGATACGCGTCGGTAATGCCCGCCTTCCACTTGCTGCCCCACGACGGCGTGCCCGGCACGGTCGGGGTCATCTTGATCGGACGTCCGCCATAGCGCACGTGACGAATACTCGCGCCACCGATGAAGCCCAGCGGTCCGTGGTCGAACTGGTCACCGTTCAAGTCGTCCATCGACACACCGCCTGCGCCCGTACCGACGAACGGGTTCAACTGCGTGCCCTTGGGCAACAGCACGTTCACCGCGCCGTTCATCTGGTACGCGTAGTTCTTGCCGACGACACCCTCGCCCGTCTTCGGATCGTACGGTTTGCCAATGCCCGAGAGCAGCAGCAAGCGCACGTTGTGCATCTGGTACGCGGCCATGATGACGAGATCGGCAGGTTGCTCGACTTCGCGGCCTTGCGCGTCGATATACGTCACCCCCGTCGCCTTCTTGCCGTCGCTGTCGAGATTGACCTTCACGACATACGCATTCGTGCGCAACTCGAAATTGGTCTTCTTGAGCAGCACCGGCAGGATGGTCGTCTGCGGCGACGCTTTCGAATACATGTAGCAGCCGTAGTTCTCGCAGAAGCCGCAGAAGTTGCACGGTCCGAGACGCACTCCGTACGGATTCGTATACGGCTCGGACGTGTTCGCGGCAGGTGCCGGATACGGATTGAAGCCCACTTCGCGGGCGGCCTTTTCGAAAAGTGTCGCGCCGTAGGTATTCGGCAACGCCGGCGTGGGAAACTCGCTCGAGCGCGCGCCCTCACGCGGATTGCCGCCCGGCACGATCTTGCCGTTCAGGTTGCCCGCCTTGCCCGACGTGCCGAACACTTTCTCAGCGAAATCGAAGTGCGGCTCCAGTTCTTCGTAGCTCACGCCGAAGTCCTGAATCGTCATGCCCTCGGGGATGAACTTCTTGCCGTAGCGTTCTTCATAATGGCTGCGCAGCTTCAGTTCTTCCGGAAGAATGCGATAGTGCATGCCGTTCCAGTGGAACCCCGCACCGCCCACGCCATTGCCCAGCAAGAACGAGCCGTTCTGGCGATAAGGCACTGCGAGGTCGTCCGGCGTGTGACGAATCGTGACGGTCTCGCGCGCCAGTTCCTGAAAAAGCTTGCCGCGCACCGAGTATTCGAGTTCGTCGATGACCTTCGGGTACTGGGCGTCGGTCGGCGTGTCGCGCATGGCGCCGCGCTCGAGCGCCACGACGTTGAGCCCTGCATCGGTGAGTTCCTGGCCGAGGATCGCCCCGGTCCAGCCGAAGCCCACGATGACGGCGTCGACCTTATCTTTCTTGATTGCCATGAATTAGCCCCGCTTTCCGGAAATCGATACGGGCCCGTACGGGTATTTGACGTTGGGCTGGTCCACCCAGTCCATGAAGTCGGCACGAGCGCCGGGAAAGCCCACCAGCTTCCAGCCGACCATGTCCTTGTTGCCGCCGTGGATGGGGTCCGAGAGGAAACCTTCCTTCGTGTTGGCCAGCAAATAAGAGAAGAACGTGCGCGCGGGCACGCTATCGAACGCGATCTTCGCTTTCTCCAGATCGCCCAGCACAGTTTCCTGCGTGGCGTGATCGAGGTCGGCGAAGACCTTGTTGTACTGCTTCTTGCAGTACGCATCGCAAGCCGCGATGCCGTGACGATAGATATCGCGCGGCACGAGGCTCAACTGGTAACCCATCTCGGGCGGCTGATCGGTATGAAACGGCCCTTGCATGTACCAGAGCTTGCCGTGCCCGAAGGGAGTTTCCATCTGACGGTCGATGAACTGCGGCACATCGGCTTGCAGCGCGCCCGGGCCGAGATCGTCGGCAGGAATCAGACGGTCGACGGCAGCATTCACGAAACGCCATTCGTCGGCAGTGAAGTACTTGGGCTCGTAAGGCGTGGTCGAAGCAGCGGGGGTAGCAGACTTGTCGCTGCTACAGGCGGACTGCGTAAGCGTCGCACCGGTGGCAAGCGTCGTAGCAGGCACGATCGCCAGCACCTGGCGCAGAAAGCGCCGGCGCGGTTCCTTGTCCTGTGACATGGAGTTCTCCGTTTTTGTGTGGGGGACGGGACGAATCACGCATGACAGTCAAGCGATAGTGGCTCGCCATGCGCGAAGAAAACCTGACAGGCCATTCACCTCGCGTAGCGCAATTTAACGCGGCAATTCTACTTACAAGTTCCCTACATAGCAAAGCAAGGGGTCGTTGCAAAAATCTCGCAACATATTGATTGGAAAGACTTGCAAATAATTAAAATATTTATTAGTTACGCGCGCACGAAGCGTTTCGGCGAGCGAAATTTCGGAGTCGCTTTCTCCCGCGGGATGAGAAGCCTGCGATCGCAGGCGGAGACGCCTTCAAGCACGAAAAAGGCCGCTCCGTATTCCGGCAGCGGCCTTGGTGCTTAATGCAGTGATTGTGGTGAATTACTCAAGGATAGGCGGCAACGACAACGGCAGGTGCGGTGGCGATGACGCCGGCAAGCGCCGCAGCAATGGGGGCGTCAGTTCCTCCGAAGCCTGCGGGTCAAGCGAACGCGCCACGTTGAGCATCTGCGCAAAGCGCGCCGCGCCAGACGTCAGCGACCGTCTCACGCTCCCCGGCGACGTTTCAGCGCGCCTCACGAGTGCGTATTCGCTACCGTCCGGGCCGGCGAAATGCGGCACGCCGTCGAAACCCTCGTCAAGCAGTGTGTCGTCGTGCACGGGCACGGGTGTATTGCCAAGCGCGCTTCGCGCACCGGCGTGCCGATGAAGTCCCTCGTTGTGATGCTCGCCACGCACTGGCGTGGGCGTGTCGCCAGGTTCCTGGCGCTCGCCGGTGCGCAGAGGCAGCACCGCATAGTGATGCTCGTCGAATAGTCCGTCGCCGGACAGGCCGGGATCGGACCGACTGTCGTCGGACTCCGGCAACGACGTGACGCTAAGTCTGCGGCTCTCCTGGGGGCGCATGGCATCGTCCATCACGGTGCTGCCCTCGGTCTTCCACGCATCGATATCCAACGCTCTGGCCGCAAGCCACGAACGCCCTGCCCCGCGCCCCCCTTCCTTGGCGTGATTGAGCACCGACGAATACTCGTGCACCCCGAACCCTCGGTCCCTAATCATCTTGAGCGAGACCGGCTGATCTGCCGGATAGCCAAGCAGCAACGCCAACCGTGCCGCGTCGTTGGCGGCACGCGTCTTGTTCTTGGCGAACCAGGACGTCGAAGCCGCAGGTTTGAGCACCCAGTTGCCATCGCGCACGGAAAGTCGCAATGGCACGTCGGCACCGCCGTTGGTCATTTCTCTCTCGGCTTCGCGCGCCATGTCGTTGAGCGCGATCAGTACTCTGATTTCCGCCTTGAGTTCGTCGCGCTTGCGTTCGTGCGCCCCCAGGGTCAGGTCCAGCATGGCATCCCGGAGCGAAGCGAGGTCAACGAGATTTCCCCGCGCGATCCGCTTCGTTTCTCCCTCCGGCAACGATTGCACCGTCATATTCAACTGACGGATCTCGTTGTTCAGTGGCGTAATCTCCTCGAGTTGGGCACGTACCCGTGCCACGTCGAATGCGCGAACAAACGGCTTGGCGACAGGCGGAATGCCGTAGCGCACCGATTGCATGGACGACGCGCGATCGCGCTCGAAGCTCACGTCCTTGCCAATACCGTCGAGATAGGTGGAGCGCCAGCGCTCAAGTGCTTCACCGACGAACCTGGGCATCAGCGGGTGGGCTTGCAGGCGCTTGGCATGAAGCACATCCCGATCGCGCTCACCGCACCAAGTGCCAAGCGGAATGCCACACTTCTCCAGATCACTTCTCTGCCGTGCGGGATACGTCTGCCAGGACTTGCCGGTTGGCGCAAGCGCGGAGGTGGCGACCGACCCCAGTCGCTGAAAGTCAGAGCCGAAGCTGTTCCCGTCTTCAGGCGGCTTCGACCAGTTAGCGGAAAGGATTTGCACCGGCGAATGGCTCGATGCTGCGGAAATTGTTCCCATGATCGTCTCCAGATAAACAGACCGGATGGTCTTCAGGCGCGTGGAGACTAAATGGATTCGCCGTGCCGGGATATCGATAATGTCGAATGGCTTCGCTTTGTGGCACCAGCGCATCCGTTTCCCACCGCCATCAGAAACGTGCGAGCAGTTGCCCCAAAAGGGCCGCGCCTTCCCGCCCCTTGGCCGAATCGGCCCACAGGCGATCGATCATGGCGCGATACATGCCCACCCCGTCAGGCGAGGTCGTGATCGTGGCAATACCAGTACGTAAGTTGGGTAGCTCGCCCAGACGGAACGGCGAGACAGCGACATAGGCTTCGCCCTGCGCTTCGAAGATCTGGAACGTCTCGTTCGGCATGTTGTCGCTCACGATGCCGATCTGCACGCCCGTCGTGTCGGCCTCGAGGAACTCGACAATGCGCGCGACCTCGCGACGTGCCGCCATCTTCCGCTCGAGCTGCACGCCCGGCGGCAGTCCCAGCCGCCCGACGAGTCCGTGATGCAGGAACTGCTCGATCTGGCGCAACCCGATGAGGCTGGTCACCGCCAGCCGCTGACGCGAGAAACTCGACTTGCGATCCTGCAAGATGCCCAGCACGCGATCGATCGTGTTCGCCCAATGGCGGTCGGCGAGCGTGGGGGGAATGCTCTCGTCGAGCATGTGACGCAGCCACACGTCATAGTCTTCCGAGGTCAGCAGAAACGAAATCGGGTCGAAGTGCGCGACGATACGCTCGGAGCGGCTCTCCAACTGGCGCATCCGCTCGAAATAGCTCACCGCCGAGTCGTGATATTCGACTTCCACGCCCAGCAAATTGGCGAGCGACACCCCCAGCAGTGCCGCAAGCCGCTCAAGCGTATCGATCTTGACGATCTCGCCGCGCTCAAGCTTATAGATGGCCGCGCGTGAGATATCGAGCTGCTCCGCCACATCCTCGCTACGTAATTCCGCCGCAAGCCGGTAGGCGCGCAAACGCTCGCCAATGGCTCGGAAATTGAAACGCGCGCCCCTCGGCGCCCGGGATGTCGTCGCAGCTCGATTCAAATCGCCCCCTGTCGGATGCCAATGCCCGGCCCGGCCAATCGCGCCGCACCCGCATTGCAGTGCGGGGATTATACCGGTCGCCCGCACGTCCCGATGCCGCGCCATGACAGTCCCTACTCACCCCGCCCCGTTGGGTGCACTGTCGCAAACACCCCACATTCGCCCGGCGAATATTTTTCCTGTTGTCTATTTTTTTAGACATCTGCACGATCCCGAACACGGATACCCCATTGCGTGGGAATGCCCTGCACCGGGAGCAGGTTTGCCGTGGTTTGGGGGGTGACCGCACGCGCCGGCAGTGATAGCCTGCGCGCCGTCCAGAAATTTATACAACAAAGAGGGAATGATGAAGACCTGGCACAAGGTGGCTGGTGCCGCCGCACTGAGCGCCGCAACGCTCGCAACCACGGCCCACGCGCAATCGAGCGTGAGCTTCTACGGCCTGGCAGACGCTTATGTCGGCTCGGTGAAGAACCCGGGCGGCAACGCTGCCGTCGTGCAGCAAGGCGGCGGTATGACCACGTCGTATTGGGGCCTGGCCGGCACCGAAGACCTGGGTGGCGGCAACAGCGCGCTGTTCGTGCTCGAGAGCTACTTCCAGCCGAACAACGGAACCTACGGCCGCTTCGCCGGCGACAGCTTCTTCTCGCGCAACGCGTATGTCGGCCTGTCCAACGGACTCGGCACCTTGCGCCTCGGCCGCATCACGACGCCGCTTTATCTGGCGACGATCCAGTTCAACCCGTTCAATAACTCGTACACCTTCTCGCCGATGATCTTCCACACCTACAAGGGTCTGGGGACACAGGGCGTGGTGGGCGACTCGGCGTGGAATAACGCCGTGGCGTACACGTCGCCGACTTACGCCGGGCTGGCGGGCACGTTGCTTTACGCCACCGGCAACAGCGCGACCGACCATAGCGCGAAGAAATGGGCGGCGTCCGTCACCTACGCCAATGGCCCGTTCGCCGCGGCCGCGAACTATCAGTACGTGAATTTCAGCGCGACACCGGGGGACTTCGGCACGCAGTTGCCGGGCGTCGCCGGGCTGACCAATCAGAACACGGCACAACTCGGCCTCTCGTATGACTTCGCCGTGGTGAAGGTCTTCGCCCAGTACATGCTCGTAGCAAGTCAGGCCGCAAGCGGCAACTTCCACGCGAATACGGGTCAGTTGGGCGCTTCGGTCCCGCTCGGCCGCGGCAGCGTGCTCGCATCGGTGGCCTATACCGGTTCGAACGGTTCGGGCGACAACCAGCGCCGCACCACGTGGGCCCTCGGCTACGACTACCCGCTGTCCAAGCGCACGGACATCTACGCCGCATACAAGTACGACCACATGAGCGACATGTCGACCGGACAGACCTACGGCGCCGGCCTGCGCATGAAGTTCTGAGTGAGGGCTGGCGATACCGCCAGCCTTCCCGAGGCACGCGACGGCACGCAATGCTCATCAGTCATGGCTGCCGTCGCATGGCGTCTCGATATCAGGGTTTGACCCGATTATTTTCGTCTTGCCTGCCCCGCCGGGTTCGTTTAGTCTAAATATTTAGACAGATGGAGAGCATGATGGATCTGCAGCTTGCATGCGTCTGGTTACAACGCGACACGGTCGGTCTGTCCGACATCGAGGATTTTGCTGCACGTTGTCTCAATGCGTCGCGCACGGCCACGCGGGAATCCGCTGCGTTGCTGTTGCTCGCGCAGGCCGCACAAACGTTCGCCGAACGCCAGTCGGGCATTGCCGCCAACGGTGAGACGTTTCAGGCATTTCTCGCCCGCACCAAGGCCCATGCCACGATGTTGCGCGATGCAGCGGCCACCTCCGATGCCACCTTCCTCGCCACGCTGAACGGCTTCGCCGCACAGTTGACGACCGAGGTCTATGCGTAACGCATGATGACGATGCGTGACGATGGACGACGCTTGGCTCGCATCTCCCCGGCGGTATTTTTTTCACTTGATCGTCTAAAAATTTAGACAATTTGACGAAAACCGCGCGGTGCGGTGTTTAACCCCGCTGCGTCGATTCGCCGTCCCACAGGAACCGATCATGGAAGCCAACCTGAACACACCGAGTGCCCAACGCCCAGGCGCCACGTCCGACGACATCGTTACCCCTTACGCGTGGAAAGCGCTTGCGGGCTCTGCCATCGGCTATGCGATGGACGGTTTCGATCTGCTGATCCTCGGCTTCATGCTCCCGGCCATTACGGTTGGGCTGCAACTCTCGCCGGGCCAGGCCGGTGCACTCGTGACGTGGACACTGATCGGCGCCGTCGCGGGCGGCATTCTGTTCGGTGCGCTCTCGGATCGCTACGGCCGTGTGCGTATGCTCACGTGGACGATCCTGCTGTTCGCCGTGTTCACCGGGCTGTGCGCATTTGCGCAGGGCTTCTGGGACTTGCTCGTGTATCGCACGATTGCGGGCATCGGACTCGGCGGCGAATTCGGCATCGGCATGGCGCTGGCCGCCGAAGCGTGGCCTGCGGCCAAACGCGCACGCGTCTCGTCTTACGTCGCGCTCGGCTGGCAGACGGGCGTACTCGCCGCGGCACTGCTCACACCGCTGTTGCTGATGCATATCGGCTGGCGCGGCATGTTCCTCGTGGGGGTGCTGCCGGCACTCGTCGCGTGGGTGCTGCGTAACAAGCTGCACGAGCCCGAAGTCTTCGTGCGACGCACCGGCAAGCCTTCGAAGGCCGGTCAGGGCAGCAACGCCTTCCGTCTGCTCGTGAAGGACGCCCGCACCACCCGGGTGAGCCTGGGCATCGTGATTCTTTGCTCGGTCCAGAACTTCGGCTACTACGGCATCATGATCTGGCTGCCGACGTTCCTCTCGCAGAAGCTCGGCTTCTCGCTCACGAAGTCCGGCATTTGGACAGCGGTCACCGTGATCGGCATGATGATCGGCGTCTGGGCGTTCGGGCAACTGGCCGACCGTATCGGACGCCGCCCCACGTTCCTGCTGTATCAGGCGGGGGCCGTGGTCATGGTGCTCGTCTACGCCCAGTTGACCGACCCGATGGTGATGCTCTTCGCCGGCGCCTTGATGGGCATGTTCGTCAACGGCATGGTCGGCGGCTACGGCACGCTCATGTCCGAGGCCTACCCCACCGCTGCACGCGCCACCGCGCAGAACGTGCTGTGGAACATCGGACGCGCCATCGGCGGGTTGGGGCCTGTCGTCGTCGGTGCACTTGCTGCCCGCTACTCGTTCCAGATCGCCATCGCGCTGCTCGCGAGTCTTTACGTGCTCGACATGTTCGCGACGCGTTTCCTGATCCCCGAACTCAAAGGCGTTGAACTCGAGTAACGAGAGACACGACGCGTGCGACGTTACGACGTCGTCGCGTCGCCTCACAACGCCCGTCCCCATTTATTCGGAGCCCCCATGTCAGTTGCCACTCTGACGTGTGCCGACGTCACCCGCCCATGGGCGCCGGTGCCCCCGGACACACATGCCGCGCAAGAGGCGACATGCCCCACCCCTACGGTTGCGACGCATCGTTGCCGCGTGCTCGCGCATCGCGCCGTCAATGCGCGTTACCGCTATCTGCGTCTGCAGGCAGATGCCCCCGTCGCCCTCACGACGCAGCCCGGCCAGTTCTACCAATTGAAGTGCCCGGTCACCGACAGCGACGCGCCCTTCCTGCTGCGCCCCATGAGCGTGTACGGCACCGGCCCCGAGCCGGACACCATTGAATTTCTCTACAACGTGACAGGCATGGGCACACGTGCGCTGGCCACCCTGCCGGAAGGGGCAACGCTCGATATCGTCGGCCCGCTGGGCAACACCTTCACGCTCAACACGCAGCCTGAGCAGTGGCAGCGCGTGATGCTGGTGGCGCGCGGCGTGGGGCTCGCGACAATGGCGCCGCTCGTGCAGCGCGCGGCGGCGGCCGGGCTGAAGTTGACGGTCGTCATGTCGGCCCGCAGCGAGGCCGATCTGATGCGCGACGAATTCCTGCGCTCGCCGCAGGCCCGCGCACTGGCCGACGTGCATTGCGTGTTCGACACCGACGGCTCGTCGGCCGTCGAGGTATTGGAGCCGCGCATACGCGCCCTGCTCGACGCCACGCCGCACGACGCCGTCTACACCTGCGGCTCGCATCGTCTGTTGATGCTGCTCCAGCGTGTGCTGCACGCACACCCGCACATCACCGCCGAGGTGGCGATGGAGCAACGCATGGCGTGCGGCATGGGCGTTTGCCTGTCCTGCGTGCGCCTGTTCGATCGCGATGGCGACAAGCAATTCCTGCGCGTGTGCCGTGAAGGCCCTGTGTTTCCGATTCGGGATGTCGTCGGGGAGGTGGACTTTGGCTGATCTTTCCGTACGCATCGGATCGCTCACCTTGCGCAATCCGGTCATGCCGGCCTCTGGTTGCTTCGCGGTCGAATATGCCGAAGCGCTGGACCTGACCCGGCTCGGCGCGCTTGTCGTCAAGAGCGTCTCGCCTGCCACGCGTGCGGGCAATCCGACGCCGCGCGTGGCCGAGACCGCCAGCGGCATGCTCAACTCCATCGGCATTCCGAGCAAGGGCCTCGACGCCTACCGGCGCGATGTTCTGCCCGCCTATACACGTTTCGATACGCCCGTGGTGGTGTCGGTGTCTGCCGATACGGCGGAGTCTTTCGGGCAAGCCTGCGAGACGCTCTCGCTGCCGGAAGTCGCGGCCATCGAAGCGAACATCTCCTGCCCGAACCTCGAAGCGGACGGCATGGCCTTCGCCATGCTGCCCGAGACCACATACAAGGCCGTGAGCGCCATTCGCCGGCGCACCTCGCACCCGCTGTGGGTCAAGCTCACACCCAACGCCGGTCAGATCGCGCTGATTGCCAAAGCAGCGGAAGACGCCGGTGCCGACGCCATCGTCATGGGCAACACCGTACTCGGCATGGCGATCGACGTGCGCACGCGCAAGCCCAAGCTCGGCAACGTGATGGGCGGTCTGTCGGGACCGGCGATCAAGCCACTCGCCGTTCGGCTCGTGCATCAATGCCATCGTGCGGTGCGCATTCCGATCATCGGCTGCGGCGGTATCGAAACGGCAGACGACGCCGTGGAATTCATGCTCGCGGGCGCGTCGGCCGTACAGGTCGGCACGGCGTCGTTCCGCGATCCGGCCGTGATGGGACACATCATCGACGGACTCGCGGCGTACTGCGACGCACAGGCCATCGATCACATCGCGACGCTCACCGGCGCCGTCGCCCTCGACGCCCAACTGACCGACCGTTGGCTGCGCTTTGCACAGCAATCCGGCTGAGCACGCCGTCACACGTTACACGCAACCCTCGCAAAGCCTCACGCGAAAAGAAGCACACTCATGGAACTGAACGCGCTGGCCCCGCTGGCCGAGCAACTCTTCACCGACCTGCGCCGTCTTGGCGACGACGGCGTCGGCATTACCCGCGACAGTTACGGCGAAGGCGAGAATGCCGCAGCCTCGTATCTGACGGAATGGGCCGGACATCAGGGACTGGCCGTCACGCGCGACCGCGCCGCCAACCTGATCTTCACGCTGCCCGACGATATCGGTGACGCCGGCGACGCCCCCGCCACATGGATCGGCTCGCATCTGGACTCCGTACCGCAAGGCGGCAACTACGACGGTCTCGCCGGCATCGTGGCCGGTCTGCTGTGCCTGGTCGAACAGCGGCGCAGCCAGCGTCATCCCGCCACGCCGGTACGCGTGCTCGCACTGCGTGGCGAAGAAAGCGCGTGGTTCGGCCGTGCATACATGGGATCGAGTGCGCTGTTCGGCAAACTGAACGACGCCGACCTGGCCATGCCCCATCGCACGCATGGCCGCTCGCTCGCGGCCTGCATGGCGCAGGCCGGCGCCGACGTCGACGCGATTCGCGACGGGGCTATGCTGTTCGACGCCTCGCGAGCCAAAGCGTGGCTGGAGCTGCACATCGAACAGGGTCCGGTGATGGTCGCGCGCAACCTGCCCGTGGCCATCGTGCCCGGCATTCGCGGCAATGTTCGCCACAATCGCGTGTCGTGTGTGGGCGAAGCGGGTCACTCGGGGGCCGTGCCGCGCTGGTTGCGTCACGACGCCATGTTCGCGGTGGCCGATCTCATCACGCGTCTCGACGAGCATTGGCGCGCCCTGCTCGAGCGTGGCATCGATCTGGTGGTGACCACCGGTATCGTCGGCACCGATCCCGCCGAGCATGCCATCTCGCGCATTCCGGGCAAGGTGGATTTCAGTTTGGAAGTGCGCAGCCAGAGCACCGATACGCTCGACGTCTTCTACGAGTTGATGCGCACGGAGTGCCGCGCCATCGAACGCGATCGCGGCGTGCAGTTCGTGTTCGACCGGCGACTCTCGTCGCCCCCGGCAATCATGGATGCGCACGTGTCGTCGTTGCTGGTCGACGTCTGCCGCACGCTCGATCTTCCTCAGGAACGGGTGCCGAGTGGCGCCGGACACGACGCCGCCATCTTCGCCAACGCAGGCATTCCGAGCGGCATGGTATTCGTACGTAATGCCAATGGCTCGCACAATCCGCTGGAAAGCATGGATCTCGATGACTTCATGCGCGGCGTGCAGGTGCTGGACGCCGCCACGCATCGGCTCTGACCCCATCCTGCCCTCACAGCCAAAACAAATCGGGCCGCACTCAGGCGGCCCGATGGGTCTTTCGTCGCGACGGCGCCTTTCGCGCCCATCGCGCCTATCGCCTGACCTCGCTCAAGGCGCCAATGCGATCACCTCGGCCACCGCAGCGGTCAGCTTCTTCGCGTAGGGCACGTGCAGAAACTCGTTCGGGCCGTGAGCGTTCGACTTCGGACCGAGTACGCCGCACACCATGAACTGCGCCGTCGGAAAACCGGCTTGCAGCGTGTTCATCAGCGGAATCGTGCCGCCCTGCCCGATGTATGCGACATCCTCACCGTAGTGCCGTTGCGATGCCGTATTCAGCGCCGACGTGAGCCAGGGGGCTACGTCGGGAGCGTTCCAGCCCGAGGCCGCACCGGCGTCGGACTTGAAGGTCACCTTCGCGTTGTACGGCGGATCGAGTTCGAGCAACGACTTGAGTTCGGCCACGGCCTTGGCAGCGTCAACGAGCGGCGGCAGACGCAGCGACAGCTTGAACGCCGTGCGCGGGCGCAGCACGTTGCCCGCATCGGCCAGCGCGGGCAGACCGGCAGCCCCCGTCACCGACAGCGACGGACGCCACGTCGAATTGAGCAGCGCTTCCTTCGGATCGGTCGTGGTCGGCAACACCGACAGGCCGTCCTGACCGCAGGCCCACGGCACCTTCTTCCAGACGTCGTCACCAAGAATATGTGCGGTGGCTTCCGCCTCTTTCAGACGCTGTAGCGGAATCGGCGCATGGAAGCCCTGCGGCAGCACGTTGCCGGTGCCGGCGTCCTCAAGACGCTCGAACAACTGACGCATGATGCGAAAGCTCGACGGCGCAATCCCGCCATAGCCGCCCGAGTGAATACCTTCGTCGAGCACCTGGACTTCGAGGCTGCCCGAGATCAGGCCGCGCAGCGATGTCGTCAGCCACAACTGGTCATAGTTGCCCGCCCCCGAATCGAGGCAGACGACCAGACCGACACGGCCCAGACGCTCACGCAGTGCGTCGACATACGGCAGCAGATCGTAGCTGCCCGACTCTTCGCACGTCTCGATGAGACCCACGCAACGCGGGCGCTCCACCCCTTGCGCATCGAGAGCGGCGAGCGCCGTCACGCTCGAGTAGATCGCGTAGCCATCGTCCGCGCCGCCACGGCCATAGAGCTTGCCGTCTTCGAACTTGGGCGTCCACGGGCCGAGGTCCTTGCGCCATCCATCGAACTCGGGCTGCTTGTCGAGGTGACCGTAGAGCACGATCGTCTCGGTGCTGCCCGAGCGCGTGGCCGGCGCTTCGAAAAAGATTACCGGTGTGCGGCCTTCCAGACGAATCACTTCGAGCCGCAGTCCCTTGACCGGTTGACGTTCCGCCCATTGGGCGGCGTCGCGCACTACGCGATCGATGTAGCCGTTGCGTGCCCAATCGGCATCGAAACCGGGGCTTTTGGCGGGTACCGCGATGTAGTCGGTCAGTGCATGCAGAATTTCGTCATTCCAT
This sequence comes from Pandoraea sp. SD6-2, assembly GCF_000389825.1. Taxonomy (NCBI): domain Bacteria; kingdom Pseudomonadati; phylum Pseudomonadota; class Betaproteobacteria; order Burkholderiales; family Burkholderiaceae; genus Pandoraea; species Pandoraea sp. SD6-2. The sequence goes on along the minus strand of NZ_KB944437.1, from coordinate 2,050 downwards.
TTGCGTTCGACGAATTCACGCAATGCCGCCGTGTCGAGCGACGGCTGGGTCGGGGTGACGGTGTCGGTCATGGGGGAGTCCTTGGGGGGTGTACCGGTTGACGTGATCGCGACGGATCGGGTCGCAGCGCTCGCGCAGATCCGTCACGGGCACCGCCGGAGACGCCAGCGGGCCATATGACGTCATGATAGCCATTCCCGCCAGCGATGGCGACCGGCCAGCCGGATGCAGGGCATCTACCCGGCCGCGTCAGCCGGGGAAACGGCGGCGCGGGCCATGCGCCTTGCAAGGGGGCGAAGCAAGGATAGCGAACCGGCGTTCAGTTGCCCGTGCCCGGCGGATCGAAGCGGAATACGATCTCTCCGGCCGCAGCCGTCTCCTTCATGCATGTGGCGGACTGCGTCACTTTGCCGGCGACGTCCAGAGAATGCTCTGTGTCAGTGCCATTGCAACGCCAGAAGAACACGATGGGACGTTCGCACCGGTTCGCCACTTCGTAGCGATAGTGCGTAACGTCAGCCGGCAGGGCACGCAGCGCCCCGCATGGCTTTCCCGCCATGTCGAGCGGCTCCGTTGGCATCGGCGGTGCCTGAGCGCGAACCGGCGCACTCACCGCGACGGCAAGCAGTACCAGCATTCCTGTGATCCCCAAGCGCCGCGCAGTGACGAGCATCAGATCCAGCGCCATGCGATGGCGATGGCCCCGATGGCGACGCCAACGGAGATGACCACGCCAAACCATGCCAACTGTGCACGCCGTGCCCGACGGCGGCTCGATTCCGAAGTGTCGTAAAAACGACCCAATCCGCCCGAGTACAACTTTTCCCAGCGAATTTCCATGGCGCACCTCACAAATCAATCAAACCAGCCCGCACTATTGTTGTTCTTTTCTTCTTTATCGAAAGTTTTGAGGCGCAAGACAATTCGGATAAATCCGGGCAAATTCCGACAGGCGGACTACCCAAAATTCCGACACAGCACCTCCATTTCAAGATCGCACTATTCTTTCATAAACGCAATAGCGTGAACTTGCAGAATGCAGCCATAGCACCACGGGAGACCACGTTATCGACGATGGATATCAACGCGCATTGCGCGCTTTATCGTATCTCTCGCCATATCTTTAACGGGAAATTGCAGAGAATTGCCGGAATTTGGCCGTGCCAGCCTTTTTTTGAAATACAACATCTTTGTAACAAGACATTTCAAAACAGAGCGGACGTTCGTTCAAAGCAGGTGATTGAAATGGCGGGAGGAAAGCGCCATAGCCCCCGGCACCATCAGGAAGGACGGGAGCGGACTTTTCGCGTGAAAATCGAGAAATGCGTCGTCCAGAGCAACGCGGCGCGGCAGTCCGCCGAAGGCGGTGCCGCGCACGAAAAGGAAGATCTGTGACTTTAGCGTCCCAGGAAGGCCGCACCTACGGACAAAAGCACGAAACCGCCGACGCTACAGGCGATCGCGATTGCCAACAGGCGTTGAAAGAGTTGCTCGCGCTCAGTGGCGCTGCGATGGGAACGGGGTGCATCGTGATGAATCGTTCCCCAACCACTCGAATACACTTTTTTCCAACGGATGTGCATAAGTTACCTCGCGTTGTTTAGTGTTCGTAGCCTTGCCGGTCATCGATTCACGCTATCGGAATCGACGAGACGCAGGGCTAGTATGCGCTTTGTCCGGCAGCCGTAAACCCCTCGTCCGTGCTGCGTCGCCGCAAGCCAAACACCTGCTTCGGATAGATTTCGAGACCGAATAAGACGACCGGGAATACCGTCACCGTGACGTGATTCGAGATTTATGGCGAGGCATGTCAATGCGACAGAATGTCGCAGGTGCGACAAGTTGTCGCGCAACCCGCATGGACCGTGGAATTGGGAAATTTTCCGGGTGCGGCGTATGCCGTCGTGCGGCAGGAGTGATGTCTGCGGTAGGCCGGGCTACCGGGACGGAGAGGGCATGGGAGGAGCGGGACGCCTACGCCGTAGTGCAGTGCACCATCGATTCTTCGAATAAACCACAAAGCTGGGGTAAATCCGGGGGGGGGGGGGGG
>NZ_KB944436.1:0-13555 GCF_000389825.1 Pandoraea sp. SD6-2 | reverse complement strand
GGGGCGGGAGCGAAGACTCGCGAATTTCGACCAGCGCTGAGTTTTGAAATTTGGGTAACAGGTAACAGATCCATACATGAATCAAAGCGAGTTCGCGTCACTCCACGGGGTCAGTCGAAAGACGGTCACGAAGTGGAAGGAGCGCGGCTGGCTTGTGTTTGCGGGCGATGACATCGACGTCGACCAGTCGAACGCCCTTCTGAAAAGATATCGCCGTGACGGGATTCCGGCTGTTACCCAAACTGTTACCCAAGCCCCAAAGGGTAACAAACGAAAGACTGTTACCCAGGCGGCCGCCGAGGTAACACTTGAAGCCGGCGAGAGTGCCGGCGACGCGGCGAATCGGATCCTCTCAGGCAACGTTGAGCTACTCAACTTTGATGAGGCGCGCTGCTTCAAGGAAAACTATCTCGGGTTGATGGCTCAGCTCGAGTACGAACGAAAGTCTGGCTCTCTCGTCGAGCTGGATACCGCAACAGCAATCCTCTTCGAGGAGTTCCGGGCGCAGCGCGATGCGTGGCTTAACTGGCCGACCAGGGTAGGGCCGATATTGGCAGCCGATCTGGGCGTCGAGGCCGACCGAGTTGTCGAGGCCCTAACTGCGCATGTCCACAAGCAAATCGCCCAACTCGGCGAACCTGAAGCCAATTTCTCCGAAAGGGAAGGCTGAAAGGTTACGCGCGTCTGTTCGGCGCGGATGGACACCGCCGCCTCGCATTAGCGTGCCGGCATGGGCCGACAAGTACCGCAAGCTCGCGAAGGAAGCTGGGAGCACCTCTGGAAACTGGGAGACGGCGACGGTTGAGGTCGCTCGAGGACCGATGCTCGCGGTGACTGAGCCAGGCGTGCATGTGGTCACGACGATGGTGAGCACCCAGCTCCTTAAGACGGCGTTGCTGGAGAACGTCTTCGGCTATTTTGCACATCTCGACCCTTGCCCAATTCTCCTGCTGCAGCCGAAGGAGGACGCAGCAGAACAGTTCAGCAAGGAGCGAATCAGTCCACTGATCCGCGTGACGCCCGCGCTGCGTGAACTGGTGGGAACGAGCAAAACTCGTAACGCCGACGAGACGCTGTTATTCAAGGCGTTCCCCGGTGGGTTCTTGGCGCTCGCAGGTGCGGGCAGCCCTGACAACCTCGCCCGTCGCCCGGTGCGCGTCATCCTTGCTGACGAGGTCGACAAGTATCCGGTGACTCGCGAAGGCGAGCCCATTGCGTTGGCAGAGGAGCGGACAGCGACTTTCGGTGTCAACTGGCTTTCGATTCGCGCATGCTCGCCGACCGTCGAGGACGAAAGCCGGATCGAGGCGAGCTACAAGGAGTCGGATCAGCGTCGCGCCTCGATTGCATGCCCCCACTGTGGGCACCGCATGTTTCCTGACTTCTTCAAGCACGTTGATTGGGACAAGCGGCGTGATGACAGTGGCAATGTGGTCGAGCACTTTCCGAAGACAGCTCGGATTTCGTGCGAGTCATGCGGACAGATATGGTCGGAAGGTGATCGTCTGCGCGCGCTGCAGACTGTTCGTTGGCATCAAACGAAGCCGTTCGAATGCTGCGGCGCCCGTCACGTACCCCTGGACGACTACGAGCGCGCCTGGCGTGGGCCAGAAGACGCTCGAGAGACAAGGGACGACGCGGCGATCGGACAGGTGTGGGACTGGTGGGAAAGCGACCGTCACGCCGTCTATCGCGCGAAGTGTCCCGAGTGCGGCGAATGGAAGGTAGACAACGAGCACGCTGGATTCCAGGCGAGCAAGCTCTACAGCCCATGGCAGAAGGACAAGCCAGCCGATATTGCCGCGAAGTGGCTGAAGGCCGAAGGCGACGAAGAAAGGAAGCAGACATGGTGGAACACGCAGGCCGGCATGCCATATCGTCCGAACTCGGGCAAGGTCTTGCGCCTGGAGGCGCTCGTCGCACGCGGCGAGCGATGGGCAGCCCAAGTCCCGGACGGCGTGGCGGTTGTCACCGTGGGTGTTGACGTACAGGACTATCGATTTGAGATCGAAGTTGTTGGCTGGGGCAGAAACGAGGAAAGCTGGTCGATCGACTACGAAGTCATCGAAGGTGATCTCGAAACCCCGGGGCCGTGGGAACAGCTCGATGCGTATCTAGATCAGGTCTGGCATCGGGCGGATGGGCGTCCGTTTGAGGCGATGGCGACGTGCATGGACTCTGGTGGCCATCACACGCAGAAGGTCTACGAATTCTCCAAGGCCCGGCTAGGTCGGAAGATATGGGCCATCAAGGGGGAGTCGGCCGTAAGCGGAAAACGCAACCCTGTTTGGCCGGTCAAAAAGCCGTCTCGGCGCACGAAGGCATCGTTCCGACCAGTAATTCTTGGGGTCAATACGGCAAAGGACACGGTACGTAATCGACTCCACATAGAGGAGCCTGGGCCTGGCTTCATGCACTTCCCGGCCGATCGAGACATCGGCTACTTCGAGCAACTCACGTCAGAGCGATCGGTCGTGAAGGTGTCTGGCGGCCAGAAGTATCGAGTGTGGGAGTTGCCGTCGGGACGAGCGAACGAGGCCCTCGATTGCCGCGTGTACGCCTACGGCGCTCTCTGTGGCTTGACGCACCTCGGTCTGAAGCTGAACAAGCGCGCTGATCAGGTGTCAGTGCCGCTGCAATACGATCCGGAACAGCAGGCGTGGTCGCCGGTGCCCTCGGAGGGCGATACCGAGCCGCCCCAGGCGACAACCGCGGTAGCGGCGCCAAGGAAAAAACTCACTAACCGCTTGGCATAGAAAATTCATGGCAATCACAGACGGCATGAGCACCGTCGACATGCAATCGAGGTTGGCCGCACTTCAAGCGGCCTACTTTGATCTGTCGTCGGGTTCGAAGATCGTGACGGCCACCTATAACCAGGGGGACGGAACGAAGTCGGTCACGTATCAGCAGGCCGATTTGATGGGAATTTACCGAAGCATCCTGATGCTGCAAAAGGCACTCGGGATCATCACTCACTATCCGCGCGCCCGTCGGGCACTTTTTTGATGCCATCACTTATCGTCGATTCAACGGGAAAGCCCTTCGGGGATTTGCCTGCCGGCGGACGCGCGCGCGCGGATGATGGGTGGGGCGGCCCCGGCGTTACCCAGCCGCCGTATTCGAGCCTTTTCCCATACGAGGCGTCCAACGTCCAGACGCAAGAGATGGGCCAGTGGTTTCCGCAGATCCGTTCTCCGGATTCGGAAATCAATCAGCATCGCGATCGGATGGTTTCGCGTTCGCGCGACCTGGCTCGAAATGATGGTTGGGCGAACGGCGGGATCACTCGCATTCTCGACAACACGGTAGGTGCACATCTTCGCCTATCTGCCAGTCCCGACTGGCGATTTCTTCGTCGGTTCAACAAGGGCTTCGACGCCCAGTGGGCTGATGAGTTTGGCAAGGCGGTCGAGGCCCTGTGGCGTGGCTACTCCGAGGACTTGGGGCACTACAACGACCTCTCGCGGCAGCTTTCCGTCTCGCAGCAAATGCGGCTCGGACTGCGCCACAAGTTGGTCGACGGCGAAGACTTGTTCATCGCCTATTGGAAGCCAGAGCGCGTCGGGCGAGGGGCGGCGCAGTACGCGACGACGTTCCTTGTTGTCGATCCGGACCGCCTGTCGAACCCGAATCAGATGGTCGACACCAAGTACATGCGTGGTGGCGTCGAGATTGACGATGACGGTGTTCCGGTCGCGTATCACATTCGTAAGGCTCACCAGAACGATTGGTACAACGCCCCAGAATCGATGATTTGGGAGCGGGTCGAACGCGAAGATGAGGATGGCTGGCGCCGTGTGATTCACGATTTCGAGCGCGATCGGGCAGGCCAGAATCGCGGTATCGGCGTGTTCACGCCGGTGCTGGCGCACATGAAGATGCTGGCGCGGTATTACGGCGTGGAGCTTCAAGCGGCCACCGTTGCCACGATCTTCGGGACTTACGTGACCAGTCCCTACGACCCGGCAATGATTGAAGCGGCGATGGACACCGAGAAAGGTGACCAGGAGATGGGGTTCTATCAGGACCTCCGCGCGGATTGGGCGAAGGACCGCCCGGCAATGCTCAACGGCGTGCGCGTTCCAACGCTCGCGCCTGGCGAGGAAATCAAGCAGGTCGCCGCGGCTCATCCCCATGATGGGTTTGAGGACTTCGCACACGAGATGCTTCGGTCGGTCGCGGCGGCGCTGGGTGTCTCGGCGGAGCAGATTACTCAGGATTGGAGCAAGACGAACTATTCCAGTGCTCGTGCGGCACTGCTTGAGAGCTGGAAGACGCTCAGCCGCCGAAACGCGGAGTTCAAGATCGGAACGGCTACACCATTGTTTGCAGCGTGGCTCCGTGAGCCCATGGAACGAGGCGATCTCGACGACGTGCTGCCGCGCAACGCACCCGAGTTTATCGAAGCAGCGACGGCGTATGCGCGCTGCGACTGGCTGGGCGTGGCGCGCGGGTGGGTGGATCCGGTGAAGGAGAAGCAGGGCGCAGTTTTGGGCATGGACGCTGGTCTTTCGACTTTGAAGCGCGAATGCGCAGAGCAAGGTCTGGACTGGGAGGAAGTGCTTGCGCAACGCGCTGTGGAAATCGGCGCGATGAAGCGCTTGGGCATCCCGCTCCCGGAATGGACTGGGGCTGCACCGGCAGAACTAGCAGCAAGACCTGAAGAGGCACCTGAACCACAATGAAAAGCTATCCATTTGCCGCGGCGCGGATCTTCGATGTGCCGATTGCTATTCATCCCGCAAAGGGACAGGTTATTGCCAAAGCGCTTGCCAGCAGATTCGGCATCTCCGATATCGAGTTTGCTGGCGGCGCGCCGGCGGTCATCAAACCGCTGGCTTACGATGAATGGGATGACGGACCAAGCAACTCGAACGAGGAAACACCGTACGACCTCGACCAAGGTGTCGCGATCATCGACATTTCGGGCACGCTCGTACAGAAAAGCAGCAACCTCCGGCCGTACTCAGGGATGCTTGGTTACAACGCCATTCGCCATAACTTTATTGAGGCATTGAACGACAAGAAGGTTAGAGCGATCGCGCTTTCGATTGACTCTCCTGGCGGAGAGGTGGCGGGGTGCTTTGATTTGGCTGATCTGATATACGAGTCGCGCAGCGTTAAGCCGACGCTCGCTATCCTCAGCGAATCGGCGTTCAGTGCCGCATACGCGCTTGCCAGTGCGTGCGAGCAGATCACAGTCCCCCGTACGGGTGGAACCGGTTCGGTTGGCGTGATCTGCATGCACATCGATCAATCCAAAGCAATCGATCGGGCGGGGCTGGCCGTCACCATCATCAAGTACGGAGATCGCAAGGCTGACGGGAATCAATTCAATCCTCTGACAAAAGAGGCGTTGGAGCGCTTTCAGTCCGACGTCGACGAAATGGGTGAGTTGTTCGTCGCCACTGTAGCCCGCAACCGCAATTTGCCAGTGGAAACCGTTCGGAAAACGCAGGCAACAACATTCCTAGGCGCCGCCGGCGTCGAGATCGGCTTCGCCGATGCCGTAATGGCACCGGATGAGGCATTTCGCTCCCTGCTCGCCGAGCTGGGCTAACACTTCCCAACCCCAAGAGGTTACAGGTATGACTATTCGCTCCCTCGCGGCGCGCGGGCTTTCGTTCGCCCATCTCGCCAGCTTTGCGACTCGCGGCGCGCGCGCTGAAGATGACAAACCCGAAGACGAAGACACGAAGCAGGGTCGTCGCGCGGATGACGACAGCCCGGAAGAGCAGGACCGTGACGACGGTAATGGCTCGAAAGGCAAGAAGGGAAAGCGGGCCGAAGACCGAAACGATGACCCGGATGCTGAAGACGACGAAATGGACGATTCCAGCAAAGGGAAGAAGGGCAAGCGTGCCGAAGACGACGCCGACCCCGAGGCAGAAGACGATGACGACACCGATCCCGATGCCGAAGATGACGATGGTGAGATGCGGGGCAAGAGCGCTGTCGCACGCGCTCGCCTGCGTGAACAGGCGCGCTGCGCCGCCATCATGGGTTCGAAGTCAGCGGGCCGTAACGTCGAATTGGCGGCGAATCTCGCTTTCAAAACGCGCATGACTCGACAGGAAGCGTTGGCGGTGTTGCGCAGTTCGCCTGCCGCAAGTACAGCGAATCACTCGCGGGCCGCGCGGAATCCGAATCTCGGCGCAGGCGGCGAAATGCAGCGCAGTTCCGCGCATGCCACCAGTTCGGGGTGGGAGCGTGCGTTTTCGAAGGTCACGGGCAAGCGCGCGTAACCAATTCATCTTCTCAAAGGGTCTCTGATCATGAGTTACGTTTCTCGCTCGCCTCTTGTCGAGGCATGGCATCCCGGTGGCTTCCTGGTCTCGCAACCGCGTGGCCACCGTCATATCGATCGCGGCACCTTCTCCGGTGCGGTCAAAGTGCTTCCCGGCACTGTCATGGGCAAACAGACAGTCGGCACCGTGGCCTCCGCCGCAGCGTTGGGAACGAATGTCGGCAATGGCACGTTCGGGGCAATCACGGTTGGCGCGGCCACGGCAGGTGCCTATACGGTCGAATTCGACGATGCAACCCACTTCGTAGTCTCCGATCCGACAGGAAAAGAGGTCGGCCACGGCACGGCAGGCGCGGCTTTCAACGCTGGCGGACTCGGTTTCACCATCACGGCCGGTGGCACGGCGTTCGCGCCCGGCGACAGCTTCACTGTTTTCGTCGCCGCGGGTGCTGGCAAGTGGGTTCCGTGCACGAAGACGGCTACGGACGGCTCGCAGATTGCTGCTGGCATTTCTTTCGGCTTGGTCGATGCGACGCTCAACGACGCGCCGGGGGCTCTGGTGGTGCGCGACTGTGAAGTGAACAGCTCAGAGCTGGTTTGGGATGCGTCGATGGATGCGCCCGCCCAGGCGGCGGCGCTCGCTCAGCTTCTCGCGCTGAAGATCATCCCGCGCTAACCCCGAAACCTCGACACGAACAGACAGGCCGCCTCCGGGCGGCTTTTTCATTTACGAAGGAGCCGTTCAGATGGCATCTCTTGATATTTTCAACCAGGATCCGTTCTCCACGGTCACGCTGACCGCTGCGGTCGACAAGTATCCGTATCAGCCGCAAGCGCTTGGCGAACTCGAAATCTTCGAGGACGATCCGATTCGCACGACCGCCCTCGTTGTCGAGCAACGGCAAGGCCAATTGGTCGTGATCCCGCTGAGTGAGCGTGGTGAAGAGGGTACGCAACGCACCACCGAGAAGCGTCAAGCGCGCTACTTTGACGTGCCGCGCCTGCGCCACTCCGACACGATCTACGCCAACGAGCTTCAGAATATTCGTGCCTTTGGCACGGAGTCGGAACTGATGCAGGTGCAGGACGAAGTTGCTCGCCGCCTTGCGGGGCCGACCGGCCTGCTGAAGAACATCGAGTACACCTGGGAGTACCAGCGCCTTGCTGCCGTGCAAGGACTGTTCACCGATGCCGACGGCACGGTGCGCTACAACTGGTTTCAGGAGTTCGGCATCACGCCGGCGCCCGAATTCGCTTTCAATCTTGCTGCCGCGGCGCCGAACACTCTGCGCCCGCTTTGCAACCAGATCACCCGGGCAATGGCACGGAAGGCGCAAGGTGCGTTCACGCCGTCTACCAAGGTATTCGCGCTGTGCGGCGATGCGTTTTACGACCAGTTTGTGAATCATCCGGACGTGATTCGTACGTTCGTGAACTGGAGCGACGCTCAGGAAATTCGCGGCGGCAGCGCCGGCGGCGCATTCTCGGCCTTTGAGTTCGGTGGCATCAAGTGGCTGAACTACCGCGGGTCGGACGACAACGCGACCATCAAGATCCCGGACGACAAGGTCAAGTTTTTCCCCGTCGGCGCGCCGGGTGTGTTCCGTCGTGCCTTGGCACCAGGCGAGTCGTTCCAGTGGGTCAACACCCCGGGCAAACCGGTGTACGTGGTGCCGATCATGGATCGCGACCGCAACGAGTGGTGGAAGATGGAAGTGAGTTCCTACCCGCTTCACATCTGCACTCGTCCGGAAGTTCTGTTCAGCGGCCGTTCGGAGGCTTAAATGCCCGTCAATTGGGACGCCGAGGTTCTCGGTCCCTTAGTTGGCGTGTTCGGTGAGCCGGTGCAGTATCGGCCGCGCGCCGGCGCGCCGTTGACGATCAACGGGGTGTTCGATGACGCGTACCAGAAGGAAATGCTCTTCTCGGACGCATCCGTCGAGATGACAACCGTTCAGGCCGTTCTTGGCGTTCAGTTATCGCAGTTTGGCGTGCCGCCAGCCCAGAACGACCAGTTGACGGTCGTTCGCACCGGCGGCGCTTACGTCGTGAAAGACGTTCGAGTCGACAGCCGCGGCGGCGCAAAACTGATCCTGAGCAAGATGGGGGCATCGTGACTACCTCGGCAGACATCCGCACCAAGTTCATCGAGGCCCTAAAGGGCTCGACTGACGCCGGTGATTCCGTGTTTTCCCCCTTTGATTGGCCGACGATGGGTGATGCATACCCGTGTGTCTTGGTGCGTGCGCCGAAGGAGCGGAAGGAGTCACAAGGGCCGTTTCAGCCCGGATACGACGTCTACTCGACCTTGCAGGTGGTCGCTCGGACCATCTCGCCCGCTCAGGTTGGCGATGAGGGTTCGGCGGTTGCTCTGGCTGCGGCCGAGCGACTGAAGGCGCAGATCGAGGTTGCGCTGATCAACAACCCGCTGATCTGGAATGACTCGGAAGGCGGATCGCTCATCGAGCAATTCGCTTCTATCGACTCGGAGATATCCACCTCATCCGAGGGCGACATGCCCATGGCTGAGCTGATCATGCATATCGAGGTCAAGTTCTACCAGGGGCCGGAAGACTTCTTTCCGATTCCGGCGGTGGCGATCGACGAAGTGCAAATCGCCGTATCCGTCCCGGACGGCACGCCGCAACCCGGAATCATCATTCGTCCACAACTCTGAGGAGCGGCGATGTTTATCAAGCCGGCACCTGGGATCAAGCTACGCGATCCCGAAACGAAGCAATTCGTCCCCGAATCCGGACAGGAAGTCGGGGAGTTTGACCTGTATTGGGTGCGCCGTATCAACGACGGCGATGCAATCCGGGTCTCTGAAGTACTGCCCGATGCGCCGTCCGCAAAGCCAGGAAAGAGCGCTTAAAACACCTCAATGAATTGAACAATCAACCCGCTTCGGCGGGTTTTTTGTTTTGGAGAACGCCAAGTGACTGTTCCCTTCAAAACCATTCCGCAGAATCTGCGGGTTCCCCTGTTCCATGCCGAACTCGACAACAGTCAGGCGAACAGCGGTGCATCGACGCAGCGTGCGTTGATCATCGGGCAGATTACATCGGCCGGGACTGGGACGCCGGGCGTTCCGCAAATCTCGCAGGGTGCAACCGAGGCAAAGTCGGTGGGCGGCGCCGGCTCAATGCTCGCGCTCATGACCGCAGCGTACCGTCAAGCCGACCCGTTTGGCGAGGTCTGGTATCTGCCCTTGGCAGACGATGCCAGCGCCGTCGCTGCCTCGGGAAGCATTGCGATCTCGGCACCCCCTACGGCCACCGGTGTGATCTATCTGTACATCGCCGCAGTCAAGGGTACGCCTCCGGTGACCGTAACGGTTACCGCCACGCAAACGGCCGGGCAGATAGCCGCCGCTCTTGCGGCAGCGATCAACGCCCAGTCGGATCTTCCCGTGACCGCGACTGTTGCGACTTCGACGGTGACCGTCACCGCGAAGAACAAAGGGCTGGCCGGCAACGACATCGATATGCGGATCAACTATCGGGGCGCAGCAAGTGGCGAGACGCTGCCGGCGGCCCTTGGGTTGACGATTACGCCGATGGCCGGGGGCGCGGTCAATCCGGCGCTGACGACGGGATTCGCGAACCTCCTCGACCAAGAGTTTGATTTCATCGCGTTCCCCTATACGGATGCGAACTCTCTGGATGCCATGAAGGCATTCCTGAGTTCTACGACCGGCCGATGGAGTTGGAGCAAGCAGATCTATGGCCATGCGTTCGCGGGATATCGAGGGACCCTTGGCGCTCTCACGACGTTCGGCAATACCCGAAACGACGAGCATGTGTCTGTCATGGGGTTCAACGATTCGCCGACACCGGCATGGATTCTTGCTGCCGACTTGGCGGGCACCGTAGCGACATCGGTTCGCGCGGATCCCGCTCGACCGGTACAGACGTTGGCGCTGTCGAGCTTCCTTGCCCCGCCGCTGGCGTCGCGCTTCGCGCTGAGCGACAGAAACACCCTGCTGTGGGACGGAATTTCGACGTTCACCGTCGCAAGCGATGGCACGGTCGCCATCGAAAACCTGATCACCACCTACCAACAGAATAGCTTCGGGCAGCCGGACGACAGCTATCTGGAAGTGGAAACGCTGTTCACTCTGGCCTATGTCCTGCGGGCCCTGCGTTCCGTGGTGACAAGCAAGTACTCGCGAATGAAGCTTGCGGCAGATGGCACGCGATTTGCCCCCGGCTCGTCGATTGTGACGCCGGCCATCATCAAGGCCGATCTGATCGCTCAGTACCAGCAGCTCGAGTATGACGGCTTCGTACAGCAGAGTGCAGTGTTTGCGCAAGGACTCATCGTCCAGCAGAACAGCACGAATCCGAACCGCGTGGACGTGATCTACCCGGCGGTGTTGATCGCGCAGTTGCGCGTGTTCGCATTGCTCATGCAGTTCCGCTTGAGCTAACACAATTGATTCCAGGCGCCTTCGTGGCGCCTTTTTCTTTTTCTGGAGATTCCTCATGGCAGGTAATCCGAATCGCCTTGCCGGCACAGCAAGCATCACTGTCGATGGAACGAATTACCTGCTGGTGGGGGACTTCGAATACAACCCGTCGTCGAAGACGCGGGAGACGCTATCTGGTCAAGACGGGGTTCATGGTTTCAGCGAGAAACCGCGCCCCGGCTCGATCTCTGCCAGCTTGCGCGATGCGGGCAACCTCACCGTCGCCGACCTCAATGCAATGGACAACGTGACGGTCGTCGCTCAACTCGCGAACGGCAAGACGATCATCGGCCGGAACATGTGGACGGTTGAGGATCAGACGGCCAAAGCGACGGATGCAACGATCGAAGTGAAGTGGGAAGGTCCCCAAGTTTCTGAAACGACGAGCTGAATATGAGCCAACCTGACGAAAAGACCCTCAAGCTTCGCAAGCCTGTGAAGCTCGGTAGCGGCGAGAGTGAAGTCATTTACGACAAGCTCGACCTGCGCGAGCCGACCGCTGGTGAACTCGACAAGGCCACGACAACCGGCGGTTCGAACATTGGCATCGGGATCATGCTGATCCATCTTGTTTCTGGACTGCCCAAGTCGGCAGTCGAAAAGCTCAGTCAACGTGATTTCACGGAGGCGAACGAGTATCTGGCGGGTTTTACCGACGATGGCCCGACGGAGTCGCCGACGTAATCGCCGACGTCACCTATTTTTTTCGTTGGGGCCCGCTCGACGCGGAGCGCCTATCGCTTTCAAAGCTGGCTTGGTGGAGAGACCAGGCTAAACGCATTCGACACACCATGGAGGAGGTCTGATGGCTGGTAATGCGTATCAGATCACCATCACGGCAGCCGATAGGGCGTCAGCGGTGGCGAAGAAGATTGAAGCGTCGATGCAGCGGATCACGAAGCCGATTGATCGGGTGACTGCGTCGTCAAAGAAGATGAATGACGCAGCCGCAACCCTTCGCAAGCCGTTCGCGGATGTCGGCCGCTCGCTCAAGGCATTGAGCGACGAAACCGGCGTAACGAAGGTCGCGCGCGGTATCCGTCGCATTGGATATGCCGCCGCGGATGCTGGTCGTAGCCTACTAGGAATTGTTGCGCCGCTCGCGGGTATCGCGGGGCTCGGATCGATCGCTGGGATTGCCCTGATGACGAACGAGTGGGGCAAGATGGGGGCAGAGGTACTGAAGACGTCCGCTGCCATCGGCGTCTCGACTGCGGACCTTCAGGCCTACCGAGGGGCGGCCAAGCTCGCCGGCCTTTCTGCCGACGAGATGACGGGGTCGTTGAAGACGCTCGGCAAGACCATCGAAGATGCGACCTATGGTCGAAATCAAGATGCGTTTGTGATGATGCAGAAGTTCGGCATCAGTCTACATCGCACGAAAGATGGTGCGGTGGATGCGACCCGCGCGCTCAAGGACGTCGCAAACGCGATCGTGAAGCAGAAGGGCAACGTCCAGACGCAGGCGCTGATCGCCGACGTGTTCGGCGTCGGATCGTTGCTGCCCATGCTTCAAAAGGGCGAATCCGGTATCGATGCCTTCGTTAAGAAGGCGAAAGACATGGGGCTCGTCCTGAGTGACGAGCAACTGAAGCGAGCGGCGGCGTACAACGAGCAGATGATCAAGCTCGAGGCGTCCGGCACAAAGCTCAAGTACTCGTTTGGTGAGGCCATGGCACCCGCTCTGGAGCGGACCATCGCAGTCGTGCAGCGCCTGGTGGATCAGTACGGTGCCGTTGCGGCGACCAAGGTCGCGGAGTACGTCGAGCGGTTCGCAAAGTGGCTTGAGCAGGTTGATTGGGAAAAAACTGCCAGCGAGGTATCAGGCTTTGTGGACGCGATAGGGGGCGTAAAAGGCGTCGCAGTCGCACTCGCGGCCATCACATTTGCCGCCCCGATCGCTGGCATCGTCTCCATCATTGGCAATCTCACTTCGCTTGCGACGGTCGCTGTTCCAAGCGCCGTCGCCGCGCTGGGTACCCTCGGCGCCGCCGGCGTTGCTGCGTGGGGAGCCCTGAAATTAGCGAAGGCAGCGGGCCTTCCCGACACGAATTCCGCAAAAGGAGCGAGCGATGTTGCCGCCGGAAATTGGTGGGCAGCGTCGGCCAGCCTGCCGGCCATGAGTTTTCTGGGGGCAGGTTGGGATCGCCTCACTGGGAAATCGAATGCAGACATCGCCGCAGGTCTTCGCCTTCAGTCAGGCACAGGCAAATCGAGCGCGGAATCGGACGCACTTTTTTCGCGGCTTGAGACGCAGTACGGATTGCCGAAAGGGCTCCTCGATAGCGTCTGGGCGCAGGAGTCGGGGCGAGGCACAAACATGCTTTCGTCCGCTGGCGCCAAGGGGCATTTCCAGTTCATGGATGGGACGGCCAAACAGTATGGCCTGGATGACCCATACGACCTGACGAAGTCGGCAACGACAGCGGCGCAGATGTACCGGGACCTTCTCAAGCAGAACGGCGGCGATCTCAGCAAGGCCCTCGCGGGGTACAACTGGGGCCAGGGCAACTTGCAGCGCAAAGGCATGGAGAATGCCCCGCAGGAAACCCGCAATTACGTGGAGCAAGTGCAGGCGCGGATGGGAGGCACGGGGCTATATAGCAACTCACCGCGCATTGCTTCCGCAAACCTGCCGGGACAGTCTCCGTCGCCTGTGACGGCAGATGGTGGGCGGGTACACGTCGACGTTGTGATTCATCAGGATGGACGGCCAGCCACGGCGAAGGTGCGGTCTCAGGGCAATGCCACGGCGACGGCTAAGGTGCAGACGCCCAAAATGGAGGTAGTGGTGTGAGCGTAGCTGACGTGGTGAACGTTGCGGGCAGCATCGG
>NZ_KB944435.1:0-256950 GCF_000389825.1 Pandoraea sp. SD6-2 | reverse complement strand
GGCTGCGTAGTGCTATTCGCGCCATGTCAACCCGTTCCCGACGATGTCTGTATGCGTAAAAGCACGACCGGGGTATGTCGAACAACTCACACAACATTGCTACCGATACGCCGTCGCCGAACTGGTCGATTATTTCGTACGTTCTATCCCTTCCGACATCAGCAGCGCAGTAGCTTTTTTTAAAATGGTCTTCTCCCTCTCGAGGCGTTCAACCCGCGCTTCCAGCTCCTGGATGCGCTGCTGCTCTGGCGTCATTGCAGGACTCTGAGGCGTGATGCCGTGGCGTTCCTGATGCAATTGTTGAACCCAGCGACGCAGAACCGATTCCGCAACGCCGACCGACCGGCTGGCATCGACGTGGCTATAGCTCTGGTCGAGGACCAGCGACGCAGCACTGCGCTTGAACTCAGGGGAAAACGTACGACGTTGCTTGCTCATCAGACACCTCTTCATGGCGAGTATTCTCGCCTAAATTGGTGTCCGGGGAAATTAGACCACTACATAGAAATATCTCTGAGCTTATGACCTATTACAACGCGACGGCAACAGATATAGCGGGACGCCTCGGCTAATAGCCACGGAGACACTCCGGAGCCGCAATTCCACAAGTATGCGATGTGATCGAGCGCCGACCGGATCATAGGCTGTCCATGCCACCCTCCGGCGTGGTCTCAATACCCAGCTCTTTTGCATATGAATCCAGTTGCTCTCCGACATGAACTTTTAGCACGTCAACGAACCGCTTGATCTTCGCGTCCACAAACTGCCGGGACGGGTAGACCGCATACACATTGCGTTCATAAGTGTGAAAATGCGGCAGGACACGAACGAGCGTTCCCTGGCGCAGGTCGTTGATTGCGGAGAATGCTGCAAGCAATCCAATTCCAGCGCCGTCACGCAGCGCGACGGCCATCGCCTCCATGTCATTCACGCTGAAATGCGGTCCCGAGGGCCGGAAGACCATAGTGTCCGACGCACTCTTGAGATGCCATTCGTCTGGCGCGTAATCCACCGTGCTTAGCAGCACGCGCGCGTGATCGGCCAGATCCTCCGGCCGCTCGGGCGCAGGATGTTGCGCCAGATACGCAGGCGAGGCAGCCAGCAAACAATGACTGCCTCCGATCTTCTGGCTCACATAGGCAGAATCGGGCAAAGCTCGTGCAATCACGACAGCCAGATCAAGCTGCTCTTCAAGGAGGTTGGGCATGCGTTGCGAGAGCAGTACGTCGACTGAAACTTCCGGATACGCCTTGCGGTAAGCAAGCACCGCCCGCGTCACAAGCTCACGCCCAAGTCCCGGCACGGCGTGTACGCGCAGCGTCCCTCGCGGCTCAAGCAACGCGTCACGTGCCTCGGCTTCGGCATGCTCGATTTCAGCCAGGATAGAGACACTACGCTCGTAAAAGCGGCGTCCCGCATCGGTGACGACGAGGCGTCGGGTGGACCTTTGCAATAGTCGTGTATTGAGCCCTTCCTCGAGCACGGAAACGGCACGCGAAACATTGCCGACCGTAGTATCCAGGTAATTGGCGACGGCGGTGAAGCTGCTCATCTCCACGACCTTCACGAATACCGACATGTTGTAGACCTTGTCCATTCCGATTCTTCCCGATGAGATTTCATGATTCTCTCGGCATTCGCACCCGACCGGTCGAAAGCCACACCACACGCAAGCCCAGCATCATACGCCGGGTTTTTTAAGGGAAGCACCGGGCATAGAAGCGCTCTGACGCTTCAGCGGCGAGGAAAAAGCACGATCGTTCAATAGCGGCAAGGCATTTTCCCTCCAGCAGAAAGAATCATTCTTTGCAGCCCCACTAAAACCAAACAGACTTCGCGCCTAGACTTCGTTCTGCAGTCAGACACTCGTTGCACCCTTCCCGATTCGAACGCCGCCCCACCCAGAGGTACCGATACATGAAGCGCATTCTTTCGACGCCCATACTCGCCGCCGAGAATACAGGCGCTTATGGCGCACAGGCGTCCGACACGACGATCAAGGTCTGGGCGGTCGAACCCATCGGCCGCACCCGGCAGTAATACGACTCAGCCAACTGCGCTGCTCATCCGAATCAGCTGATCGAACGCCTATCGCGCATGAAAGTCAAGCAAATAATACGGATTACTAATTAAATATTTATATCGAGATAATGCCATGAACTCAGTCTACGATCCCCTGTACCTGTTCATTGACGGCGAATGGATCGCCGCAAACAAACGCGAAACCGTACCCGTCATCAACCCGGCCACGAGAGGCGAACTGGGCCGCGTGCCGCTAGCGACCACTAGCGATCTGGACCACGCGCTGAGTGTCACGCGCCGTGCGTTCGACGTCTGGCGCAACACAGTTCCCGCTGAACGCGCCCGCATCCTTAGGCGCGCAGCAGAACTCATGCGTGAACGCGCGCCGCACATTGCCGAAATGATGACTCTCGAAGAGGGCAAGCCACTTGCTGAGAGCCGCGACGAAGTGCTGCGCGCCGCTGAATACTTCGAGTGGTTTTCGGAGGAGGCGCGTCGCATCGATGGCCGAGTGGTGCCCTCGAATCGCCCCGGCGTACAGCAGCTCGTGAAAAAGCAGGCAATTGGTCCGGTGGCTGCGTTCACACCGTGGAATTTTCCGGCCATTACGCCGGCGCGCAAGCTTTCGGTGGCGCTCGCAGCTGGTTGTAGCGTGATCATCAAGCCGGGCGAAGAAAGCCCCGCCACTGCACTCGCACTAGCCCGCGCGCTCGACGATGCGGGTCTTCCCAAAGGGGTGCTGCAAGTCGTGTTCGGCGTACCCGACCAGGTCTCGAAGCAACTTATCGCATCCCCGGTGATACGCAAGGTCACTTTCACGGGTTCGGTGCCGATCGGTCGTCTGCTCTCGGCACGCGCTGCGGAAGGCGTCAAGCCCATCACACTCGAACTCGGTGGCCACGGTCCCGTACTGGTATTTGACGACGCCAACGTGGAGAGGGCCGCCGTCGAAGGTGCGGCCAACCGGTTCCGCGGCACCGGCCAGATCTGCATCTCATCGACGCGCTTCCTGGTTCAACGCGGTGTTTACGACGTGTTCGTTGAACACTTTGTGCGGGCAGCAAGGGCACTTAAGGTAGGCAACGGCATGGATCCCAACACTCAGGTTGGCCCGCTTGCCAATCCTCGGCAACTCGCGAAGATGGAAGAGCTGGTGGCGGACGCAGTGGCACGCGGCGCCAAAGTGCTGGCAGGCGGCAAGCGCATTGAAGGCGAAGGCTACTTCTTCGAGCCGACTGTTCTTGCCGACGTACCGATGGATGCACGCGTCATGCACGAGGAGCCGTTCGGTCCGATCGCCGTGCTGATGCGCTTCGAGACACTCGACGATGGTCTGGCCGAAGCGAACCGCCTGCCGTATGGACTGTCGGCCTATGCGTTCACGCAGAGCGCTCGCACCGCGATCGACGTGGGTGACGGACTGGAAGCCGGGATGATCGGCATCAACCAGTATCGCATCGTCGCAACCGAACTGCCATTTGGCGGCATGAAAGAAAGCGGCCACGGTTCGGAAGGGGGAGTCGAGGGCATCGAGTACTACCTCACACACAAATTCATCAGCCAGGCCTGAAAGGAGAGTCGTCATGTCCCATGCAAATTTCACCAAACCTCGCGAAGCGGCGCGCGCTTTCACGCCCAAACTCGCAGAGTTCGTCGATACCACGCTCTACCCGCAGATATGGAGCGACCCGGCTCTGTCGCTGCGAGACCGCAGCCTCGTGACGGTCGCCGCGCTGATCACGGGCGGCCATCTCGACGAACTGCCCGCGCATCTGCGCCGCGCTGTAAATAATGGCGTTACACATGAAGAACTGTCCGCTGCCATCACGCACCTCGCGTTCTACGCGGGGTTTCCGGCAGCGATCTCGGCATCTGCCTTAGCGCAAAACACGCTTGCGGCGCAGCACCCAAGCGGCTCCGACACACCTCACACTACACAGGAAACATCAGCATGAAAGCCATCACATTCAAGGAATTCGGCGAAGCCGACGTGCTCCAGCTTGCCGACGTGCCAGTGCCCGAAGTGCGCCCCGACGATTTGCTGGTGCGGGTGCACGCCGCTGGCGTGAACCGCGCCGACCTCACTCACCGCACAGGCGGATACGGCCGGCCCAACTTCGGAGACTCAACTATCATGGGTCTTGAAATAGCGGGCGAAGTCATTGAAACCGGCAGCGCAGTACAGGGCTACAAAGTGGGTGACCGCGTGATGGGCGTGGTGGGCGGCGGCGCGTATGCAGAGATAGCGCGAATCGATTGGCGCATGGCCATGCCGATTCCCGCCTCGCTCGACTATGTGCGTGCAGCCGCGATTCCTGAAGTGTTCGTTACGGCGCACGAGGCAATGCTGCATCTGGGTGGGCTGCAGCGCGGCGATTCGGTACTGATTCATGCAGCGGCGGGCGGCGTCGGTTCGGCCGCGGTGCAACTGGCCTACGCGTCGGGTGCCAAAATCTTCGCTACGGCAGAAGGCAGCAAGCTTGAACGCGTCGTACAACTCGGCGCCGACGTGGTCATTGACTACCGCACTGAAGATTTCGCCGAAGTCATAAAGAAGACTACGAACGGCCGAGGCGTTGACGTCGTGATTGACTTCGTGGGCGCACCATATTTCGCGCGTAATGTGGCGACGCTTGCTAATGGCGGACGGTTGGTTCAGGTCGGCATTCTTGGCGGCGGCGGTCAGGTGGGCGTCGATCTGGAGCAGATCCTTTATCGCCATTTGCAGATCAAGGGAACGGTGATGAAGTCGCGCCCACAAAACGACAAACACGCGATGGTACGACGTTTTCGCGAGCATTGGCTCGAACGCTTCGACGGTGGAGCCCGTTTGGAGCCGGTCGTGGACAGCACTTTCTCGCTCGCGCGGGCTGGGGATGCGCATCGGCGCATGGAGTCCGCCGCAAATGTTGGAAAAATCATCCTGACCATGGGGGCAGGGGACTTGGGGTGAGGCACGTGGCCGCTGTCGATTCGATACTCGCGGGAAAAAAATATGCGCCCCGCACGTTGTATGGGCAGAGGTCACGCATCGAGCATTGCCGGGAAGTGAGAGCGCTTGCGGAGATGGACGGCCGCAGTCGACTCACTTCCAGATGTTTGAAATCGCAACATCCGTCGGTTGCAGGTGCGTCTGTGGGCATCCCCGGCTTCGGCATCGGCGCCGGCACTCTCGACGCCAGACGACCTGACGCCGGTCGGAAAGGCGATAGCTGACGTGAATACGACGACTCGGCTGCTCCGGTGTCGAACGCTACCTCACGTCGTATTTCCGTTGTGCATCCCTGACTTGCTCCCAGTTGCCCTTGGCCCAATCAACCAGTCCTTGCGTCGGGGCCAGTAGGCTCCTTCCGAGATCCGTCATCTCATACTCGACGCGGGGCGGCACCTCAGGAAACAGCTCGCGAATTACCAAACCGTCACGTTCGAGATTCTTCAGGGTCGAAGAGAGCATCCTTTGCGAAATCCCCGGAACCGCACGTTCAAGTACGGAGAATCGAGCGCGCCCCCCAAGAAGATCGAGCGAAAGCACGACGAAGATCGTCCATTTGTCGCCAATTTTCGTTAGCAGTTCTCGAACCGCCATCGGGTCGGTGCTTCTACAGATCGCGGCAGGGTCCAGTTGGCTGACTTTGGTCGACTGCTTCATAACTTACCTCAATGTTAGTAACTGAAGCTAAAGTGCCTTCTTCCTTGATGCTAGCTTCCGATCTATATTCGGCTCTCATTCTGTAAGCAACATATCAAATAGAGCAAGGAGTCCGGCATGCCGAAATCGAAATATGCGGTCTATAGCGCCGCTGCCCCATATTTCAATCTGGTTCGAGGAGCACTCGGCGAGCTTGTCGACGGAGAGCACTTTTTCGACATCGTTGACGACGACGTCATTTACGAAGTTCTTTACGATCTGGGGTGGCCGCGCGTCATCAAAGGACGAAACGACCTGATGGCTGCGTTCAGAGGCTACGTCGACAACATCTCGCTTCAGTCTGCCGACCAGTTGATTACCCATAAGACAGACTCCGGCTGTGTCATCGAATACGAGGTTCATGGCACCATCCTCGCGACTGGCGTGAAATACAACAATCGGTTCTGCTCGATCATCAAGATCAAAAACCGAAAGATCACGCATTGGAGAGACTACATGGACTCCCATGCAGCCTGGAACGCAATGACCGGGAAGAAATAGAAGCGAAGAAGTTGAAGCAAATCTTGATGATTGCGGCGAGCACGAGAGGGAAGGACTCGGCGAGCCGAGCGGTCGCCGATACGCTCGCAGCACGGCTCATCGAACGCTATCCGTCGGCAAAGCTCATACGCCGCGATTTTGGCCGCCCAGCGTCTGCCGCGACCGCCACACCAAGGCGTGTAAATCAACTCTGGGGCTGAGCCGGTGCGCCAATGTCACCTGAACAGACGACAGCGTTCCTTCCGCTCCTCTTGGCCGCGTACAGCGCCCGATCGGCTGAATTTGTCAATTCATCCAGCGACATGGGATGAGAGCGTCGACCGGTCGCGCATCCGACACTGACCGTGAAGGGCGGAATTGCCGCAGTGGTCACAGTCGGTCGCCCATGTTCCACTTCGAAACGTATTGCTTCGGCAATCTGAGCTGCGCCCGCTTCGTCCGTGTCGGGTAACACCACAACAAATTCTTCCCCGCCGTATCGGGCCGCGACATCGCCTCGACGGCGCGTGTGACGATTGATACACGTCGCGAGATGCTGCAATGCAAAGTCGCCCCGCGCATGGCCGTGAGTGTCATTGTATTTTTTGAAGTGATCCGCATCGACGAACAGCAACGACAGGCAACCATCGTGGCGCTGAAGTCTGGCCCATTCGTTTTCGAGTATCTCGTCGAGGGCACGACGGTTCTTGAGCCCTGTTAGCGCGTCGGTTTGCGTCAGCTCCGTAAGCCGCACCTGCGTCTTTACATGGTCCCGCAGTGCAAACGCAAGCAACCAGACCGCAGCACAGAATGCCAGGCTAACGAACGATGCCGAGATCCCGACTATCCATGACAACTGTTTCCATGAGGCCAACACTTCGCTTTCCGCCGGCGCGACAACGGCGATGAGTGGCGTGCCGGGAACGCGTTGGAACGTATATAGGCGAAGTACGCCGTCAAAGATCGAGCGAGCCGCATAAAACCCGGAATCCTGATTCACCATACGCGGAAATACTGCGGACTTACCCAGATTGATCAGCTCGGTCTGGCTGCCCGGAGGATTTCTGGTCACCAGGGTGCCGTCCGTGCGTACGATCGCCGTGACACCGTTTGGCCCCACGTCCAGTTTTGCAAGAAGTTGTCTGAAATAGTCGACGTCAATAGCGACAACCGCTATCCCTCCGAATGACCCGTCGGGCTTGTTCATCCGTCTCGAGATGGCAACTGACTGTGCACCCGCCCGCGACCGCGCCTGGTAGACGGATGACACATAGAGCCCGACATTCGCCGACTGGCGATGAACAGTGAAATAGTCCCGGTCGCTGAAATCCCATATATGGGTGCTGGAACAGCAACCGTCGATCACGCGACCCTGATTGTCTGTGATTCCCATGCCGGTGACGTATTGGGCAGCGGTCCGGTCGAACAGCAATTCGTGACGCAACTCAGGATCCATGCTTTGGACCACAGGCTTGTCCAGCGTGGAAATGACGGCGAGAAGCGAGTTATTCGACGTTTCAATCGTCCTGGCAATGTTGCTGACCAACACGGCCGTGACGTTTCTGGACGTTTCATGGGCATGTTCGACGGCGGCTTCACGGGAGGCAAGAAGCGTGATCAGGCTGATCGCCAATACGCAGAATGCCATCAGACTACCGAGTATGCCGACGATCAGAGGATGGCGGCCGGCGAGAACGGCCAGTTTTCCGATGGTCATGGAAAGAGACACGGTACTGTTCTGATGATTGCACTCGACCCTGTCAACGTTGTCCCGCCGTCACGGCGGTAGCGTCTGGGCGGGGTAAGCGGGGTCAGCGGTAAAGAATGGACAGGGTTTTGTCGGTAGTCGATGACACGGTTAACGGCAGAGGTCGAAAAAAATGGACCCCCCGAGCCCATCTGGCGGGCAATTTTCCGGCGGCAGTTTACCTTGGTTAGGGCTGGGGGGAATATCTGGAGAACGGCACCGACAGGCTTGTCCGTCACGCCGCATCACGCACGAAAAATACGTCAAGTCAGTTCAACCCCACTCAAATTTTCCCAATATTCTACTCATAACAACGCCACGCTACCGCCGCGGTCGGCTGGCGACTGTGGATTCAATCGGTCTATGCAACGCACCGATGAAATCGTTGGGCTGGTGTTTCGTAACCTGGTGTTTTCTTCGAACGTCCGTTCGAATAGAAGCGTGTGTGATCACGCCACACGTTCCCAAGCGGTAAAGTTCGCATTTCCGGTGGAGCCCATTGCTTCGATCACGACCTCGTTATCAAAACCGCGAAGCCGTTCCTGCATGGCGTTAAGAAGCCTGCGGTCACTGTCGGCGTGTTGAGGGTAGGTAAGCTCGAGGTCGTCACCGACGTAAAGGTCCCAGAAAACATCGTCAACGGCAGGCCCCTCGTCCGTCGTTCTGATCACGATCTTTGTCAACACATTCCAATTCACCGACCGGGTGTGCCCATCCGGGAAGGTGACCGAAATGGCCTCATCGTCGTGCGTCACTGTGACCGCACCGCCATTGCCCGCCACTGCGCTCTCCGTTACACGCGTTCGTATGGGTAGGAGTCGCAAAACGAAATAGATGGCAGCAAGGCCAAAAAGGCTTATCCCGATAAGTCTGACGGCGTCGCTCGTGTCGGGTGACGTGCTCAGAAATCCGACGGCCGCGAATGCCAATCCGGCCAGTAAGCGGGCGAAACCGCCCCATTTGGTTGATTTCGAGTTGGTTTGCATCGGCAGTCACAAGGAGTACTTCGGTTGTCGATCACGAAGGTAAAGCTGGCACAACGAAGTTTCCCGGGGTATTCGCAAATTCGGATGCGCGCTGATCGTGTTCGGGAAAACTGTCGCCGCTCGAAAACAGTCGAGTCAGCAATGTTGGTCGTTAGTGGGCAATTCTCCTCGGCCGAGGAACTTGCGCGGACGGTCGGGGCTTCTACGCATCGAATGTTACGGTATTGAGGTCAGACATTCTCGTCCTCCAGGGGCCAATGGGTCAGACGGATCAGCCTATCGGTAAAATGGCGGCCGGATGGCGCGAAGATGTTGCTTCGTGTCCGGATCATTTTGAGGATCTCACCCATGCGAAAACTCACTTTCCTGTTCCTCGCCTGCACGGTCTTGCTCGCAAGCTGTGCTGTGTACGTTCCTGATGACGGTCCCCATGGCGGGCGCGGTGGCCCCGGCAATGGTTTCTGCCCGCCGGGACAGGCGAAGAAGGGGAACTGCTGACGAAACTGACGTGACGGGCGCCGGCATCCGGCATTGGCAGCGATGAATGGCGGCGAGAAGGCGGTAATGGTGGGTGGGGTGGCTATCTATCCGTCGAAGAACCATCGCTCAGATGGTGATCCCCGTTATGGACAAGGTGTCGATGCAGCCACGACAACAGGGGCATCGAAGACGCCGATGCCCCCGCTTTTTAGCGCGAGATAGGCGCCCGTCGTCAGATGCGTTCAGAGAGATTCCCGCCATTCATCCGCATCCGAGCCGCGCTTGGGGTGCGGCTCGGAACGCGTCACCTTGACTGCCAGGCGAGCTGCGGATTCGTGTCTTACAGCCGTCTCAAGTGGACCGCTGAAAACTCACCACGACGGCCGCACTGCATAGGCGTTGCGGCAATACGAGCGACCAAACTGTGTCGGCTCGAAATGCTTCCCGACCCGGTGGATCAGTTCGCGAGCAAGAAGGGCATTGATAACCGCATCGGAGGGCTGTTTGGCGCTCTTTTCTGCGATGCGCTGAAGTGCGACGGTGATGGCCTGCGTCGAGAGGGTGAGCATGACATGCTCCTGTAAAAGTTCTATGGACCCTTAGGGCCTTCTTTGACAAGCGTGCTTCTCAATTGGGCGATTTGCGTTCGCCGTTCCCGGACAAGGAAAACCATCTCGAGATTCGGCGATGCTGGGCCAGTTTGGTCGCAAGGCTCCTGTGGCTCAATGCAATCGCATACGCCACGGCGGCGACAGAGAAAAGTCTGGTGCTATCTGGCGGCAGGTATCCGGTGTATAGAAACCAGTTCGGGGCGATGACCATGGCGATCTCGGAGTTTGCTCAGGATTCGACAAGCCCGTCGCGGACGATGTCGTCAATCAGCGACTGCGCGTAGTTATTTCCCGCACGTCGCGCTTCGCCAATGGAGTCGAACGGCAGACTCTCCAGACGAAACACTTTGGGATCAGTGGACGACGTCGGATCTTCCAGCGTGGTTCGGGAGATTCGAACGGATACTCCGAACGTCCGGTCGTGCTTTCGCTCGACCGAGTCAGCGTCTTGATGGCGGAATACGAACGTCTCTAGGCGGAAGCCCCTGTAAAACGGGATTACGTAGGCCATACTGCCTCCGGCTGTGCGAACCCCCACGGCCACAACGCACGCAGTGGCGGTGACATGAAGGAACCCGCAAAGGGGACTAATTAGGTCGGCTTGATGTTCGAAGCCTGCAAGCCCTTCGGGCCGCGCGTGACGTCAAATGAGACGTGCTGATTTTCCTGAAGGCTTCGGAATTCAGTGCGTCCTTGCGGCTGAATTTCCGAAAAGTGCGCGAACAAATCGTCGCCACCGTCATCCGGCTTGATGAAGCCAAAGCCTTTGCTATCGTTGAACCACTTAACAATTCCGGTACTCATGCGAACTCCTGGTTTTCCCGGCGTGCAGCCATCGCGGAATGCATGGGGCAGCGCCAGTGGCGGACAAACAAGAAATTCAGAGATCGGAAGTGTCTCGCAAAGATCGGTGAGATCGACGCTGGATCGATAAAAGTCAGACTTGATGTTCGATCAGCTACTTATACGCGGATTTGACCGACAAAACAATACTTTTCGGCGCGCGTAGCGAATGTCTCGTTTGCCCGATGACTCGCCATCGAAGGGGCGCGATGCCCCTCCACCCGCAGCTTGTCGTCACCGCGAGGCGCTGCCACTCATGATCATCCTTTCACGATTGGCGGCTTTCCCTTGCCGGGCGAATACAGGATGAGACTCGGGGTGATCAATCGATCCGACGACACCACCGCGTGCGCATACGTATCGAAGTAGATCGCGTTTTCGGAATCTGCGACGTGGCGCTTTTGTATTTCTTTGCTTGACTCGCACCACTCGAAACCCAGGTACTTCTTCTGCTGATAAAACCAGACGACGTGTCCTTCGCGGGCGAGCGACCGGGGAATGACCAGTGCCGCATCCTGCCTGCCTGGTGTCATGTCAGTGTCGTTCGTTGGGGCGTCGTCGGTATTGCGCGAATCGTTCATCGAGATCTCCTGCGCTTGAAGTGCTCCGGGGGCCACTTCGATCATCGCAGCTTTGCCGATACCCGCGTTTCAGTAACTTCCGAATTGATCGACATTTCAGTAGAGGTGTCCATCGAGCCCGATGGGCGAAAAGCCCGCGATATGCGGGGGGCGCGATCGTGACAACGAACAGGGCCGGCAGCACGAGAACGCCCGGTTGCAATATCGCGGGGAAGTATGACGGCAGCAGCGATAGCAATGGAAGACACCAGGCGAGGCAGACGATGGCAGGTTCGCGGTTCGTCCATGCGTCTCGAGTTGCCCGGTCGTGGCAAAGATAGACGATCGGCAACAGCAGCCACGCCAGATCGTAATGAAGGATGTACGGCTGGATCATCAGCGTAGCAATGACTGCGGCCGCTGCCTTGACTTCGAAGCGAGCGCTGCGGGTCCAGAGCCGGAGCGTCACGAGCATGACGGGGATGGCAACGGCGGCATGTACGGCATACGCCACGGGTCCGCTGCCCCCGAGGCGCCTGACGGTGGCGAACACCGATGGCATCGCCCGCACGACGCCGCCCGAGGCGTTTTCGGTGACAGTCGCGTTGAACCACGATGCCGCCTCGAAGCACTTGATCCAGAGGGGGATGCCCACGACGCAAGAGCTTACGTAAGACAGGGCGTAAGGGAGCAGGGCGAGCGGGTGGACCAGTAACTGGAACGTCGGGGGATAGACCCACGGTGCGTAGCGACCGGGGAACATGCTGTCCTCGAGTTCGACAATCTTGAGCAAGTCGAACGCCGCTATGGGGCTGTCGTGCAGCGACAGATACGATGCGCTCCAGAACACCCGGAAGTCCACCCCCATTGGCGGGACGCCGGGCTCGTGCAGCGCCCAGCGGCATGATGATAATCGACCAGCCCCCGGTTGCGTGCCGGCGACAATTGCCGTCTCGCGCATGACTGCCTGTGCGCCACCATGACATCCGGGTTATCTCTGAATGACGATTAGACGAGACAAGTGCGCGTGAGCCTGATAATATACGTTTTGTAGTCATTCCATATATAAAGGTCCGCAACATGGGTATCGTCAAGATATCGGAGCAAATGCATGAGGCGCTGCGCAATACCAGTGGCGCGCTCAGTCGCTCGATCAACGCGCAAGCCGAGCATTGGCTGCGTGTCGGCATGCTCGCCGAACTGAATCCCTCGCTGAGCTATGGCGAAATTTGCCGCAAGCTTATCGAATCCGATGCGGCATCGGCCGGTGAGGCCGGTGCCATCGCTCCCCCGGCAACCGGTGCTCCTGTCACCGTATTCAACAAGGTGGCGTAATGGTGCGCGAACACGTTGTTATTCACTCGAAAGAAGAAATCGCCTCGTCGCGTCGCGCAGGTGAAATGGCTGCACAGGTGCTCGCGATGCTCAGCGAGCACGTCAAGCCGGGCGTCACGACCGATGAACTCGATCGCCTCTGCCACGACTTTATCGTGAACGAACTGAAGGCGGTCCCCGCGAACATCGGCTATCACGGCTATCCGAAGACGGTGTGCGCATCGGTAAACCACGTTGTCTGCCACGGCATTCCCGGTGAAAAGAAGCTGCATGACGGCGATATCGTGAACATCGACGTCGGTCTCATCAAGGATGGCTGGTTCGGCGACACGAGCCGCATGTACTACGCTGGCAAGCCAAGTATTCTCGCCAAGCGTCTGGTCGACACGACTTACGAAGCGATGCTCGCGGGCATTCGTGCGGTGCGCCCCGGCGCAACGCTCGGTGACGTTGGTTATGCGATTCAGTCCGTGGCACACCGGGAAGGCTTCAGCATCGTGCGCGACTATTGCGGGCACGGTATCGGCACCACGTACCACGACGATCCGCAAGTGTTGCACTACGGACGTCCGGGCACGGGGCTCACACTGCGGCCGGGCATGATCTTCACCATCGAGCCGATGGTCAATGTCGGCAAACCGGATACGAGGCAACTGGCGGACGGCTGGACTGTGGTGACCCGCGACCGCTCGTTGTCGGCGCAGTGGGAGCACATGGTGACCGTCACCGAGACGGGCTTCGAGGTTCTCACCCAATGGCCAGACGGCCTGGGTGAATACGCCCGCTTCGGCACGCTTGAAAGCAGCGCGGCCACCGCCAACGCCGCCTGATTTCGAAGGATGCACTGGGGCGCGGTGTTCGCGCCTCAGACATCATCCGGCGCGTCGTCGAGCGTTAGCAGATGGTCGGCGAAGCGGTGGTACAGCCAGCCGGAAACGCTGGTGGCGACCGCGACCCACGCGATGGAGAGCGCCGTTTGCAGGATCAGCGTGCCGAGCACGACGGTCGTGGCCGCCGGGCTGAAGTGCAGAACCACCGCGAACAGAATCGTCACGATCACACCGGCAATGATCAATGGCAGGATGGTGCCGAGCGTCGTGCCGAACATCACCCAGAAGTGCCCGCGAGAGTCTTGCCACGCCGCGCGCCAGCGCTTGCTGCGTCCCGCACCAATCTGCGGAAAGATCAGCGACACGCGAATCAGCACGAAGCCTAACGCGCACATCAACAGAACGAAAAACGTGCCGAGCGCTGCATAGGAATCGCTGCGTCCCGCCGCACGCAAGGCGAATGCGACGCAGAAAGCCGCAATGAACCACACCACGGCGAGGCTGACGCAGATCTGGATCGACGTCCAGAGGTAGCGCCAGAGATCGCGCCCATACCAATGGGCTTGCCGCGCAGCGTCGGGGCCGAGAACTGTGTAACGCACCACATGGACGGCGAGTACGGAAAACGTCACGATGTTCACGAGCACCACACCGAATGACATGAGCGCAAGGCGCAGCCGGAAGACGGCGGGTTCGCCGGTTTGCGCCGCCGTGAGCGCGAGTTGCTTGAATGAGACGCCAAGCGCCGACGTGACGAGCAGGACGATGGCAATTGTCAGACATAGCAAAGGACGATTGCGTAATGCGTTGAAGCCGTCGCGCCATGCTCCTTTGAAACACTGCTTGAACGTAATCGGTTCCATGTTTCCCCTTGAGCGAATATCGCTTCGTTGATCGAAGCTGTCAGGCGTGAGTGCGTCACGACGCCGCCATTCTTGCAGATCGGCTCATGGCTGACAAATGCACTCGCTGGCGTGGTGTCGCCAGGAGCGCCGGATGTGAGGGGCAGAAGAAGGGGCGGGATTGGATACCCGCGACGCGCAATGCGTATCGCGGGCGGCGCTTCGGGGACGCGTCAGGCCGCCATGACCTTGCGGAGGACTTCGGCATGCGTGACCACACCGATGAGTCTTGCCGCGTCGTCCAGCACGGGCAGTGTGCCGTGCCGTTGCATCATGAGCAGCGGCAGCAGTTCCGAGAGCGGCATGCTGGCCGTGGCGGTTTTCAGATTTCCCTGCATGAGATCGCGCACTGCCGGGCGTTGTCCCGCACCGATCGCGACGCCGAATCGCGGCCAACGCTGACGTTGCGCGCGACGCGTATGAAGGGCATGCCGCGTTACCAGCCCGATCACGCGTGCGTCGCCGTCAACGACCGGCAGGGCTTCGAGTCCGTGACGTTGCAACAGACGCCATGCCGCAGGCGCTTCGTCAGTGGCCCGAACCTTCGCCAGCGGTGCCGACATGACATCGGCGCAGGTCAGCTCGCGGGCGCGTCGCGCATAAGCTTCGCGTTGCGTATCGCGCAGCAGGCTGGCCAGATCTTCGGCGGAAATGTCGAGCATTTCGCTGTGACGGGCGAGCGCTTTTTCCGCATCGGCAGTCGTGACGGGAATGGCTGCGGCATTGACCCGTCGGGCGGGGGCTTGTGCGCGAACGGCATGGGGATAGCGATGACCGGTGAGGGCGTGATATCCGATGGCGGCGCCTAGCAGTAGCACCGACTGCAGCGCAATCGGCTCGAGCACGAAGCCGTAGCCGAGCGAGTGAACGGCCGGGCCGCCAAGCACTGCGGTCAGCGCGACGGCGCCCGACGGCGGATGCACGCAGCGCAACGTAAACATCAACGCAATGGAGACGCCGACCGCCGTGGCGGCTGCCACGACAGGCGATGGGATGAACGTCGCGCACGTCACGCCGACGAAGGCCGCCACCAGATTGCCACCGAGAATCGACCAGGGCTGGGCGAGGGGACTGGCAGGCACGCCGAAGAGCAGCACGGCAGAGGCGCCCATCGGCGCCACCAGCCAGGGGACGTAGGTGGCCGGGCCGAGCATCCAGAGCGTCAGGCCACCGGTCAGCGCGATGCCGCACAGTGCGCCGACGCCCGCGCGAAGTCGTTCTTTCCAATGTACGGCCACCACGGCAGGCAGAAAACCGGCCAGCCAATCCCTCACGTCCCGTCGAGTCACTGCCATGTCGTCCCTCTCCATCGGCCGCACCGATTGGTGGCGACGTCTTGATATTTTGCGCATGATATATCGTATATCGATGGATTGGGGGGCAGGAGGGCGTGATTTTAATGCTGCGGCGCAGCGAAATCATCGAGGGCACGCAGGTTACGGCGAAATGAGGCACCAAATCAAGGAAAACGAGACGTCAAAGGCGCGGGACTTGCTGAGGAAAAGTCCGGCGGGTTTCAAGCGAGGGGAGACACGGGGGGCGATGTCTGGTGAAAGTGGGAACCGTCTGTCCGTCCTGCCATCTCGGCGATAAAAAAATGCCCGGCCATGCCAATTCAGGCATGCGCCGGGCGAGCAGGGACGCAGGGAAGAAACCTTTCCAGTACTTACCAACCGATGACCGGGTGCATCGAAACCGGCGGCGTGCTTGGCGCACGTCGGGGGCGGGTCGGCGCGCCACTCGTCTTGGGGGACACGAGTGCGGCCGCCGGTTCGATGCGTCCGATGCTGCGTGACGGCCCGGTACTTCGAGCGCGTCACGCCTGTCTTGCCGACGTTCTATCGAGTTACGTTGATGCCAATCAGCGTGCGGCCACGGTGGCATTGCTGCCGGGCGCGGCTGCCGCGGCCGCCGCAGCGGGAGCAGGCGTCGCCGGCGCGTTGGCCGCAGGCACACCCCCCCAGCCGCCGCCGAGGGCGCGGATCAGGTTGACGGTCGACACGGCTTGCGCACCCGCAAGCTGGACGGCGCTGCGTTGCGACTGCAGCACTGTGCGCTCGGCATCGATGACGTCTAGGTAAGCAATCGAGCCCTCCTGATACTGCGTGCGCGAAAGTTGCGCGGCACGGTTCGACGATTTCACGGCGTCATCCTGGGCGCGCGTTTGTGCCGCAAGCAGACGCAGGTTCGACAGGTTGTCTTCGACTTCCTGGAACGCCACGAGCACCTGTTGACGGTAGTTCGCCACGTCCTCTTCGTACTGAGCACGGGCACGCGACAGATTGCCGCTGCGTGCACCGCCGTCGAAGATCGGCATCGAGAGCAGGCCACCGACCACCGGCCCCAGCAAGAACGTACGGCTCGACCAGTTGAACAGGTCGCCCAGGGTGGCAGCTTCGAAACCGCCCGAGCCGGTCAGCGAGAGCGACGGGAAGAACGCCGCTTTCGCAACGCCGATGCGCGCGTTCGCGGCGGCCATCGCCCGTTCGGCCGCTGCGATATCCGGACGCCGTTCGAGCAACGCCGACGGCAGTCCTGCGGGAATGCGCACCGCGACAGGCACGAGCGGCGACGGCGCGAACGTGAATTCCGCCGGCGTCTTGCCGAGCAGGATGGCCAGGCTGTGTTCAGACGCTGCGCGCAGGCGGGCGACGGCCAATGCGTCGGATTGCGCCGTGGCCAGTTCGGCCTTGGCGCGTGCCACGTCCAACTCGCCGATATCGCCTTCGGTAAAGCGTCGTTGCACCAGCTTGAGGGCCTCTTCGCGCAGCGTTACCGTCTGCGTGTACAGCGCCTGTTCGGCATCGAGTTCGCGCAGGTTGAAGTAGTTCTGCGCGACGTCGGCTTGCAGCGCGAGCTGCACCGAGTGGTACAGCGCTTCGCTTTGCTCGGCGTCTGCACGGGCGGCAGCGACGTTATCCGACACGCGCCCGAACAGATCGACTTCGTAGCCGACGCTCGCTTGCGCCCGCCACAGGGTGAACGGCGCGATATTCGTGCCGTCCGGCTGAAGCTGCGAGGCCGGCGAGACCTTCTGACGCGTGGGACCGAACCCGGCGTCGAGCGTCGGGAAAAGGGCGGCACGGGCCTGACGCTGCACACCGCGCGCTTGCTGCACGCGGGTGGCGGCGGCCTTCAGGTTCTGGTTGGCGGACAGCGCGTCTGCTTCGAGCTGGTCGAGCGTGGCGTCGCCGAACACCTTCCACCATTCGCCGCGCGCCATGGCCTCGGAGGGCTCGGCGGTCTTCCAGGTCCCGGCTTCACTGGCCGGGAGTGTGGCTTCCTTGAAGGCCGTCGGTGTGCCTTTGTCGGTCACCGTCGGCACTTCGTACGTGGGGGCCATCGAGCAGCCCGCCACCACCAGCAGGGTGGCGAGCAGGCCCGAGACACCCAGACTGCGTTTCATCCATTGCGATTGCATGATTGGCATCCTTCAGACTTCGGCCTTGACGTTGGCGGGCATGGTCGACGCGTGCGCACTATGCAGCGGCTTCTTGCCTGCCAGCGTGCGGAGCAGCACGTAGAACACCGGCGTCAGGATCAGACCGAAACCGGTCACCCCGATCATGCCGAAGAACACGGCCACGCCCATGGCATGACGCATTTCCGAACCGGCACCGCTCGACGTCACCAGCGGCACCACACCCATGATGAACGCGATGGACGTCATCAGAATCGGGCGCAGACGCAGACGGCTTGCCTCGATGGCGGCGGCGATTGCGGTACGGCCTTGCATTTCCAGTTCCCGGGCGAATTCCACGATCAGAATCGCGTTCTTCGCCGACAGCCCCACCAGCACCATCAAACCGATCTGCGTGAAGATGTTGTTATCGCCCCGCGTGAGCCAAACCCCGAACAGCGCAGACATGATGCTCATCGGCACGATCATGATCACGGCCAGCGGCAGCGTCAGGCTTTCGTACTGCGCGGCCAGCACCAGGAACACCAGCAGCACGGAGATCGGGAACACCCACAGCGCCGAATCGCCCGCGAGAATCTGTTGATACGTCAGGTCGGTCCATTCGAACTTCACGCCGCGCGGCAGCGTTTCTGCGGCAATGCGTTCCACAGCGGCTTGCGCCTGACCCGACGAGTAACCTGGGGCCGGGCCCCCGTTGATGTCGGCGGCGGTGTAGCCGTTGTAACGCACCACCATTTCCGGACCATACGTCGGCGTGACCTTCACCAGCGACGAGAGCGGCACCATGTCGCCATTGCCGTTGCGCGTTTTGAGCAGGCCGATGTCATTGGCGTGTGCACGGAACGGCGCGTCGGCTTGCACACGAACCTGATACACGCGACCGAACTTGTTGAAGTCGTTCACGTACAGCGAGCCGAGGTAGATCTGCATGGTGTCGAACACGTCGGTGATCGGCACGCCCAATTGCTTGGCCTTCACGCGGTCGAGATCCACGTTCAGTTGCGGCACGTTGATCTGGTACGACGAGAACGTCGGGCCCAGTTCCTTCGTCTGCGATGCCTTCTTGATGAACGCCTGCGTGGCGTCGTTCAAGGCTTCGTAGCCGAGTGCACCGCGGTCTTCGACCTGCAGCTTGAAGCCGCCGAGCGTACCGAGACCCAGCACCGGCGGGGGCGGGAACACCGCGATGAACGAGTCCTTGTTCTTCGAGTATTCGCCATTGAGTTTCGCCGCGATGGCAGCGGCCGACAGCGACTTGTCCTTTCGCTCGCTAAACGGCTTGAGCGTGACGAACACGATGCCTGCCGACGACGAGTTGGTGAAGCCGTTGACCGACAGACCGGGGAAGGCGATGGCGCTCTTCACGCCAGGCGTCTTGAGCGCGATCGCGGACATGTCGCGGATCACGGTCTCGGTGCGGTCGAGCGACGCGCCATTGGGCAACTGCGCAAATGCGATCAGATATTCCTTGTCCTGCGCCGGCACGAAGCCACCCGGAACGACCTTGCCCAGCAATACCGTCACGCCCAGCAACACGGCGAAGATCGCCATCATGACGGCCTTGCGGCCAATCACGCGGGTCACGCCGTGCCCGTATTTCTCCGAGCCGCGATGGAACACGCGGTTGAACGCGCCGAAGAAGCCACCCAGATAACGGTTCATCTGGCGCGTGAGCCAATCCGGCTTGGCGTGATGGTCCTTGAGCAACAGGGCGGCCATGGCCGGCGAGAGCGTGAGCGAGTTGAATGCCGAGATCACCGTCGAGATGGCGATGGTCATGGCGAACTGCTTGTAGAACTGCCCCGTCAGGCCCGACATGAAAGCGAGCGGCACGAACACGGCGACCAGCGTAAGCGCGATGGCGATAATCGGACCGCTCACTTCCCGCATCGCCTGATACGTCGCCTCCTTCGGCGACAGTCCGGCCGCGATGTTACGTTCCACGTTTTCGACGACCACGATCGCATCGTCGACCACGATACCGATGGCGAGCACCATCCCGAACAGCGACAACGCATTGATCGAGTAGCCGAAGCCAAGCAGCAGGGCAAACGTCCCCACGATCGACACCGGCACGGCGAGCAGCGGAATGATCGACGCACGCCACGTTTGCAGGAACACGATCACCACCAACACCACCAGCGCAATGGCCTCGAGCAGTGTGTGCACCACGGCGCTGATCGACGAGCGCACAAATTGCGTCGGGTCGTACTCGATGCGGTACTCCACACCCGGCGGCATATCTTTTTGCAGATCGGCCATCGCCGCGCGGACATCGTCCGAGATTTGCAGCGAATTTGCCCCCGGAGCCTGATTGATACCAAGGCCCACGGCCGGCTTGTTGTCGAGCAACGAGCGCAGGCTGTAGGACGAGGCGTCGAGCTGCACACGGGCCACGTCGCTCAGATGCGTGACGGCGCCATCCGGCGAGGTCTTCAGGATGATGTCGCGGAACTCTTCTTCCGTGTTCAATCGGCCGCGCGCATTCACGTTCAGTTGCAGCGGCGTATTCGGGCCGGTCGGCGTCGCGCCGATCACACCGGCGGCAACCTGCACGTTTTGCTCGCGAATAGCTTTCACCACGTCCGATGCGGTCAGGCCGCGCTGGGCGACCTTGGCCGGATCGAGCCACACGCGCATCGAGTAGTCGCCCGCTCCCCACAACTGCACTTCACCCACGCCCTTGATCCGCGAGAGGCGATCCTTGACGTTGATGAGCGCGTAGTTGCGCAGGTAGGTCATGTCGTAACGGTCGTTCGGCGAGATCAGGTGCACCACCATCGTGAGCGTGGGCGAGGACTTGATGGTCGTCACGCCAAGGCGCTGCACGTCGTCGGGCAGGCGCGGCAGCGCTTGCGAGACACGGTTCTGCACGAGTTGCTGCGCCTTGTCCGGATCGGTGCCCAGACGGAAGGTCACGGT
Organism: Pandoraea sp. SD6-2; assembly: GCF_000389825.1. Lineage (NCBI taxonomy): Bacteria > Pseudomonadati > Pseudomonadota > Betaproteobacteria > Burkholderiales > Burkholderiaceae > Pandoraea > Pandoraea sp. SD6-2. The sequence continues at coordinate 236,123 of NZ_KB944435.1, read as the reverse complement.
CGTGGTGAGGTTGCCGTCGCTGTTGGCCTGCGACTGCATGTACAGCATGTTTTCCACGCCGTTGATCTGCTCTTCGAGCGGCGAAGCCACCGTCTCGGCGATCACCTTCGGGTTGGCGCCGGGGTACTGGGCATGCACGACGACCGACGGCGGGACCACTTCCGGGTACTCCGAGATCGGCAACTGGAACACGGCGATCAAGCCGGCCAGTAGCGTGATGACCGAAAGAACCCCCGCAAAGATGGGTCGGTCGATAAAGAATTTTGAGATGTTCATGACGAAAGTCTGGGGTGTCGTTCAGCGTGCAATGAATACGTGTGCCTGCACGCGACTTACGAACGGTATGAACGGTATGCGCGTTACGAACACTGAGAACGTTAAGAGCGCGACGCCGTCTTCGTCACCGCACCCGTCTGGGCTGCGGCCGAATGCGTTGCGGCACCATCCTTGCTGCGGGTCTGCGAAGTCTTCTGCGCGGTGTCGGCGTTGTTCGCGGCCGGCTTGGCGGTTTTGCCCGCTGCATCGGCGGTATCGCTTGCGGCGACTGCGGTGGCGCCCGCATCGTGGGTATCGCCGGTGTCGCCAGCCATTTTTACGGTCTTCGGCGAGACCGTGTCGCCCGGACGCACGCGTTGCAGACCGTTCACGACGATGCGCTCGCCATCCTTCAGACCCGAGGCGATTTCTACGAGACCGCCATGACGCTCGCCCAATTGAACTTCGCGGTACTGCGCCTTGTTTTGCGGGTCGACGACCATCACGAACTTCTTGCTCTGGTCGGTGCCGATAGCGGCTTCGTCCACGAGCAGTGCCGGATGGGGTTCGCCGCCCCCCACGCGAATGCGGGCGTACAACCCCGGCAGGAGCGCGCCGTCGGTGTTGTCGAAGCGCGCACGCACGCGGATCGTGCCCGACGTGGTGTCGAAGCGGTTATCCACGGAATACACGGTGCCCTTGCGCGAGTAGCCCGTTTCGTTGGCAAGGCCCAGATCGACGGGCACACCGCTCGTTTTGGCCGTGTCGCGCGCGAGATAACGCAGATAGGTCTGCTCGTCGACGTCGAACGCCGCGTAGATCGGCGAGACCGACACTACCGTGGTCAGCGCGGGCGATTGCGCACCGGCCGACACGGTATTGCCGACCGTAATCTCTGCACGCGATACCCGACCGGCGACCGGCGCCACGATCTGCGTGTAGCCCAGATTGATGCGCGCCGTCTCCAGCGCCGCCTTCGCCGCCTTCACGTTGGCTACGGCTTCGCGCGCGGCGTTTTCCTTCTGGTCGAAGTCCTTCTTCGCGATGGCGTTATCCGCGATCAGGCGCTGTGCGCGGGCGAGGTCGGTGCTGGTGAAGACGTCACGGGCCTGAGCCGACGCGAGTTGCGCCGCCGCACGGTCGACTTCGGCCGCATACGGGCGCGGGTCGATCGTAAAGAGGGCGTCACCCTTCTTCACGAGTTGACCATCTTTGAAATGCACGGCGGTGATGGTGCCCGACACGAGCGGCTTGATATCGACGCGATCCACTGCGTCGAGCCGGCCGGAATAGCTCTGCCAGTCGGTCACGGTGCGCGAGATCACGTTGGCCACATCCACTTCCGCAGTCGGCATGACTTGGGCAGCGGGCGTGCTGGCGTCAACGCGCACGACGGTGAGCGTGCCGATGGCCAGGAGCGCCAGCGTGGCGGCGGCGGCAATGAGTACAGGTTTGCGAGCGAGGGTGGTCATTGTTGAAAGCTCCGGGATCGGATGGACTCACTGGGTAGAGCCGGCGGCGGGGGTGCCAGCCGGCGTGTCAGGAACGCGGCCACTTCCCGCAACGCGGCGGGCAGAGCGGCCAGGCCGTGGTGGGAAGCGCTGCGATGGCGCGTGACCTGTGTCGGCACGCCGGCCGCGATGAGTTCGGCAGCGTACTTTTCGGCTTCGACGTGCAGCAGGTCGTGTTCGGCAGACGCGATCAACGTGGGCGGCAGGCCCGCGAGACGGCGCGATTCGAGCGGTGCGGCATACGGGTGCAAGCGCTGCGTGGCATGCGGCAGGTAGGCGCGATAGCATCTGGAACACTCGCTCGCTTCGATATCGCTGGGCGTGCGGCCATCGGCCAGGCGCGTCATGCTGGGGTCGAGCAGCGGGGCGAGCAGCACCTGTGCGGAAACGGCCACTTCGCCGCGATCACGCGAGATCATCGTAAGCGCCGCAGCAATGTTGCCCCCGGCATCGTGACCGACTACGGCCAACCGGCGCGGGCTTGCGCCGTAGCGGCGGGCGTGGCGTTGCAGCCAGAGTGCGGCGCACCAGGCGTCTTCCGGTGCGGCGGGGAACGGGTGTTCCGGGGCGAGCGAATAGCCGACCGAGACGACCAGTGCGGGGACGTGCAACGCCAGATAGCGCGCGGCGACATCGCCGTCGTCGAGCGAACCTTTGCAGAAGCCGCCGCCGTGGAAGTACAGCACCGTGGGCAGATGCGCCTCGAGCGGCACCACCACGCCGGGCTCGCCGGCATGCTCATGGTCCGCGCCAGCGGCGGGGACGGTGGGCCGGTAAAGGCGCAGCGTTACCGGACCCACATGGCCGGCGATGCTCACCTCTTCGATGCGCAGTCCGTCTTCGGTGCGGTGCGTTTGCCCCGATCGTCCGGAATGCGACTTGGCGTTGGCTGACATATGACTTTGGGTTCGCGCGAGCGATACCCCTCTCATGACATTCGATGGAGCGAAGTCTAGAGGCCACGGACATTAGGATAAACGCCTATAATTTGGCAACACTGTTCGGTCAGCTCGACTAATCGATGGCGGCCTTATGGGCATTGGCTTATGACTTCGACCAATATGCATATGCATGGGGGCGGGGACACACAATGCCGGATCGGTCAGTGCAACAGCGCTTTTGAATGGGGAAACATCATGGATCGCTTGCAAGCGATGCAGGTCTTCACGCGAGTGGTCGAGGCGAACAGCTTTTCACGCGCGGCCGACAATCTCGGGTTGCCGCGCACCTCGGTGACCACGATTATTCAAAACCTTGAGGCACATTTGGGCACGCGGCTGCTGCAACGCACGACCCGCCGGCTTAACCTGACGCCCGATGGCGCGGCTTATTACGAGCGCTGCCTGCGAATCCTCGCGGATATCGAGGAGACGGAATCGTCGTTCCGCGAGAGCAGCCAACGCGTGCGCGGCAAGCTGCGCGTCGACATGCCGGGCTCGCTCGCCAAGCTTGTGGTGCTCCCGTCGTTGTGCGAGTTTCACGACCGCTATCCGGAAATCGAACTCATGGTCGGCATGGGCGATAAGCCGGTCGATCTGATCCAGGAGGGGGTCGATTGCGTGTTGCGCGTTGGCACACTTCAGGATTCGAGCCTCGTCGCGCGGCGCGTGGGCTTGTTCCAGAGCTTGACGTGTGCGTCACCGGCGTATCTGGAGCGCATGGGCATGCCGCATACGCTCGACGACCTGCAACGCCACACGGCGGTGCATTACTTCTCAAGCCGCACGGGACGCGTCGTCGAAGAGCAGTTCCTCGTGGACGGCAAGGAAGTTGAAATCAACATGCAGGGGGCCATCGCCGTCAATGACGCCGAAGCCTATCTGCAATTGGGGCTCGCAGGCTTCGGCACGGTGCAACTGGCGCGCTTCATGGCGCTTCCGTATCTGCAATCCGGCCAACTGGTCGAGGTGCTGCATCAATGGAAACCGCCGCCCATGCCGATTTCGGCCGTCTATCCGCATAATCGTCATTTGTCGCCTAAAGTCCGCGTATTTGTAGACTTCATCGCTGAACTCTTTGAGCGTTGCCCGTTGCTGCAAGGGCTGGACGAGACCGCCGGGCAGTGCAAGCCGACGGTGGCCGCGACCGATGCCGACGGCCGCTGGGCGTCGTACGGTACCGAAATGGCGCCACAAGAGGTCGTGGTTTGACGAGGATGGGAACGATGGCGGAGGCGCGCATTCGCGTCGCCACGCCAGACGATGCGCCCGCACTGCCGCGAGTTGACCGGAGTGCGGGCGAATTGTTTCGTCTGCTACCGGAACTGGCTTGGTTGGCGGACGGTGCGGGGATGCCGGTGGCTCGGCATCGCGAATTGATCATGAAGGGCGTGGCTTGGGTGGCCGTCGATCAAGATGACAAGCCCGTAGCGTTTCTCGAAGCCGAGGTCTTTGGCGACGAATTGCACGTGTGGGAAGTGTCCGTGCATCGCGATTGGCAGTCGCGCGGACTGGGACGCGCGTTGATGGCTGCGGCGTCCGAGCATGCGGCACACACGGGACTGGCGGCGCTCACGCTGACGACGTTTCGAGACGTGCCCTGGAACGAGCCGTTTTACACCCGGCTGGGCTTCGTGCCGATTGCCGCGCCAGATCTGAGCGAACGGCTCAGGAAGGTGTTGGCGCACGAGGTGGCCGCCGGGTTGCCCGAGGCGCGGCGCTGCGCAATGCGCCAGAGGGTTATGCCGCGCCGTTGAGGATGAACTGGCCCTGCGCGAGAGGCTGGAGGTTCCAGACGCTCGCGCAACCTTATCTGGTCAGGTTGAAGGTCTCGGCCCGCGCGGACTGTCTTAGAATGGATGTTTTGTCGAAAGAACCGTCATGGCCGTAGCCATGAAAGGCTTTTATTCTTGCGATCAAGTGTGGTGAAGATGAGCAAGCCTTTCATTTCTCTGTGCCCGGAGATCACTCGGGCAAACGCGCTGAATTTGATGGATTGGTTGGAAGACGAGGGCGTCATCCGCTATCTGAGCGATTCACGTCATGTCTCCCGGTTCATCGAACAAGTCGTTGATCGGGTCCAGTTGCCGATCCTCACCCATCTGTTTAATCAAGGCGGCCGGTTCTTCATGGCGTACGACCGGCATGACAAGCCGGTGGGCTTCGTGCGCCTCGTCAAGACGGGGGCGGACTGCGAGATTGTCCTGGTCATCGGAAACCGCGACAACTGGGGCCGTAAGCTCGGTGGCAGCGCCTTGCGTGAAGGCATGAAGTTCGCCTTCTTCGACATGCGAGCCGAGAAGGTCATCGCCAAGATCCACATAGATAACACGCGCTCGTTGAAGGCCTTCCTGCGTTGTGGCTTTCTGCTCGACAGTGAAACCCCCACGATGAAGTCATATGCGATGACTTCAGAGCGCTATCTGCAGCGCTTGCGCGAAGGCGCTTTGGGCGACCCTTCTGAGATCTACATCACTGAAATCGACCAGAACCGGCTCAGGAATCTGGTGGCGCTGGAGCAAGGCGCTGATGTGGTTGAACTGGAGCACGAGATCGAGCGAGCCATCGTCGTCGATGCTCGGCAGGTGGCGCGGGATGTGATCACGATGAACTCCAGGGCCGTGCTGCATCTGGACGACGAGAAAGTGGAAGTGGACCTGGTCTACCCGCAGGACGCGGACGGCAGCGCCCGGAAACTGTCCGTTTTCTCCGGCGTCGGCACCGCGATTCTGGGCTACAAGGAGGGCGACGCCATCGACTGGCGGATTCCGGACCGGACCCGCTGCATTCGGATCGAGAAAGTGCTTTACCAGCCGGAAGCCGCGGGCGATTTCCACCTGTAGATTCGCTACGCGATAGCGACAGATTGCGTTTGGGCGCTTGAGCGAGCGCCTGATTCTAATGTCAGGCAGCCCCTTCTAGTCTGCGATGTTCGATAGATCGTTTTTGACCCTAAGTTGCCGTCGATAGGCGCTGATGTTCGCACTGCATCCAGCCAATGAAGCGCGACAGGTTGACGTTGAAAAGTGTTGCTGAGGTCTGCGGTGCTCTTGCCTGCGTCAGGAAAAACTCCAGCTGGTCGGCCATCTTCGGGTACCCCGCGGAGAAATGACTGACGTGCTCTTCCAGCGTGCGAGGCCAAAATGGATCCGAGCTGGTCCTGAGTATATTTGTCGAGCGAATCAGCTTCCTTGCGGCTTCTTTCATGAGGCGACTTTCTGTGTCAGGGTGACTGGCGCCGGCGATGCGATGAGCATGTTCGTTCAACACTTGGAAGTAGTCGCCGTTCACGGATTCTGCAATAGCTCGTGAGGGGATAAAAGTATCGAATCTTTGGGCAAGATCGTTCCCGTGAACGCATCGACACTCATGTTTCAGCCAATAACCCCAGCTGTACAAATTGGCGGGATTCAGTACGTCCGCACGTGTCCCGATGTCGAAGTCAATTTTTGCTACCTCAAAGTGACACGCTTCCAGACCTTGGCGCAGTGTCTCGATGCGCGGGCTTTCCTGTGCCGACGGCTGACGCGTTAGCACGAGGGTCAGATCAAGATCTGATCGGCCTGGTACAGCACATCCACGTGCGACGCTACCGTAGAGATAAAGACCATCCAGCAGTTCATCCAACCCTGACGCAATGGATTCGCATGCATCTGCGACAAGAAGCGCAAACTCCGGTTGAATCGGCATGTCGCCAAGCACCGGGATCGTCGATGCGGGATATGAGTCTCTAGAATTTTCCATCTGCGCGAACCAATGTCCCGATGTGTGCCTCCGTACCAGCTGTGGGGAAGGGGAACGAACGCTTTGGGGTGAAGCTCGCCACCGTCGCACAACATATTTCGCTACTCGCCGCGTGTCGATTGCTTAGGTATTCGATAAATGACGGACATAAATTTCGGTGTCTCGCGTCGTTCTATGATGACACCACCGAGAGATTCGGCGATACGGCGGCTCGAGTTGTTTTCTTCAGCTACCGGGTACGTGAAGCTCTCGCTGCCAAGGGCCAAGCTTGCCCACATCGCAACAAGGGCAACAGCTTCACGGCCAAAGCCTTGTGCGTGGAAGTCTTCTCGAATCCAGATTCCTAATTCCGCGCTGGTACTCGTAACACCATGGAGTCCGGCTAACCCAAGGAAATTCCCGGTAGCCTTTTGACGGATTGCGAATGTGAAGTCCGTCCCGTCGGCGATCGTTAACAACCAACCTTGCCAGATGCGATCAAATGTCTCTCTGTTCGCCGGTGGCTCCCATGACATGAAGCGGGTAAGCGAAGGGGTAATGCAGCGAAATGAGTCGTCAGCATCATCAATCGAGAATGGCAGAATCGAAAGCCGTTCTGACTCAATGTGGATTTCATCCGGACGTAACAGCACTTTTCCCCCTGATAGCCTACCGGTGTCTTCGGATTGTGGACGAACGGTCTCTGTCGAACGTCGCTTGCGGGCCACCTAGAGCTATTCGTAAACGGTTGTTTCCGACCCAAAGTGGTCAGTGCCACGTCGCCACCATCATCCGCTGTAGCGCCATTGTCGATGCCTAACTGATTGTGGAAAGCGACTGCTTCCAGTTCGCATCTAGGGACCACCAAACTGTCTCAACATACTCTTCGTCTTCGTGCTCACATATGACTTTCGGATACCAATCCAAATAGGACCCCATTCCAGCCATCTTGAACAGGTTGAGAATTTCAAGAACGGTATTGCTATCCTGTTCTTCCAGTGCCACTAGGCAATCTTGAAGCTTCCCGACGAAATGTGCCGTGTGTCCGTGGTCTCGGCAAAATTTGAGAAGAGCTGTTGTGGCACGTAGTTGCCCCGGGGTTCCCATTTTCATAGTGGCATCCAATTAATTAGGGAAAGTATATTAGTCTCCCTAGAAAGCAGCTTGCCGGCCGTCTTCGATGGGGGGGGCCTACACGCCCCTTTCCAATCAGCCCGCAAGCCGTTTTGCAAGGGGCAGCTCCTGGCCGAACACGGCCACTACCGTACCCCGGCCTCAAGCACTCGCCACCCACTCCCACGCTTTATCAAATCTGCCTTGCGTGCCAACAGACCGGCGACTCAACTTCCGCTGAGCGTCTTGGGCACCGGATACCGCTTGCCGTCATATTCAAGGGTGACGTTGGGCCGTTTGGACGTGCTTTCCTTGCTTGCGCAGTCGTTGCGTGTCGGCTTGTTCGTCGTTGTGACCGTTTTCTCGCTGACGACGAGCTTGGCATAGCCGTCCTTGCCTGCCGGGCCGACGGAGATGCTGCGCGAGGTGTCGGCGAAGCTGCCCGCACAGTTCCCATCCCATTCGCCGCCGCCTGTTTGTGTCGCGAGTTTGTCGACGACCTTGCGCAGCTTCGCGCCATCCATCACATACAGGCTCAACGCGCTTTGCGAGAAGGGATTCACGCGCGACGACCCTTCAAAGTCGGTCCGTACGCCAAAGGCCAGCACCTGCGGCGTCAGGCGCCAAGGCGCCGTGTCGAGCGAAATGCTGCGCAGTCTGACGGCATCCGACACCAGTGCAGACGTTTCGAAGCGATGGGCAACGATTTTCCCCGTCTGACTGTCAGTCACCAGCACATCCACGTCATACACCTTGTCGTCGTCGGTGCGGCCTTTCTGCGGCAAGGGCAACGCGACCAGCGTGAGCGCCGGATTCGCAGGCCACACTTTGCAACTCGCGAGATCGGCATCGAGTGTGCGGCCCGGGTGCAGGGTATTCGTCCAACCTTCCAGACGATCGCGGCAATCCGCTTGAGCCAGCAACGGCAGACTAAGGACGGCACACACGGCAAGTGAACGAGCGATGACGGAACGGGGCATGTCGGATCAATGAAAGGTAGAGGGAATGGCCCAGCGAAAGCGAGTGAGCTTTTTTTGCTGATGTGAGACGTCAGTCAGCTTCTTTACGGCACAGGCAGTAGATGAATTTCTGCGTCGCGCCCCACGGCGTCTGGTGTTCCTCACGCGCCTTTCGTAACAGGGTGAAGGGCGCGCCGAATTCCGCGTGAAGGGCATCCGGACTGTATCGCATGACCGGCAGTCCGCTGCATTGCTCGGGACCGTCCTCGGCAAATGTGGCAACGATTACCAGCCCTCCCGGCTTGACGGCGCGCAGCACCGCGCGCACATAGGCGTGGCGGTCTGCTTCGCTGGTGAGGAAGTGAAAGACGGCGCGGTCGTGCCACACGTCATATTTCTGGACGGGCAACTCGACACGGGTAATATCGCCCGCGATCCATGACACCGAGTCCCCGCCGGCGCCGAGGCGTTCGCGCGCAACGGCAAGCGCGGCTTCGGACAGATCCAGGACGGTGAGGTGACGGTAGCCGTGGCCAAGCAGATCGTCGACCAGCGTGGACGCACCGCCGCCGACATCGATGATCTCGGCGCCTTTCTCGATCTCGGCCTGCGCGATGAGCGCCACCGACTGGCTCGCGTGCTCCTGAAACCAGCTCACGTTGGTCGAAGCTTTCGTTGAATAGACCTGATTCCAGTGATCTTTGGATTGCATAGGAACGCTTCCGTGTTGGGCCGGCAGTACCCCGTCAATTGCCAAAATGCGCTTACGTTGCCGGCAAGTATAGAGGCTCAGGTGTTCTCACGTTGGACCGCGACACACTTGATTTCGACCAGCAACCCCGGATGAGCCAGCTCGGATACCCCGATGGTGGTCCATGCACATATCATCGACGGGGGAACAATCACTTCACGATCGGGCATGTCACTCACCTTATTTGTAGGGTGAACGACGATAAACCGGGCGGCGCTCGATGGCCCGCCACGCTTTGTCGCACTTACCGCGCCGAGAGCGCGTGCGTGATCCTCGCGAGAGACGCGAACGGCTTGATGAGCGGGATGCGAGAGGGGAGGAAAACGGGAAAGAAAACGGGAGGCAAGACGGGCACCGAGCGCGCAATCTTGTGCGGTCAGTGCCCGATCAGAGGGCAGGGTGGCAGGAACGCCGGAGCGATCCTGCTGCCGTTCAGCGAGCGCTGGCCTCTGCCACACGTTGCGCGATGTGCGCGAGGGCTTCGTCCACCTGATCGATGAGGATCAGGCACAAGTCACCCGGTTGCAGGCGTGCGAGTGCGGTATCGATCGCCACGAACTCGCCTTGAATCTCATCGATATGGTTGGCACGACGCGCATCGACCAGACCTTCGCGCAGCAACCGCACCACCTCACCATCTTCGCGGCCACGCTGGCATTGGTCTTGATAGAGCAGCACGTCGTCGAACGCGTCGCCGAGGATCTGCGTCTGACGGCGAATATCGTCGTCACGACGGTCGCCAGCCCCTGAAATCACCACGGAGCGGCGACGTGCAGGCATCGTTTCCACCGCCTGCGTGAGCGCGGCAATGGCATCCGGATTGTGACCGTAGTCGGCAATCACGGTGGCGCCCTTGTAGTCGAACACGTTGAAGCGGCCCGGCGCGGTGCCCGCGTCGTTCACGAACGTGGCCAGTCCGGCGCGGATCGTTACCGGATCGATATTCAGTGCCCAGGCTGCACCGATGGCAGCCATTGCGTTCTCGACCTGAAAACCGATGGTGCCGCCGCGTGTGAGCGGAATCGCGGCCAGTGCGTAGCGCGCTTCTTCGCTGCCACGCGCCGTCACGATGTTGCCGCCGTCGACATAGACCACACGTTTGCCCGTTGCGCGATGCGTGGCGAGCACCGGGTGCGAGGCGTCCAGTGCGAAGAACGTGACGTCACCCGGGCAGGCGTCGGCCATGCGCGCGACCATCGGATCGGCGGCGTTGAGCACGGCCATGCCGCGCGGCGCCACATTGCGCACGATCACGCTCTTGAGCACGGCAAGATCTTCCACCGTGTTGATGTACGACAGGCCCAGATGGTCGCCCATGCCGATGTTCGTCACCACGGCAACATCGCAGCGGTCATAGGCCAGCCCCTCGCGCAGCAAGCCGCCACGCGCGGTTTCGAATACGGCCGCGTCCACGTCCGGGTGCATCAGCACGTTGCGCGCGCTGCGCGGGCCGCTGCAATCGCCCGTGTCGATACGCTCGCCGCTGATATAGATGCCGTCGGTGCCGGTCATGCCCACGCGCAGCCCCTGCTGGGCGATGAGGTGGGCAATCAGACGAACCGTGGTCGTCTTGCCGTTCGTGCCGGAGACCGCCACGACCGGGATGCGGCCGTCGTCACCGTCTTCGAACATCGTCGAGACGATGGCTTCGCCGACCGCACGGCCCTTGCCATACGACGGCTGAAGGTGCATGCGCAGTCCCGGCGCGGCGTTGACTTCCACAATGCCGCCGGCCTGATCTTCGAACGGCTTGATGACGGTCTCGCACACCGCGTCGACACCGGCAATGTCCAGCCCCACTTGCTGGGCCGCCGCGACGGCGCGCGCCGCAATTTCCGGATGAACGTCGTCGGTCACATCGGTGGCCGAGCCGCCGGTCGACAGGTTGGCGTTGTTGCGCAACACGACACGCGCACCGGCTTCCGGCACGGAGTCGGCGTTCAATCCTTGCTTGGCGAGCGTGGCGAGTGCAATGTCGTCGAAACGAATCTTGGTGAGCGACGTGGCATGGCCCTCACCACGGCGCGGGTCGGCGTTCACGGTCTCGACCAGTTGCCGAACGGTGTGCACGCCGTCGCCAGTGACTTGCGGCGGATCGCGACGCGCTGCCGCCACCAGCTTGTTGCCGATCACGAGCAGACGGAAGTCGTGGCCCGGAATGTAGCGCTCGATGATCACGTCGCGGCTGATGTCCTGCGCGACCTCGAAGGCTTTCTCGATTTCTTCGCGCGTGCGCAGACGCACGGCCACGCCCTTGCCCTGATTGCCGTCGCGCGGCTTGACCACGACCGGTGCATCGATTTCCTGCACCAGCTTCCACGCATCTTCGACATTGCGAACCGTGCCGCCCAGCGGCACCGGCACACCGGCAGCGTGCAGTAGGGTCTTGGTCAGGTCCTTGTCCTGCGCAATCGACTCGGCCACGGCCGACGTGCGGTCGGTCTCGGCCGCCTGAATGCGGCGCTGTTTGCTGCCCCAACCGAATTGCACCATCGAGCCTTCGGTCAGACGGCGGTACGGAATGCCGCGTGCAACGGCGGCATATACGATCGAACCGGTCGACGGGCCCAGACGCACGTCTTCATCCAGATCGCGAAGACGATAGAGGGCGTCGGCAAGATCGAACGGACCGTCTTCAAGGGCGGCGTTGATCAGTTGTTGCGCCAGTTCGAAGGCGAGGCGGCCGACCGGCTCTTCGCTGTACTGCACCACGACCTGGAACGTGCCCGGCTCGATGGTCGGCGTGGTTTGGCTGAACGTCACCGGGCAGCCGGCCGCTGCTTGCAGTTGCAGCGCAGTGGTGGCGAGGGCGTCGGCCAGCGACGCCGGACGCTCTTCGGCATCGGGCGTGAACGCCTGCAGCGCGGGAAAGCGTGCGCGCAGTCGAGCCTCGAAACCGGCCAGATTGCCGATCGCATGTTCCAGATCGGTGCACGTCACGATGGCCTCGATGGCGGTGTGACGGCTCCAGAGGTTCGGCCCGCGCAATGCGCGGATACGGGAGACTTCCATAAATTGCAATCCCTGTCTGTCCACTTCGCGTCCCTATATAGCGGATGGTTGGCGAGAAAAACGACTGTGGCTTGGGTATTCGGCGCTATCTATATATAGGGCGGGCGGCGACAGAGATCCCTGCACGCCGCCGCCCGCGACCGACTCGACTCAGGCAGCCAGCGCGCGCATTGGCTGGCCCATCCACTGATGTACCAGGTCGAGCATGGCGGTGGCGCCGCCTTCATCGGCCTGTAACACGAGCAGATCGCCGCTCACGAGTTGAGCCAGTGCCGCTTCGGCAGCAGCACGACGCTCGGTGGCATCCGTGACCAGCACTTTGCGGCCGGTCGCGTCGATGCCCGCTCGCAGTTGTGCACGCGACTCGGCCAGCGGGCGCTTGCGCGCGACGCTCAGGTCGTCGCACAGCACCACACGGTCGAACGTTTGCGCCAGCAGCTTGCCTTCGGCCTGCAAGTCTTCGTCCATACGATCGACACCCGGGCCGTACACCGCGATGCGGCGCTCGGCAGGCAGCTTGGCCAAGGCTGCCGCGAGGGCCGTCAGGGCGGGGGCGTTGTGGGCATCGTCGACGATGACCGTCGCGCCTTGCTTTTCGAACATCGTGAAGCGGCCCGGTGCATCGACCTGACCGACGTCGAAGGTGGTCACGCCGGTACGCAGCACATCGAGGGCGACCCCCATCGACCAGGCGGCAGCCACGGCGGCAAGCACGTTCTCGATCTGGAAATCGACGCGGCCAGCGTAGGTCAGCGGCATGTTGGCGGTGGCGCCGACGGCGGTTTCTTCCGCGCCGGTGGCCAGCACGACCTGGCCGTTGCGCACGAAGACCACGCGCTTGCCTGCGGCGCGATGCGCCACGATGGCCGGCAGGTGTTCGTCCAGACCGAAGAAGATCACGTCGCCATCGCACAGCTCGGCCATTTCCACGACGAGCGGGTCGCGCGCATTGAGCACGGCCACGCCATCGGACAGGACAACGTCGATTTGTGTGCGCATCACGCTGAACATACGGTCGACGTCTTCGACGAAATACTGGCCCAGATGGTCCGGGCGGTCGATGTTCGTCACGATGCCGACCTGACAGCGATCGTAGGCAAGGCCTTCGGAGAGGATGGCGGTGTTGTCGTTCTCGAAGACGGCTGCGGTTACGCTGGCGTTCATCAGCACGCGGTGCGCGGCGTCCCAATTGGCACGGTCGCCGCTCTGAACCAGACGTTTGTCGAGGAACAGGCCGTCGCTGCAAGCCAGGCCGGTGTGTTCGCCCGCCAGTTGCAACAGATGCGTGAGCAGACGCGCCGTAACCGTCTTGCCGTTGGTGCCGGTGATGCCGACAATCGGAATGCGCCCGGTGTCGCCATCGGGGAACAGATGGTCGACGATGGCGCGCCCGACCGGACGCGGTGTGCCATCGGCCGGTTTCAGGTGCATGAGCAGGCCCGGACCGGCGTTGACTTCGACGATGGCGCCACGTTGTTCCGCCAGCGGGCGGGAAATGTCTTCGGCGACCAGATCGACACCGGCGATGTCCAGACCCACGATGCGCGCGGCCAGCGACGCATGCGCGGCCACGCTCGGGTGCACGCGGTCGGTCACGTCGAAGGCGACGTTGCCGTTGCGCTGGATCAGAACGTTCTTGCCTTCGGGCGGCACGGCATCGGCGTCGAAACCCTGACGCTTGAGTTCGAGGCGCGCGGACGAATCGATGCGCACGCGATTCAGCGGCTGATCTTCAGCGCTGCCGCGACGCGGATCGCTGTTGATCTGCAGTTCGATGAGTTCCGAGACGGTGTGCTTGCCGTCGCCAACCACCGAGGCCGTTTCGCCCATGGCGGCGGCCACGACACGCCCACCCACCACCAGCAGGCGGTGCTCGAGCCCCGACACGAAACGCTCGACGATCACGCCGTTGCCTTCTTCGAGGGCCACTTCAAATGCCGTGGTGACCTCGTCTCGTGTGGCGAGATTGATGAACACGCCGCGACCATGGTTGCCGTCGTATGGCTTGACGACAACAGGCAGGCCGATGTCTTGCGCGGCGTCCCATGCGTCGTCGGCGCTCTCGACCAGACGGCCTTCCGGTACGGGCACGCCGCACGACTCGAGCAGTTGCTTGGTCAGGTCCTTGTCGCGCGAGATGCTCTCGGCGATGGCGGGGGTGCGGTCGGTCTCGGCAGTCCAGATGCGACGGGCGGCTGCGCCGTAACCCAGCTGCACCAGATTGCCGTCGGACAGGCGGATATGAGGGATGTCGCGGTCGTCGGCGGCGTCGACGATGCACGCCGTGCTCGGGCCGAGACAATGTTTGTCGACCAGGCCACGCAAGTTTTCGACGGCGGCTTCCACGTCGTAGGGGCGGTCTTCGATGGCTGCCATGACCAGATCGCGGGCGGCAAACAGGGCCGCGCGGGTCACGTCTTCGTGCCAGGCGCGCACGATCACCTTATAGACGCCGGTGATCGGGGTTTCACGTGCCTTGCCGAAACCGCCGGGCATACCGGCTAGGTTTTGCAGCTCCAGCGTGACGTGTTCGAGAATGTGGCCGGGCCACGTACCTTCACGCAGGCGCTGGAGGAAACCGCCGCGCTCGCCGATGCTGCAGCGGTGCTCGACGAGGGAGGGCAGCCACTCGGACAGCCGCTCAGGGAACCCCGGGATCTTGTTGGACGGGAACTCCTCGAGTTCGCCGATATCGACCCATGCCTCGAGCACCGGCCGATATGTCCACATATTCGGGCCGCGCAGCGACAGGACATCGAAAATCTCAATGTCTTTCTTTTTCATTCTTAAGGCTAATTCACGCGTCAGGGCTGGGTTCGGAGAAGCCGGCGAGGCCGATTTCAGGCGGCTCAGCCGGTCGCGCTCTTACAGTTAACTGGTTACTTAACGTAAAAATCCGTAAACGGTTGACCGTCGCAACAATATTTCCATGCTGCACCGTGTCATCGGGGAACTCCGCGCCGCAAAAGGCGTCGCTGTGGTTATACTTGCGGCAATTTCGCGGATTGACAGGGAAAGTCCGCCTCGTTTTTTCTTCGTTTGCCTCGATGTCCGCCCCTTGAGGACACGTCTGCCGCAGCAATGACCGACACCTCCGCTTCTGCGGCATCCTCTGCCGCCACCTCAACAACATCGTCCGAGAGCAGCCCTTCCGGCGGTACTGCTTCAGCGTTATCCGTTTCCGCTCGAAATGCCGCCGCCGAGTCCTGGTACGCGGAGGTTGCCGCGCAACTGGCCGATGGCGAGACCGTACTGGCCTGGCTGGCCGTCGATCTCGACGCGCAACTGCACTTCGCCCGCGGCGTGGTGGTTGCCACCGAGCGCCGGCTGCTGGCGCGCGAGGCGCGTCGTGACGCGCAAGGCAGTGACACCGAATGGCAGTCGTGGCCGTATCGCGCCGACCTGTCGCTAACGCACGCCGATCACGCGGGCGTTGGCTCGCTCGAGTTGTGCGACGCCCGCGAGAAGCTTGCCTGCTGGCGCTATACCCTTGGCCACAACCCGGCGGCGCTCACGCTGATGGACACCGTCGCGCGCCAGCGCGAGGCGCTAGTGGCGGGGCACACTGTCAGTCATGAGCAGGACGTTTCGGGCACATGCCCGATCTGTCAGGCCGAACTGCCGCCCGGCACCGACGAGTGCCCGCAATGCAACCCGGAGGTAGAGGCCCCATCGTCAACATGGGCATTGCTGCGTCTGTGGCGTTTCGCCCGTCCGTATCGTTTTGAACTGCTCGCCGGTTTCCTGCTCACGTTGTGCGCCACGGGCGCGACGTTGATCCCGCCGTATCTGACGATGCCGCTCATGGACAACGTGTTGATTCCGTTCCAGAACGGTCAACCCATCGATTACCACCTGGTGGGAATTTACCTGTCGGGTCTGTTGGGGGCAGGGCTCGTGGCCTGGACGCTGGGCTGGGCGCGGACGTATCTGCTGGCGAAGGTGTCGGAGCGTATCGGCGCCGACCTGCGCACGGCCACTTACTCGCACCTGCTGCGGCTCTCGCTCGAGTACTTCGGCGGCAAGCGCACGGGCGACCTGATGGCGCGCATCGGTTCGGAGAGCGACCGCATCTGCGTGTTCCTCTCGCTGCACTTGCTCGACTTCGCCACCGATGTGCTGATGATCATCATGACGGCGGTCATTCTCGTGTCGATCAACCCGTGGCTGGCCGTGGTCACGCTGGTGCCGCTGCCGTTCATCGCCTGGCTGATTCACCTGGTGCGCGATCGCCTGCGTCACGGCTTCGAGAAGGTCGACCGGATCTGGGCGGAAATCACCAATGTGCTCGCCGACACGATTCCGGGCATTCGCGTGGTGAAGGCGTTTGCGCAGGAGAACCGCGAGGTCGCGCGCTTCAGGGAAGCCAACCGGCATAACCTCGTGGTCAACGACCGCGTGAACAAGGTGTGGTCGTTGTTCTCGCCGACCGTAACGTTCCTGACGGAAGTTGGCCTGCTGGTGGTCTGGATATTCGGCATCTGGCAGATCTCCAAGCATGAGATCACCGTCGGTGTGCTCGCGGCATTCCTGACCTACATCAGTCGCTTCTATACGCGTCTCGATTCGATGAGTCGCATCGTGTCGGTCACGCAGAAGGCCGCCGCAGGCGCCAAGCGCATCTTTGACGTGCTCGACCACGTCTCGAACGTGCCGGAGCCGGTCAACCCGGTGCATCTGAAGGAAGTGAAGGGCGCCATCGACTTGCGCGACATCGGTTTCCGTTATGGCAACCGTTCGGTGATTCGCGGCATGGATCTGCGCATCGCACCGGGCGAGATGATCGGTCTGGTCGGTCACAGCGGGTCGGGCAAGAGCACGCTCGTCAACTTGATCTGCCGCTTCTACGACGTGGCCGAAGGTTCGATCCAGATCGATGGCGTGGATATTCGTGCGCTGCCGGTCTCCGACTTCCGTCGCAACGTGGGTCTGGTGCTGCAGGAGCCGTTCCTGTTCTTCGGCACCATTGCCGACAATATCGCGTACGGCAAGCCGGAGGCAACGCGCGACGAGATCGTGGCGGCTGCCCGCGCGGCGCACGCCCATGAGTTCATTCTGCGGCTGCCGCACGGTTACGATTCGTTGGTTGGCGAGCGCGGGCAGGCGCTCTCGGGCGGTGAGCGTCAACGCATCTCCATTGCGCGTGCGTTGCTGATCGACCCGCGCATCCTGATTCTCGACGAGGCGACGTCCTCGGTCGACACCGCCACCGAGAAGGAAATTCAGAAGGCGCTCGACAACCTCGTCAAGGGCCGCACGACGATTGCCATCGCGCACCGGTTGTCGACGCTGCGCAAGGCCGACCGGCTCGTGGTGCTTGATCGCGGCAAGATCGTCGAGGTGGGGAACCACGACGAACTGATCGCTCGCGAAGGCGCGTACTACAAGCTCTATCAGGCGCAACAGCGCAATGTCGATACAGATGTCGATGCGGTTGCCGAGTCGGCCGAAGCCGCCGCCACGGTCGCTGCGGTGAGCGCCGCACCGGCCCAGCCGCTATCCGTCAACTGAACGTTCGCGAAGACACTCATGCAGATCGATTTCACTTTGTCGCGCAACGCCTTTGGCCGTCTGGTGCTCACGGATGCCGACGGCATCTCCCACGAAGGCGTGGTGCCCGTGCGGGCGTTTCCGATTGCCGCGCCCGACGATGGCCTCGCACTCGTGAGCATGGAAGGGCGCGAGCTGGTCTGGCTCGATTCGCTCGACATGCTGCCTGCGGCCATGGGCGCGCTGCTGCGCGAAGAACTTGCCGCACGCGAATTCATGCCCGAGGTGCAGCGCATCCTGGGCGTGTCGACGTATGCCACGCCAAGCACCTGGACCGTCGAGACGAACCGGGGCGAGACGTCGTTCGTCTTGCGCGGTGAAGAAGACATCCGGCGTCTCGGTGGTCAGACGTTGCTCATCTCCGACAGTCACGGTATCCAGTTCCTGATTCGCGACGCCGCCAAGCTCGACAAGCCGAGCCGGAAGATCCTCGATCGCTTTCTCTGACACGATTCGTGCGACGGAACTTCGCCGGACCTCGCAGCACTGGTAAAATCGCTCTTTTGCTTTTTGCGGTGATGCCCGATGTGGTTCAAGAATCTCCAGTTGCACAGAATTCCTGCCGGTTGGTCCATGAGCGTCGCGCAAATGGAAGAGGCGCTCGAGAAGCACGCCTTCCGCGAGGGCGGCAGCCTCGAAATGCAAGTGCAGGGCTGGGCGCCGCCGCGTGAGGGCGGCGAACTCGTGCACAGCATCAATCGTCAGTTCCTGCTGGCCTATCGTGCCGAGAAGAAGCTGCTGCCGTCGACCGTCGTCAATCAGGTTACGCGCGCCAAGGCGGTCGAACTCGAAGAGCAGCAAGGCTTCAAGCCGGGCCGCAAGCAGATGAAGGAACTCAAGGAGCAAGTGACCGACGAGTTGCTGCCGCGGGCGTTCGGCATTCGCCGCGACACACGAGTGTGGATCGATCCGGCCAATCGCTGGCTGGTGATCGATGCGGCATCGCCCGCCAAGGCCGATGAAGTGCGCAGCCTGCTCCTCAAGACGCTCGATATCACGCTCGAGAACGTGGAACTCAACGAAGCCCCCGTGTCGGTGATGACGTCGTGGCTTGCCGGCAACGACGCGCCGGGCGGCTTTACCGTCGATCAGGACGTGGAACTGCGCTCGAACACCGACGAGAAGGCCGCCGTGCGTTACGTGCGCCACCCGCTCGACGGGGCGGATGTGCGTCAGCACATCGAAGCGGGCAAGCGCTGCACCAAGCTCGCGATGACGTGGAATGACCGCATCTCGTTCGTGCTGACCGACGCGTTCGTGATCAAGCGCGTGACGCCGCTCGACATCATCAAGGACGCTGCCGACCCGACGGCCGAAGGCGAGGCCGAGAAGTTCGACGCCGACGTCGCATTGATGACCGGCGAACTCGCTCGCATGCTCGACGATCTGATCGAAGCCGTGGGTGGTGAGCGTCAGATGGATAAGGCTGCCTGACGCGACCCGTTGTAAGTCACTACAACGCAAACGCCGCGATACCTCAAGGGTGTCGCGGCGTTTTTGCGTTTGGTGCGACGTTACCTCACGACTGCGCGCGTGCTGCGGCCGGGTCCAGCAGATAGACGCCCTGCGAGAGCGCCTGCCTGACCTGACGTGTGCCTTCGTCGACAGACACTTCCTCTTCACCGGCCTCGATGGCCTCAAAGGCCTGACGCACCACATCGGATGGCGCGCTCTTCTGCGCATCGAAATCCCGCGTGAGGTCGGTGTCGATGTAGCCCGCGTGCAAGCCCACCACCTGCGTTTGCTGTTCGCGCAACGCCTGACGCAGACCATTGGTCAGCGACCACGCGGCTGACTTGGTGATCGCGTATTCGGGAAGCACGCTCGAACTGATCCAGCTCACAATCGACAGCACGTTGAGCAGGGCGCCGCCACCATTGCGTCCCAGCGTGCCGGCAAACGCCTGCGACATGGCCAGCACGCCGAACAGGTTCGTCTCCAGCGTCTCGCGCAGTGTCTCGGCCGAGCCCGTGTGAGTCAGACCCTGCGTGACACGGGCAATGCCGGCATTGTTGATGAGCAGCGTGACGTCGCCGGCCAGCAAGGCTGCGGCCGCCACGTCTTCCGGATTGTTGACGTCCAGCTTGACCGGGATGACGCCCGGCAGCGTCACCTTGGACGGGTCGCGGGACCCTGCATACACTTTCTTCGCGCCACGGTCGAGCGCCTGTTTCGCAAACTCCAGTCCCAGGCCACGGTTGGCGCCCGTGACGAATACGACGGCATCTTTGATCTTCATTTCAGAACTCCAGCAAGGGATAAGGCCGCGCACTCATGGAGCCAGCGTGCGGTTTGGACTATACTGCATGACAATTGTGATCGCCATCGTCATGCCTTGATGCATTGTGGCAAGTCGGATGTCGTTATGTCAATGGTGATTGACATTGTCTTTTTAGATGACGGTGATAGCCGCGATTGCGCAGGCGGACATCGGGAGTAGCAAATGGGTATTTCCAGAGAGCAGGCTGCGGAAAACCGCGAGGCGATTGTTGCGGCGGCCGAGCGGTTGTTTCGCGAGCATGGTGTCGACGCCGTGGGTCTGACGGCGCTCATGAAGGCGGCCGGCTTCACGCAAGGTGGCTTCTACAACCATTTCAAGTCTAAGGACGCACTTGTCGCGGCTGTGATGGCGCGCGCAGTGGCGGCCAGCGAAGGGGCGCTGGAGGGCGGCGATGCGGCATCGGGGGCGGCACTCTCACTCGGAGAGCGCGCCGAGCGGTATCTGTCGACAGCCCATCGGGATGACGTTGCGTGCGGCTGTCCGATGGCGGGATTTGCGGGAGACGCCCCGCGCATCGGCGACGAGGCGCAGGCATGCTACGCGAAAGGATTGTCGGACGTGATCGCCCGGATGACGGCGGCGGGTGTCGAGCAGGGGTTGAGTCCGGCGCAAGCGAGGCAGTCCGCGATGGCGCGCTTCGCGCAGATGGTCGGCACGCTCGTGCTCTCGCGCGCGGTCGTGAGCGCGGACCCCGCGCTGGCGGATGCGCTATTGGCCGCCGGGCGCCAGGCGCTCAATGGGAACCCTGCCAGCGACTGAGCGTGCGGCCGTGCGGTGAGGTTGTGTCGTCAGCGCTGCGGCCAGCGCCACGTCGCGCGCAGCGCATCGCGCAGAAAATCCACGAACGCTCGCGTGCGCGGCGCGAGGTGGCGGCTATGCGGGTACACGGCATGGAGCGGCGACGCCGGGATCTGCAGCGACGGCAACACGCGCACAAGGCGGCCCGCTTCGATATCGTCTCCGACATCCCAGATGGACTTCTGCGTGATGCCTGCGCCGTGCAGCGCCAGTTCGTGGGCGGTGTCGCCATCGTCGACGACATACGTGTCGCGGACTTGAATTCGCAGCGTTTCGGACTGCCATACGAATCGCCAGTCGCCGTGCGGGGCGTGGCCGAACAGAATGCAGTCGTGCTGTAGCAGATCACCCGCGTCCTGTGGCGTACCGCGCCGTGCCAGATAATCCGGGGACGCCACCAGGACACGGTAGTTCGGCGCCAGTTCCTGGGCGACGAGGCTGGAGTCGGGCAGGGTGCCCACGCGGATGGCAACGTCGATACCGTGCGCGACCAAATCGACCCAGAGATCGCTCAGTTCGAGGTGTACCTTCAGATCGGGATGCCGTTCGCGAAACGCGATCAGCAGCGGGGCGAGGTGGCGGCGTCCGAACGCGCGCGGGGCGCTGATCCGAAGCACGCCGCCGACCGTGCCCGCCTGACGCGTCATCAGCCGCTCGGTCTCACGGATCTCCGCCAGAATGCGCTGGCAGCACGCGTGAAATACCTGTCCTTCCTCCGTTAACGCCTGCTTGCGCGTGGTGCGATTGAGCAGGCGCACGCCGAGGCGCTGCTCGAGCAGCCCAAGCCGTTTGCTCACGACGGCAAGCGAGAGCCCCAGCTCACGCGCGGCAGCCGACATGCTGCCCGTGGCAACGACCCGGTCGAAGAGGGTGAGGTCCAGCGTCTGGTCGATCATCGGGGTCTATTCTCAATAATTCGAAGAGAGTCATTCAATTTTTTGGGGGATTATCGTTCGTTGTGGCGAGGATCACAATGGCACCGTGACATCGCGAGCCGGTGCTGGCTCCCAGCGGCCGGGCGTGTGCCGATGTCGTTTTTCCTTCATCTTCCCGATTATTTTCCGGAGCCTCATCATGTTCAATTTCGAAGGTCAGCGCGTGTTGGTCATTGGCGGTAGTTCCGGCATCGGCCGTGCCGCAGCACAGGCATTCGCCAAGGCCGGCGCAGCGGTGACGATCGCTTCGAGACATCAGGCCAAGCTCGACGAAGCGCTCACCACCATCGGCACGACCGCTCGCGCCGTTGTGCTCGACACGGAAGACGTAGCCGCTGTCGAGAAATTTTTCGCCGATCACGCCCCGTGGCAGCATGTGGTCGTCTCCGCCGCGCAAACGCCGACCGGGCAAGTCCGCAAGCTGCCGCTGGAAGACGCGCACGCTGCTTTCGACAGCAAGTTCTGGGGCACGTATCACGTTGCGCGATATGCAAGAATCGAAGCGGGCGGCTCGCTCACGCTGACGTCGGGCTATCTGAGCGTACGTCCGAGCACGGCGTCGGTCGTGCAGGGCGCAATCAACGCGGCGGTCGAAGCGTTGGGTCGCGGGCTGGCGCTCGAATTGTCCCCGGTGCGCGTGAACACCGTCTCGCCGGGCCTGACGGTGACGCCGTTGTGGAACAAGCTGGCAGAGGCCGATCGCGAAGCGATGTATCGCAACGCGGCCGAGCGCTTGCCGGCGCGTCGTGTGGTGGCTGCCGAAGACGTCGCCAACACGATTCTCTATCTGGCAGGTACACCGAGTGCGACCGGCAGCACTGTGCTCATCGATGCAGGCGGCGCGATCGCCTGACGTTCACCGTTCTGGAGACTGACTTATGAATATCGATCTGAAGGAAAAGGTAGCGCTGGTCACGGCATCGACGGCAGGCATCGGTTTTGCCATTGCCCACGGCCTGGCGGCAGCAGGGGCCACGACTCTCATCAACGGGCGTTCGAAGAAAGGGGTGGACGCCGCCGTTGCAAAGCTGCGCGAGGCCCTGCCCGATGCTCAGGTGCGCGGTATCGCTGCGGATCTGGCGACGGCCGAGGGTTGCGATGTGCTTGTGTCCGCCGTGCCCGACGTCGACATTCTCGTGAACAACGCGGGCATCTTTGGCCCGCAGGACTTCTTCGAGGTTCCGGACGAGGTCTGGCAACACTTTTACGACGTCAATGTCCTGTCGGGCGTGCGGCTCTCTCGCGCCTATTTGCCCGGCATGGCAGATCGTAACTGGGGGCGTGTGATCTTCATTTCGTCGGAGTCCGCACTGAATATTCCCGAGGACATGATTCACTACGGTATGACGAAGACGGCGCAACTGGCCGTGTCGCGCGGTCTGGCCAAGCGCATGCGCGGCACGGGGGTGACGGTCAACGCCGTGCTGCCCGGCCCGACGCTCTCGGACGGCATGATCGAGATGCTTCACCAAGCGGGCGTTCCTGCGAATGCTGACATGACACAGGCGGCCGCCGAGTTCGTGCGCGCAAACCGCCCCAGTTCGATTATTGGACGGGCGGCCACCAAGACGGAAGTGGCGAACATGGTGGTTTATGTTGCATCGCCGCAAGCGTCGGCCACGACCGGGGCGGCGCTGCGTGTCGATGGCGGAGTTGTCGACTCGCTCTGAAGCGATGCTCGGATGGCCGGCCGCCCGACCAGTGTCAGGTGGCCATCATCGCCGTGTCAGGTTGAAAATGTTGCGCTGCAGGAACGCTCCGTCATCAACGGTGCAGACATCTTGATGTAACGCAAACGCCGTATACCCGAAGTACTTTCGGGTACCTATTTCGATAGGGATTGCCTAGAATTGAGATGTGCCATCCCGCCGTGTCGAAGTTAGGAGGCCACTATGCTGACCGGGAGCTTGATTGCAATGTTGGTGATTGTGCTGGTCGTCGGCGCTGCCGTCGCCTGGCTGGTGGATCGCAACTGGTGCCGGGAGCACCCGTCAGCGCGCCACACGTGGCGCCGTCAGCGTCGTGACATCCGGCATGGTTAAATCTTGTTGGATCGATCGGGGAACATCCCCCCGCAAATGAAAAGCCCGCCTTCCGGCGGGCTTTTTGTTACTACAGACACCTCAACAGCAGGCTGGGCGCTCAGGCAACTGCCTGAAGGACATACTTGCCCTGGACAGTCAGGCGCGGGGACTTCTCACCCGAGGCCAACTCTTCCCACTCGATCAGTTTGCTTTCAAGCAGCGATTCGAGGTCCGGGCGATTATGCTCCACTTGCTCAGGAGCGTCCTTGACCAGCATCAGGGTGGCAAATTCATGATGACTCAGCATCGTCGTCTCCCGGTTTGCGGTTCCACAGGGGGGGGGTCCCTCGTCAGGGACTTTAAGGATAGGTCACGAATATGGCACTTGCGCGACAAAATTCGTACTTTCGATGCTGCCATGCAGCACTTTTCGGGTTGGACTTTTCCACGGCCAGGATAGGCTTTCGTGATGACACCCAGATGTCAATCGGATAGCATTTTCCTACGCCGGAAACGTATTCAAAATGCACGATTTGCTGCGTCGCAGCAATGGCGATATTTGTGCAAATCACCGCTTCATCCCGCTTATTTGCGGTTTGCTCGCATGCAAGGGGCGGTAGAATGCCCAATTTGCCAGCAATTCGCGCACAACAACCTGACATGCCGCAAAAGAAAACGCCGTACTTCGAGTTACGCAGCGGTGCTGTAGATACCCTGCATTTCGTTGTCAAGACGCCGCAACTGGACACGCTGCGCACTGAATTGGCGCAACGCTTCGAGGCGACCCCGGAGTTCTTTGCGGGCGACACGGTCGCCATCGACGTTCGGCGTCTGGCCGGCGACGAGCGGGTTGCCGTGCCCGCGCTAGCCGAAATGCTGGCCGAATTCCGTATGAAGCCGATCGGTGTGGTGGCCAACAGCGAGCAAACCGATTGGGCCGTGGTAGAGGGTCTGCCTCGGCTGGACAGCCACGAACGCCGCATCTCGCGCGCGCCGCGCGAGAGCGAGGCAGTCCCCGAGCCGGCCGTGGAACCCGCCGAAGCGGCACCTGCGCAAGCGGCGCCTGACACTGGCGCGATTGCCTCGACCATCATCGACAAGCCGTTGCGTTCGGGCCAGCAGGTCTACGCAAAGGGCGATTTGATCATCCTCGATTTGGTCAGTTACGGTGCCGAGGTGATCGCGGAAGGTAATATTCACATTTACGCGCCGCTACGGGGGCGGGCGCTGGCAGGGGTGAAGGGCAAGCTCGATGCGCGCATCTTCTGTACCTGTCTGGAGCCTGAGCTGATTTCCATCGCCGGTATCTACCGGACTGGCGAGTATGCGCTGCCGCCCGATGTACAGGGGCGTTCGGTGCAGGTGCGGCTGGTAGACGACAAACTGATTTTCGAGCCCCTCGGGCTCAAATGATTCGTAGCTAAATTCATCCTCAAGTTTGGGAAGGCATCGACAGATGGCAAAAGTGATTGTGGTGACCTCTGGCAAGGGTGGTGTCGGTAAGACGACGACCAGCGCCAGCTTTTCCGCCGGCCTCGCCTTGCAGGGGCACAAGACGGCAGTCATCGATTTTGACGTCGGCCTGCGCAATCTCGATCTCATCATGGGTTGCGAGCGCCGCGTCGTGTACGACCTGATCAACGTGATTCAGGGCGAAGCAAACCTTAACCAGGCGCTCATCAAGGACAAGGCCTGCGAGAACCTGTTCATCCTGCCCGCCTCGCAGACACGTGACAAGGAAGCACTCACGCAAGCGGGTGTCGAGAAGGTCATCAAGGACCTGACCGACATGGGCTTCGAATACATCGTGTGCGATTCGCCGGCCGGTATCGAGTCGGGCGCATTGCTCGCGATGCATTTCGCCGACGAAGCGCTCGTGGTCACGAACCCCGAAGTGTCGTCGGTGCGCGACTCGGATCGCATTCTGGGTATTCTCTCGTCGAAGACGAAGCGCGCCATCGAAGGCAGCGAACCGATCAAGGAGCACTTGCTCATCACCCGTTACAACCCGAAACGTGTCAACGACGGCCAGATGCTGTCGCTTGAGGACATCCAGGAAATTCTGCGAATCAAGCTCATCGGCGTGATTCCGGAGTCGGAGTCGGTGTTGCACGCCTCCAACCAGGGCACGCCGGCGATTCATCTCGACGGCACCGATGTGGCCGACGCCTATCGCGACGTGGTGAGCCGATTCAAGGGCGAAGACAAGCCCATGCGCTTTACCGACTATCAAAAGCCGGGGTTGTTACAGCGCATCTTCGGCTCGAAGTAAGGAGCGCCCATGTCCTTCCTGTCTTTCCTCCTGGGGGAGAAGAAAAAGACCGCCGCCGTTGCCAAAGAGCGCCTGCAGATCATTCTGGCGCACGAACGCGCGGGCTCGTCGCCGCCTGCAGACTATCTGCCGGCCCTGCAACGCGAGCTGGTCGCCGTCATCTCCAAGTACGTCAAAATCGCACAAGACGACATCAAGGTCAGCGTCGAGCATCAGGACAACCTGGAAGTGCTCGAAGTGAAGATCGAACTGCCGCAGACCTGAACGGTCGGGGCAGGCCGGCACCGGCGAGACATCGCAGGTGCCGGCAGATGATGTTCGGCTAAGCGAAAGCCCGCCACCCTCGATGCAGGGTGGCGGGCTTTCGTCGTGCCTGTGCAGCTTATGCGCGCCGGTCACCGGCGCACCTCGCGTCAGAACTTGTAGTCGGGGCTCTTGGGATCGAACGTCGCGTCGGTCCATTGCGCCTTGCGCACTTTCTCGAAGCGCATTTCTTCGACCTTCTGCCCTGTCGCGTCCCAGGCTTCGATGCCGCGCGGGCGTCCCGTCTTCAGATCGATCAGGACACGCGATTTGTTGGCGTAGTGTTGAGGCGGGCCGGACGGTGCATCCCACTCCAGTGCCAGCATGCGCACGCCGTTCGATTCGGAAACCGAAATTCCCGCGGGCTTCTCGGGCAGTCCGGCGGCGCGGAAGCTGCGGCCGTCATGGGCAATCTGTTCCGCAATGAACGCGAAGCCGAGATCGCGCACCGTGTGATTCGATTGCGAGCGCGCGAGCGTGCCGTCGATACTGCTCCAGATCGAGGCGAAGCCGAGAATGCCGCCGAGATGGCCGTACATCTCCTTTGGGCGCTTCGTCTCGTCGTAGATGATTTCCTGCCCTGAGTGGGCGCCGTCGGGCAGCCACTTTGCGTAGATCTGCAATGGCTTTTCGCGAATCTTCACGAGCATGCGGTCGGGCGTCGTCTGCCACTGGTCATTGATGCGCTCGTGGCGCGTCAGCTCGTATTGGTACTCGGGCAACGCGGCCGACTCGGCTTTCAGAAACCGGACGAGGGCGTCGGCTTGAAGCGCCTGCATGCGTGCGACGATGTCGTCGTCGCTCATCTTTGCCAACTCGCCGCTCTTGATCGCGTGCGACAGCCACTGCGCTTGCGCGGCAACGGGCAAGGCGGCCAGTCTTGACACTTCGACGTCGGCCGGCGATGCCGCGTTGCCTGCCGCATTTGCGCCGGGCGCAGCGGGTGCCGAGGCACCTGTGACGGTATTGGTCTGGCCCACGGCGTCGCGCGTGCTCAGTGCGCCGGCAACGAGCGCCGCAGGCAGCAGCGCGAGCGACAGTGCGACACGATGCATCGTGGCCGTTGGCAGGGGCAGGCGAAGCGCAAGGCGAAGGTGAAGGCGAAGGCCGCGCACGCGACGGCAGACGATGCTGGCGGTACGGAAAGCAGGGTGCATGGCCATGTCATTGGTCTCCTTGCGTCGATGCCACCGGCTCGCGCAGTTCGCGCCGCAGGATCTTGCCGACGGTTGTCTTGGGCAGTTCGCCTTCACGGAATTCGACGATGCGCGGCACCTTGTAAGCGGTCAGGTGCTGGCGGCAGTGGGCCAGCATCGCTTCGGCGCTCAAGGCGGGATCTTTTGCCACGACCACGAGCTTCACGCGCTCGCCGGCGATCGGATCGGGCACGCCGACCACCGCCGCTTCGCGCACCCCAGGATGCAGCATCACGACATCCTCGATCTCGTTCGGATAGACATTGAAGCCCGACACCAGAATCATGTCCTTCTTGCGGTCGATGAGGCGAACGTAACCACGCTCGTCCATCACACCGATGTCGCCGGTCATCAGCCAGCCGTCGGCGTCGAACGTTTTGGCGGTGTCTTGCGGCCGCTGCCAATAGCCGCGCATGACCTGCGGGCCGCGCACGCACAATTCGCCCGGCTCACCCAGATCGGCCCATGTGCCGTCGTCACGTTTGAAGCGCACGTCGGTCGACGGTGCGGGCAGACCGATGGAGCCGGTGAAATCGAAGGCGTCCATGTGCGCGATGTCGACCGGGTTCATCGTGACGATGGGCGAGCATTCCGTGAGGCCGTAGCCCTCGATGATCGGCTTGCCGGTCACTTGCTTCCACCGATCCGCAATCGCGCGTTGCGTCGCCATGCCGCCCGCCAGCGACAACTTCAATCTGGAGAAATCGCGGGCGCAAAAGTCGGCATTTTCAAGCAGGCCGTTGAACAGCGTATTCACGCCTGTGACGCCGGTGAACGTTTCGTGGCGGATGATGTAGACAACCTTCTTCACGTCGCGCGGATTCGCAATCAGGATGTTGCGTCCGCCAAGACTCATGAACACCAGACAGTTCACCGTGAGCGAGAGGATGTGATACATCGGCAGCAGCGACAGATTGACCTCAATGTCGCCATCGAGCTGATCGGCCGCCCACGCCTCGGTCTGGAGCAGGTTGGCCAGCACGTTGCCGTGCGTGAGCATGGCCCCCTTGGCGACCCCTGTGGTGCCGCCCGTGTACTGAAGGAAAGCGAGGTCGTCGCGCGCGAGGGGCACTGGGGATGGCGTATGCTTCGCGCCCTCGGCAAGCGCCCGGCGCAGCGATATGGCCTGCGGCAGATCGTAAGCCGGCACCTGCCTGGCCACCTTGCGCATGAGAAAGTTGACGAAGTGCCCCTTGACGTTCGCACCGGGGCCCAGCAAGTCGCCGATCTGCGTGAGGAGCACGTGGCGCACGTCGGTGCCGGGAATCGCCTCCTGTACTGTCCTGGCAAAGTTCTCGAAGACGACGATGGTGTGCGCACCGCTGTCCAGCAACTGGTGTTTCAATTCGCGAACGGTGTAGAGCGGATTGACGTTGACGACCACGGCGCCCGCGATGAGCGAGCCGAAAAGGCAGATCGGATACTGGAAGCAGTTGGGCATCATGAGTGCGACGCGCTCACCCTTCTTTACGCCCTGGGCTTGCAGCCACGCGGCGAACGCATACGCCTGACGGGCGACCTCGGCATAGATCATCTCGCTGCCGAGACTCACGAACGCGATGCGTTCCCGGTATTTGTCGATCCACTCGTCGAAGGCCTGCACGAGCGACGTGTAACGGGTCACGTCGATGTCGGCCGGCACGCCGGGAGGGTACGCGTTTAGCCAGACTCGTTCCTGCTGGACCGCTTGATCCATCGTTGTCTCCATTCATAGGCACAGACGCCCGCGGCCGATGGGTTGCTCTGCTGGCAACGCGCATCCGTGCGCAGGGCCGTGCTTTTCGGCTGCCCCTTTACTGCTTGCTCCTTTGTTTTTATCGTTCCAGCATCGCGACCACGCCTTGTCCGCCGGCCGCACAAATCGAGATGAGACCGCGCCCGCCGCCACGTTCGGCCAGCAGCTTGGCAAGGGTGGCGAGAATGCGGCCGCCGGTCGCTGCGAACGGGTGGCCGCAGGCGAGCGAACTGCCGTTCACGTTCAGCCGTTGCCGATCGATGCTGCCCAACGGCGCGGTCAGGCCGAGTTTGTCCCGGCAATATTGCGGGTCCTCCCACGCTTTCAGGGTGCAAAGCACCTGCGCGGCGAATGCCTCGTGAATTTCGTAGAAGTCGAAGTCCTGCAACGTGAGCCCGGCCTGAGCCAGCATGCGCGGCACGGCGTACGCGGGCGCCATGAGCAGGCCTTCGCGCTGCGTCTCGTCGGGGTTGAAGAAGTCGACGGCCGCCGTTTGCGAATACGTCAGATAGGCGAGTACCGGGATGTTGTGTGCCCGCGCCCAGTCTTCGCTCGCGAGCAATACGCACGACGCGCCATCGGTGAGCGGTGTCGAGTTGCCCGCTGTGAGCGTGCCCGTGGCACTGCGGTCGAACACCGGCTTGAGGCTGGCGAGTTTCTCGAGCGTGACGTCGGGCCGCAGGTTGTTGTCGCGTTGCAGGCCGAGAAAGGGCGTCATCAGATCGAGAAAGAACCCGCGCTCATACGCGGCGGCGAGATGTTGGTGGCTCGCGAGCGTGAGTTCGTCCTGCGCGGCGCGTTCGATCTGCCAGCGCTTGGCCATCAATTCGCAATGCTCACCCATCGACAGCCCCGTGCGCGGCTCGCCATTGCGCGGCAACGCGGGGCGGAACAACATACCCGGGCGCACCTTCGCGAGTGCGCCGAGCTTGCCGCCGGTGCTGCGCTGCCGGTTCGCTTCGAGCAGAATCTGCCGGAGCTTTTCGTTCACGCCCATGGGGGCGTCCGACGCCGTGTCGACCCCCCCGGCAATGGCCACGTCGATCTGACCGAGCGCGATCTTGTTGCCGGTGAGGATCGCCGTCTCGAGGCCCGTGCCGCACGCTTGCTGGACGTCGTAGGCGGGGGTCTGCGCGGCGAGCGTGGTCGACAGGACGGATTCGCGCGTCAGATTGAAGTCGCGGGCGTGCTTGAGGACTGCCCCGGCGGCGACCTCGCCCAGACGTTGCCCATGCAGCGCGAAACGGTCGACAAGGCCCTGGATCGAGGCCGTCAACATGTCCTGATTCGATGCCGTGGCATAGGCCGTGTTCGACCGGGCGAACGGGATGCGGTTGCCACCGAGAATGGCAACGCGACGCAAGGCAGGGGCCGGCGCGGTGGGTTTGAGGGCACTCATGAAGGGTCCGTAGCGAACGTGTTGATGGCGGGCGATGCGCCCGGCGCGGCCTGCCACCGTGCGCGCAGATGCGGGACAGCGCCCGCCGCGTCGCGCAGCTCGACAACACTGCGGTGCGGATCGCACCAGAGCGTGGCTTCTCCGGGCAGCAGCAGCGGTGTCTTGAATTCCACGAGAAGGTCGAGGCACCGCTCGTCGGCGGGCAGCACTGCGGCGAGCGTTCGGGCGAAGCTCCACATGCCGTGAATGATCGGTCGCGGGAAGCCGAACCACTTGGCAGTGATCGGCCAGAGGTGGATCGGGTTGTAATCGCCGGAGACGCGCGCGTACTGACGGCCGAGGTCGCCCGGTACCCGCCACGTGGCAGTCTTCACGAGCGACGGGCCTGCGCTTAGCTCGGCGCGATAGGGGGCGCCAAGCGGGGCGCGTACGCCGGTGCGCAGGTACAGGCTCTCGCCCGACCACACGACTTCGCCTGCGCGGCGGGCGGTGGTGAGCACCGTGAAGACCTGCCCCTTGTCATGTGCGTACAGCGGGCCGCACCGCACGTCGAGGTCCAGCCGATCCCCCACGGCGAGCGGCGCGTGGGTACGGACGCGATTTGCCAGATGCACCATGCCGAGCATGGCGAATGGAAACGCGCGGTCAGTCATCAACAGCATATGCAGCGGGAACGCGAGCAAGTGCGGCCACGTGGGCGGGACACCGTGGGCGTCGGTAAAGCCGCATAAGCGCGCATAACGAGCGATGCCGGCCGCGTCGAGCGCGACATTGCGGCGCCCGAACGCCAGCGGGGGCAGCGATTGCGCCAGCGCCGGTTTGCGGGACGACAGCAGTGCGCGCAGATACAGATGAAGCGGTGAGGGCGGACGCGTGACATTGATGGCGGTCTGCTCCGTCGGCGTGGCGGGCGGCACGGTGTCCTGCGGATCGCGCGGGCGGTCGTTGGCCATGGTCATGCCCCCAGCAGGCTCTGACCGCAGACACGCACGACCTGTCCGGTCAGCGCCCCGGAGGCCGGATGTGCGAGCCACGCGATGGCCTCGGCGACGTCGACCGGCTGGCCGCCCTGGCCGAGCGAGTTCATGCGGCGTCCGGCTTCACGGATGGCGAACGGTACGGCGGCGGTCATCTGCGTTTCAATGAATCCGGGGGCGACGGCGTTGATGCTGATGTGGCGCTCGGCGAGCACCGGCGACCAGGCTTCCACCATGCCAATCACGGCCGCCTTCGACGCGGCATAGTTCGTCTGCCCGCGATTGCCCGCAATGCCGCTGATCGACGCCACGCCGACGATCCGGCTGTTGGCACGCAGCACGCCTGCGTCGAGCAGCGCGGCGTTAAGCCGTTGCGGCGCACCGGCGTTGATGTCGAGCACGCTCTGCCATTGCGCCTCGCTCATGCGCACGAGTGTCTTGTCGCGTGTGATGCCGGCGTTATGGACGAGGATGTCGAGGCCGCGCGGTGCGTGCGCCGACAGATGTGCCAGCAGCGTGACGCCCGCCTCGGGCGCGGCGATGTCGCATGCGAGGGCGCTACCTTCGAGACGCGCCGCTACGGCTTCGAGTGGCGCCTGTGCGCCCGGGATGTCGACGCACACGACATGTGCGCCGTCGCGCGCCAGCACGGTGGCAATGGCTTCGCCGATGCCGCGTGCTGCGCCGGTCACAACCGCGACTTGCCCGGCGAGCGGGCGCTGATCGCGCATCGGTGGCGTTTCGAACACGGGGTCCTGCAAGGTGACAGCCTGCCCGCTTACATAAGCGGCGCGCGGTGACAGGAAGAAGCGCAACGTCGAGTGCAAGGCTTCGCGCGCGCGTGGCGCGACGTAAAGCAACTGCGCCGTAGCCCCGCGTTTGAGTTCCTTCGCAAGCGAGCGCACGAAGCCCTCAAGCGCTCGCTGTGCAACGCTGGCTTGTGGCGTCGGCGCCAGCGATGGCGGCAAGCCCAGCACGAGCACCCGCGCACAGCGGTCGAGTGTCGCGAGGGTGTCGTGGAAGAACGTGTAGAGCGCGCTCAGCTCGCCGGTGTCGGCGATGGCGCTGGCGTCGAACAGCAGGGCTTTGGGACGCACCCCTTCGTTCGGATTGAAGCGCCCGCTCATCGTGCCCGCCTTGTTGGCGTACGAAATCCAGTCGAGTCGCGCCACGTGGGCAAGGCTGGGAACACCAAGCCAATGCAGTTCGCGGGCCAGGCCGGGCAATAGCGGCGCGTCCGCCGCGCCGCCCACGACGGCGAGCGGCGCTGCAATCTCGCGTGTCACGGTGTCGCCGAAGGGCGGCATGCGCTCGAGCGGCACGGGGCGCGGCAGCCCCAGCGCATTGGCCAGACGGCTGCCTACGGCGGAGTTGGCGAAGGCTAGGTATCGGTCGGACGTCGTCACGGCGCGTAAATCCTCAGAGTGATGGGCAGACGTGGCAGGGGCTGGCTCAGGTGGTGAGTGCTTCGCCGGCCGCTTCCTGTTGTTGGGCGTGTTGCATGTCGGCGAGGCGTCCGAAGTCGGCAGGGAAGTCGTCGACGGCCACCGCGCGTGCGGCGTAGTCGGCGTATTGGGTGAGCACCCGGCGCTCGTCGTCGCTCACAAGTTGCAACGTTGCGGCCTGGTCCACCCACGCCGTGAATTCGGGCAGGCTTTGCGGCATCGCCGGCAGACGGCCTTCCTTGATCGCGATGCGCAGACGCTGCTCGATGGCGGTGACCTGCGGCGTCATCTGGAAGACGATCTCGCCATAGGCAAGCCCGTCGATTTCAACGCGTGGCGAGTAGCTGCCTGCGATGAGGCGCTCGCGCGCGTCGCCCGGCGTTTGCATCAATTCGGCCACTTGTGTCGCGAGCGCATCGGACGGCTTGGCGTACGGCAGGCCGAGCGGTGCGAGTTTCCAGTGCATCCACCAGGCGACAACGCCCGACGGGTAGTTCGCCAGCACGCCTTCGAAGGCTTCGCGTGCCTGCCAGAGTGCGTCTTGCGCGGCCCAATGCACCAGTGGCAGATCGGCTTTCGGACGGCCTTCGTCCTCGAAACGCTTGAGCGTTGCGGTGAGCAGGAACAGTTGCGAGAGGATGTCGCCCAGGCGGCCCGTGATGCTCTCGCGACGCTTGAGCGAGCCGCCGAGGACCGCCATCGAGACGTCGGATGCAATCGCAAGCAGTGTCGACATGCGATTCGCGGCACGATAGTAGGGATGCAGCTCGGGCGCGGCATTCGACGGCACGGCAGAGAACCGGGCGTGCGTGATGCCATGCAACGCGCCGCGCGCGATGTTGCTCGTCACGAAGGTCAGATGGCCGAAAAGGGCGTCGTCGAATGCGCGCACGGCGGTAGCGTGATCCGCTGTCTGCGCCGCAGCGAGTTCTTTGAGCACGTACGGATGGCAGCGGATGGCGCCCTGACCGAAGATCATCAGGCACCGCGTCATGATGTTGGCGCCCTCGACCGTGATCGACACCGGAATTTGCTGATAGGCGCGGGCGAGGAAGTTGTTCGGGCCCATGCAGATGCCTTTGCCCGCCACGACATCCATGCCGTCGTTCACCACTTTGCGCGCGCGCTCGGTCACGTGATATTTCGCGATGGCGGAAATCACCGAGGGCTTCTCGCCAAGATCGACGGCGAGCGCTGCCATGCGGCGCGCCGCGTCCATTGCATACAAATTACCGGCCATGCGGGCGAGCGCTTCCTGCACGCCTTCGAACTTGCCGATCGGCGTGCGGAACTGACGGCGCACCGCAGCGTAGGCGCCCGTGGCGCGCACCGCGATCTTCGAATAGCCGACGTTCGACGACGGCAGCGAGATCGCACGGCCAGCCGCGAGACACTCCATCAGCATCCGCCAGCCCTTGCCCACTTGGGCCTGACCGCCAATGACCCAGTCGAGGGGAATGAAGACGTCCTTGCCGGCATTCGGGCCGTTCTGGAAAACGGCGTTCAGCGGCCAGTGGCGGCGGCCGATCACGACGCCCGGATGGTTGGTCGGGATCAGTGCGCAAGTGATGCCCGGCGCGTCGTCGTCACCCAGCAGATGGTCGGGGTCGAGGGCGCGGAACGCCAGGCCCAGCACCGTCGCGATCGGGCCGAGGGTAATGTAGCGCTTGTTCCATGTGACACGGAAGCCCAGCGTTTCACGGCCGTCATGTACGCCGCGGCAGACGACGCCAACGTCGGGAATGGCGGCGGCGTCAGAGCCCGCGTAAGGGCTCGTGAGCGCGAAGCAAGGGATCTCTTCGCCCTTTGCCAGGCGCGGCAGGTAGTAGTTCTTTTGCGCCTCGGTGCCGTAGTGCAGCAGCAGTTCGGCCGGGCCGAGCGAGTTCGGCACCATGACCGACACGGCGGCGGCGGAACAGCGCGACGCCAGCTTCATCACCACTTGCGAGTGCGCATAGGCGGAGAATTCGTGACCTCCGTAGCGCTTGGGGATGATCATGCCCAGAAAGCCGGCATCCTTCGCGTATTGCCAGGCTTTCGGCGGCAAGTCTTGCCAGACTTGTGTGCTTTCCCAGTCGTTGGACAGATCGCACAGATGTTCGACCTCGTGTGCCATGAAGGCCTGTTCTTCGGCAGATAGGGCGGGCGCGGGCAGCGCCATGAACTTCTGCCAGTCGGGGCGGCCGGAGAACAGATCGGCATCCCACCAGACGGTGCCGGCTTCAATGGCGTCTTTTTCCGTCTCCGACATTTCCGGCATGATCGTGCGGAATTTGGCGAGCATGGGCGCGGTAACCCATGCACGGCGCCATGGGCCGATGCTCAGGATCAACGCTGGCAAGACGAACACGATGGCGAGGACGACAGTCGCGACCGTTCCCGTCAGTGCCGCCGCTGCGCCTACGCCAACCCATAGCGCCGTGGCGATGAGCCATTGCCAGGCATGCGCGCGATAGAAAAGCAGGGCGGTCACGCCCACGACAAACGCGAGAATCCATGCGGCCATCATTTTCTCCTCCCTTTCGGTTCAGCTTTCCCGCAAGCGCTGGGCGTTATACCGGTGATGGCGGATACGCCATGTCCGGCACCTGTGGGGGCTGTCGTCTTTGTGCCATCTGCCGGTGATCGCTGGCATTGCGCCCGGTCCAAACCGGCGACGGCGTTATTGTTGGATCGCTCGGCGACCGGTTGGTGCGCCGAGAATTCAGGTGACGCGTCGAAGATGCGAATGCAACTCGTGAAAGTCGTTGGTGCAGCGCGCCTGGCGCACGGCGCGGCGATCCTTCCGGAACGCCTTCAGGCGTTTGCGCGGGGCTTACGCTCAGGCGTTCGCGAATGCGAGGTCGTTGTCTCCGGAGGCTGGCCCGTGGCCTTCGTCCCGTGGCGCCGGGGCGAGGTGCTCTGTGCCGTGCCCGGCCTCACGCGGAGGGGTGATATTGGCGTCTTTCGCAAGCGCGAAGACGGCGGCGAAGCTCGCCAGTTGCTCCTCGCCCGGCATCGGTGCCTTGAGCGCTGCCACCATGAGCGCGGTGAGTCTTGCGACGACCTGCAAGTCGCCCATCGGCTGGCCTTGCGCAAAGGTGTCGATCAAGCGCGATGTGTCGGTGCTCGCCAGCACGCCGGACAGCGCCTGCAGGGCGAAGTGCAGCCGCCAGCCCAGTTCCTGGCGCGGCAGCTCGGGCAAGGCGCGCGCGAAGGCCTCGAAGAATCGCTCGAACACCGGGGCGTAGTGCCGTTGCAGATAATCGCGGATGAACGGGGACGGATCGGCATAGACACGCCCGAGCAGACGCAGGAACGCCGGGCCGCCGATATCGCGATGATGGGAAATGGCCAGGGCAGGGATGAACATCGCCCCGAGCACGTGCTCGCACGTTAGCTGCGGTGACGGCCAGGTGGCTTCGGCCCGGGTCAGCAATGCGAGACGCTCTTCGTTGAGCCGGTCGAGCCGTCGCGAGAGCATGGCCTGAAGCAAGGTTTCCTTGCTTCCGAAGTGATAGTTGACGGCAGCCAGATTGACCTCGGCGCGTGACGTGATCTGGCGCAGGGACATGGCTTCGTAGCCGAATTCGATATAAAGATCTTCTGCGGCATCGAGGATGCGCAGCTTGGTATCGCCGGCTTGTCGGCCGGCCGAGAGGCGTAAGCTCACGACGATCCCCCGTTCAGTAGGACGCGGCACAACGCCACGTCGAGTCAATGAACCGATGTTTCATTCAAACGTTCGATTGAATCCTAGAACGCCAATAGACGTCTCCCAAGATCTTTTTGTGGACGTGGCCCTCTAAAGCGTTGTTCCGCCCAATAGGGACGCGCCTGACGTGGCAGATGGCGCCGGGAAGGTGCGCGAAGGCAAAATGGTCCGATTTCCCTGATTTCCGGCCGGAAAGTCTGGAGACGGGACAATAGTTTGCTAAAATGTCCCGCTTTGTGTGCAAAACCGTTTTGGGGCTACCCCGATTTGTCGGGGGCGGAGGGAAGCCGGCGTTACATCGCCGGTTCCGGCCCAAGGTTGATTAACTGACTGGGTCCGCTTGCGGCATTCCCTCGCCGCAACACAGAACGACCCTCTGGATGGACGAATATCCTCATGACTATCGCTGTTGAAAACCTCGGCAAGCTCGAGCGCCGCTTTACCATCGCCCTGCCCAAGCAGGAAGTCGAAAAAGAAGTCGCAGCTCGCATTCAAAAGCTGTCGAAGACGGTTCGCATGCCGGGCTTCCGTCCGGGCAAGGTGCCCCTGAAGATGGTCACCCAGCAATACGGTGGTCAGGTCGAAGCCGAAGTCGTGAGCGACAAGGTTGGCCAGCAATTCTTCGAAATCAGCAAGGAACAGGATCTGCGTGTGGCAGGCCAGCCGCGCTTCGCGCCGAAGGCCGATGCTGCCGACACCGAATACGCATTCGACGCCACGTTCGAGATCTACCCGGAAGTCAAGATCGGTGATCTGGCCGCCGCGGAAGTCAGCCGCACCACGACCGACGTCTCGGAAGCCGAGATCGATCGCACCATCGACATCCTGCGCAAGCAGCGCGTGCACTATCACGTGCGCGGCGAAGCTGGCGCCCATGGCGACGGCGGCGCGGTGGAAGCCAAGGATGGCGACCGTGTGACGGTCGACTTCGTCGGCAAGATCGACGGTGAAGTGTTCGCCGGCGGTAGCGCCGAAGACTTCGTCTTCGTGCTGGGCGAAGGCCGCATGCTGCCGGAATTCGAGAAGGCCACGCTGGGCCTGAAGGTCGGCGAGTCGAAGGAATTCGAGCTCAAGTTCCCGGACGAGTACCACGGCAAGGAAGTGGCTGGTAAGACCGCCACGTTCACCGTCACGCTGAAGAAGGTCGAGTGGGCGCACCTGCCGGAAGTCGACGCCGAGTTCGCCAAGTCGCTCGGTATCGCGGATGGCAGCATCGAAAAGATGCGCGCCGACATCAAGGAAAACCTGTCGCGCGAAGTGAAGCGCCGTACGCAGGCCCTGCTCAAGGATCAAGTGATGAACGCATTGATCTCCGTGGCAGAGCTCGAAGTGCCGAACGCGCTGGTCGCTCAGGATCAGGAGCGTCTGGTGGCGATGGCTCGTCAGGACCTCGCACAACGCGGCGTGCCGAACGCTGGCAACGTGCCGATCCCGGCGGAGATGTTCAAGGAGCAAGCCGAGCGTCGCGTGAAGCTGGGTCTCATCCTGGCTGAGCTGGTCAAGCAGAACGACCTGCAAGCCAAGCCGGAGCAGATCAAGGCCGAAGTCGAAGAGTTCGCGAAGAGCTACGAAGACCCGCAAGAAGTCGTCCGCTGGTACTATGGCGATCAGCAGCGCATGGCGGAAATGGAAGGTTTTGTCGTCGAGAACAACGTAGTCGAGTTCGTCATGGGTAAGGCCAAGGTGACCGACAAGCAAGTCAGCTTCGAAGAGCTGGCTGGCAACACGCAGTCCTGATCGAGCGCGACACGACCAACTGAGCCGCCGCGGCCGCAAGGCCGTGGCGGTTCTTTTCCAAATGGCCCCCGGGCCTCCTCCCTGCGGCGCGCAAAACCATCTCGATAGAAGGGTCGAACCGATATGATTACCCGTTCCGAATTGCTCGCCCAACTCGCCTCCCCGACGCACAACTCCGCCCTCGAGACACAAGGCCTTGGCCTCGTGCCGATGGTCGTCGAGCAAAGTGGTCGTGGCGAGCGCGCTTACGACATTTACTCGCGACTCCTCAAGGAGCGCATCATTTTCCTGGTGGGCGAGGTCAACGACCAGAGCGCCAACCTCGTCGTCGCCCAGTTGCTGTACCTCGAGAGCGAAAATCCTGACAAGGAAATCTCGATGTACATCAACTCGCCGGGCGGTTCCGTCTCGGCGGGTCTGGCGATTTACGACACGATGAAATTCGTCAAACCGGCGGTCTCGACGCTGTGCCTGGGCATGGCCGCGAGCATGGGCGCATTCCTGCTCGCTGCCGGCGAAAAGGGCAAGCGTTTTGCGCTGCCGAACGCGCGCATCATGATTCACCAACCGCTAGGCGGCGCCCGCGGTCAGGCGTCGGACATCGAGATTCACGCCCGGGAAATCCTTTTGCTCAAAGACCGATTGAATCAACTGCTCTCCTACAACACCGGTCAGTCGCTTGAAGCCATTGCGCGTGACACCGATCGCGACAACTTCAAGTCGGCGACCGATGCCGTCGAGTATGGGTTGATCGATCGCGTGCTGGAAAACCGTCCCTGATTCGGTCTCGAATTCAGGGCGCCTGAGGGCAACATGGCTGGCGCGACACCGGGTGTTTTCGTCTCGAAAGACCGGGTGGTCGCGCCAAGTCTTTGTCGTAAAAGGGAATTTAGGGTTGTCGCGGGTGGGCCACACGCTCGCGCGGCATGGCGTTACAATGCAATTACGTATGCCGCGTTTGCCGCCCCCGACGGGGGACGACCGGGGCGCAAATTGCTAGCAGGCTGACACAGATATGGTGGATAAAAAAAGCACTTCCAACGGCGAAAAGCTGCTCTACTGCTCCTTCTGCGGAAAGAGCCAGCACGAGGTCAAGAAGCTCATCGCAGGTCCGTCCGTGTTCATCTGCGACGAGTGCATTGATCTGTGCAACGAGATCATTCGCGACGAGGCCGCAGCAGCCGAAGATGAGGGCGGCAGTGGTGGCAAGTCCGATTTGCCGTCACCGCAGGAAATTCGCGAGAGTCTCGATCAATATGTGATCGGCCAGGACCGCGCGAAGAAGATCCTGGCGGTTGCGGTCTACAACCATTACAAGCGACTGAAACACCTCGGCGACAAGCGCGACGAGGTCGAGCTGTCCAAGAGCAACATCCTGCTGATCGGGCCGACCGGTTCGGGCAAGACGCTGCTTGCGCAGACGCTTGCGCGTTTGCTCAACGTGCCCTTCGTGATTGCCGACGCCACCACGCTGACCGAAGCCGGTTACGTGGGGGAAGACGTCGAAAACATCATCCAGAAGCTGCTGCAGAACTGCAATTACGAGATCGAGCAGGCGCAGAAGGGCATCGTCTACATCGACGAAATCGACAAGATCAGCCGTAAGTCGGACAACCCGTCAATTACGCGCGACGTGTCCGGCGAAGGCGTGCAGCAAGCGCTGCTCAAGCTCGTGGAAGGGACGATGGCGTCGGTGCCGCCGCAAGGTGGCCGCAAGCATCCGAACCAGGATTTCATCCAGGTCGACACGACGAACATCCTGTTCATCTGCGGCGGTGCGTTCGATGGCCTCGAGAAGATCATCATGAACCGCACCGAGAAGACGGGTATCGGTTTCGGCGCGACGGTCAAGACTGGCGAAGAGCGCGACGCTGGCGAGTTGCTGCGTGACGTCGAACCGGAAGATCTGATCAAATTCGGCTTGATTCCTGAGTTGATCGGCCGTCTGCCGGTGGTTGCCACGTTGGGTAAGCTTGATGAGGACGTGTTGGTGACCATCCTCATCGAACCGAAGAACGCTTTGGTCAAGCAGTACCAGCGTCTGTTCATGATGGAAGGGGTGGAGCTGGAAATCCGCCCGGCGGCGCTGCATGCGGTGGCGCGCAAGGCCATCAAGCGCAAGACCGGTGCGCGTGGCCTGCGTTCGATCATCGAACAGGCGCTACTCGAAGTTATGTACGAGCTGCCGTCGCTCAAGGGCGTTACCAAGGTGATTCTGGACGAAAACGCGATCAGCGGCGACGGAAAGCCGCTTTTGATCTACCAGGAGTCACCCAAGGTTGCCGGCTCCAATTGAACGGTCAACTCAGTGCTACCCGAAGCCGTTCATGGAAACATGGACGGCTTTTTTTCCTTCATACTAGTGCCACGGGCAATGAAACCCCGAGTGGTGCAACTTGTCGGCGAATGGGCTTTCCGTCCCTCTTGTAATTCTCGCCGGCGGCCTCAACTAGCTGGAACACAACGGTTCGTTAAATATGGGGAACGAGATGTCAGGCACCCAAATCCTCCCGCCCGAAGCGATTCAACTGCCCCTGTTGCCTTTGCGCGACGTGGTCGTGTTTCCGCACATGGTGATTCCCCTTTTCGTGGGGCGTCCGAAATCGATTAAAGCGCTTGAAACCGCCATGGAAGGCGGCAAGCACATCATGCTGGTCGCGCAGAAAGCCGCGGCCAAGGATGAGCCTACGTCCAAGGATCTCTACGAGATCGGTTGCGTGGCGAACATCCTGCAAATGCTCAAACTGCCCGATGGCACCGTCAAGGTGCTGGTCGAGGGGATTCAGCGCGCTCGCACCCTGAGCGTGGATGAGGAAGAAACCCAGTTCACGTCGGAAGTCATGCCGCTCGAACCGGATGACGGCAACTCGCCGGAATCCGAGGCCCTGCGTCGTGCGATCGTGGCGCAGTTCGATCAGTACGTGAAGCTCAACAAGAAGATTCCGCCGGAGATCCTGACGTCGCTGTCGGGCATCGACGAGGCGGGTCGTCTGGCGGATACTATCGCCGCTCACCTGCCGCTCAAGCTTGAGCAAAAGCAGAAGATTCTCGAGATGTTTCCGGTCATCGAGCGCCTTGAGCATCTGCTCGCGCAGCTCGAGAGCGAGATCGACATCCTTCAGGTCGAAAAGCGTATCCGTGGCCGCGTGAAGCGCCAGATGGAGAAGAGCCAGCGCGAGTACTACCTGAACGAACAGGTCAAGGCGATCCAGAAGGAACTGGGCGAAGGCGAAGAAGGTGCGGATCTCGAAGAACTCGAGAAGCGCATCAAGGCCGCGCATCTGCCGAAGGAAGCCAAGAAGAAGGCTGACGCCGAACTCAAGAAGCTCAAGCTGATGTCGCCGATGTCGGCCGAAGCCACCGTCGTGCGCAACTATATCGACACGCTGGTCGGTTTGCCGTGGCGCAAGAAGAGCAAGGTGAACAACGATCTGTCGAACGCCGAAAAGGTGCTCGACGAGGACCACTTCGGTCTCGAGAAGGTCAAGGAACGCATCCTTGAGTATCTTGCCGTGCAACAGCGCGTGGACAAGGTCAAGGCCCCGATCCTGTGCCTGGTCGGGCCCCCCGGCGTAGGTAAGACGTCGCTCGGTCAGTCGATCGCGCGTGCGACGAACCGCAAGTTCGTGCGCATGGCGTTGGGCGGCGTGCGCGACGAGGCTGAGATTCGTGGCCACCGTCGCACGTACATCGGGTCGATGCCGGGCAAGATTCTGCAGAGCCTGTCGAAGGTGGGGGTACGTAACCCGCTGTTCCTGCTCGACGAAGTTGACAAGATGGGCATGGACTTCCGGGGCGACCCGAGTTCCGCGCTGCTCGAAGTGCTTGATCCCGAGCAGAACCACACGTTCTCGGATCACTACGTCGAAGTCGACTTCGATCTGTCGGACGTGATGTTCGTGGCCACCTCGAACTCGCTGAACATTCCGGCGCCGTTGCTCGATCGTATGGAAGTGATTCGCCTGTCGGGCTACACGGAAGACGAGAAGGTCAACATCGCCCAGCGTTATCTGCTGCCGAAGCAGAAAAAGAACAACGGGTTGAAGGAAGGCGAGATCGATCTGACGGAATCCGCGATTCGCGACATCATTCGCTACTACACGCGCGAAGCCGGTGTGCGTTCGCTCGAGCGCGAGATCTCGAAGATCTGCCGCAAGGTCGTGAAGATGCTGTTGCTCAAGAAGGTCGATGGTTCATCGATCAAGGTCGATGCCAGCAATCTCGACAACTTCCTGGGCGTGCGCAAGTTCGACTTCGGTCTGGCCATGAAGGAAAACCAGATCGGCCAGGTCACGGGTCTGGCGTGGACGGAAGTGGGCGGCGATCTGCTGACCATCGAAGCTGCGCTGATGCCAGGCAAGGGCAACATCATCCGAACGGGTTCGCTCGGCGACGTGATGAAGGAGTCGGTCGAAGCGGCACGTTCGGTGGTGCGTTCGCGTGCCCGTCGCCTTGGTGTGACGGACGAGCAGTTTGAGAAGAAGGACATCCACATCCACGTGCCGGAAGGTGCGACGCCGAAGGACGGTCCGTCCGCCGGTATCGCAATGACAACGGCGCTCGTCTCGGTGCTCACCGGTATTCCGGTGCGTGCGGATGTGGCAATGACCGGTGAGATCACGCTGCGCGGCGAAGTGCTGCCGATCGGCGGTCTCAAGGAGAAGTTGCTTGCGGCTCACCGTGGTGGCATCAAGCTCGTGTTGATTCCGGAAGAGAACGTGAAGGATCTCGCGGAGATTCCCGATACGGTCAAGAATGCGCTGGAGATCGTGCCGGTGCGCTGGATCGACAAGGTGCTCGAACTGGCGTTGGAGCATGCGCCGGTGCCGCTGCCGGAAGAGGAGGCGAAAGCTGCACCTGTCGCGCCGAATGCGGATACCAGCGGCAAGCAGGACGTCATCAAGCATTGACGCTCACATTTCGTTTGGCGCGACGGCATTTTCTTCGTCGCGCCAGATCGAAAATGGGCAAAAAGCTCGGGGTTTTCCCCGGGCTTTTTTTATTCACGCAAAGTGCTCGAAAATGGTGACCGGAATGCGCAGATTCAGGAGTGCTTCCTATGCCGCCAAAGGGGCGTAAAACGGCGCAAAACGGCTTGACATCAGGGTTTGCGGCTTGTCTAATGGCAAAGCCAGCGGACCTCGCAGATCAATGTCAAGGCGCGCAAAGAGCGCCTCCGCGGCTCAATCGCCTACTATCCTTGCAAGGGGGTTACAGTGAATAAGACGGAACTGATCGATCATATCGCGGGTGAGGCAGATATCTCGAAAGCTGCTGCCGGTCGAGCACTTGATGCATTGGTGGGTGCAGTAAAGAAAGCGTTGAAGAAGGGCGAGCAGGTGACGCTGGTCGGCTTTGGTACGTTCCACGTCGCGAAGCGCGCGCCGCGCACGGGGCGCAATCCGCGCACTGGTGCAGCGATCAAGATCAAGGCAGCGAAGGTTCCGAAATTTCGCCCTGGCAAAGGTTTGAAAGATACGTTAAACTAACGAGCTTTCCTGCTTCGGCGGGAAACGGTAACAAGAACAACGCTTGAATCGGGAACGGGTGCTTAGCTCAGTTGGTAGAGCGGCGCCCTTACAAGGCGTAGGTCGGGGGTTCGAGCCCCTCAGCACCCACCAGTTCCAGATATCTTGGGGAGCGGTAGTTCAGTTGGTTAGAATACCGGCCTGTCACGCCGGGGGTCGCGGGTTCGAGCCCCGTCCGCTCCGCCAAATTGTGAAAAGGCGAACTTCGGTTCGCCTTTTTTGCCATATGACGTCCTAAGACGCTCTAGACGACTTTTCCGATTTCGTATGTTCGACTTCATCCGCCGTCATCAACGCTTGGTCCTCATCTTCCTGACGGTGCTGATCGTCCCGTCGTTCGTGGTGTTCGGCGTTCATGGCTTGCAAGACTACGCCGCGGATGCCAGCACGATCGCCAAGGTGGGCGATCAAACCGTGACACGTCAGGAGTACGACAGCGTGCTTCGCGCGCAGACCGAGCGCATGCAGCAAATGTTCGGTGGCGCTGTCGATGCGAGCCAGATCAACACTCCCGAAATGCGCAGTGCTGTGCTCGATAACCTGATCCAGCAGAAGCTGCTCACGCAGGAAACCCTCAAGAAGAATCTGTCGGTGCCCGACGCGCAAGTGCGTGAGGCGCTGCTCGCCATCCCCGCGATTGCGCAACTGCGCCGTCCAGATGGCTCGATCGATCAGGCCAAGTACGAGCAACTGCTGTCAGCACAGAACCTCACGCCGCAACGACTTGAAGCGCAAATCCGTTTCGAACT
Organism: Pandoraea sp. SD6-2; assembly: GCF_000389825.1. Taxonomy (NCBI): domain Bacteria; kingdom Pseudomonadati; phylum Pseudomonadota; class Betaproteobacteria; order Burkholderiales; family Burkholderiaceae; genus Pandoraea; species Pandoraea sp. SD6-2. The sequence goes on along the minus strand of NZ_KB944435.1, from coordinate 191,238 downwards.
GGCATCGAACCAACTGCCGGCAAGCGTGCAGGCAAGTGCCATGTTGCCGAAGGCGGTGCTCGATCGTTTCGCACAACTGCGTGCCCAGCAACGTGACGTCGCGGTGCTGAATTTCCCGGCCTCGGACTTCGCGGGTAAGGTCGTGCCGACGCCACAGCAGATGCAGGCGTACTACGATGCGCATAAGGCCGCGTTCCAGACGCCGGAGTCGGCCGAGATCCAGTATGTTGTGCTCGACCCGAAGGCCATGCCGGCATCGGCGCAGACGCCTGCGAGCGACGACGTGCTGCGCAAGATGTACAACGACAACCTGAAGCAGTACACGACGCAGGAAGAGCGTCGCGCGTCGCACATCCTGATCGCATCGCCGGCCGATGCCTCGCCGGCAGATCACGCCAAGGCGAAGGCCAAGGCCGAAGCGCTGCTCGCGCAGATCAAGCAGAACCCGAACGACTTCGCCAAGCTGGCCAGCGAGAATTCGGAAGATCCGGGTTCGAAGGCCAACGGGGGTGACCTCGGCTTCTTTGCGCGCGATGCGATGGTCAAGCCGTTTGCCGATGCTACATTCGCGCTCAAAACCAGTGGTGACGTGAGCGATGTCGTGAAGAGCGACTTCGGTTATCACATCATCAAGCTGACGGGCATCAAGCCGGCGCAAACGAAGTCGTTCGATGAAGTGAAGGGGCAGTTGGCCGATCAGTATCGCCAGCAAGAATCGGCGAAGGCGTACGCCAAGCTGGCCGATCAGTTCACCAATGCGGTGTACGAGCAACCCGACAGCCTGCAGCCGGTGGCCGACCAGCTGAATCTGAAGGTGTTGTCGGCGAAGGTCACGCGCACGCCGGACCCGTCGCAAGCGCAAAGCCCGCTGGGTAACGAGAAGTTGCTCAAGGCGGTGTTTGGCGACGAATCCCTCAAGAACAAGCGAAACACCGAAGCGGTGGATGTCGGTCAGGGCGTGCTGGTGTCGGCTCACGTGGTGAACTACCATCCGGCCGCAACGCCGCCGCTCGCGCAGATCGAGGCCCAGGTCAAGGAGAAAGCGGTTGCCGATCTGGCGGATCAGGAAGCCAAGAAGGCCGGCGAAGCCAAGCTCGACGCGCTGAAGAAGGGTGGCGACGCGGCGTTCGGTGCTGTGCAGACCATTTCGCGTGACAACCCGGGCAAGCTGCCGGCAACCGCGTTGACCGCAATCTTCGCTGCCGATACGGCCAAGCTGCCGGCGTATGTCGGTGTGGCGCTCGGCGAAGGTCAGGGCTATGCGGTTTATCGCATCAGCAAGGTGACGCAACCGGCTGAACAGGATGCACAGCGTCTTGCCGCCGAAGCACAGCAGCTCAACCAGCTGGCCGCTCAGGCCGAGTGGAATGCGTGGCTGGGTGACCTGCGCGTTCGCTCGAAGGTCAAGGTCGTCCATGACGTCACGAAGGCAGGTTCGTGATCGATTGATCGATATCTGGATGCAAAGGAAAACGCGGCCAATCGGCCGCGTTTTTTTATGCGCCGGACTTCGGTGTCCGGGAGTCCGCCGCTTTGGCAGGAGGTTTGCCGGCGGGTTTGAGCAGCGGCTTCACCGTTGGCCAGACGTTCTGCAGAATTTGCGGATGTGCCTTGGCCAGCGGGTGAATCTGGTCTTGCTGGAACCAGTCGGGGTGTTCGATCACGCCGGCAAGCAGAAAGGGCACGTAGCCCGTCTTCTCTTGCTTTGCGACTACGGAAAACATATTGAAGAACTGTTCGCTGTAGTCCGGGCCGTAGTTGGGAGGAACGCGCATGCCGACGACGATCACCCGGCTGCCCGTCTTGCGTGCGGCGGCGATCATCTCAAGCAGGTTCTTGCGTGTGAGATCCAGCGGAATGCCGCGCAGGGCATCGTTGCCGCCTAGTTCGAGGATCGTGACGGCGGGGCGATAGCGTTCGAGCAATGGCGTCAGACGGGAACGTCCGCCGCTCGTGGTGTCACCACTGATACTCGCATTGACGACGTTATAATCGAAGCCGCTTTGCGTGATCGTCTGCTGCATCAGATTGACCCAGCCGGCGCCGCGCGCGATGCCATATTCCGCAGAAAGGCTGTCGCCCACGACCAAAATCGTCGGTGCGCCCGAACTTGCCGCGCTCGCCGCGGTCCCTGACAGCATGCACCAGCCTACGAGGGCTGAGGCGGCCAATTTCAAGAACTCTCTTCTTGCCATGTCGTTTTCCGAAAACGTAATTGAAGTGCGGGGTCTGGGCAAACGGTTGCGTGACGCCACCGGTGAACTAGTCATTTTGCAGGATATCGATTTCTCCGTCTCGAAGGGGCAGAGCGTGGCAATCGTCGGCGCATCGGGGTCGGGGAAGTCGACGCTGCTTGGCTTGATGGCAGGACTCGACACCGCGACCGATGGCGCCATCACGCTGCTGGGCAAGTCGTTGGGCGATCTCGACGAAGAGGGCCGCGCTGCGCTGCGACGTGGCGCTGTCGGATTCGTCTTCCAGTCGTTCCAGCTCATGCCGCATCTGACCGCACTCGAGAACGTCATGCTGCCGCTCGAGCTGTTGGGTGAGACACATGACGTGCGCAATCGTGCGGTCAAGTTGCTCGAGCAAGTTGGATTGGGCGCGCGACTGACGCATTATCCCAAACAACTCTCGGGCGGCGAGCAGCAGCGTGTGGCGCTGGCGCGGGCCTTTGTCACGAAGCCTGCGGTGCTATTTGCCGACGAACCCACGGGCAGTCTCGACACGGCCACAGGCGAGCGCGTCATTGACCTCATGTTCTCGCTCAACGAGGCGAGCGGTGCGACGCTGGTGCTCGTGACGCACGATCTGGCGATTGCGCAACGTTGCGATGCGACGGTGCAGCTCGCCGGCGGGAGACTGGTCAACGGCACTTCGGTTTGACGAACGGACGGAAGGGGGCGAGCGTACCCGCCGTCGTCGCGGCCGCAGCAATCGGCAGCGGCGTGGAGAGAGGTTTCGAGGCCTTCAGCCCTTCGCTTTCAGGGCTTCGCCCGCCATGCGAATCAGCGAGGTTGTAGAGGCGTCGTGCGCGTCCGGCTTGAGCGAACCCAGATCGGCGAGTTCGGGTTCGATCGCACGGCAGAGCGTCTTGCCCAGTTCAACACCCCATTGATCGAACGGATTGATGTTCCAGATGGCGGCCTGCACAAACACCTTATGTTCGTAGAGCGCTATCAGCGCTCCCAGGCGTTCGGGCGACAACTTGTCGATCACTAGCGTGTTGCTCGGCCGGTTGCCATCGAACCGGCGTTGCGCACCCAGCGGGCCGCCGGCCTGTTCAGCAGTTGCCATCGAGCCGCCCTGCAGCAACGCTTCGCTTTGCGCAAAGCAATTGGCAAGCAGTTTGCGGTGATGATCGAGATAGTCCCGTGCGTCGTACTGCGGTTCGAGTACGGCGATAAAGTCCACCGGCACGAGGGTCGTGCCCTGATGCAGCATCTGAAAGTAAGCATGCTGGCCGTTCGTGCCCGGTTCGCCCCAGATGATCGGCGCGGTTTGCCATGCAACAGGCGCACCGTCGATTTGTACCGACTTGCCGTTGCTTTCCATGTCCAGTTGCTGGAGATACGGTGGCAGCTTCTGAAGTGCGTCGGTGTAAGGCGCGATGGAAAGCGTCTGAGCGTCGAAGAAATTCCGGTACCAGACGCCGATCAGGCCGAGCAGCACGGGCATGTTGGCTTCGAGCGGCGCGCTGCGGAAGTGTTCGTCCATCGCATGGGCGCCGGCGAGCAGTGCATCGAAATGCCGAGCGCCCAGATACAGCATGATGATGAGTCCGATCGACGACCAGAGCGAATAGCGACCGCCGACCCATTCGCCGAACTCGAATACGTTCTCGCGGCGAATGCCGAACGACGTGGCTTCTTCCACGTTCGTCGACACCGCGACGAAATGCCTGCCGAGTTCGCTCTCTGGAATGCCGTTTGCGACGAACCATGAGCGAATCGTGCGTGCGTTGGTCATCGTCTCCAGCGTCGTGAACGTCTTCGAGCAAACGACGACCAGCGTGGTCTGCGGATCAAGCAGCGGCAGTGTACGCGCGAGTTCCGTCGGATCGATGTTGGCGATGAAGTGCGCGCTCAGATCCCGGCGGCCATAAACGGCCAGCGCGTCGCACACCATGCGTGGCCCCAGATCCGAACCGCCGATGCCTACGTTGATGAGATGCTTGATACGCTTGCCGGTCGCACCGACCCATCTTCCGTCGCGCACGCTTTCGCTGAAAGCACGCATGCGCTCGAGTGTTTCGTGCACGCCGCTGCTGACGTCGCTCGTGGCGTCGCGAAAGACCATGCCCTTCGGCGCGCGCAGGGCAATGTGCAATGCTGCCCGGTTCTCCGTGACGTTCACATGTTCGCCGGCCCACATGGCATCGCGTTTGGCCGGCAGGTTGCATTCACGTGCGAGATGGGTGAGCAGCGTGCGCGTCTTTTCCGTAATGCGGTTCTTCGAATAATCGAGATACAGGCCGGCCGCATGCAGAGAGAACTGTTCGATGCGTGCGTTGGCGCCTGCGCCGGAGAACCAGTCGCGCATATGCTGGACGGCGATTTCGTCGCGGTGCGTGAGCAGGGTACGCCAGGCGGGGAGTTGATCCAGACGAGCGGAAGGCGCGGATGGCTTGTACGGCATGTGCGATATGGGCATTTCGATTATGCGAAGTATAACGGGAGTCGCAGCGCAATCGCGCTGAAATGCGGCGATGGGCGATCTCGACGCGACCGCGCGGATACGCGGCAAGGCATTTCAGGCGGAATTGGCGCACGACCCGTGGCGTGATCAGGCGAAGGGCGTCGCACGCGTTGCTTCGTTCAACAGATCAGCCAATTCGGCACGCATGGCAGGCAAGAGTTCCGACGCCGTCAATCCCGCAGGCCCGGCACCCGCGCGCACGCAGCGCTCGGCGCCCCGGCCATGCAACCAGACGGCAGCCAGTGCCGCCTGCGTTGCGGGCATGCCCTGCGCCAGCAGCGCGCCGATGGCGCCGGTGAGCACGTCGCCCGTGCCAGCCGTGGCCAACCCCGCATTCCCCGTCGTGTTGATCCAGGCCTCGGTCCCGTTGTCGATCACGCTGCCGGAACCTTTGAGCACGATAGTTGCGCCGAAATGCTGAGCGAGCGCGCGGGCGGAAGCTAGCCGATCCGACTGGATACGGGCGACGTCGCACCCTGCCAGACGCGCGGCTTCGAGGGGATGCGGCGTTAAAACGGTGGGCCCGGCGCGACGACGCACGCGCTCGGCAAGCGACGGCTCGGCGGCAAGCAGATTGAGGGCATCGGCATCGATGACCAGCGGCGTGTGCTCGAGTGCGAGCGCGCGCGACAGGCACGCGGCAGACGCCGCGGAGGTCCCAAGCCCAGGGCCGACGGCGACGGCTTGCATCGTCGCAAGATCGAGGTTTTCGGCGCGACGCAGCATCAGTTCCGGATGCACTGGGTCCCAGGCAGGTGCGTCGTGCGCGACAAACCCGACATAGACACGCCCGGCGCCCGTCATCAGGCCGGTACGTGCGGACAGCAGTGGCGCGCCGACCATGCCTTCATGGCCGCCGAGCACGGCCAGCGATCCGTAACTTCCTTTGTGGGACGCGTGATGCCGTTGCGGTAGATGGGCGACAAACGCGCTGGGTGCGCTCGTCGTGATAAGGCTGCCATCGGGAAGTGCGGCTTTTGTCGTTGCCAGCACCTCGTCTGCACCCAAGGAGGCAACAAGTACCTCGCCGGCGACGTCTCGGCCAATACCGGTGAACAGTCCGGGGCAGGCGCCGAGCATTGCCATCGTGACGTCGGCGCGAATGGTCGGCCCGCCAGCGACGCCGGTGGCCGCGGCCAGCCCGCTGGGGATGTCGATGGCAAGCACGGGCGTGCCTTGGGCATGCGCATGGGCGACGTTCCCGACAAGCGCGGCGGCGGCGCCGTCTAGCGGGCGCGCCAGACCGATGCCGAACAGTCCGTCGACGATCCAAGCGTAGGCCGACGGCTCGGGCCAGGTCTCAGGTGCGGGACGCACCGGTACGCCGCAGGCAAGGGCGTCGGCGAGCGCCCAGCGCGCGTCATCGGCCGTCGGCGGCGCCAACTGCCAGACATCGACCAGCACGCCGCGCCGGTGCAACTCGCGCGCTGTGACATAGGCGTCGCCACCATTGTTGCCGGGGCCGGCGAGGAGCAATACGGGCTGACGCCCCGCGCTCGCAAGCGCAGGCAGGCGTCCAAAAAGCCACTCGGCGAGCGCAGCCCCTGCGCGGGCCATCAGCGTATGCGCCGCCAGTTTGGCGGCCGCGGCCCGTTCGACATCGCGCAACGTGCCGGGAAGATGCAAGTCGAGCGCGACCGTCGCGCAAGCTTTCCCGAGGGCAGCGCCGGGGCGTGGCCCCGGAGGGTGCGCCAGCGGGCTCTGGATGGCAGCGGCGGCGGGAACGTTGACGTGCAGAGAATCGGACATGGCGGGCGAAGCTCCCGGTAGCAAATGCGGCGAGCGCAGCACGGCAAACAGGTGTGCTGCATGCATATCTGCAGATTATGCCGTCATCGTACCGTTCTGCCTGCCGGTGTGAATCCCGATATCGTGTCGGTTTACTCCGACACGATATCGGTGGTGATGCGCCGATCAACCCGCCACCGTTGGCGGGGCGTCGGTGCGAGGGCCCGGCCAGGGCGGCCCTCGTCATGGGACAGGCTGTGGCGACTAGTGCGTATAACGCGCGAGCGTCAGCCCGTTCAGATCGATTTCCGGCGCTTGACCGGAGATGACGTCGGCCAGCACGCGACCGGAGCCGCAGGCCATCGCCCAGCCGGTCGAGCCGTGGCCAACGTTCAGGAAGATGCCGGGCAGGTGCGTGGCGCCGAGCAGCGGCGGGCCGTCCGGAAGCATCGGACGTGCGCCCACCCAGGCGCGCGCCTCGCGGTATCTCCCCGCCCCAGGGAACCAGTCCGTCGCCACCTTGTACAGCGTGGCGATGGCGCGTTCGCGCAGCACGAGTTCGGCGTCGCCCAGTTCGGCCGTTCCGGCAATGCGCAGACGGTTGCCTTGCGGCGTGATGGCGGTTTTGTACGACTCGTCCATCACGGCAATGCGCGGGCTGAACAGTTCGGTCTTGACCGGCACCGTGATCGAGTACCCCTTGATCGGCCAGAGCGGCAGATCGATGCCCAGCGGGCGCAGCAACGCGGTACTGGTCACGCCCGCCGCGATCACCACGGCATCGGCTTCGAGCGTTGCGCGCTGGGCCGTTTGCACGGTGCTGGCCGTCTCGACGGTGACGCCAGTACGGCCCACGTTCGGGCGCACGGACAATACAGTCGTCTCGGTAGTGAGCGTCACGCCCATTTCCCGCGCGATCTGGGCGAGGCGCTTGGTGAAGAGCGGGCAGTTGCCGGTCTCGTCGCGCGGCAGGTGCAGGCCGCCTGCCAACGGGGCATCGGTCGACAGCGCAGGTTCGAGCTTGCGGCACTCATCGGCGGTGAGCAAACGATGCGGCACCTCGTTTTCGGTGAGCATCGCACGCGCCGGCTCGTTCATCCTGATTTCGCGCTCGGTACGGAACAGTTGCAGGTAGCCCTGCGTGTGCTCGTATTCGAAGACGTGGGCCTCGCGCAACTCGTGCAGGCAGCGCTGGCTGTAGAAGGCGAGGCGTTGCATCCGTTCGCGATTGGCGCGGTACCGGTCGAGCTTGCATTCGCGCAGCCAGCGGGCCGCCCAGCGCCACGTTCCGGCCGACAGGCCGGGCCGGAAGATGAGCGGACTGGCCGAGCTGAACATGTAGCCCAGCAGCTTGCGCGGCATGCCGGGGGCCGCCCAGGGCGTGACGTACCCTGGCGCGATGACGCCCGCATTGCCGAAACTGCTCTCTTGCGCAACCGTGCTGTTACGCTCGACGAGCGTGACCGTGTGCCCCGCAGCGGCCAGATAGTAGGCAGTACACGTGCCGATGACCCCGCCGCCGATAACGATGACCTTCATTCCCAACCGTCTGGTGTGTGGCGAACGCCCGTTCGTTCGCTTGTTAGTGTCGTTTTTTTCCGTGCCGTCACCGGATAACCGGTTTCGCGGCCCGTGTTGGTTACGGGGCGCATAGGTTACCAGAGAGATGCCTTCCCAGGGCGGGAGGCTGCCATAACGTGTGTCGCGCGCTCGGGTATAAGCCAGGGTAAGCAGGGTATAATCCCGGTTTGCCGTTCCCCCGCGTTTTGTACGCCTCGCCTTCCGTCCGTTCATGACTCACATTGCCTGCTTCGCCGGCGCCTTGGCGCTTTCCGAATTCCGCCAGCAACGTCTTCTGAAGACCCTGCAAGCCATCGACAGTTCGATCGTGCGTGTCGACGCCCGCTACGTTCATCTCGTAGCCAGCGCCGAACCTCTTTCGCGCGAAGACGTGGCTCGCGTCGCCGGTTTGCTCACTTACGGTGCGCCGGTAGGGGAAGAGCCGGTCGGCGACCAGTTGCTGGTGATCCCGCGTCTGGGCACGATTTCGCCGTGGGCGAGCAAGGCGACGGATATCGCCCATAACTGCGGCATCGATCACGTGCGCCGTATCGAGCGCGCCGTCGAATATACGATTGGTGTGAAGCCGGGCCTGCTTGGCGGCAAGAAATTGTTGCCCGCCGACGTGCTCGCTCGGGTCGCAGCTGTGCTGCACGACCGAATGACCGAGACGGTCGTGGCCACGCGCGGCGATGCCGAGGCACTCTTTGTCGAACTGCCGGCCAAGCCCCTGCAGACCGTCGACGTGATCGGCGCCGGGCGCAGCGCGCTCGAAGCCGCCAACCGCGACCTCGGCCTGGCGCTCGCCGACGACGAAATCGAGTATCTGGTCGATGCCTTCAGGGGACTGAAGCGCAACCCGACCGACGTGGAACTGATGATGTTCGCGCAGGCCAACAGCGAACATTGCCGTCACAAGATTTTCAATGCGGAGTGGACCATCGATGGTCAGGCGCAGGACAAGTCGCTGTTCCAGATGATCAAGAACACGCACCAACTGCACCCGCAGGGTACGGTGGTGGCGTATTCGGACAATGCTTCTGTGATGGAAGGCGCCGAAGTGGAGCGGTGGTATCCGCGCGGTGCCGATGGCAAGTATGGCCGCAGCGTCGAACTCACGCACACGCTGATGAAGGTCGAGACGCACAATCACCCGACGGCGATTTCGCCGTTTCCGGGGGCGTCGACGGGCGCGGGCGGCGAGATTCGCGACGAAGGCGCGACGGGCCGTGGCTCCACGCCGAAGTCCGGTCTGACCGGCTTCACCGTGTCGAATCTGGCGCTGCCGGACGCCCGCGAGTCGTGGGAGAACGACCGCGACGTGGCCGTGCCGCCGTCGCTGCGCAAGCCCGACGACACCGGCACCGACTACGGCCGTCCGGACCGTATCGCATCGCCGTTGCAAATCATGATCGACGGCCCGCTGGGCGGTGCCGCGTTCAACAACGAATTCGGCCGTCCGAACCTCGGCGGCTATTTCCGTGCCTACGAACAGAATGTGGGCGGTCGCGTGCGCGGCTATCACAAGCCGATCATGATCGCGGGCGGCTTGGGCAACATTGCTGCACAGCACACGCACAAGCACGATTTGCCTGCCGGCACATTGCTCATCCAGATCGGCGGCCCGGGCATGCGCATCGGTATGGGCGGCGGCGCCGCCAGCTCGATGGCGACCGGCACGAACACGGCCGAACTCGACTTTGATTCGGTGCAACGCGGCAACCCCGAAATCGAGCGCCGTGCTCAGGAAGTCATCAACTGGTGCTGGCGTCAGGGCGAAGCCAACCCGATCCTGTCGATTCACGACGTCGGCGCGGGCGGTATCTCGAACGCCTTCCCGGAGCTCGTCGATGGCGCGGACAAGGGCGCACGTTTCGACCTGCGTCAGGTCCAGCTCGAAGAGTCGGGCATGTCGCCGGCCGAAATCTGGAGTAACGAAGCGCAGGAGCGCTACGTGCTCGCGATCGCGCCGGACAGTTTCCCGGCTTTCCAGGCAGTCTGCCAGCGTGAGCGTTGCCCGGTGGCTGTGATCGGTATCTCGACGGCCGAGCGTCAACTGAAGCTGGTCGACCCGATGCATCCGGAGTCGCCGGACCCGGTCGACATGCCGATGGACGTGCTGCTCGGCAAGCCGCCGCGCATGCACCGCGACGTCTCGCGCGTGAAGGCGGATCTGCCGCCGGTGGACGTGACGGGCCTGTCGCTGGACGACGTGGCGCGTGCCGTGCTGCGTCACCCGACGGTTGCCAGCAAGTCGTTCCTTATCACCATCGGCGACCGTACCGTGGGCGGCCTGACGGCGCGCGACCAGATGGTCGGTCCGTGGCAGGTGCCGGTGGCCGACTGCGCCATCTCGCTAATGGATTACGCCGGTTATCGTGGCGAAGCCATGACGATGGGCGAACGTACGCCGCTGGCCGTGATCGATGCCCCGGCATCGGGCCGTATGGCGGTCGGTGAAGCTATCACCAACATTGCGGCGGCGCCGATCGCGTCGCTCGACCAGATCAAGCTGTCGGCCAACTGGATGGCCGCATGCGGCACGGATGGCGAAGACGCGGCGTTGTTCGATACGGTCAAGGCCGTCGGCATGGAACTGTGCCCGGCGCTGGGACTGTCGATTCCCGTCGGCAAGGATTCGCTGTCGATGCGCACCAAGTGGGAAGACGCGGGCCGCAGCAAGGACGTGGTCGCACCGGTCTCGCTGATCGTGTCGGCCTTCGCGCCGGTGGAAGACGTGCGTGGCCATCTCACGCCGCAACTGCGCTCGGTCGCGGAAGTGGGTGAGACGGTGCTCATTGCCATCGATCTGGGTCATAACAAGAACCGTTTGGGTGGCAGTATCCTCGCGCAGGTCACGCAGCAGATCGGCGACGTGACACCGGATGTGGACGATCCGGCCGACCTCCAGCGCTTCTTCGATGCCATCCAGAAGCTCAATCGCGACGGCAAGCTCCTCGCGTATCACGACCGTTCGGACGGTGGCCTGTTCGCCACGGTTGCGGAAATGGCTTTCGCCGGCCACGTCGGCGTGTCGCTCAATGTCGACATGCTCACGCTCGATGAAGGCTTCGAATCCGATTACGGCGACGCCAAGGATTGGGCCAAGCAAACGGTCGGCCGTCGAGAGGACAAGACACTGCGAGCGCTCTTCTCCGAAGAACTCGGTGGCGTGATCCAGGTGCGTGCCTCCGAGCGCGATGCGGTGCTGCAGGCGCTGCGCGACGCCGGTCTGTCGAACTGCACGAACGTGATCGGCAAGCCGAACACGAACGACGTCATCGAGATTTATCGCGATGCCAAGAAGGTGTTCGGCGCGCCGCGTGCGGAACTGCAACGCGTGTGGTCGGAAGTGAGCTGGCGCATTGCGCGTCTGCGCGACAACCCGGCCGCCGCCGATGCCGAATACGAAATGCTGAACGACACGAGCGATCCGGGCCTTTCGCCAAAGGTGACGTTCGATGCGAGCGAGGACATCGCTGCGCCGTTCATCGCCACGGGCGCGCGTCCGAAGGTCGCTGTCCTGCGCGAGCAGGGCGTGAACTCGCATCTGGAGATGGCCTACGTATTGGACAAGGCCGGCTTCGAGGCTTACGACGTCCACATGAGCGACCTGCTCGCAGGCCGTCATACGCTGGAAGCATTCAAGGGCTTCATCGCCTGCGGCGGCTTCTCGTATGGCGACACATTGGGTGCGGGTGAGGGCTGGGCGAAGACGATTCTGTTCAACCCGGCGCTGGCCGAGCAGTTCGCCGGTTTCTTCAACCGTGCCGATACGTTCGCATTGGGCGTGTGCAACGGTTGCCAGATGATGAGCAACCTGTCGAACCTGATTCCGGGCGCTGCCGCGTGGCCGAAGTTCACGTACAACCAGTCGAAGTACGAGGCGCGTCTCACGCAAGTGGAAGTGCTCGACTCGCCGTCGTTGTTCTTCAAGGACATGGGCGGTTCGCAACTGCCGATCGTGATTGCGCACGGTGAAGGCTTCGCAAACTTCGGTCAGCAGGGCAACATCGATCAGGCCATCGCCGCGATGCGTTTCGTCGACCATCGTGGTCAACCGACCGAACAGTATCCGTTCAACCCAAATGGTTCACCGCGCGGCCTGACCGCAGTGACAACGGGCGACGGCCGCTTCACGGTGATGATGCCGCACCCGGAGCGAGTGTTCCGCACGGTGCAGATGAGCTGGGCGCCGGCGCAGTGGGGCGAAGATAGCCCGTGGATGCGCATGTTCCGTAACGCTCGCCGTTGGGTGGCTTGATGGCTTAACGGTGATATTCCGCACGGGTGTTCCGTGCGGCGTATGCCGAAGGGCATAAAAAAATCCCGCCGAAAGGCGGGATTTTTGTTTCAGTGCGATGCAGGCAAGGCTTACTGAATCTTGGCTTTCTTCTCGAGGCCCTCGATGAAGCCTTGCAGCTTTTCTTCCCGCATTTGCTGCACGAGTTGCGGCTTGACGTCGGACAACGGCGGGATCTGCGCGTCGCGCGAGTCGTCCAGCTCGATCACGTGATAGCCGAACTGCGTCTTGACCGGCGTCTGCGAGTACTGGCCCTTCTGGAGCTTTTGCAGGGCGTCGGCAAACTCGGGCACGTAGGCGTTGGCCGGCGACCAGTCGAGGTCCCCCCCGTTCTGTGCCGAACCCGGGTCCTTCGAGTACTGCTTGGCGAGGTCGGCGAACTTCGCGCCGCCCTTGAGCTTCGCGATGATTTCCTTGGCCGTATCTTCGCTCGGCACCAGAATGTGACGGGCGTGATATTCCTTGTCGCCGAACTGCTTCTTCAGTTGATCGTAACGCGCCTGAACTTCCGCGTCGGTCACGGGCGAGGTCTTCTCGAAGTCGGCGATGAGAGCGCGGATCAACACGCCTTGTTCGGCCAGCTTGAGCTGCGCCTTGACGTCCGGCTGCGTCGCGATTCCCTTGCTGACGGCTGCCTGCGCGAGGATTTCGCGCTTGACCAGCTCTTCGCGCACTTGTTGTTGTAGTTGCGGCGAGTTCGGCTGACCCTGACGGACCATTTCGCGCACCATGGCGTTGGCACGTGCCACAGGCACCGGCGTGCCGTTGACGACGGCGACATTCTGGGCGAGGGCGGGGAGGGAGAGCGCGGTCAGCGACACGGCGGCGCCGAGCGCCAGAGCCGTGCGGGCGAGTTTCAATGCCATGCTGTTTTTCCTAACGAATGACGAAGGCAAGGTTAATCGACGGGGGACGCGTCGCATGCAAATTACGCTTCCCCAGGGGCGAGCGCAACGATGGCGAGGGCGTGAATGCCGTTTTGCATCAAATCGGCTAGCGCATCATACACCAGGCGGTGGCGCGCGACGCGGTTACGGCCGGTAAACGCGGCAGATACGATCCTGAGGTTGTAATGACCGCCCGACGCGGCGCCGGCGTGACCGGCGTGGCGGGCGCTGTCGTTTTCGAGCGCGAATTCCAGGGGGGCGAGCGCCGCCGTGAGCCGCGCTTCGATTTGCTGTTCCATGGTCATGGCAATGCCTTCCTGACGGATGTCATTCGTCCTGTTTGATGTACTTCGCGAGCCACAGGCTCTGTACGACGATGAACACGACCATGAGGCCCATACCGCCGAAGAGCTTGAAGTCGACCCAGGTATCGGTCGAGAAATGGTAGGCAATGACCAGATTGAGCCCGCCCATGGCGAGGAAGAACAGGGCCCAACTGAAATTCACGGCACGCCACAGGGTGTCGGGCAGCGCCATCTGCTTTTCCATCATGGCGCGGATCAGGTTCTTGTCGAAGACGAGTTCGGCGACGAACAGCGTGATCCCGAAGAGCCAGTACAGCGCCGTGGGCTTCCATTTGATGAAGGTTTCGTCGTGCAGAAGCATGGTTGCGCCACCGAACACCACGATGATCGCCAGACTCACCCATTGCATGGGCTCGACCTTGCGGTGACGCAGCCACATCCAGATGACTTGCACGATCGTCGTCGCAATCGCGATACCGGTGGCGACGTAGATGCCCGCGAACTTGAAGGCGACAAAAAACAGGATGACCGGTAACAGGTCGAAAAGGAATTTCATGAAGTCTCGACTTGGGGGCTTCGGGGGTGATACGCCGTGTGCATAGGGCACCGGGCGAGCAAACGTTCATTATATTTCAAAGGCCCGTCGAAGGCCGCAGCGAATATCCGAATACGCGGCGCGGCGCTTCCGTGCCACGCCGCCAAGCCCGTGCCAGTGGGCACGTTGCCTTACTGCAGGATCTCAATGCGCTTCACGTCGATATCGCTCGGACGAAAGCGATGGCGGTCGACTTCGCCGGTAATGCGCACACGTGTCTTGTCGGTGATTTGCCGGCCGGGCGGCAGGTACTTGTCGTCGAGTTCGATTTCGATGGTCTTGCCGGTGTCGTCACGGAACGTGTAGTGCTCGTGCTTGAGCCGGTTGACGATGTAGCCCTCGATCACGGCCACGGCGTCGTCGGGGGCGGCCAGGGCATGTTCGACGGTCGAGACATTGGACGTCACCGACGGCACGACCACGCTTCCGGTGGTTGCCGCGCTGGCCGCCGGGCCCGTGTATTGCGCAATGGCAGGTGCCGCGCTTAGTACGCCGAAAAATGCCGCTGCCACGCTGAGATGCGGTTTGAAGCGATGGATTTTGCCTAGCATGAGCGACGTTTCCTGAATCTTGTTAAGGAGAGGTCAGCTTAGCAGACGTCTGATCGGTATCCGAACACATGAGCAGAAGGGAGTTTCCCGAAATGTTCGCAATACACGGTAAAACAAGGGGGCATACCCACCGGCGGCGCGCCGGTGGGGTGGGGGTCTCAGCCTTCGACGGGTTTGTCGGACTTGCCTTCCTTGTCCTCGAAGTTGAGCGAGGCCGAATTGATGCAATAACGCAGACCGGTCGGCTGCGGGCCGTCTTCGAATACATGTCCCAGGTGGGCGTCGCAGTTGTGACAACGCACTTCCACGCGCACCATGCCATGGCTGTAGTCCATGACCTCGTCAACGCCGGCCTTGTCGAGGGGCGCCGAGTAGCTGGGCCAGCCGCAGCCCGCATCGAACTTCTCGGTCGATTCGAACAGGGGCGCACCGCAGCAGATACAGCGGTAGGTGCCGTCTTTCCAGTGATCCCAGTAACGGCCAGTGAACGCGCGCTCGGTGGCCGCATGGCGCGTGACTTCATATTCCACGTCGTCGAGTTGGGCACGCCAGTCGGCGTCGTTCTTTTCCACTTTGCTCATGAGAGTCTCCAGAGGGGCAGCGGCCCCGGAGTTGCCGCTGCGCGTCGAATATTCGTCAGACCTCGTTCAGATGAGGGCGGCGCGTCGTTTTGCAATGCGCGGCAACGCGCTGCCGTTCACCGATGTCACGCCCTCGATCAGGACGAGCAACTGACTTCGAGTTGGCCGGCCCAGTCGGGCGGCAGCTCGGCGTAACGCTCGAATTCGGGTTGTTCGTCGTAAGGCCGCGAGAGCACACGCAGTAGCGTGTCGACTTCCGAGAAGTCCTTCTCACCGGCACGCCGGATCGCAATTTCGGCCAGATGATTGCGCAGGATGTACTTCGGGTTGACGAGCCGCATGGCGACCGCGCGCTTGACGTCGGTGCTCGCCTCGTGGCGCAGCCGGGCACGGTAATCCACAGCCCAGGCATCGAACCCCGCACGGTCGATGAACATGTCGCGTAGCGGGGCGTCTGCGGTGGGGTTCTCGAGTTCGAGCCCTGCGAGCGTGCGAAACAGGTGCGTGAAGTCGACGCGCCCTTCGTGCATCAGCTTGAACAGACGGTTGATGAGCGTTTCGTCGTCGGCGTGCGACTCGCGCAACCCAAGCTTGGCGCGCATGCGCAGATCGATTTCCTCGGCGAACCGCGTCTTGAACACAGGCAATACCGACTGCGCCTGTTCAATGGCCGCCTCGCCCTCGCCGAACAACGGCAGTAAGGCTTGCGCGAGGCAGAACAGGTTCCAGTACGCGACGTTTGGCTGCGCCTGATAGGTGTACCGTCCCTGTGTGTCGGAGTGGTTGCAGATGTGATGCGCGTTGAAGCCGTCGAGAAAGCCGAACGGGCCGTAATCGATGGTCAGCCCGAGAATCGACATATTGTCGGTGTTCATCACCCCGTGACAGAAGCCCACAGCCTGCCAATGCGCGACCATTTCGGCCGTGGCGTCGCATACGGCGCTGAGCAGTGCGAGGTACGGATTGGCTTCGTTGCGGCAGTGCGGGTAGTGATGATCGATGGTGAAGTCTGCGAGTTGACGCAGCGCTTCGTACTGATCGTTGGCCCAGAAGTGCTCGAAATGACCGAAACGGATGAAGCTCGGCGACAGGCGGGTGACGACGGCTGCCGTCTCGATGGTTTCGCGGCGTACGGGGGCGTCCGAGCCAATGACGCACAGCGCGCGCGTCGTCGGCACGCCGAGATGGAACATGGCTTCCGATCCGAGGAATTCCCGAATCGACGAGCGCAGCACGGCGCGTCCGTCGCCCATGCGCGAGTAGGGCGTAAGCCCACCCCCCTTGAGCTGTATTTCCCAGCGTCCGCCGGGTCCATCCGATTCGCCGAGCAGCAACGCCCGGCCGTCGCCCAGTTGACCGGCCCATACGCCGAACTGGTGGCCCGAATAGACACTGGCGAGCGGGTCGCCGCCAGGCAACGGCGCATTGCCGGCAAAGGTGGCGAGAAACTCCGGATCGCGCGCCGCGTCTGGCGACCACCCGAGCAGGCGGGCGGCGTCGGCCGAAAAGCCGACCAGATAGGGCGCGGGCAGCGGCTGAGGCGCGAGGCGCGTATAGAAGCTGTCGCCGAGCGACGCAAACCGGTTCGCCAAAGGCAGCGGTCCATAGGGCTTGAGCGAAGCGGAAACTGAGGCGAGGGCGGGACGGTCGGTTGCCGACATTGGGGGACGTTCCTGATGGTGAATAAACATTCTACTTGAGGTGTCCATCGCGCGCTGCCGGGTTGCGTACGCTGGCGCGGCCGCCTGTCTGCTGCGCTGCACAAGCGATGGGCGTTGACCCGGCGAGCGTGCGCGTCAAGAATAAATCTCTGAGGCGTCTATGAACATACGCATCAGACGTGCCAACGCCCGTCGCGCGACATCTCGACCACCCAAACGCCAGAACGCTATTTTCGACGTATCCCCGTAATTCCGGTTTTCCCGATTTTTCTGGAGATTCGACGCATGGCAACACCGCTCCTTGGCCAGATGATGGCCGCGCCGCTCCTGATTTCTTCGTTGCTCACGCATGCCGCGCGTCACCACGGTGACACCGAGATCGTGTCGCGTCGCGTCGAAGGCGACATTCACCGCTACACCTGGCGCGACGCCGAGCAGCGCGCTCGCCAACTCGCGCAGGCGTTACGCCGCCTGGGCGTGCGCGATGGCGAGCGCGTAGGCACGCTGGCATGGAACGGCTACCGGCATCTTGAGCTGTACTACGCTGTCTCGGGCATGGGCAGTGTGGTTCACACCGTTAACCCGCGGCTGTTTCCCGAGCAGATCGCCTATATCGTCAATCACGCCGAAGATCGCTTCGTGGCGTTCGACATCAACTTCCTGCCGCTGATCGAGACGATTGCGCCAATGTGCCCAGGCGTTCAGGGCTGGATCGCGATGACAGATCGCGCGCATCTGCCCGCTTCCGGCGTGCCGTTGCTGTGCTATGAGGATTTGGTCACCGCTGAGGACGGCAGTTTCGCATGGCCGTCGATGGACGAATCCACGGCGTCCGGCCTTTGCTACACGTCGGGTACGACGGGGAATCCGAAAGGGGTGCTGTACAGCCATCGCTCCACGGTGCTGCATGCCTTCGGCGCCTCGCTGCCGGATGCGATGGCGATGTCGGCACGCGACGCCGTGCTGCCCGTGGTGCCGATGTTCCATGTGAACGCGTGGGGCCTGCCATATTCCAGCGCGCTCGTCGGCGCGAAGCTCGTGTTCCCAGGCAAGGATCTCGACGGCAAGTCGTTGTACGAACTGTTCGAGGCTGAGGGCGTCACGTTCTCCGCCGGGGTGCCTACGGTCTGGCTGGGGCTGCTGACCTATGTGAAATCCATTGGTGCGCGTTTCTCGACGTTGGAACGCACGGTGATCGGCGGGTCGGCCTGCCCGCCGGCCATGCTCCAGACCTTCGAGAAAGATTATGGGGTGCGTGTCATCCACGCATGGGGTATGACCGAGATGTCGCCACTCGGCACGCTATGCCATCTGCGCAAACATCATCGCGATTTGCCGGCCGACGCGCAGCAGCACATTCTGGAGAAACAAGGGGCGGCGATCTATGGCGTCGACCTGAAAATTGTCGGCCCCGAGGGTGAAGAGCTGCCTTGGGACGGCAAGGCGTTCGGCGATTTGCACGCGCGCGGGCCGTGGGTGCTGGAGCGCTATTTCGGCTCGGATGAGTCGCCGCTGGTCGACGGCTGGTTTCCGACCGGGGACGTGGCCACGATCGATGCCGAAGGTTATGTGCAGATCACCGACCGCAGCAAGGATGTCATCAAATCGGGCGGCGAGTGGATCAGCTCCATTGATGTGGAGAACGTCGCCATGGCACATCCGGAGATTCACGAGGCGGCCTGCATTGCCATTCGCCACCCGAAGTGGGAAGAGCGGCCATTGCTGGTTGTGGTTCGCAAGCCGGGCTCGACGCTGACCCGCGAGGACGTGCTGGCGTTCTATGAAGGGCGCGTCGTGAAATGGTGGATCCCCGATGACGTGGTGTTCGTCGACGAGATTCCCCATACGGCGACCGGAAAGATGCTCAAGCTCAAACTGCGCGAGAAGTTCCGTAGCTATCAGCCGGCGTCGTAGATTCCTGGTCGTGGCGCCCGTCAGGGCTGCGGCATCCACGGGGAACCCGCTCGGACACGTCTGAGCGAGTGTGCGGATGTCGCCGGAAATCCAGCAGTGACGCCGCTTTTCGGGCGCTCCCGGGGCATTTCGGCCCCACGTCCCCTCTATAATGTGAGCCTGAATTTCCTCCGGCGCGGCAGTCTCTGCCGCGTCTTCATTGGCTTTCGAAGGAGACGGCGTGCATCTGCTGAGTGCCACTGCGGGCCTCGTGCTTGTGAATGGCGTGAGCTACGGCTTGCTGCTGTTCATGCTGTCTAGCGGCCTCACGTTGATCTTCAGCATGCTGGGCGTGCTGAATTTTGCGCACGCCAGCTTCTACATGCTGGGGGCGTATTTTGCGTATGCGTTGTCGGCGGCAGTGGGTTTCTGGCCGGCGTTGGTTGCGGCACCGCTGATCGTTGGCGTGATCGGCGCGGCTTTCGAGCGGGGCGTGTTGCGGCGATTGCGCACGCGCGGTGCGCTGGCGGAACTGCTCGCCACGTTCGGGCTCGCCTACATCGTGGTGGAACTGGCGCAACTCGCCTGGGGACGCGGGCCAGTCGATTACGGCGTGCCTGTGGCCTTTGAAGGCGTGCTGGTTCACGTGGCGGGCATCGCGGTGCCTGCGTACCGGTTGTTTCTGATGGGGCTGGCGTGTGCGATCGCCCTGCTGGTGTGGGTGGCGTTTCGCGCCACGCGGGCCGGACTGATCTTACAGGCGGCATTGTCGCAACCCGCAATGACACAGGCCCTTGGTTATGACGTGCCCGCGCTTTACACGGGGGTGTTTGCGTGCGGCGCGGCGCTGGCGGCGCTCGCCGGGGCGGCCGGGGGCAATGTGCTGGTGACTGAGCCGGGCATGGCGGCGACGGTCGGCAGCGTAGTGTTCGTGGTGGTGGTTGTGGGGGGACTCGGTTCGCTGGGCGGTGCATTCGTCGCGTCGTTGCTTATCGGGCTGTTACAGACATGGGCCGTCACGAGCGATGCCAGCCTGGCGCAATGGTGGCCTCAAAGTGCGGCGGGAGCGGAGAACGCACGGGGCGCATTGAACGCGTTCCGGGCCGCCGTCGCGCCGATGTCGCATCTGACCGTAGCGCAGCTCGCGCCTGCGGTGCCATATTTGCTTATGGTTGCGGTGCTGCTTTGGCGTCCGCGTGGACTCTTCGGCGTTCGGGAGGGGTAATGGACAACGTTATCGCCAGTTCGCCAGCGGCCGTGCCGGCGTCGTGGCGTCGCCGGGCAATCGTGTGGTTGGTCTTTGCGACCATTCTTGGTCTGGCCCCCTGGTGTTTTCCCTCTGACACGGCGCTCACCTTGATGACGCAGATGGGGACTGCGGCCATTCTCGCTTTGTCATTCAATCTTCTGCTCGGCTCGACGGGCTTGTTGAGTTTTTGCCATGCGACGTACGCGGGCATCGGGGCCTACGCGGGCGTGTGGTGCATGAATCGTATCGGCGTTCAGGGACTGCCTGTGTCGATGGCCCTTGTCCCGGTTGCCGGTGCGGTCGCGGGGGGCATGGCCGGTGCCACGCTGGGGTATGTCACCACGCGGCGCGCAGGCATGACATTCGCCATGATTACGCTCGGTGTGGCGGAGCTTGTCTGGGTGATGGCCGCGATGATGCCCGAATGGTTCGGCGGCGAACGCGGCATTCCGACCGACCGGACACTCGGCGCCGCATGGTTCGGGGTGACATTCGCGACACAGCGCGAGGTCTACGCGCTGGTAGCGGTGTGGTTGTTCGTTTGTGCGGCGCTGATGTACGGCGTCACGCGCACGCCGTTGGGATTTCTGGCTCGCGCGGTACGCGATAACCCTGTGCGTGTTGCCTTCCTTGGGCAATCCCCAGCGGCAGTGCGGTATCGCATGCAGATCATCGCCGCGGCTTTCGCCGGGGTGGCGGGCGCGTTGGGCGCATTGAATTTCGAACTGGTCAGTGCCAACACCTTCAGCCTGGAACGCTCCGGCATTGTGCTCGTCTTCACCGTGCTTGGCGGTACGGCGTATTTCGCGGGGCCGATGCTGGGGGCTGTCGTCGGCGTGTTCGCAACGGTCGTGCTGGCAACACTGACGCGGGCTTGGCAGCTTTACCTTGGGTTGGGGTTTCTGGCGGTCGTGATATTCGCGCCGGGGGGTGTCGCGGGGTTGATCTCGGTTCATGTGCACGCCTGGCGCGCCGGCATGGCGCGTGCATTGTGGCAGCCCTACGCGGCGGTCTGCGTTGGCTTGGCACTAGTCGTCGGCGGGCTGATCGGCATCGTGGAAATGACCTACGGTGCGCGTCTTGCGAGCGACGCGGCGCGGGCCGTGACACAAGGGGGGAGCGCACATGCCGGCGCGGTGGCATGGGGTACGGCGGCCGCGGTTGTCGTCGGTGGCCTCGTCATCGTGACGTTCGCGGGACGTCATTTGCGGTGCAAGGCGGCGAGCGCGGGCGTTCGCGTGGGGAACGGCGATGAGTGAAGCCGACAAGTGTGCCCGCCCGTCCAGTCAGGCGCTCAGCGTGAGAGGCGTGCACAAATCGTTCGGTCGCACGCAGGTGCTGTGCGGTGTCGATTTGACGCTCGCGCCGGGTGAGCGGCTTGCGATCATCGGACCCAATGGCGCGGGCAAAAGCACGTTGTTCGATGTCATGACAGGCAGAACGCGGCCCGACAACGGGCGCGTCCTGCTGCACGCGCGAGACGTCACGGGCCGCGCGCCGCATGTCATCAGCCGGCTTGGCCTGTCTCGCAGTTTCCAGACGTCTCAGTTGTTCTTGCAGATGAGCGTTATCGACCATCTGCGCTGTGCCGGGCTTTGGCCGGATGGTCATCGCTATACGTTCTGGCGCCGAATGCGCGGATTGGACGACGTTACCCGGCGAAGCGAGCTTTGGCTCAAGCGCCTTGGTCTGGAGGCGCGACGCGATGTTCCGGCGGGCGCACTGAGCTACGCGGAGCAACGCGTACTCGAAGTCGGCTTGTGCGCGGCGTCGGCGGGCAGCGTTATGTTGCTGGACGAGCCCACGGCGGGCATGAGTCAGTCGGAGTCTGCTCACATGGTGGCGCTTATCGCAGAACTCAGTCGGGGACGCTCGCTGCTGATGATCGAGCACGACATGCAAGTTGTTTTTTCATTGGCTGACCGGATTGCGGTGCTGGCGCGCGGCGCGATCATTGCGTGCGATACGCCTGCACGAATTCGCGCGCACCCTGATGTGCGTACGGCGTATCTCGGGGATTATGCAGACGCTTTTGCGGGGTCATACCTCAAGGAGGCGCGCGATGCTTGAACTGATCGATGTCAGGGCCGGTTACGGCGGGAGCCGCGTACTGCATGGTGTAACGATGCGCGTCGCACCCGGCGAGATCGTGGCTGTCCTCGGGCGTAACGGCGCCGGGCGCTCTACGCTCGCTCGCGCGATCATGGGGCAGTTGCCTCGCGAGGGAGAAATTCGCTGGCAGGGCCAATCGCTGGCCTCGCTTGCGCCGCATCAGATTGCCCGGCTGGGCGTCGGCTACGTGCCGGAAACGCGAGATGTCTTCGGACCGTTGACGGTCGCGCAGAATCTGCTGCTGGGGCAGCGTGAGCGTAAAAAACGTGGGGAGCGGAGTGCCGCCGGGATTGACCGGACGCTTACGCTCGCCGAAGCGTTCGAGCGATTTGAGGAACTGGCGCCACGTCGTGACGCGCCCGCCGCTTCGTTGTCCGGTGGCGAACAGCAATTGCTTTCGCTGTGCCGGGCGATGATGGCAGGGCCCGACTTGCTGATCGTCGATGAGCCGACCGAGGGACTGGCGCCCAGGGTGGTGGCCCGCATCGGCCGGATTCTGACCGATTTGCGGGCGGCGGGCGTGGCTATCCTGCTGATCGAGCAGAAGCTGTCGCTCGCGCTCAGTTGCGCGCAGCGCGTCGCGGTAATGGGGCAGGGCACACTCGTCTTCGAGGGGCCGCCCGACGCGCTGGCGGCCGCGCCAGCGATTCGCGGCGAATGGCTTGAGGTGTAGCGCTGCGCTAGAATCGCACGATCGTCTTGCCGCAGCCGGCGCGCTCGCGGCGCCCCCAACGACGCACACAATACAAGGAACGAGACAACGATGAGCACGGCTTATGAGGTTCGTGACGGCGTGGCCGTCATCACACTGGAAAATCCCCCGGTGAATGGCCTGGGACATGCCACGCGCTCAGGCATCGCCGAGGGCATCGCGAAAGCCCAGGCCGACACTCAGGTGCGTGCTGTGGTGCTGATCGGGGGAGGCAAAGCCTTTTCCGGTGGTGCCGATATTCGTGAGTTCAATACGCCGAAGGCGACGCAAAGCCCGTTGCTGGTCGATGTCATTGCCGCGCTCGACGCCTGCGTCAAGCCTGTTGTCGCGGCGGTCCACGCCGTTGCGATGGGCGGTGGTCTCGAATTGGCGCTCGCTTGCCACTATCGTGTGGCATTGACGGGGGCGCAGATTGCATTGCCTGAGGTGAAGCTGGGCCTGCTGCCCG
The DNA here is from genome assembly GCF_000389825.1 of Pandoraea sp. SD6-2. Lineage (NCBI taxonomy): Bacteria > Pseudomonadati > Pseudomonadota > Betaproteobacteria > Burkholderiales > Burkholderiaceae > Pandoraea > Pandoraea sp. SD6-2. Next base: position 167,955 of record NZ_KB944435.1, on the reverse strand, counting down.
GTGCAGGCGGTACACAACGTCTGCCGCGCGCCATCGGTGTGGCGCGGGCACTCGATATGGTGGTTTCTGGCCGTATCGTGAAGTCCGAAACGCTCGTCGGCACGCTCTTCTCGACGTTGATCGAGGGCAACCATGACGATCTTTTGGCAGGAGCCATCGCGTTCGCCAACGAGATCGCCTCGCAAGGAGGCAAGTTGCCGCGTCTGCGCGACATCGCCATTGAGGATGCCGACGGTGCGGGCCAGGCTGCCATCGACGCCGCACGAGAGAAGGTGCAACGCGAGCAACCCCATTTCCCCGCGCCGCACAAATGTGTGGCGGCAGTCGAAGCGGCGTTGCAACGTCCGTTCGACGACGGGGTGAAGTTCGAGCGCGAGTGTTTTGTGGCGTTGGTCAGTTCGCCGGAGTCGAAGGCGTTGCGTCACGCGTTTCTTGGCGAGCGCGCGGCGGCCAAAATTGCCGATGTGCCCGACGATACGCCGGTGCGCAACATCGAGCGAGTGGCTGTCATCGGTGCCGGTACGATGGGCGGCGGCATCGCAATGACCTTTGCCAATGCCGGGATTCCCGTCACGCTGGTCGACACGACGGAGGCGGCATTGACGCGCGGCGTCGAGTCGATGCACGGCAATTACGCGCGCGCCGTCAACCGGGGCAAGCTCACTGCCGATGAGGCAGAGAAGCGTCTGGCTCGCATTCACGGCAGTACCGATTTCGCGTCGGTGGCGGACGCCGATCTGATTGTCGAAGCGGTGTTCGAAGACATGGCCATCAAGCAAGTGGTGTTCCGCGAACTCGATAAAGTGGCCAAGCAAGGTGCCATTCTGGCGTCGAACACGTCGACACTCGATCTCGACGCGCTGGCCGTAACCACGTCGCGGGCGCAGGACGTCATCGGCATGCATTTCTTCAGCCCGGCCAACGTCATGCGTTTGCTTGAGGTGGTGCGCGGCGAGCACACGGGGAAGGACGTGCTCGCCACGGTCATGAAACTGGCCAAGCGAATCGGCAAGCTCGCTGTCGTCGCGCGTGTGTGCGATGGCTTCATTGGCAATCGCATGCTCGAGCCGTATTTCAAGCAGTCGCAATGGATGGTCGAACAGGGCGCGACGCCCGCACAGGTCGATGCCGCCATCGAGCGCTTCGGTTTCGCGATGGGGCCGTTCCGCACGAGCGATCTGGCCGGCAACGACGTCAGTTGGGCGATCCGCAAGCGTCGTCATGCAGAACATCCCGGCATCGTGTATCCCAAGATTGCCGATGTCGTGTGCGAAGCAGGGCGCTATGGCCAGAAATCGCGCGCTGGCTGGTATGACTATGCCGAGGGCGATCGCACGCCACGCGAGTCGGCCAAAATCGCGCAAATGCTCGACGACTATCGCAAGGCGAACGGCATTGCACCGCGGGCGTTCTCGGACGACGAGATCGTCGAGCGCCTCGTCTATGCGCTGGTGAACGAAGGGGCGAAGGTATTGGCCGATGGGACGGCAGCGCGCGCGTCCGATATCGACATGGTGTATCTGAACGGCTACGGCTTCCCGCTGTGGCGCGGCGGGCCGATGCTCTATGCCGACACGGTCGGGCTCGACAAGGTGCTCGCGCGCGTGCGTGCGTTCGAGCAGGGCGAGCACGGTGAGGATTGGAAGCCGGCCGCGCGGCTTGTCGAATTGGCGCAAGCCGGCAAGCGTTTCAACGGGTGAGCGATCCGAATGCGATAGGGATCTTGCCGGGACACTGGCGCCACAGCGACGTGTGCTGACGCACCCGCTGGAAAAGTTGAGGGCAGTGAAATGAAACCGATGGACGAAGTGTTGCTCGTGATCGATGTGCAAAACGATTTCATGCCCGGTGGCGCGTTGGCCGTGCCCCACGGCGACGAGGTGGTTCCGGCGATCAATGCGCTCTCGGGGAAATTTGCTCATGTGGTGTTGACACAGGATTGGCATCCGGCCGGACATGTGTCATTTGCCGAAAATCACGAGGGGCGTCGACCATTCGAGCGCATTGCACTGTCGTATGGCGAGCAGGTCCTGTGGCCGGCGCACTGCGTGCAGGACACGCCCGGTGCCGCGCTGCATGCGAATCTGCACGTTCCCCATGCGCAGGCCGTAGTGCGCAAGGGGTACCAGGCCAATGTCGATAGTTATTCGGCGTTTCTCGAAGCGGATCGCAAGACACCGACCGGGCTGGCGGGTTACTTGCGGGACAAGGGCGTGAGACGCGTGCACTGCGTTGGACTGGCGACGGATTTTTGCGTAGCGTGGAGCGCGCTCGATGCCAAGGCGGCGGGCTTCGACGTTTGCGTGATCGAGCACGCGTGCCGTGCCATCGATCTGGATGGTTCGCTCGCCAGGGCGTGGGCGTCGCTGGCAGCCGCAAGCGTGTCGCGTGAGTAGAGGGCAGGTGCTGTTTGAATTCCAGACGCAGCGCATGACGCGTTGCGTCGCCAGGTGAAGAAATGACGATGGACAAGTTTTACCGTAATGGCCAATGTGGCTGGAGTCTACGATGAGTGCGCTCTCGATCCGTTCGGGTTTTATCGATCGTCTCGGCATCGAACTGCTGAGTGCCGAAGGGGGCGAGTCTGAGTTGCGGCTCTCACTGGCGTCTCAACATCTCAATAGCTGGGAGGTGATGCACGGGGGCGTGACGATGGCGATGCTGGATGTCGCGCTGAGCACCGCTTGCCGGAGCGTGGCGCCGGAAGGTTCCGGTGTGGTGACCATCGAGATGAAGACGAGCTTCATGCAGCCGGGCACCGGCGAGATGCGAGCCTTTGGCCGTCTGCTGCATCGCTCTACGACGATGGCCTACTGTGAGGGTGAGGTGCGTGACGCGAACGACAAGCTCGTGGCCAAGGCGATGGGCACGTTCAAGTATTTGCGCCGTCTTGCGGTCGGACGCGATGTCCGTGAGCAGCGACGTCCCGACGACCCGCGCGGCGACTGACACCTGTCAGGAGGGCGTGTCGCGGTCGACGACGCCGTCGCCGAGCAACGCGAATATAACGGGTAGCGAATACCGCTGCCGCAACCAATGCAGCTAATGCCGCGAATGCGGAGGGAATGCCATGACGATCAATCGCCAGATTCTGCTGGTCTCGCGCCCCAAGGGCGAACCCACGCTGGACAACTTTCACCTGGCCGCACCGGAGTTGCCGGCGATTGGCGAAGGGCAGGTATTGGTGCGTAACTTCTACCTTTCACTCGACCCGTACATGCGCGGCCGGATGAGCGATACCAAGTCGTATGCCCCGCCGCAGCCGCTTGACACGGTCATGATCGGTGCGACCGTCGGCGAGGTGATCGAATCGCGTCATCCCGACTGGCAGCCGGGCGATGCCGTCACTGCCATGTTCGGCTGGCAGGAGTACGGCATTTCGGACGGCAGCAACCTGCGTCGTCTCCACGACGCGCGCGTGCCGATGAGTGCCTATCTGGGGGCGGCTGGCATGCCGGGCGTGACGGCGTGGTATGGCCTGAACCGCATCATCGCGCCGAAAGCGGGGGAGACGGTGGCGGTGAGCGCAGCGTCCGGTGCGGTGGGCGGCGTGGTCGGTCAACTCGCCAAACGTGCCGGGTGCCGTGTGATCGGGATTGCAGGCGGTGAGCAGAAGTGCGCCTATGTCGTTGAGGCGTTGGGCTTCGATGCATGCGTCGATTACAAGGCGGGAAATCTGGACGATGCGTTGCACGCAGCGGCGCCGGATGGGATCGACGGCTACTTCGAGAACGTTGGTGGTGACGTATTGGACGCCGTCATGCGCAATCTCAACCCGCATTCGCGCATCGCACTGTGCGGCATGATTTCCGGCTACAACGGCAAACCCATTCCGATGAAGCATCCGGCGCTGCTGCTGACGAACCGGGTGCGGCTCGAAGGTTTCATCGTGAGCGAGCACATGGATGTCTGGCCGCAGGCGCTCAAGGAGTTGACCGATGCGGTCGCCACCGGCGAGTTGCGTTATCGCGAGACGATAGCGCAAGGCATCGAGAACGCACCCGCCGCGCTCCTTGGCTTGCTCAAGGGCGAGAACTTCGGGAAGCAGCTCGTGCGGCTGGTATAGCACGGGATTCTTCCAAAATTTACCAAGTATCCCTGAATTTCAGGAGTATTGCGCTTCGTGTCCTTTCCATGGACTAAGGCAGTTGGCACAATAGCGGGATTCCATCAGAACAGCCGCCCGAACGGCATCCGCTATTGTGACCACAGCCGCCAATCCGACTCCCGTGTCATCCGCAAAGGCATTCGTTCCTGAGACCCGCTTCGGGAACTGGTTTCTCAAGACCTACACCTGGCGTCATCACGTATTGCGCGTGGCGATCGAGGATTTGCTGCGGCTAGCGCACGGCACCGTGCCGCAGTCACCTGTCGTGCTTGATGCCGGATGCGGTCACGGACAGTCGCTGCCGCTATTGCATCGCTATTTCGCGCCGTCGCGTCTGATCGGGGTTGACTGCTTTGCCCCGGCGCTGGTGGAGGCGCAAACCCATGCGCGAGATGCCAGTATCGCGGTCGAGCTGCAATCGGGAGACTGTTCGGCCCTCCCCTTGCCCGACGGCAGTTGCGATATCGTTTTCTGCCATCAGACGTTCCATCATCTCGTCTATCAGGAAGCCGCGTTGGCCGAGTTCTATCGTGTGCTCAAGCCGGGTGGCCTGCTTTGTTTCGCCGAATCGACGGAAGCGTACATTCGTTCATGGGTGATCAGATTGCTGTTCCGTCATCCGATGCACGTTCAGCGCAGCGCCGAAGGCTACCTCGATATGATTCGTGATGCAGGATTTACGTTCGAGCGCGAAAACGTTTCCTACCCGTACCTGTGGTGGAGTCGAGCCAAGGACTTCGGGTTGCTCGAACGGCTGAAGTTGCAGCGACGCCGTGTGTTTGGCGAACGCGAAGAGACGTTGGTCAACGTTGTCGCGAGAAAGCCGTTGGCGTAACCCTCCGGGGCTAACGGCTCGTCGCTGACGCCGCCAGCGAATCTGCCGCAGCCCTTGCTTCAGACCTGTGCGAGTGTGAGCGCGCCGTAGGTGCCGCCGAAGCCGAACGTATTGATCAGTGCGCTGCGGGCGGCGTGTGCACGGGTCGCTGTCCAGATCGGGTAAGGCGCGGCTTCCGGGGCCACGCAGTCGATGTTGGCTGCGCCTGGGACAAAACCTTCCTGAATCGACCAGATCGCACATGCGATCTGCATTGCGCCTGCCGCCGCGACCGTGTGTCCCGTGAGTCCCTTGATCGAGGTAATGGCGGGCAATTCGGCCATCCCGCCGAAGGCGTCTGCCAGCGCCGCCAGTTCGGCGGTGTCACCCTCGATCGAACCATTGGCGTGTGCGCTGATGAAACTGGGCGGCGCGTCAAGATCCTGACACGCGGCTTTCACGACGTGGCTCATTGTGGCGATGTCGACGCCGAAGGCGTGCGATGCGCAGGTCGCAGCCCCCACTCCCGTAATTTCGGCGAGCGGACGCGCACCGCGTGCCTCGGCGTGGGCGAGAGTTTCGAGAACGAGGATGGCGGCGCCGCCCCCGAGGACAAAACCGTCGCGTTCGGCGTCAAATGGCCGGGAGGCCTGCTGCGGAGTCGTGTTGTGCGCTCGGGAGAGCACCCCCATCGCGTCGAAACACATCGCAGCGCCCCAGGGCGCTTCCTCACTGCCGCCGGCCAGCATCACATCTTGCCGTCCGAGACGCAGCAGATCGACCGCGTGTCCTACGCAATGAATCGATGTCGAGCATGCCGACGAAATGGCATATCCCACGCCGCGCAGGTCGAAAAGGGCGGACAACGCCGCTTGCGCCGTGCTCGACATGGCGCGCGGCACGACATAGGGCAGTACGCGTGTCGCGCCGCTCTCCCGTGCGACATCCAGCGCCTCTTCGAAGTCTTTCATCGCCCCGGTACCGGAGCCGACGACGACACCACATCGTCCGCTGCTTAGCGTCGCGGCCTCGAGTCCGGCGTCCGCCACGGCGCGCAGGGCGGCATGGCTCGCATACAACGCCGTGTCGCCCATGAAGCGTCGCAGCTTGCGAGGCAGAACGGTGTCGTCGAGCGACCCGGCATGCGGCCGCCCGGTGATCGTGCTGCGCAAGCCATGCGCGACATAGTCGGGGGCTTCATGCACGCCACTCTTCTGGTCGCGCAAGGCGTCGACGACCACCTCGCGCGAGTGACCTGCGGCAGATACCATTCCGAGGCCAGTGACTACGACTCTGGCCAATCCGTCGGAGCGATGAAAGCGGGACATCAGAGGCGATGCAGTTCCGCGTTGATGTCGCGGATGAGCGTATCGACCCAGCGGTTGTAGTTGGGGTGGATCACCGGGGTATTGGCAGGCGGGGTGTTGTTGAAGTCCTCGCGGCGCGGCGAGACGTTCGGCACGCTCGAGAGTTGATATTCGAGATTGGTGCTGTCGCGATAGGTCACCGAATACGCCGTTTCGCTGTACTTGATCGTCACCGACGCGTAGTGCTTGTTACGCACATTGAGTGAGGCAACGAGCTCGCCCGGCTTTCCCGGACTGGCGACCCAGTCGTGAACGGCGGCGCCACGCGTAATGGCCCCACGGATCTCATCGAGCGAGAGCGTCTTGCCGCTTCCCGAGAGGATAGGGATGTTGTCGTGCGGTACGATCGGTACCGGCGGGCGGGCGGCGTGCGCGGCGGGGCCGAACATTGCCGTCACGGTGACGGCGAGCGATGCGGCGAGCAGGCGTCGACGAGTCTGCATGTTTTCTCCATTAGCGTTGTGTATGACCTCGCGTGGCGCGTCGCCTGTCGCAAACGGCGAGCGCCACGGTCGGTCGTTGAGTTACCGACTTGCTGCGATACGCGTTACTGTCAATCGACAAATCGTTGAAAGATCAGCGATGTGTTGATGCCACCAAACGCAAAGTTATTGCTCATGATTCGCTGCGTTTCCAGTTGACGGCCGTGGGCGCCCGCGATGTGGTCGAGCGGCGCGCAGGCCGGGTCGGGGGTGTCGAGATTGAGCGTGCCGGCAAACCAGTCGCGACGCATCATTTCGATTGCCCACCAGGCCTCGATGGCGCCGCACGCACCGAGCGTGTGGCCGAGATAGCTCTTCATGGCGCTGATCGGCACGCCGCTTCCAAAGAGGCTGGCGGTGGCTTCGCTCTCGGCAACGTCACCCCGGTCTGTCGCCGTGCCGTGGGCGCTGATGTAGTCGATGGCGTGCGGGGCCAGGCCGGCGTCGTCGAGCGCAAGTTGCATGGCACGCGCCATGGTGGTGGCGGTCGGTTGCGTAACGTGGTTGCCGTCGGTGTTGCAGCCGAACCCGACGATTTCCGCGAGAATTCTGGCGCCGCGCGCCTGAGCGTGGTCGAGCGATTCGAGCACCAGTGTGGCCGCGCCTTCTCCCACCACGAGGCCGTCGCGGGCGGCATCGAACGGCCGGGGCGTGAGCTTCGGCTCATCGTTGCGTGTGCTCGTCGCATAAAGCGTATCGAACACGGCGCTGCCGGGGCCGGACAACTCCTCGGCACCGCCCGCAAGCATCACTTTCGTCCGGCCGAAGCGAATGGCCTCGTAGGCATAGCCGATTGCCTGACTGCCCGAGGTGCACGCGCTCGACGTGGGAATGATGCGGCCTTGCAGCCCGAAGTGCACACCGATATTGACGGCAGTGGTGTGCGGCATCATCTGGATGTAGCTCGTCGACGTCACCCCCGCCATCGAGCCTGTTTCGACCATCACGCCAAACGCCTGAATCGGGGCGATGCTGCCGGAAGACGAACCGTACGCTACGCCGACATCGCCGAGATCGCCCGCGGTTACGTCGAGTGCTGCGTGAGCGACGGCGTGCTCCGTCGCCCGAAGCGCGAGTTGGGCCACCCGTCCCATGGAGCGCAATTGTTTGCGCGGCCAGTGCGGCGGCGGCGCGAAGTCTTCCACCGGACAGGCGAGGCGCCCGTTGAGCATTTCGAAGTAGTCCCACTCCGGCATGCGGCGCACGGCGTTCTGCCCGGCGCGCAATGCAACCTCGATGTCTTCCCAGCGGCTGCCGAGGGCAGTCACGCCGCCAAAACCGGTCACCACAACGCGTGTCATCAGACAATCCCTCCATTGACGCCGATGACCTGGCGGGTCACGTAGCTCGCACCGTCCGACATCAGGAACGACACCACGTGCGCCACCTCGTCGGGTGTGCCTACGCGGTTCATCGGTACCATGCGCAGCGCTTCGTCCAATGCCACGCCCTCCAGCATGCCCGTGTCCACCAGTCCCGGCGCGACACAGTTGACGGTAATGCGGCGTGACGCGAGTTCGACGGCAAGCGCCTTGGTGGCGCCGATCAGGCCAGCTTTCGCCGCGCTGTAGTTCACCTGACCGCGATTGCCCATGACCCCGGAAACGGACGCGACCGTGACGATGCGTCCGCCTGCACGCAGACGGACCAACGGCATCGTGAGCGGGTGTACGACGTTGAAGAAGCCGTCGAGGCTCGTGTCCACGACACTGTCCCAATCGTCGTCGGACAAGGCGGGGAAGGCGTTATCGCGCGTGATGCCCGCGCCGCAGACGATGCCGTAGTAGGCACCATGTTCGGCAACGTCGGCGTCGAGCATTTGGCGACAGGTCTGCCTGTCGCGTACATCGAACGACAAGAGGTGAGCGGTGCCGCCGGCCGCGCGAATGTCGGCAACGGTGGCTTCGCCGGGGGCAATCTGCTCGCGGCAATGGACGGTGACGGCAAAGCCGTCCTGAGCGAGACGCAGGGCGATGGCCCGCCCGATGCCCCGGCTGCTGCCGGTGACGAGAACGCGTCGGGTCATGATAGATGCTCCAAAAAAAATGCAGAAAAATCGGCCGGCTGATGCACCTTGATCGTCGCGCTGGCGACAGACTCGCCGTCGACATCGACCCAGCAGTCGTAGGCGCCGTTGCCGGTGTCGTCGCGCAGCACGCAGGTGGCGTGCACCCGGACGGTGACACCCGCACGCAGCGACGCCACGCGCGCTTCGAGGCGGCGTGTGCCGAGCAGCACGCCGGGTGCCGGTGGCAGACCGCTATTACGACGCGTCAGCGCTTCATGGGCGGCAATCGCCTGTGCCATGAGTTCGATCACGATGTGAATGGGCATGTTGCCGTTCGCGTCGGCGTACCAGGCGCGTGCGTCGGGTGTGGCCTGAACGCCGATCGACGCGGCATCGTATTCGCATACGGCGTCGATGAGCAGCATGGGCGGCCGGTGCGGCAGCAACGATTCGATAGACGGCCAGGCGGAAGACGCTGACATCACAGGGCCTCCGCGCGCGAAAGAACCACGCTGGCGTTGTTGCCGCCAAATGCGTAGGCGTTCGTCATCACGTGGCGAGGTGCACGGCCGAGCGTGGTGTCAAGCGGGGCGAGCCGCAGGGGACTGAGCGCCGTGTCGACGTCGCCGTCCCAGAGGTGCGGCGGCAATCGGCCATCCGCTTCGAGCGTGAGCCAGCAAATGCCGATGCCCGTGGCGCCTGCGGCCCCGAGCAGATGACCTGTCATGGGTTTGGTGCCGCTCACCCATGGGGCGGCGCCGAAGCAGGTATGCGTGGCGAGACTTTCCATGGCGTCGTTCTTCGGAGTGCCGGTCGCATGCAGATGCACATAGTCGATTTGCGAGGGCGCGAGACCGGCGTCGCGCAATGCAGCCCGCATGGCCTCGATGGCCCCGCTGCCGTCGGGAGCGGGCGCTGAAATATGGTGCGCATCGCTCGACTCGCCGATGCCGGAAAAGACGATGTCGCCCGGCGTACGCGACATCAGGCAGAGCATTGCGCCTTCGCCGATGTTGATACCGTCACGGTTGCGGCTCATCGGGCGCGACAGGCCTTGCGAGAGCGATTCGAGGGCGCCGAAGCCGCCGAGGGTGAGCGCGCACAGGGCGTCGGCACCACCGGTCACCACGGCATCGCATATGCCGCTATCGATGAGGCGGCGCGCCGCGCCGAAGGCCTTTGCACTCGAGGTGCAGGCTGTCGAGATGGCGTAGGCGGGGCCGTGAACCCCGAGAAGCTCGGCGACGAATTGTGCCGGTGCGCCGAGTGCCTGCTGGATGTAGTGGTAGTGCGCCGGCAACGCGCCATTGGCCGCAAGCGTGCGCAGCGCAGCTTCGCCTTCTGCAATACCGGAGGTGCTCGTGCCGATCACCACACCGATGCGCGTGGCGCCGTAGCATTGGATATGCTGCGCAAGCACCGCGCGTAGCGGCTCCGCTGCCGCGACCAGAAACCGGTTGTTGCGGCAGTCGTATCGCTTTAACCGGGCGGGAAGCGGGGGAAGTTCGTGATCGGCAAGACGCACGGCACCCACCATAGGGGCGAGGGCCGTACCGGCTGTGTGCCAGTTTTCGCAACTCTGCATGCCCGTCGTGTCGCCGGCAAACAGGCGTGCGGCGATGCCGGGCAAGTCATGGCCCAGCGCATTGATCATGCCGAGCGCGTGGAGATAGACAGGGGACTTCATGAACGCAATTCCGGAAAGCGCAAGCTATAGGGCGCGAGCAATAGCGCAAGGGCGATGCCGATCGTCAGGGTCAGACCGAAGGCTTGCAGGCTCGGCATGCCGCTAAAGGCGAGCAGACCGAACGACAGCAACGTGGTCGCCGCCGACATCAGCGTGCCGGCCACGGCAATCGCGGCCATCCGCTCGTCTTCACCGGCGCGCAGTTCGCCTTCGCGCAGAAAGATTGCATAGTTCACACCGACGCCAAGCACGAGCATCAAGCCCATTTGCGCGAACAACGTGAGCGGCAGACCGAGGTAGCCGAACGTCGCGAAAACGGCGGCGGTGGCGAGCAGCGTGGGCATGATCGTGGCAAGCGCGCCGCGCCATCCGTATCGACGGGCGAGCAGGCCCGCCACGACGACGAGTGCAGCCGCGAACCACAGTCCGCTCGCGCGCCGATAGCGTGCGAACAGGCTCGAAATGGATGCCGCCTTATCGACGTAGGTCACGCCGGGCAAATCGGCTGCCACGCGCGCGGCCGCGTCGCTGTCGCGCAGACCTTGCGGGCGCACAAGGCTCGCGAAACCGCCGGACTTCACGGGGTCTGCCTGTGGCGTTGACGAACTGCCGACCGGCCCTATCCAGAGCATGCGATAGGGGGTCGAGCCCGGCCAGGCGAGCCAATCGCCGATGCGAAGCGGCGGCGTCTCGTGCTCGGCGGCATAGGCGTTGGCATACTGGTGTGCGAATTGCGCACGGAATCCGGCGCGAGTCATGGCCGTCGCCAGCGTGTCCGGGGCGTCGAAACGGGTGGCGCCGAGCAGCGCGCGATTGTCGAGTTGCCGCTGAACCGAGGGCACGAACTGAGAGATGCCCGTCCAGCCGCTGAAGGGAGCGTCCTTGCCCGCTACCGCCTGATCAAGGCGTGCGCCGAGCTGTTCCTCGCGACGCAGCAGGGCTTCTTCACTGTCGGCTTGCACGAGCCAGAACTGCGTCGCGCCGTCGATGCCGGTGATGCGAGAGATCGCTTGCTCTTGTGCGACCCATGCCGGATCGCGCGAAATCAGACGGCGGATGTCGTCGTCGACGCCCAGACGCCACCAGCCGGGCAGGCATGCCAGCAGGATCAGACATCCAATGACCGTGCCTTGCCGGCCGGCGAGCGCCGCGCCCCAGAGGCGAAGCCAGCGTTGCGCAAGCCGGATCACCGGCGCACGAAGGGGAGGCACCTCTCGGGGAAGGAAGGCCGGCAGCGCCCAGACGACGAACACGTATGACGAGAGCAGCCCGGCGAGGGCAAATACGGCAATCTGGCGCAGTGCGGGGAAGGGCACTGCGCCGAGAATCGCGTAGCCGAGTACGCTGGTCGCGAGCGCGATACGCAATGCCGGACGAATGACGGGCAACGTTCGTTGCGCGGCATCGCGTGTCAAACCGCCAACGCCGACGAAGTACTGGATGGCGTAGTCGACTGTCTCGCCGATCAGCGCGGCACCGAAGACGAGTGTGAGCAGATGCAGCTCACCGAAGATCACCAGCGTTGCGACGGCCGCGCATAGCGTGCCGAAGGCCACGGTCGCCAATCCCATGGCGAGCAGACGGCCCGAGCGGAACGCCCAGAGCGTCAGCAGGGCAATCCCTAACGTGGCGACGATGCCGATGCGGTGTAATTCCCTCTCGGCTTGCGCTCTCGCGCCCGCTGCGTGGAAAACGGCGCCGCTGCGAAGCACTTCCAAACCGGGCGAGCCGTCAACGATCTGCGCTTGCGCCGTGTCGAAGAATCGAATGACACGTTGCTGGACGTCGCTGTCAAACGCGGGGCCACGCGTTTGCAGCAGGACGAGCACCCACGTCTTGCCCTCGTGCCGGGCGCTCAGCCAACCGTTCTCGGGCAACATCCGAAGCTGACCGAACGGCAGACGCGTGAGCCAGCGGTCGAGCCAGCCAAACGGGTCGTCGGCAGCATCGGTCAGTCCGAACGGGGAATTGGCAAGCGACAGCGGTGGCAGTGCCGTGGGCTCGGACGGATTGCGCCGAAGCTGCGCTTCCAGCACCGCCCGGTCTTCCTGCGAGAGCAGTTGGAAGCGGTGGGGCAGGTAGAAATTCGAAAGGAACGCGGGATCGAACGGCGGGATTTTGCCCTGCACGCTGGAGAAGGCGTCATTGGCTCGCGCCAGGGCATCGAAACGTGCCGCCGCAGCGCGCGCAGCGCTCGCGTCCTCGGCGCCGATCAGCACCACGACACGGTCGCTCACACTGCCCGCAAGATGGTCGACAGCTTGCTCTGCGACGGGATTGCGCTCCGTCGCAGGCAATAGCGCCAGAACGTTAGTCTGCAGGGGCAGGTGGCGCACCGCCAATAGCCAGATGCCCAGCAGCACGAGGCCTGCTGCGAGAGCCAGTGTGAGCGCGCGGCGAATTGCCCGGGTATGGGGTGTCATTCGACCGTTCGCAGCAAGCGTTGCTCGTGGGCGTCGAGCGTCTCGCCCGTGCGCACCTTCTCAAATTGCCAGCGAACGGATTCGCCGCGCCGGGTGTCGAGCGTCACGGCACGCACGACGGTGTCACCGCTGAGTGTCAGGCGCCGCATCGCCTGGGCAATCTGCGGCTGAGACGGCGTCAGCACGATCTGCCAGCGGTTCACCGTGCCCGTGACGGACACCGCGAATTGCGAGGCGAGCCCACTGGTATCGCCGATCATGAACGCATTCGTCCATTCGTTGATCTGCTGCGTGACGGCCGACGGTTGCGTGTCGAGCGACAGCAGATTGCCATCGGCATCGAGGCGTGCGCTGCGCTGCCGGCCGTAGACGTACCCGTGCGGCTCGGGCGAACGCACCTGCCAGACCACACCTCGCTCGCGCACGAACACCAACGCGCCACGCGTGAGTGCCGGCGTCGTCAGCAATGCCGACGTTCGCGTCTGGACAAAATCGGCGTGCACCACGGGATAGGCGCCGATCTGCCCCAGAATGCGCTTGAGCAATGCCAGATCGGCGGCGGATTCCTGTGATGGCAAGGACTCGGCGGCCGTGACCGCAGACATGGGAGACAACGCGACGCACATCAGCATCACGGGGAGCAGCGCGCCTGCCACGCGCCGGATCAACTGACGGCCCATGCAGCCTCCAGCTTCTCCAGCACCACGGGCGGGCTCACGAACTGCAACTCGCCATTGCGCGCGTCGACGGCGACTTGCACGGTATAGCCCTTGGTGATGCGCGTTTCGGTGACGATATCGTGAATCTCATAGGCAATGCGTAGCCGATTCTCGTACTCGGTCAGCGATGCGGTCACACGCACGCGCTGTCCGTAGCGCGCGGGGCGAACGTACTTGAGATGGCACTCGACGACCGGCCAGAGATAGCCGGACGCCTGCATTTGCGGGTAGTCGTAGTCGAAGCGGCGCAGTAAAGCGCAGCGGGCAAGTTCGAAGTACTTGACGTAATGCCCGTGCCAAGCAACTTGCATCACGTCGACGTCGTGGAACGGAATCTCCACGTCAGCCGATGCGATGAGCCAGGGGGCCTTTTCCGGGCGGCGGCCGGGGGTGTCAGTCGTCATGGGGCAGATCGCCTCCATCGGCAAGCCACGCACGGACGGCACGCAACTCATGTTCAAGCGCCCGGTCTTCTTCGACGAACGGCGAATGCGCGGCAACGGCATCGAGCCACTGACGCAGGGTGCCGGGCAACGGGGCATCGCCGGGCGAGAGGCGCACACGCAGTCTCACCGCCTGCGCTACGGCGAGGGTGTGCGCCGCTGCAACCTGTTCCGTCAGCATCAGAACGCGCAGGCAATCGCGCGCGGCAATCGTGCCCATGCTGACCTTGTCCTGATTGTGCGACTCGGTGGAACGCGAGAACACACTGGCCGGCATGGTGTGCTTGAGCGCCTCCGCCGCCCACGCCGACGCGCCGATCTGAACGGCCTTGAAGCCATGATTGATCGGTGCGCGCGGGCCCGTCGCACCGCTGAGATTGCGCGGCAGGCCGTTGTTGAACTTGTCGTCCACAAGCAGCGCCAACTGGCGATCCATCAGGTCGGCGATATTGGCGACGGCGGTCTTCAGGCTATCCATGGCGAAGGCGATGTGGCCGCCATAGAAGTTGCCGCCGTGGTGCACCTCGCCCGTGTCCGGGTCGATGAGCGGGTTGTCGTTGGCGCTATTGATTTCGTTTTCGACATCGCGACGCACCCAACTGAGCGCGTCCACAAGCACGCCGACAACGTGCGGTGCGCAGCGAAGCGAGTAGCGATCCTGGAGCCGTGCTTCGGGGGGCGCTGTGCGCCCGGCCAAATCGTCCCGGATCCAACGGGCCGCTTCGCGTTGACCCTCGTGAGGCTTGGCGTCGAAAAGCGTCGGATGAAAGTGCGCGGCGCGGCCGTCGAGCGCCACGGTCGTCAGCGCGGTCAGCCGGGACGCCAGGCGCGCCAGCGTACGGCTGCGCGCGAAGGCGAGGCTGGCCAGCGCCGTCATGACGGCCGTGCCGTTCATGAGCGCGAGCCCTTCCTTGGGCGCCAATCGGATCGGCGCGCCTCCCGTGGCAGCCAGCGCGTCGGATGCGGCGCAAAGGCGGCCGCGATACATCACGTCACGCTCGCCGATGAGCGTTGCCGCGACGTAGGACAACGGTGTGAGGTCGCCGCTTGCGCCGACGGAGCCTTCCGCCGGAATTCGCGGCAACACGTCGTGGGCGAGAAGATGCACGAGCGCCTCCAGGAGTTCCGGGCGCACCGCCGAGTATCCCTGCGCGAGCGACGCGAGACGGCATGCGAGCACGGCGCGCACGGCGTCGTCCTCAAGCCATTCCCCCATGCCGCAGCCGTGGTATCGGGTCAGTTGGGCAGGCAAGGCGTCGATGAGCGATGCGGGCACGTCGACGACACAGGCATCGCCGTAACCGGTAGTCACGCCGTAGACGGGGCGTCCGGCCGCGAGGTGGGCATGCAACGCGTTCACGCCGCGACGAATGCGGTCTTGCCATGCAGGGGCGGCCGACAAACGGGCAACGCGCGTGCGGTGCGCCAGCGCGAGAATGTCTTCGATCGTCAGACGATCAGGGCCGAACACCACCGCAGCGGCGTCGGCTCGGCCCGCGTTGCCGCCGGGCAGACCATCCTGCGCGGTGGGGCGTGCAGGATGGCCGGTGCCGTCATTGGGGCCGGAGAGTGAAATCGGGGGTTCCATCATGACTGTGGCGCCTTGCCTTGCCAGAAATCGAAAAAATTGAACCACTGCATCGGGTATTGCCGGCAGTAGTGCTCGAGTCGATGCGCGTAGCGCTCGGCATAGGTGTGCAATGCGGCTTCGCGTCTGGCGCGAGGCAATTCGACGGCGTCGGCGAACCGCTCGAAATAGAGCCGGTAAGTCGCCTCGTCTCGCAGACAGAAGAGGAGGTACACCGGACATTCGAGCAATGCCGCGAGAATGAACGGGCCTTGCGCAAACGGCGCGGATGCGCCGAGGAAGGGGACTTGCACCACCCGCCCACCGTCGGCGGACGGCACGCGATCACCCACAATGACGAGCCAGTCGCCACGATCGATACGCTCGCGCAGCATGATGGCCGTGGCCGGGCCGATGTCGTCGACCTCGATCAGGTTTTCCGCAAAGTCCTGATTCGAACCGGCCAGCATGGAACGGAAGCGCTGGGCGTGGCGGGTGTAGACAACCGCATGAATGCGATCGATGCCGCGCGAACGGGCGAGTGTGCGGGTCATCTCGAGATTGCCGAGATGCGAGCCGATGACGAGTGCCCCGCGTGAATCGTTTGCCGCCGTGTCGAGCGTGGCGTGATCTTCGATCCGGACATGGCGCTCGCCGAGCAGTCCGCGCCAGGCGGCGAATTTATCCAGCGCGGCGTTGGCGAACGCGAGCAGGTGCTGAAAGGTGCGCCAGCGCGTCGGGGCCGCGAACCCAAGCTCGGGGGCCACCACGCTGAGTCGCTGCTGGTAGTCGCGCGAGGCGGCGCATGCCTGCGTGTCCTTCAATGCGAAATAGGCCACCACCGGGATCAGGCAGACGCGTGCCGCACGCAGGCCAAACCATCGGCATGCGAGCGCCAGCAGGCGCATGCCCAGCAGGCTGCCGCGTTCGGGGCGCCTCCACCATGGCAGGTCCGCCTCGGTGGCGTGCGGCGAGGATGGCGCTGGCACAGTGGTCTGGCGGCGCAGCTTTCGCCAAAACAGTGCCGGTATGCGGGGAAGCATCCCGAAAACGAGCCGCGTATGCATCCACGAAATGCCGACGTTGTCGCGGAACATCTGGAAATGCGATACCCCGTTCTCCGGGTAGACGACACGCGTGCGCCGGTTCTGCACCGGCACGCCTTGCCAGTACAGACGCACCAGAATGTCCGTGTCGAAGGCCATGCGCGCTGGCGGCCGGTGCCGTGCCAGCAACGCAGCGGTCGCGGCAAGCGGATACACGCGGAAGCCGCACATCGAATCGGCAATGTCGAACGATAACGTTTCTACCCACACCCAGAAGTGGGTGATATAACGGCCGTACAAACGCCCCTTGGGCACAGACGCGTCGTAGCGCGGTGTACCGCAGATCACCGCATCGGGGCGCTGCCGGGCCTCGTCGAGAAACATCGGGACGTCCGCGAGATCGTGCTGCCCATCCGCATCGACTTGCAGCGCGTGCGTGTAGCCGCGCGCGTGAGCCCGTTGCAAACCGTGAGCGACGGCACCGCCTTTGCCAAGATTGCGTGGCAGCCGCTCGAGCGTCACCGCTTCGGGGTGACCGGCATGAATCGATTCAAGCACGGCCCGTGTTGGCGCGTCGCTGCCGTCGTCGACCAGCAACACTGGCAGACCCCGCGCGAGCAGCGTGTCGACGATGCGAGCGATATGTGCGGGGTGGTTGTACACCGGGATCAGAACGCACGGCATGAAACCGTCGCGCGACAGTCCGCAAGCGAGACGTCCGGTCATCGTGGCACGTCTCCGGCAATGTCCGGCAACGCAGCATACGCGAGATAGCCGGTAGCGGCCGGGCCGCGGGCTCCTTCGTACGCGTAGTGCACGCGAAGGCGTGCAGCATCGAACGTCAGCGTGAGTTCGAACCGTGTTCCCGGCAGTACCGGCGCCAAAAATTTGACTTGCTGTAACGAGGTCGGTGCACTGACCCACGCACGAAGCGCGGAGTCCCGCGACGCGTGTTCCGCAGCGAATCGAGCCGCCCAGTCAATCAGCACTACGCCGGGCAGCAGGGGAAGTCCGGGGAAATGACCGTCGAAATGGGCCAGGTCGGGCGGCACACGCAATGACATCACGACGGCATCGGCGTGCTCTGGCAGAGCGCTGTCGCCGTCGTTCAACCGAACGCCCATCACAGAAGGCAGCCAGGGCGACGCCGGCGCGAAGCGCGCCATGACATCGGCCGCCGTGCGCTTGCCCCTTTCATTGAGCGGCAGTGCCGCGAGGAAACGCCAGCGTCTCGGGAGCACGGTCGCGTCGAATGTCTCGGCCAACGTGTCGCGTATCGCGCTGCGCACCGCCTTGAGCGATTGCTCGCGCCACGCGCGCCTGCCGGCACGGCTGAGGACCACAGCGGCGGCGAGGCGCCCTGCGATCACGACCGTTGCGGCATCGTCGACCCATTCATGGCGCAACAGTGCCGCTTCCACCGCAGGCAACGAGACCCGCTTACCTTCAATCTTGACGGTACGATCGAGACGGCCCGTCATGGCGAACGAACCGTCGGGATTCACAATAGCGCCATCGTCGGTGGGCCACCAATGCCCGTTGTTGACACGCGGCGAGCAGATTTCCAGTGCCCCATCCTCGGAGACACGCACCGTCGTGTCGTCGAACGGCGTCCAATGGGATGCACGATCCTGTCGACGCCACGCGATGCCACCCGTCTCCGTGCTGCCGAAGACTTCTACCGGCGCGTACGCGCTGTCCTGCGATATTTGCGCACCCGCGACCCGCACGAGATCGGAGAACTGCTGCGCTGCGTCCGCAGGCAGCGGACCGCCGGACGAAAACGTAAGACGAGGGGTGTCGGACCATGTGCCCTCGGCGAGTAATGCCGGCCAACGTGTCAATTGCGCGGGGCCCGCGATCCAGACCACTGCCGGCCACGTACGCCATGTCTGGGCTTGCGAAGGTTCCGCGAAAGTGTGACGGGCGAAGGGAACGCCTGCGGCCAGCGGCCAGAGCACGCGAAACCACAGGCCATAAATGTGATGGCATGGCACGCTCGCGACCACCAGCGCATTCTGGAGCTGCGTGCCCCAATGTCTATGAAGCGCCTGCACTTCGTCGTCAAGTTGCGCCAGCGTTTTCGTGATCGCTTTCGGCTCGCCGCTGCTTCCCGACGTGTAGATGATCAACTGGCTCGACGGGGGAAGGGCATCGCCCGCAACGGTTGTTTCGTGGCTGGCCGCGCCGTTCGCGTCTTCGCTACCCTCGGAGCAGAGCGCACGCGCCAATGTGTCGGCATCGATGGCTTCGTCGAAGGCGAAGGCAAAGTCGCGCTGCGTTTGCGCCAGCGCATTCGGCAGCACGACCGGGGTTCTACCTGCCGCCCACGCGGCGAAGAGCGCGCAGCTCATATCGAGCGGGTCGTCCAGACACATCGCGAGCCGTTGTGCAGGCCGTACCGCAAAGGCTGCGCGCAACGACCGGACCCTGCTGTGCCACGTGGCGGTCGTCAGGGCTGCGGACACATTGGCGGGTGAACGGCCGTCGACGCACACGACAAGCGAAGGCGCGCGTGGCATGCGCAGCATCTCGGCCAATGGCGTACAGCCGGGCGCTTGCCGTGTGATCGCGGCGAGGGCGCTCATGCCGATGCCTCCGGATGAGGTGTGCCGGTGGCGTTTGCGGACGCCTTCCTCGCGAGCATGCGCCGACGCCACATCCATTCGGCCGCAAACAGCAAACCGATGAGCACATACGCGATGCCGCCGTTATAGAGCGACCAGATCTCCCGCGACGCCCAAAGCGCCGTGGCGAGTGCAGCGGCGCCATTGAAGACGAAAAAGGCAATCCATACGCGCGTGACGTTGCGCAGGTAAGGCGTGGCGTCCGCCGGCAAATCCGGTTGATGCAGCCGGGCGATACGCTCGACCATCGGCATGGGCGAGCGCAACGACATGGCGAACGTGAGTCCCATGCCGAGATTGACGGCGACCGGATAGCAACGCAGCAGCAATTCGCTATTGCTCAGCGCCGTGGCGCACGCGAGGGCTGCCAGCCCCCCGGCGACAGCCCATTCGACGGGCATGAGCAGGCGGTGCGCCCGCAAATTGCGCCGGTAACGCAGGAATATCCCAACGAGCAGCATCAGCGCGAGATAGCGTGGCGCGACCAGCGAGATCCCGGCGAGGATCAGCACCGGGTAGGCGAGCGCAGCGACAACGGACTGCCAGCGCACCCGTGGCTGGGGGGCGTGAGGCAGCGACGCCGCGGCATCGGCATGGAGTCGGGACATGCGTGAGGGTCAGTCGTTGAGCAAGGTTCGTACCGCAGATACCACGTCTTCGACGGTGCGGACGCTCTTGAATTCTTCGGGCTTGATGCGCTTGCCGGTCATGCGTTGAAGCTGAATGGCGAGGTCCACGGCGTCGATGCTGTCGAGATCTAACTCCTCGAACAGATGGGCCTGCAATGTGATGCGCTCGGGAGCGATCTCGAAGGTGTCGTGCAGAATGGCGCGCAAGCGGGACAGAATTTCGTCGTCGGACAGGGGTAACGTCAAGGTGCTCATCGCAAAGTTTCCTTACTGGGCGCAACCGCGTTCGCGCAACAACTGCGCCAGGGTGGCAACGCTGCGGAACTGCGCGCGTGCCGTCTCATCGCTCGATTCGATTTGCAAGCCGAAGCGCTTGCGCAGGGCGATACCCAGTTCGAGGGCGTCGATGGAGTCCAGGCCGAGGCCATCCCCAAACAGGGGGACGTCGTCGAGAATGTCGTCCACGCCAATGTCTTCCAGTTCAAGTGCCTGGACGATCAATTGCTTGATCTCAAGTTCTAGAGAAACCATGTTGAGAAATCTGATCGATGAAAAAATGTTCGGCGAGCGTGGTCAGACGTCTCGCGGCCAGAGGCATCTGCGCGGCATTCGTCTCGCTGCGGGCACCGGGTTCCCGGCAGAATTCCGGGCGGAAGGCCGGCGCGCCGAGACTGTCGCCGGGCGGTAGCGCGACGCCGGGGCGCAGCGCAGCATCCAGCACCCGGATGCGCAGCGTCGGCTTGACGACCGGAATGGAGTACCACCGGTGCTGTTTTGTATACGCGGGCGGGTCGCAGTCGATCAGGACCGGCACGATCGGACAGTCATGGGCCAGCGAGATGTGTGCGAAGCCCCGGGAGAACTTGCCAAGCCGTCCTCGCGACGGACTGCGTGTGCCTTCGGGAAAAACGATGAGCGGCACGTTATCGGCCAGCGTCGCTTCGCTGGCGCTCACGAGCGAAGGACCGCCGTCGTTGCGCAGGTAGCCGGCCGCGCGCACGATGCCCGCGAAGAACGGGTTGCGCCAGTGCCGGCTCGTGACGATGCAGCACGCACGCGGCATGAGCGCGAGCAACACCGCAACGTCCAGATACGACGGGTGGTTGGCAATCACGATGACGCGTCCGAGATGGCGCAGCCTGTCGGCATTCTCGATGTCGAACCGCATCACGCCCATCGCACGGCATGCCGCGACCAGCGATGCGAAACAGCGATGAACCATTGCCATGGCGTAATGGCGGCGACGGCGCACCGACACCGGCAGCAATAACAGCGCAGGAAACACGATCAGCGAGAAGACAAGGCCGCCGACGGCGAAGCAGGACCATAGCAATAGGGATGCCGCCCGACGGCGAAGCGGCTCGCATCGGCGCAGGGTGTCAGCGATGCGCATGCTGAGCTTCCTCCTGCCATTCCCATTGCCAGTCATGGCGCTTACCGTGCCAGATGTCGCTGCCACCCCCCGTGAGCGACGTGATCAGGCTGCTGCTTTGCGAGTGATGCTCTGCGTAGGTGCTGCCCTTGGTGGGCAAGTGCATCGTGCAGGTCAGACGTGCCGTGGCGTCAGACGCGATCAGAAGCGCGAGGGCGTTCGCACCGTCGCCGGGTTGACGCGATGTCGGGCCGTAGCAGGCGGGCGGAGCGTCGAAGGCATGAATGACCAGCAACGGCGTGTCCGGCATTTCCCGGTGTTGTGTCCACGCGTCGAGCAATGCATAGCCGAGCGTATCGTCGGATGCCGCGACGGCATTGATGGCGGAATGGTCGTTACGCGCAATGCTCAGTACTCCTGGCGTTGCATTGAGCACCGACAGGCTGAACGCGGTCGGTGAGGGAGGCTCGCGACGCACGAGAGCCTCCAGCATTTGCGTCGTTCGCTGAATTTCACCGTGTTGGGACGCGTACACCACACGGCACGCTTGCGGGAGCGGGCCGCAAGCCACGGCGGCCGACAGCGCGAGCCGCGCGAGCGGACTCAGCCGGCGGCGCAGCATGGGGTCGATCACGCCGACGTCCGGCTTGCCGGCCGAAGCGCTGTCCGACTGACGATATGCCCACCGGCGCACGGGCAGGTTCCAGCGCGCAACGGGGCTGACCAATGCTGCCGCCGCCGCTTGTGCGGATATCGCTTGTACTGGCGTAGGTGCCGCAATGCTGACTTCCCCCGAAGCCCATTGCGGCGCGCGACGCATCTTTTGCGCGTCGATGTTATATGGCATGGCGAATTAGTGGAAAAAAAGCGATTACCGCTTTGCTATGCCACGCGCGATTCCCGTCTTAGGCGTTTTCTCGGCCGCCACTTTAAACGGCCGGATATGGCGAGAAGGCCGACGCTGTTTCGCGTCGTGCTTTCCATAGCATTCCCGAAAGTTTGGCGTGCAATTATAGCCAAATGTAAGACGGTGAAATGTTTGTATGACGAAGAATGTGGCGTTTTTGCACGAAATCGGAATGAGCCTAGTGTCAGTTCCGTCGATTATGACTTGCCACTACGTAATACAGATAGGATGGCAGGAGATCGCTAAGGGGAAATTCCCAATTTAAATGCCGAAACTGAGAAACGCGCCGAAGGTAAGCGCAGACGAGGCAGGGCGCGGTTAAGTGCGCGGGGGGGCGGCGACGAAAGAGAAATCGCGGCGATCGGACAAAACATTGGGCAACTGGCCCGGTGTCACGGTCACTTCCACCATGTCGATGCGGCCGTTGCGATGGTAACGAAGCAGTGTCGTGCATCGGGTTCCGTAGGCTGGCGACGCGATGAACGTCGCCGACAGCGAGCGTTCCCATTCTCGCGAGACGCCCGTCTCGGGCAACGCGTCATCCGGTGCTTGCACCGTGTCGCGCATGATCTGCAACAGCGTGGCGTCGTCGGCATTTTGCGAGAGCGCGCTGGCAAGCGCGTCGCGGCGGCTGATCAGTTTCGGCCAGGGCGTATCCAGCACGGCGTTGGACAGGCCGTGGATGCCCGGCGCGATAGCGTGAGCGATGGGGGCCGCGTGCGGCACGCACACATGGCCGCCGACGTGATCGGCCCGATTCCCCAACCAGAACAAATTGCCCGCCGGCAAATCTCCCGCGAGCAGATTGAAGCCTGCGTACTCGTGAGCATGTCGTTCGATGCGCGACAGATCGTCGCCGAACGATGTGGCGTCGAGCATCGCCGAGACCAGCAGGCCGCGTGACGGGGCGTCCTTCGGCGCCATCGGGGCGTGACCGTCCCGGAAGTTCGTGAGTGCCGCAAAACGTCCTGTGCGATTGACGCCCATCCACGTGCCCCCACCGCGTAAGTCGCGGCCCGCGAGCACGTCCGGGCGGTCGTGCCACCAGTGCATCGGTTCGGCAGGACGCTCGAAGAATTCATCGCGATTGGCGAGCAGCACCAGCGGCGTGTCGCTGTCGGGTTGCCACGAGAAGACGATCAGACACATGGGGGTTGCGCGTCGACGAAACACTCGGTATGACGGTCGCCCTCGATCAGCGTCGTCAGCCCCGACTCGACCGCCAGTG
The DNA here is from genome assembly GCF_000389825.1 of Pandoraea sp. SD6-2. Classification (NCBI taxonomy): domain Bacteria; kingdom Pseudomonadati; phylum Pseudomonadota; class Betaproteobacteria; order Burkholderiales; family Burkholderiaceae; genus Pandoraea; species Pandoraea sp. SD6-2. The sequence goes on along the minus strand of NZ_KB944435.1, from coordinate 144,528 downwards.
GTGCTAGCGACGCGACAAAGGCGGGGCTCACGTCGTCGTAACGCTCCATCCAGGTCGTGGTGCCTGCGGTGGTGTCGTTGGCGGAGGCGTCGGCACGCCATTGCAGGCGTCCCGATACACCGAAGCGCGCTGCCGTCAGCGCGAAGAGTTGCGCAACGGCCTGACGCGCGGCGGCGGCGTTGTGAGACGAGACGCGGTAGTAGACGTAGCAGTCCATGGGCTGTCGCGGGGCAGCCGGATCAGGAGGCCGTCGCAGACGACGCGGGCGTTTCCGTCGGATCGATGATCTCGTACGGCAATTCGGCGAACACGAGGGCAGGGCCATCGGCACTGCCAAGCCGAACGTCGTTGGTCTCGCGCGCGGCCAGCTTTACTTCGACGAGCGCGTCGTAGCCGCCATCCGGGGCCGGTGCGGCTTGTACCACCATGCCGCACGGCTGGTCGGGATCGCTCGTCTCAACCAGTTCCTGCCCCGGCGCTGGCTGTGCGCCGTCCACGTGCGCGAGATGCAGGCGCCGCTTGATGGTGCCGCGATACTGACTGCGCGCGACCACTTCCTGTCCTGGGTAGCAGCCTTTGCGGAAGTTCACGCCACCCACGACCTCCCAGTTCACCATCTGCGGGACGAACTGTTCCTGCGTCGCTGTCGTGACACGCGCCACGCCACTGTGCACGTCGAGCCATGCCGCAAGGGCAGGGGCAACGACAGTGAGGCCCGGGGCCTGTGTCAACGCCGCCCACACCTCGGCAGCCCGCGTCACCGGCACGCTCCACAGGAAGCGCGAGAGCGAGCGCGCCGTGCCGGCGTCCGGCAGGCGAATCAGGCTGGTCGAGGCATCGCCAAGCGTTGCGTGTGCGGCCCCCAGCGCTACGGCGGGCAACGACAGGAAGGTGTTCGCCAATACGGCCTCGGCGACAGGGCCGCCGACCTGAAGAAGTACGTGGGTTGCGGTGCCATCAGTCAGCTTGGCCTTTGCGCGCAGGACGAACATCGAGAGGCGCTTCTGCACGGCCGTTTGCACGTCGACGTCGCACGCCAGATAGATCGTGGCGTCGGCCGACGTGTCGCGCCACATCAGGAATGTGGCAAGCAATCGTCCTTTGGCCGAACAATAGCCAGCCAGACGCGCCTGCGCGGAGCCAAGACGCTCGACGTCGTTGGTCAATTGGCCATGCAGGAAGGTTGCCGCATCGGCGCCGTTCACGGCGATGAGGCCGGTATCGCTGGCGAGCGAGACGAAACTGCCGGTTTGCAGCGCCTCGAACTGTGCGGCGCGAGCGCTCGCGTCGGCCGGCACGTCGGAGGAAGAAGCGGCTGCCGGTTGGGGCAGAAGATCACGCCATTGGGAAGTCATAAACGGGAGAGCCTGTCAATCTGTGAGGGTTCGGCAAGTCAAAGTATTATATTGGGTCTTCCGGCAGAACGTGCGAGCCCGGTTCGACACGCGATACGCGCCCGTCGACACCGTCGTTGCCACGCACATCCGGCTGACCGAGTCCCCCGAACCCGCTGCTGTCGTCACACGGCTTACCCTGCAATTCATGTCTTTCATCAAACGCCTGTTGATCCTGTTGATTGTCGCCGCGCTGGCGGCGGGCGGCGCTTTCTATTATTGGGCGCAGACCCCCCTGCAACTGGGCAAGCCGACGCTCGACGTCACAATCAAGCCGTACAGCTCGGTGCGCAGCGTGGCCGCGCAATTGCGCGGCGGCGGTGTGCCGGTCCACCCGCTGCTGTTCAATTTGCTTGCCCGCGTCATGGATGTGGGAACGAAGCTCAAGTCGGGCAACTACGAGTTCGCGACCGGTGTCACGCCCGTCGAGGTGGTGGAGAAGCTCGCGCGCGGTGACGTCAACCAGTACGTGGTGACGATCATCGAAGGCTGGACTTTCAAGAAAATGCGCTCGGAGATCGATGCCAACCCGGCATTGCGTCACGATACCGCCGGATTGCCCGATGCCGACGTCATGCAACTGGTGGGCGCCGAACGGGCCGAAGCCGAGGGCATGTTCTTCCCGGACACCTACCTTTTTCCGAAAGGCACGAGCGACGTCGATGTGTACAAGCGGGCCTACCGTCTGATGCAGAAGCGTCTGGACGAGGCGTGGGCCGCCCGGGCACCGGGGCTGCCGTACACGACACCCTACGAAGCGCTTATCATGGCATCGCTCGTCGAGAAGGAGACGGGCCAGGCCGTCGAGCGCTCGCAGGTCGCGGCGGTATTCATCAATCGGCTGCGCAAGCGCATGCTGCTGCAAACCGATCCGACGGTGATTTACGGCATGGGCGATCTGTACACCGGGCGTCTGCGCAAGCGCGACCTGCAAACGGATACCCCTTACAACACATACACACGCGCCGGTCTGCCGCCGACGCCTATCGCGCTGCCGGGCGTGGCGTCGCTGGCAGCGTCGCTGAACCCTGCGCCGACCGATGCGCTGTACTTTGTGGCGCGCGGCGACGGCACCAGCCATTTCTCGACGAATCTCCAGGAGCACAACCGCGCCGTGGACAAATATCAGCGAGGTGAACAATGACGCAATCCTCCGTGTCCCCGGCAGCGGTGCCGGGCAAGTTCGTGACTTTCGAGGGCATTGACGGTGCGGGCAAGAGCACGCACGTCAACGCCTTTGTCGACACGCTGCGTCAGGGCCTCGCCAGCGTGGGACGCAACGTCGTCGCCACGCGTGAACCCGGCGGCACACCGCTGGGCGAGGCACTGCGCAAACTCGTGCTCGATGAGCCGATGGATATCGAGACGGAGGCGCTGCTGATGTTCGCCGGACGCCGGGAACATCTGGTCAAGGTGATCGAACCGGCGCTCGCACGCGGCGACTGGGTCGTCTCCGACCGTTTCACCGATGCGACGTTTGCGTATCAGGGTGGCGGGCGCGGTCTGTCGATCGACAAGCTGACGACGCTCGAGCGGTGGGTGCAGGGCACGCGCCAACCGGATCTGACGATCCTGTTCGATCTCGATCCGGCGATTGCCGCCGCGCGGCTGGCTGGCGCCAGAGCACCCGACAAATTCGAACGCGAATCGGCGGCGTTCTTCACGCGCGTGCGTGAAGAGTACCTGCGCCGTGCCGGGGAAGCGGGTGGCCGGTTTGTCGTGATCGACGCGGCGCAGAGCATCGAGGCGATTGCCGGTCAGCTCGCGGGCGTGTTCGCCCGTCTGGGGTTACCCGGGCACTGATCGCGCCGACGCGCGATAATCCGCTTATTCCATCGACGAGCAGGACACCCGTGGGGCATCGTGACATCGTCAGCCCGCAAAGGGCAACGCTGCATCACGATCTACCCACGATTTAGGCGCGGTGTTCCGCCCGAGACGCCGCTTCCGGCCAAGGAGCCTACATGCTGTATCCGTGGCAGTCACAGGACTGGACACGCCTTAACGATCTGCGCGCCCAGATGCCGCACGCGCTGCTGTTGCAAGCGGTGCCGGGCATTGGCGAGGTCGAGCTTGCCCGCACGTTCGCGCAGGCACTGCTGTGCGAATCACCGCGCGACGATCATTTGCCGTGCGGCACCTGCGGTGCGTGCCAGTGGCTCGCCAGCGGCAATCACCCGGACTTTCGCGCCGTCTGCCCTGAGGTGCTGGCGGATACCCTGCCGGGGGCCGAGGCTCGCGCCGAAGCGGATGGCGACAAGAAGACGAAGACACCGAGCAAGGAAATCAAGATCGAGCAGGTGCGCGAGGTGATCGATTTCGCGAGCATCGGATCGCACCGTCAGGGGCTGCGCGTCGTGCTGCTGTATCCGGCCGAGGCGCTCAACGTACACGCGGCCAACGCGTTGCTCAAGACGCTCGAGGAGCCGCCGGAAGGGGTCATCTTCCTGCTGGTGACAACCCAGCCCGACCGTCTGTTGCCGACCATCCTGTCGCGCTGCCGCCGTCTGGTGCTCACGCGCCCGGACGGCGCTCAGGCCTCGCAATGGCTCATGGCCGAAACCGGCCTCGACGTGGCCAAGGCCGCCGCCGTGCTTGCCGAAGCCGGTGGAGCGCCGCTTGCGGCGCGGGCGCTGGCTGAGCCGGAGGAGCGCGGCTGGCGCGACTGGCTGCTCGGTCAGCTTGCGCAGGGCGCGGCGATCGACGCCTTCGCCTGCGCCGAACAACTGCACAAGGGCAGCCTGCCGGGCATTCTGGAGACGTTGCAGCGCTGGTGCTTCGATGTACTGGCCGAACGCATGGCCGGCACCGTCCGCTTTTTCCCGGGGCACGCGCAGGCTTTGCGCCGTTGTGGCGACACGACGGACGACGTTCACCTGCTGGGTTTCCTGCGTGAGCTCGCGCAGCAGCGTCAGGTGCAGAACCACCCGCTCAATACGCGCGTGCTGCTCGAGGCGCTCTTCCTGCAATACAAACAGTTGTTTGGCGGACCGGCATCGCTCTGATGCAGGCCACCGGCACCGATCGCACATCATGTTCATCGATTCGCACTGTCATATCAATTTCCCGGAACTGGCCGAGCAGATGCCGGACCTGCTCGCGCGTATGCGCGAGAACAAGGTGAGCCACGCCCTGTGCGTCTCGGTCGATCTGCCGACACTTCCGCAGGTGCTCGAGATCGCGGCGCAGCACGAGAACGTATACGCCTCGGTGGGGGTTCATCCCGATTACGAAGACACGCCGGAGCCGAGCGTCGACGATCTCGTGCGTCTCGCCGCCACGCCGAAGGTGGTCGCTATCGGCGAGACCGGGCTCGACTACTATCGGCTCGAAGGCAGGAGCATCGAGGAGATGGAGTGGCAGCGCGAGCGCTTCCGCACGCATATTCGCGCGGCGCGCGTCACGGGCAAACCGCTCATCATTCACACACGCTCGGCCGCTGACGACACGTTGCGCATCATGCGCGAAGAGCAGGCCGGCGAGCCCGCAGGGGTGATGCACTGCTTCACCGAGAGTTGGGACGTTGCACAGGGCGCACTCGATCAGAATTTCTATATCTCGTTCTCGGGCATCGTCACGTTCAAAAGCGCGCGCGATTTGCAGGACGTGGCGCGACGCGTGCCGCTTGAGCGCATGCTGATCGAGACGGATTCGCCATATCTCGCCCCCGTACCTTATCGCGGTAAGCTCAATCAACCCGGCTACGTGCGCCATGTGGCCGAGTTCATCGCCGACTTGCGCGGCGAGCCCCTGCAGAAGATTGCCGATGCGACGACGGAGAACTTTTTCCGCCTGTTCGCGGCCGCAAAGCACTGACCCGCATCATCCGATTGACCGAATTTCCCCTAACGTTATTCAACGGACTACCGACAGGAGCCCCCCGATGCGCAAATTTTCGATGATCCGAGCCTGGATGTTACTCAGTGTGCTTTGGCTGACCGCGTGTGCCACGGCCGCCACGTCCAACTCCGCATTGGTCAAGGCGGTTGTCTTCAACGATACGAAGGCTGTCGCGCAGGCACTGAAGGCGGGCGTCGATCCGAACTCGACGGACGAGAAGGGCAATCCGCTGCTGGTGATCGCGATGCGCGAGAAGTCGGTCGATGTTGCTCGCCTGCTGATCGAAGACAAACGCACGGATCTCGACGCCAGCAACGCGGCAGGCGAGAACGCCATGATGATCGCCTCGCTGCAAGGCCTCGCGCCGATGGTCAAGTTGCTGATCGACAAGGATGCGGAGGTCAACAAGAAGGGCTGGGCTCCGCTGCATTACGCGGCGACCAATGGGCATGACGACATCGTGAAGATCCTGCTCGATGCCTCGGCTTACGTCGATGCCGAGTCGCCCAATGGCACCACGCCGCTCATGATGGCAGCGCGCGGCGGGCACATCACGACATGCAAGGTGCTGCTCGATGGCGGCGCGGATGTGCGCTTGAAGAACCAGATCGGGCTGTCGGCCATCGACTTTGCCACGCAGGCGAATCAGAAGGAAATCGCGGACGGTTTGCGCAAGCGTCTTGAACAGGTGCAGCAGTCGCGTCCGGCAGGTAAGTAAGACGACCGGGCGTTGCCGCAGCGGCACAGCCGGTTACGGCTTGTCGCGCGGCGCACCGTGGCGGCCAACGCCGCCGAGAAACTCGCTGGCACCGGCGATGCCCTCAGAGAACACCACCGCATGTCCGGCAGCGCCTTCCTGGCGCAGCGCCGCTTCCAGCGACATATCCCATTGCGCGTAAGCCGCCCGGCGGTCGGCGCGCAGCGCACCTTGCGGCAGCGCGGCGAGTTGTTGCGCTAGCGCGAGCGCGCCCTGGCGTGCCATGCCTTCCGGCACCAGCCGGTTCACCAGTCCGATCTCGTAGGCTTCCTGTGCGCCGACAGCGCGTCCCGTGAGGATCATGTCGAGCGCACGGCTCATGCCGATCAGTCTGGGCAGACGCACCGTGCCGCCGTCGATGAGTGGCACGCCGAAGCGCCGGCAGAAGACGCCGAACGTTGCCGAGTCGTCTGCCACCCGCAGGTCGCACCACAGTGCCAGTTCCAATCCACCAGCCACGGCGTGACCGCTGACGGCCGCAACCACGGGCTTGTCCAGATGCCGGCGTGTGAGTCCCATCGGGCCGTCGCCGCTGCCATCGGGCGTGACCTCGTTGCGGCGTTCGGGGTCGTCGAACGCCGAGAGGTCGGCACCCGAACAGAACGACGCCCCCTTGCCGCACAGCACGGCGACACTGGCGCTGTCGTCCTGCTCGAAGGTCAGCAAGGCGTCACGCAGCGCGGCGGCCATGTGGCGGTCAACCGCATTGCGCCGTGCCGCACGCGCGAGCGTGATGATAGTCACCGGCCCTTCGGTCTCGACTTCGACGCACGGGGGGCTCGGCGAGGGGGCGTGTTGGCTCATGGCATGGCTCCTTGCGGCGGGGGCTGCCCCCTTCGTCAGGCCGCAGCCGGTTGCGGTCGGCGCAACAGGGCTGGCTTGACGGTGCCTTTCGGCGCACGAAGGTCGGCGATGAAGCGGTCGCGCCACGTCGACAGATTATGCTCGCGCAACGTCAGCATCATGGTGGCGTGGCGCGCTTGCCGCTCAGACAGCGACATGTTCAGCGCCGTGCGCAGCGCTTCGGCCATTCCGTCGATATCGTACGGATTCACGATCAATGCACCGTCCAGTTCCTGTGCAGCGCCCGCGAAGCACGACAGCACCAGCACGCCGGGGTCCGCAGGGTCTTGCGAGGCAACGTACTCCTTCGCCACGAGATTCATGCCGTCGCGCAGCGGCGTGACGTAGCCCACTTGCGAGGCGCGGAAAAACGACATCAACACCTCGTGATCGTAACGTTTGTTGATGTAGCGAAGCGGTGTCCAGGCCAGATCGGAGAAGCGGCCGTTGATATGGCCCGCCTCGGTTTCCAACTGACGCCGGATCTCGCCATATCCCGCCACGTCCGAGCGGCTCGGCGGCGCGACCTGTACGAAGCTCACCGTCCCTTGCTGGTTAGGCCACAGTTCCAGCAAGCGCTCGAAGGCACGGAATCGTTCCAGCATCCCCTTCGAGTAGTCCAGACGATCCACACTCATGATGAGCTTGCGTTCCTGCAACCCTTGCTTCAGATCGAGGATGTGTTTGACCGTGGCGCGGGCGGTCGCCTGCTGTTGAATCTCGTCGGGATACACGCCGATCGGATAGACGCCCGTGAGCAGGGTCCGGTCGTAGACGGTGACCGTGCCACCGTCGTGCAGCGTGCCCCCGGCATGCCGAACCAGGTAGTCGGTAAAGGCCGTGCGGTCGGTTTCGGTCTGGAAGCCGACGAGATCGTATTCGCACATCGCGCGTACCAGGGCGTCGTGCGGCGGCACGGTCATGAGCACTTGCGGCGACGGGAACGGGATATGCAGGAAGAAGCCGAGCCGCTGCTTTAGCCCGATGTGACGGCAGACTTGCGCGAACGGTAGCAAATGGTAATCGTGAACCCAGATCAGATCGTCATGCTTGAGCAGTGGTGCGAGCAACCCGGCGAAACGTGCGTTGACATGGCGGTAGCCGTTGTAGTCGTCACGCTGATAGCGCGCGAGGTCGTCGCGATAGTGAAACGTCGGCCACAGGGTAGCGTTCGAAAAGCCGCGGTAGTACGTGTTGTAGTCGCGGCGCGTGAGCGGCACGGTAGCGAAGGTGACGTTGTTGCGACGGGCGATCTCGGGCGCGCTCGCCGGTTCGGCGTTGATTTCTCCGTTCCAGCCGAACCACATGCCTCCGGTGTCCTTGAGTGCGTCGAACACGCCGATGGCAAGACCGCCGGCGGTAGGTTTGCCTTCGGTGATCGGGGCAACCCGGTTCGACACGATGACTAAGCGACTCATACTCCATTCTCCTGTGAGGGTTGGGGCGGGGAGGTATGGCGCAATGTCAGCAGCCAAGCCGTAAGCGCTTCCGGCGACGGTAACCGGTGATGGGCGCAAGTCTCTCCCTGACCGATCTTGATCGTGATGCCACCCAGCGCATTCACGTCTGCAAATCCGGCCTCGTCGGTCAGATCGTCGCCGGCGAACAGTGGCGTTCGCCCGGCGAATGGAACCTCCTTCAGTAGCGTGGTGATAGCGCGGCCCTTGCTGACGTGGCGCGGCCGCAATTCGAAGACAAACTTGCCGGGTTGCAGCACGAAGCGCTCGGCATGCAGATTGGCCAGCGCGCGCATCGCGTCGTGTGCCAAGCCCGCCAACTCGGGCGCACTGCGGTAATGCAGCGCGAGCGCGCTGCCCTTGTTTTCCAGCAGCAGGCCGGGATGCAGGGCGACGAGCGCATGCAGCGGCGAGACCATCGCCGCGATCAGGACCGTGTCGATAGCGTGACCCTCGGCCCGGATCAGTTCCCCGTCGGCATGACGGATTTCGGCACCGTGCAGACCGGCAGCGGCCACGCGCAGCGGGGCGAGCAGGCCGTCGATCTCGTCGATGGCACGCCCCGAGACGACCGCGATGGCGCCGTTCGTACGCTCGAGCAGGCGGGCCAGCACGCTGGCGGTGTCGCGCGGCAGCCGGACCGCGTCGGGACGGGGGGCTAGCGGCGCTAGCGTGCCGTCGAGATCGAAGAAGAATGCCACCGCAGCAACGTCGGCATCGCACGTGTCGGCCGGTGTCGTCGTCGGCGAGGCGTAAAGCGAAGACGCTAAGGGTTGCATGGCACTCCGTCGCTGTCGTGCCGCAGGTCGGGAAGTCGTATCCGGGGCCGTGCGGCGGGCGCAGGGGGAAGGTGGACGAGATGTGACTTGCGGCGGTTCGGTGGGCGGGAGCGCGGACATCCGCGCCGATAAATTCATCCTAATCGTTCAAAAAGCGACGGGGGGTCGTCCTTTCTATGAAATTCCTGTCGGATGGGGCCTACAAGGGAGAGAAGGATAAGTAGGTATTGAGTATGAGAATCGTTTGCAATAACATTCCGTAATTGCCGCAAAGTGGTCCATCGGGGATTGCGGCACGGCACACCTGCCACGCACGCGCCACCGCCGGCGCACGGACGTGCGTTGGACGACAACAATGACGAAAAGACTGTGGTTTCAGTTGCACTGGTGCTTCGGCATTACCGCCGGACTGGTGCTCGCAGTGGTCGGTTTCACCGGCGCGCTGCTTTCTTATTATGAAGAGCTTACCCGGGCTTTCAGTCCGGGGGTGATGACCGTGGCGGTGCGCGACACGCCACCGCTGCCCATTCCCGAGCTGATCTCGCGGGTGCGCGCTGCGGCGCCCGACCGTCGCATTCTGCTCGTGACAGTGACGCGCGCGCCGGAAGACGCTGTTGGCGTACGGCTGTCGATTGGCGACGGGACACGCGGCGAGACGTACTTCGTCGACCCTTATACCGGGCAGATGCTTGGCCGCTCGCGGGCCGATATCGTCTTCCGCTTCATCATGGATGTTCACCGCTTCCTGACCGTGGACGGAATCGGCAAGCAGATCACGGCAGCGGCCACGCTGCTGCTGTTCCTGTTGGCCCTGAGCGGGTTGTATCTGCGCTGGCCGCGCCGGGTCGGCAACTGGCGCGCCTGGCTCCATATCGACTTCAAGAAGCGCGGGCGGCCGTTTCTCTGGAATCTGCACGCGGTGATCGGCACGGTGGTGCTGGTGCCGTATCTGCTGTCGGCCACGACCGGCCTCTACTGGTCGTACGACTGGTGGCGCGGCATGCTGTTCTCGATAGCCGGCGTGCCGCAGCCCGTACGCAACAAGCCGGCTGCCCAGCCGAAGATGGCCAGGAAGGGCGAGGGTACGAAGGCGGCGTTGCCTGATCTGGCTTCGACGTCGGCAGACGGCATAGACACGGTGTGGCGCAGTTTTACCGCCCGCGTGCCGGACTTTACGAAGGTTTATCTGCGCCCGGCGCAAAAGCCCGGCGGATCGTTTCAGGTGACGTGGCTGGACAAGTCGGTGCCGCATGAGCGGGCGTTCAGCCGCATGGATGTGGACGCGGCGTCCGGCGAGATTCGCAACGAAGACCGCTACGAGGACAAAACGACGGGCGGCCAGTTGATGACAAGCATCTACGCGTTGCATCGCGGCAGCTTCTTCGGGCAGGCCGGCATCATCGTGATGATGTTTTCGAGCCTGATGATGCCGGTGTTCTTTGTCACCGGCTGGATGCTCTATCTCGACCGCCGCAAGAAGAAGCGTGCATTGGCGGCGTCGCGCCCGGTCGAGGTGAAACACGGCCCGCGGGCAACGGTGGGCGCGTCGCTTGCCGAAGAGGGGGTGCTGATCGGCTACGCAAGCCAAAGCGGCGTGGCCGAGGGCCTCGCCTGGCAGACGGCAGGCATGTTGCAGGGGGCAGGCGTGCCGGCGCAGATTCAGCCGCTCGCCCGTATCGGTCAGGCACAACTGGGCACGGCCAAGCGGGCGTTGTTCATCGTCAGCACGTTTGGCGACGGCGAGCCGCCCGACAGCGCGCGCCGGTTTGCGCAGCAACTGATGAATCAGGCGATGACGCTGCCGACGTTGCGTTTCGCAATGCTCTCGCTGGGTGACAGCCATTACGACCGATTCTGCGGATTCGGTCGCAAGCTCGATGGCTGGTTGCGGGCACAGGGCGGGGTGGCGGCATTCGAGCCCATCGAAGTCGACCGGGGCGATCCGGGGGCATGGGCACGCTGGCAGGAACGGCTTGGCGAATGGCTGGGCCGTCCGCTGGTGTCGTCGATGACCGGCGATGGGCCGCGCTTTGCGTCGTGGCCGCTGGCCGAGCGCGAACTGCTCAATCCGGGCAGCGCCGGTTTGCCGGCCTATCATCTGGCCTTCACGCCGCCGCCGGATGCCAAATGGGTGGCGGGCGATCTGGTCGAGGTACTGCCGCGTCATACCGCCGCGCGCATCGAGCATTTTCTTGCTGGCAGCGTCTGGACGTCCGACGTACGGGTCCGTGCCGCCGGCCGCGACGCAACACTGGGCGAAGCGCTGCGCGAGCGCGTGATCCCCGATGCCGTCCCGCCGGCGGGGATCGATCTGCAGGACTGGCTGGATCGTCTGGCGCCGCTGCCTGAGCGTGAATACTCGATTGCGTCGACACCGGACGAAGGCCGGCTGATGTTGCTCGTGCGCCAGACGCGTCACTCCGACGGGGCGCTGGGGCTGGGCTCCGGCTGGCTCACCGATGGCGTGGCGTTGGGCGAAAGCGTGACGATGCGCGTGCGCTCGAACCCCGGTTTTCATGGCCCGGCAGACGCGCGCGGCATGATCCTGATCGGCAATGGCACGGGGCTGGCGGGACTGCGCGCGCACCTTGCCGAGCGAATCGCCCAAGGGCACGTGCGCAACTGGCTTATCTTCGGTGAGCGTCAGGCGGCACATGACGGTTTCCACGAGACGACCTTGCGCGAATGGCATGCGCAGGGCGGCATTGCACGCCTCGACCAGGTGTATTCGCGGGATCAGGCGCAGCGCATTTATGTGCAGGACCGGGTTCGCGAGGCGGCGCAAGACATCGCGGCCTGGGTGGCAGACGGCGCATCGATCTACGTGTGCGGCAGCCTCGCCGGCATGGCCCCCGCGGTGGATGCCGCGCTGGCCGACGCGATTGGCGCAGACGTCCTGCTCGACTTGTCGGCGCAGGGGCGGTATCGCCGCGACATCTACTAGACGTGACTCGGTGGTGTGCTAACGTAATGACAGGGCTCGATGTCGATCGAGCCCTCTTTCATGGTCTCGCACATCCATCGATCGCAGCGGGAGGGGGCAATGACGGCAACGTGGCAGGTCGTAGTGCACGGGCGGGTGCAGGGAATCGGCTATCGCGCGGCGTGCGTGGCCGAGGCGCGCAGGATCGGACTCAGCGGGTGGGTGCGCAACCGTCGCGATGGCTCGGTCGAGGCCATCGCACATGGCGAAGCCGCTCAGTTGCTGGCGTTGTGCGAGTGGATGCGCCAGGGGCCGCCGGGGGCGCAGGTGTCGTCCTGCGACATTGATAAGGCGTGGGTGGCGGAGTTGCCGCTCAAGGACTTCGAGCAACGCGCGAGCATTTGAAGCAACGCGGCGGTGCTGGCGTTGCACCGCATGCCGGGAGGGCTTCCGGCACACGGGACGCCCGTCGTGTCGACGGGGCGGCGTCGGAGGATGCCTGAGGCCGCAACCGCGAAGTCCCGCCCCCCGGTCGGCCGGCGATGGCGGCTTCGCGATCAGGCGGCCAGTGCCAACGTGCCCGGTGCTGGGTTGAGCGTCGCGTTTGCGGTACTGCCTGCGTGGGAATGAGCGGCTTCGTGAGCCGACAGACGGAACAGGGCCACCGACTCGCGCAGGCGGGCAGCCTGCGTCTCGAGTGCTGCCGCTGCGGCAGACGCTTCTTCCACGAGCGCGGCATTCTGCTGCGTCATCTCATCCATTTGCGTCACGGCCCGGTTGACCTGCTCGATGCCGCTCGACTGCTCCACGCTGGCAGCCGAGATCTCTCCCATGATGTCGGTGACGCGTTTGACCGACTGCACGACTTCCACCATTGTGGCGCCAGCGCGCTCGACCAGACGGGTGCCGGTCTCGACGCGGTTGCCCGAAGCCTCGATCAATCCCTTGATTTCCTTGGCGGCCGATGCGCTGCGCTGTGCCAACGTGCGCACTTCGCCCGCGACCACGGCGAAGCCGCGGCCCTGTTCGCCAGCGCGTGCGGCTTCGACGGCGGCATTGAGCGCCAGAATGTTCGTCTGGAAAGCGATGCCGTCGATGACCGTCAGGATATCGGTGACCTTCTGCGAGGCTTGTGCGATATCGCGCATCGTCGTCACGACTTCCTGTACGACGTCACCACCGCGTGCGGCAGTATCCGACGCCGTGACGGCCAACTGGCTAGCGGCACGGGCATTTTCGGCGTTTTGTTTGACGACGGCCGTCAGTTCTTCCATGCTCGCCGCCGTTTGCTCCAGCGACGACGCCTGCGATTCGGTACGTTGCGAGAGGTTGGCGTTACCGTCGGCAATCTCGCGTGCGCTGGTGTGAATGGCTTCCGTGCTTTCGCGCACGGTGCCGACCGTGCTCGCGAGCCCATCGCGCATCCGGCCGAGGGCGCCGAAGAGTTGGCCCATCTCGTTACGCGTGTGCTGTTCGACTCGCTGACTCAGATCGCCTGCGGCGATGCGCTCGAAATGGGAGATGACTTCGCGGATCGGCCGCAGCACGGCGTGCGCGAGCATCGCCCGGCCCCACAGTGCGAGGAGCAGGGCAATGACCAGCGTGGCCCCCATCGCAATGCGCATGACGTTGTAGCGCTGCTGAGCCGCGTCGAATCGGGCCTTCTGGCGGGCGACCTGAATGTCTTGCAGCTCACGCAGGGCCGAATCCAGGGCGGCGTACGCCGACGGCGCAATGCGCGCCTGAATCTGGTGGAACCCGGCCACGTCACCTTGCTTTAGCGCGTTGAGCGCCGGTGTCACGACTTTATCGAAAAAGGTTCGGCGCTTGTCGTCGGCCGTCTTGGCCAACTCCGCTTCGTGCGCATCTTCTTTGGGACGTTTCAGATAATCGTTCCAGAGCGCGTGCGAAGCGGCGATGTACTGAGTGCCCCGGTTAAGCACTTTTTCCGACTCTTCCTGATTTGCTCCGAGGCTGACATACGAAGCGTAGGTCGCCATCGACAGACGGGTCCGCAGAATTTGCTCGCCAGTGCCCTTGAGTTCGGCCAGGGCGGGGGTATCTTCCGTGGCCATCTTGCTCAGGGATTCGTTGCTGGAACTGAGTGCCTGAAGGCCCAGAACGCTGACGAGGACGAGTAGTGCACCAAGCAAACCTAGGACCAGTGTCAGGCTGGTCCGAATCGTAATGTTCTTATACATATGGATTGATGGATTGAATGCCCTGGGCGCGATGTGAGAGCGTGCGGCCTCCCCGCCAGTCGGAAAGTGCAAGACGGGTCATAGGCATTATCGGCAGATGAGAGTCGGAACTTGAGTTATTCGGCTCGGGCGATTCCGAATGTGTGGCGTCCGCAAAAGAAGATCGGAATTTGCGCAGTCGCAAGCGCCTTGCAAAAGGCCAGACTTAACGACTCCTGCAGTTCTTCAGTACGCCGAAGCGCGTGATTCGTGACGAGGCGTCAACGACGCGATGAATTTCGATAAATTCGATTCCCGATGCAGTAGCGCCGATCCCGGACGGTATGAACCCGATGGGGTGCACGGCTATGTAAGAGACGACCGACAGGACGTCAGCATTTTTCGAATGGCGCTGGTGCATGAGTTGCGGGCCCCGCTACAAGTGTTGCAGGGGCATCTGGACGCGCTTTGCGGTGTCGATGGCGGCATGGAGGCCAAAGCCGGGGCGATCGCCCCCAGCGAACGGCTTGGCGCCATGCGCAGCATGCTCGGCGTGGTGGCGGGCGCCGTGGACGATGTGTTGCAACTGGGGCAGGGCGAGGCCACGCATCTGCCGCTGCATGAGCGCGTTTTCGAAGTGCGCGCGAGCCTCGACGAGGAGGTCGATGCGTTTGCGGGCGCCGCGCATGCCAAAGGGCTCGTGCTGGGGTGCCACATCGCCGACGACGTGCCCGTCATGATGTGGGGCGATGCCGCTCGTCTGCGCCAGATGTTGCGAACGCTGCTCGACAATGCGCTGAAATACACCGTTTGCGGTGGGGTTGCGGTCAGCGTCTCGTGGGATGCCGCGCCGGCGCATGCGGCAATTCGGCGCGATTCTGCCGAGATCGGGCAGCGCGGAGGCGAGCGTTCGGGGCAATTGACGATTGTCGTCAACGACTCGGGGCCCGGTATTCCTGCTGGCAAGGAAAATGCGGTTTTCGCGGCGTTTGCGCGCGCGGATCGCTCGGTGCCGGGGACGGGGTTGGGGCTGTGGATCGCACAACAATGGGCGCAGCGCATGGGGGGCTCGTTGTGCGTTGAACCGTCGACATCGGGGGCGCGGTTTCGGCTGACCGTGCCATTGGCGAAGCCGTGCTCGATGCCCGTAGTTGACGCGGACGATGCTGTCGCGCCATCGCCATCTGCGCCGCCATCGATTCGAGACGTGCTTGTCGCCCATGTGGACGTGCGCGCTGGACTGCGCGCGCTGGTGGTCGACGATCACGTCATGAATCGCGCCATCCTCGCGGATCAATTGATGTCGCTCGGGTGCATCGTCGAGCGCGCGGAAGATATCACCGAGGCGCTGCTGCAATGGATTTCACATGATATCGACGTGGTGCTCACCGACGTGCAACTCGGCGGCGCGTGCGGTCTGACACTGGCGAAAACGCTCCGGGCACTGGCTCCGGTGCTTCGCCGCCGGGCCCCCGTAGTATTTGCGGTGACCGGGTCGGTGGTTGGGGCACGTGCCGCCCGAGAGGCCGGCATCGACGATGTTCTGACGAAGCCGGTGTCGCGGCAGCGGCTCTCTCGGACGCTGGCGGCGCGGTGGCCATGCCCCGGTATTGGCGGGAAGGAAGACGTGGAGGGCGTGGAGGCGACTGCGCCGGGCGGTACGGCTGAGCCCCCGAAAGCGACACGGCCGTCGTTGGTGGACGACCCCTACGCGCGACGCATGATGCGCGAGGAAATGGCCAAGGATCTTGCGCGCTTTCGCCGGTTGATCGCCACGCGTCGCCCCGCCGATCTCGATGCGGCACAAGCGTTGCTGCATCGCATGCGCGGGGCGTGCCGGATGTTCGGGGATCCGGCGTTGACGGCGCGATGCGACCAGCTATCCGAGAAGCTGGCGGATTGCCGGATCGCGCCCGGCGATCACAGATAGCGGCAGACGGCGAGATAGTGGCAGGCAGTGCCGCCAACGGCGAACAGATGCCAGACGAGGTGCCCGAACTTGATGTGACCGTCGAGTGAATAGAAGATGGCGCCGACGGTGTAGGCAACACCGCCTGCGTAGAGCCATCCCGCACCGGGGCCAGGAATGGCGGCGAGCACCGGGCCGGCGACCAGCACGGCCATCCAGCCAAGACTGATGTAGATCAAGGTGGAGACGAGCGGCCGATCGAGCAGGCCGAGCGTCTTTGCGATCAGTCCGGCAATGGCCATTACCCATACGCCGGTCAGCAGTGGCCAGCCCCACGGGTCGTGGAGGATCTTGATCGTGAAGGGGGTGTACGTCCCGGCAATGAAAAGAAAGATGGCGCAATGATCGACCCGCATGAACAACTGCTTCGCGCGACCGTCGGGCAGCCCGTGATACAGCGCGGAGGCCAGATAGACGACCACCATCGTGACTGCGAACACGCCAATGCCGATCTGCTGCACCGTGCTTGACATGGGGGGGCGGACTGCCGTGAAGAGGAAAGGAATCGCTGCGAGAGCCGCCAGGCACGCAACGCCGTGACTGGCGCTATTGGCGAGTTCTTCACTTCGGGTTTGTGCTCGTGTCAGGGCTTTCATGCTGCGTCATCCTGTGATTCGACTGCGATCATGCAGGGTGCGCGGCACGCCACTTGCGGACGGCTTCCATCGTGTTGGCGACGTGCTTGTCCGGATCGAGGCTCACGTAGCTGTAGATCACCTTGCCGTCGGGGGCAATGACATACGAGACGCGATTGGCGTAATCGGGTTTGAGCGAAAGCACTGCGTCATAGGCGCGCATGATGTGCTGGTCGGTATCGGCCGCCACGGCAAATTTGCTGCGGCACTCGGACACGGAGAACTTGTTGAGTGTGTCGATGTTGTCGTGCGAGACGCCGATGACCGTCGCGCCCATCGCCTTGAACTTGTCGGTCGCCTCGGCAAAGTCGTGGGCTTCGATCGTGCAACCTTGGGTGAACGCCGCAGGATAGAAGTACAGCACGACGGGGCCGTTCTTGAGCGTGTCGGCCAGCGAGAAGGTGAATACCTTGCCGCCGAGCGACGCCTGAGCGGAGAAATCCGGCGCTTGGGCGCCGTTTTTCAGAGCGGCATGCGCGGGGATGAAGCACCAGGCCGTCACACCGATAATGGCGGCTGCGGCAGTGAATCCGAACCAACGTTTCATGCAAGGCTCCCGAAGTGGATGTTTAAGGATAGAGGCTTGCGAGGGCGCTGTCCAACGTGCATCGTCGTTTCCCACAATGCCGGTAGTGCGGCGTCCCTGTCCGTCGAGCGGCCGTCAGTCTACTGACTGCTTCGTGACATGCCGTTGTCAGTCTGACGTTATGGAGTGCCGGAGGATGCGCCGGCAATCCCGCCAATATGCGCAGGGGTGTCACCGATCGGCAGGACGGTCGTCGACTTGATCTGTGAGAGCGCGATCATCGAGTTGACCTCCTGGACCATCGGCAATTGTGAAAGCCGCTCGAAGAAGAATCGCTCGTAAGCCTCGACATCGCGCGTGACGATACGCAGCAGAAAGTCGACGTTGCCCATCAGCACATGGCATTCGAGAACTTCGGGGAATTCCTGGATCGCCTTCGAGAACTCCGGCAGCGCATTGCGGTTGTGGCCCGCGAGCTTCACATGCGCGAAGAGCATCACGTTCAGCCCGACCTTCTTGCGGTCGACCAGCGCGACACGCCGCTCGATGACACCCTCGGCATCAAGCCGATCGATGCGGCGCCAACACTGGGATTGAGACAGGCCGATGCGCTCACCGATTTGGGCGGCCGAGAGCGATGCGTCCACCTGAAGGATTGCGAGAATTTTCTCGTCGAATTCGTCAAGTTGCATGATTGATTCCTAAATCGTTTTTTATATGAATGAATCATGTGAAAACAACGGGATTTTGTCAACGATACGCGAAGCATTTACCGGCTGATCGCCGTATGCTTGAGGCTTATTAGGCACATTTGCCGCAACAATCCGCCCTCGTTCGACGGAATCCGCAGGAAATCACGTACCCATGAAACTCGATCTGACGCTGCCCGCTGCCGAAACTGCGACCGGTGCTGTCGCCCAGCCCGTTGCCCCGTTGTCTGCCAAAGGCGCAGACCTCATTGCGCGCACGCTGGTCGAGATTGGCGTCGACACGGTGTTCTGCTATCCGGGCGGAGCCAACCTCGAGATGCTCGACGCGCTTTCGCGCGTGGCGATCGCCCTGGTACGCACCGAGCACGAACAGGGCTCGGTCTTCGGTGCGCAAGGCTATGCGCGCGCCACCGGCAAGCTGGGTGTTTGTCTGGCGACCTCGGGGCCCGGCGCCACGAATCTGGTGACCGGGATTGCCGATGCCGCAAGCGATTCCGTGCCGGTCCTCGCCATCACCGGGAATGTCGCCACGCACTGGCTCGGCAAGAATGCGTTTCAGGAAGTGGACATTGTCGCCATCACCAAGCCCGTGACCAAGCTCGCCCGGCAGGTGCGCGAGCCGCGCGACATCCCCGCCGCGCTACGTGAAGCGGCGGCGTGCGCGCTGGCAGGCCGTCCCGGCCCCGTTCTGCTCGATTTCCCGAAAGACATTCAACAGGCGCGGCCCGACCAGCCGACCGATAAGCGTTTCACGGCGCCGGTGCCGGCCGGAATGAGCGAAGAGACCGCTCAACGGATCGCCGCCTTGCTGGCGAAAAGCGAGCGCCCGGTGATCTATGCCGGAGGCGGTGTGATCGCCTCGGGCACCGGGGCGCGGCTTGTCGCGTTGGCCGAAGCGCTCGATTGCCCGGTGGCCCTCACCATGATGGGCCTCGGCGCCATGCCGGACGACCACCCGCTGCTGCTCGGTCCGCTGGGCATGCATGGGGCCTACGCGGCCAACGTTGCGGTGAACGAAGCAGATCTCGTGCTGGCGCTCGGTGTGCGCTTTGACGATCGCGTGATCGGCGATCCATCGTCGTTCGCCCGCCACGCAAAGATCGTCCATGTCGATGTCGACGCCGCCGAAATCGGCAAGAACAAGCCCGTCACGCTTGGCGTGCATGCGGATCTGCGCGACGCATTTACCGGCCTGCTGGCCCATGCGAAGCGTCTCGGCGTGCCGGACTGGCACGCCTACCTGCGCGAGCGCCGCGAGGCGCATCCGCTACGCACGGCCCAGCCGGCCGCGGCCGGCGAGGCGAGTGTCCTGACTGGCGTTGACGTCATCACGGCGCTGGCGGCGCTGCTACCGCCGGAGGCGGTCGTGACCACAGGGGTTGGGCAGCATCAGATGTGGGCAATGCAACACCTGCGGCTTCGTCAGCCGCGCACCTTCCTGTCGAGCGCGGGCTTTGGCACGATGGGCTTCGGTCTGCCGGCAGCCATCGGTGCGAAGGTGGCGTTGCCTGACGTGCCGGTGGTCGACATTGACGGTGACGGCAGCCTCAATATGTCGGTGAACGAGTTGTCGACATGCCGCCGGTACGGGTTGGGCGTCAAGGTGCTGGTCATCAATAACCAGTGGCTGGGCATGGTCCGGCAATGGCAGGACATGATCTACGCGCGCAATCGTGTGGCGTCGTCGCTGGTTGACCCGAACGCGCCTGAGGGGGCTAACGACGGACGGCCGTATCCGGACTTCGTCACCATCGCCGCCGGTTACGGCGTGGCGGGGGCGCGCGTCACCCGCGCGGAGGAATTGCGCGCCGCGCTCGTGCGTATGCTGGAAGACCCGAGCGAGCCCTACCTGCTGGATGTCCTCGTCGCTCGCGAAGACGACGTCTACCCGATGATTCCTGCAGGCAAAACCTATCGCGACGTGGTTTTCGGTCCCGGACAAGCCGCCGGACCCATCGCGGCAGGGGCGTTCTGACACCCCCGTCAACGGGGCCGGACAACGGTAGAAATACGGCGTTGCTCCGGACTGGTTTCATTCTCGCCGCATGAGAATTGCGCGACGCGTCGCGAGATCGCAACGACACCACCCGCTTCGGCGGGTTTTTTTCGCTTCGAGAGCGTCGAGGAGTATCATTGCGCTCTTTCAAGAATTCTCGCTAAGGAAATCAACATGTTGACGAAGCGCCTCGTGCTGGCTGCCGCCTGTTTTCTGACGACATTCGCCGCGGTGCCGGCAGCGCAGGCCGCCGATCCCACGTACACCGTGGGTGCCGGCGGCACGTATCGCCCGTTCGAGTTCGAAACGCCGCAAAAGGAACTGGTCGGCTTCGACATCGACATCATCAAGGCGATCGGCAAGGCAGGCGGATTCAACGTGAAGCTGGTCAGCACGCCGTGGGAAGGCATCTTCGCCACGCTGGATCAGGGCGATCGCGACATCATCGTTTCCGGCATCACCATTACCGACAAGCGTCGTGAAATGGTTGACTTCTCGGCCCCGTACTTCCCTGCCGATCAGGTCATCATCACCTCGCCGAACGCCAAGGTCGCCGGTCTGGCCGATCTGAAGAAGCTGCAAGTGGGCGTGGTCAATTCGAGCACGGGCGATATCTCCGTCTCGGAGGAGCTGGGCAAGGCCAGCACGGCAATCCGCCGCTTCGACAACACCCCGCTGATGCTCGAAGAGCTGTATCGCGGCGGCGTGGACGCCGCAGTGGGCGACGTCGGCGTGATCAAGTTCTACATCAAGAGTCACCCGGAAAAGCCGTTCAAGCTGGTCTACGACAGCAAGTTCAAGCGCCAGTACTTCGGCATTGCCGTGAAGAAGGGCAACAAGGTGGCGCTCGACAAGATCAACACCGGTCTGAAGAAGATCGTGGCTGATGGCACCTACGCCAAGATCTACAAGCAGTGGTTCGACGCCGACGTGCCGGCGCTGCCGCAACAATAAGCAGCGCGTGTAAGATTCGCGCCACGCGCGCCAGACATCTGGCCACTCGCGGCCCGTGAGCTGATCGTCGACTCCCGACGTCAACCCCCGGGCCGCGAGCGTTTTTCTGCCGGGTAGCCGGCTCGTTTCATTTTGTGAGAAAGGTGCTTCATGGGTGGGTTCCAGTGGAACATCATCAGCGAATACATGCCCCTGTTCGTCGAGGGCACGCTGATGACGCTCAAGTGCACGGTGATCTGTGTGATCGCCGGCACGTTACTTGGGCTCGTGCTTGGCGTTGGCCGTCTGGCCGAAGCGCGTCACGGCTTCTACAAGTATTTCCTGCGCTACGCGGTGCAATATCCGGTTCGCTTCTACGTCAGCTTCTTCCGGGGCACGCCGCTGTTCGTGCAGATCCTGCTGATCCACTTCGCACTTATGCCGCTGCTGATCAATCCGTCGGGCGGTGTGCTCGTGAGTGGCGACCTGGCGCGTGAAATCCGTTCGCAATATGGCGCGTTCATGTCGGCGGTGCTGGCCATTTCGCTGAATGCCGGGGCATACGTTTCCGAAATTTTCCGCGCGGGCATTCAGTCGATCGATCGCGGGCAGGCCGAAGCTGCCCGCTCGCTGGGCATGACCTACATGCAGACGCTGCGCCGCGTCGTGCTGCCGCAAGCCTTCCGCCGCATGCTGCCGCCGCTGGGCAACAACGCCATCGCGATCGTGAAGGACTCGTCGCTGGCATCGGCCATCGGTCTGGCAGAGCTGGCCTACGCGGCACGCACCGTGTCCGGTGCGTACGCCCGCTACTGGGAGCCGTATCTGACGATTTCGCTCATCTACTGGGTGATCACGCTGGTGCTGTCGGCATTTGTTCAACATCTGGAAGTGAGGTACGGCAAAGGTGATCGTCGTCAATAACCTGCAGAAGCAGTACGGCGATGCGCACGTGCTGCGCGGCATTTCATGCCGCATCCAAGAAAGCGAAGTCGTTTGTGTGATCGGGCCGTCGGGTTCGGGCAAGAGCACGTTCCTGCGCTGCCTGAACGGTCTGGAAGACGTGAGCGGCGGCGAAGTGCTCGTCAACGGCTTTCATGTGGAAGATCCGAAGACGAACATGAATGCCATGCGCGCCAGTGTAGGCATGGTGTTTCAGCGCTTCAATCTGTTCCCCCATATGTCGGTGCTCGAGAATCTGATTCTCGCGCCGATGCAGGTGAACGGCATCAAGCGCGCCGAGGCCGTGACCATTGCCGAGCAACTGCTGCGCAAGGTGGGCCTGATTGACAAGATCGACGCGTTCCCGAACCAGCTCTCCGGCGGTCAGCAACAGCGTGTGGCCATTGCGCGTGCGCTCGCCATGCAGCCCAAGGTCATGCTCTTCGACGAGCCGACGTCGGCACTCGACCCGGAACTCGTGGGGGAAGTGCTCGAAGTCATGAAGTCGCTTGCCGATGAAGGCATGACGATGGTGGTGGTGACCCATGAGATGGGTTTCGCGCGCGAAGTCTCCGACCGTGTTCTCTTCATCGATCAGGGCGTGATCATGGAAGAAGGCAAGCCGGAACAGATCTTCTCGGCCCCGAAGCACGAGCGTACGCGCGAATTCTTGCGCAAAGTCCTGTAATTTTCACGATTGCGACGCGCGCAGAGGTATATCCGCGCGTCGCATCTGATTACAATGCGGGGGTACGCGCGCCGAGTGCTGTTGTGAAACCTGTTCGCAGGCGGCGCGCCGCAGGCACCCTGAGCCCCCAGCCAGGTTTTTTCACAGGGCAGTGACCTTTGTCCGGGCCTGCCCCGCAATCGAAGATTTCACGAGGTAGTCATGAGCCAGCCAATCGCTGTGACCCGCCAGACGTTCGACGACGTGATGGTGCCCAATTACGCTCCTGCCCAGATGGTGCCCGTGCGCGGCGAAGGCTCGCGCATGTGGGACCAGCAGGGTCGTGAGTATGTCGATTTCACCGGCGGGATCGCGGTCAACGCGCTCGGCCATGCCAATCCGGAACTGGTGAAGGTCATCGAAGCGCAGGCACGCAAGGTCTGGCACATCGGCAACGGTTATACCAACGAACCCGTGTTGCGTCTGGCCAAGGCGCTCACCGAAGCGACGTTTGCCGATAAGGCGTTCTTCTGCAATTCGGGCCTCGAAGCCAACGAAGCTGCGCTCAAGCTGGCGCGACGCTATGCCTACGATCACGCCGCCGAGCGCGGCGGCAAGGAAAAGAGCGAGATCATCTCGTTCTACAACTCGTTCCACGGCCGTTCGCTCTTTACGGTCAGCGTGGGCGGTCAGGCAAAGTACACCGAAGGTTTCGGCCCGGTTCCCGCCGGCATCATGCATTTGCCGTACAACGATCTGGAGACCGTGGAGGCGACGATTTCCGACGCGACGGCCGCCGTCATCGTCGAGCCGGTGCAAGGTGAGGGCGGTGTGCTGCCGGCCGATCCCGCATTCCTGAGGGGACTGCGTGCCCTGTGCGACGAGCACGGCGCGCTGCTGATTTTCGACGAGGTGCAAACGGGCGTTGGCCGTACCGGCACCCTGTACGCATACGAACAATATGGCGTGACGCCGGACATTCTGACCACCGCCAAGGCGCTGGGCAACGGCTATCCGATTGGCGGCATGCTCACCACGAGCAAGATCGCAGCGAGCTTCTCGCCGGGCACGCATGGCTGCACGTACGGCGGCAACCCGCTTGCCACGGCCATCGCCGGGCGCGTGCTCGAACTGATCAACACGGCCGAGACCCTGAACGGCGTGAAGGCGCGTCACGACTATTTCATCAAGGGCATCGAGGCCATCAACGCGCGTCATGGCGTGTTCGAACAAGTGCGTGGCATGGGGCTGCTGATCGGTGCGGTGCTCAAGCCGACCTACGCGGGCCGCGCGAAGGACATCGTGGTGGAAGCCGAGAAGAACGGTCTGATGCTGCTGGTGGCCGGGGGGGACGTGGTGCGTTTCGCCCCGTCGCTGAACATCCCGTTCGCCGACGTCGACGCCGGCCTCGCGTCGCTGGAAAAGGCGGTGGCAACGGTCGCTGCGACGGCGAAGGCGGCCTGACGGCACCTGACTCACCTCGAAACTGAGCCATAGCGCGCAGAACCTCGGGCCGGACCGGCGGATGACGTCGCTCCGGCCCTTGTTTTACCTACTTCGCCGGATGTGCCCATGACCCGTCAATCGAAAATGGCGACTGCCCCCCACGCTCCGGCCCCGACGGACTTGCCGGACGACGGCACGGCGACGTCGTTGCGCGTGGTTCGTCTGGCGCAGCCCGGCGATCTCCCCGCCTTGCTGAAGCTGGCCGCACTGGCCGGGCCGGGCATGACGTCGTTCAAACCCGATCAGGCGGCGCTCGAAGCGCGTCTGGCCCGCGTTGCCGCTACGGTGCAAGGGCATGCGCCCACGGGCGAGCAAGGCTATCTGTTCGTGATGGAAGATGTGCAGACCGGCGAGATTGCGGGGGTGTGCGGACTGGAAGCCGCGGTCGGGCTGGAGCAACCGTTTTATACGTATCGCAAGGATACGATCGTGCATGCGAGCCGCGAACTGAACGTCTGGTCGCGGATGTTGACGCTATCGCTCTCGAACGACCTCACCGGCTACAGCGAACTGTGCTCGCTGTTGCTCGATCCGTCCTGGCGCGGGTCTGGCAACGGCGCGCTGCTGTCGAAAGCGCGTTTCCTTTTCATGGCGCAGTTCCCGGAGCGCTTCGGCCCGCACGTATGCGCCGAGTTGCGCGGCTATTTCGACGACGAAGGGCAGAGCCCGTTCTGGCAGTCGCTGGGCCATCGTTTCTTCAAGATCGATTTCGATCAGGCGGACTACCTCACGTCCATCGGCAAGAAGTCGTTCGTCGCCGAACTGATGCCGAAGTATCCGATCTACGTCGATTTTCTTTCTGCGCAGGCGCAAGCCGCCATCGGCGTGACACATCGCGATACGCTCCCGGCGCGCCGTTTGCTGGAACAGGAGGGCATGCGTTCCGGCGCCCACGTCGATATTTTCGATAGCGGCCCCGTGCTCGAAGCGCGTGTCGCCGACTTGCGCGCTGCACGCGACAGCCGGTATCTCAGCGTGAACATCGCGCCGAACCACGGCGAAGAAAGCAGTCCTGCGCCGGCGGTACTGAACGCAGAGCCGTATCTCGTTGCCCGCCTCGCCCTGGACGGGTTCCGCGCCACGCTGGTCACGGGGCGTCCCGAGCGGCGCGCGTTCACCCTCAGCCCGCTCGCGGCGCAAGCGCTTGGCGTCAAGCAGGGCGATCGCATCCAGGTGTTGCCGCTCAGGCCGCCGCGTGCCGAAGCGGTGTGAGCCTCTCCGGCACCCCTCCGACGCTTGCCGCGTCGTCAGAACTGAAGCGTTGCCGTCACGGTGTCTGTGTAGACGCCGGCAGCCGGTGTCGATTGCGACGGCACGCGCGCGTAAATCGGGATGAACTGCACCAGCCCATTGCCCACGCCGGTCAGTTGTGATGTGCCCGAGGTGCCGTCCCCCCAGATGGTGGCGTAGCCGCCGTCCAGATAGAGCTGGTAGCTGACACTGCCGCCCGTCGGGCCGGTCATGCTGCGTGACGTGACGGTGCCCAGCAGCCCGCCGGACAGGCTGACGCGATACGCGTCGTTGTTCGTGCATTGCACCGTGAGCTGGCCGGCGCCGGTGACGGGGCTGGTCAGCGCCGATTGCGTCGCGAAGGTGATGTTGGCGGCGGCGATGGTGCAATTGTTGATGACCGTCACGTTCGCGTTGAACGGCGTGCCCGGCACCGCAGTCATGGCACTGCCGCAAGCGGGGGCGGGCGAGAGGGCGGCGTACGACGCATATTGCAGACTCATGTCCCCCGGTGCGAAAGCGTGCGTATAGACAGTGTTGCTGCTGCCGGACGTCGGCACGGTCGTTTGTGCCGCTGCAATCCTTCCGTAGACATTGACGTTCTGCGTCAACGTGCCGCCGAGGAGCGGGCGAGCCATGGTCAGGGAGATGGCGTTGCCGGTGGCGCTTCCCCACGTGTTCGAGAACGATGGATCGGTGAAAAGTCCGAAATTGATAGCATTGCCTGCGTTGGTGAGCGTGAGCGGCTGACTCGCATTGAGCGCGAGACAGAGTTTGACGTTGGGATCGCCGCCAAGCACCGGCCACGTACATGAGACGGGGACCGTGCCGGTTGCCGAAACGGCGGCACCGGAGATCGGACTGAACGCCGCGAACGCGAGCGTCGGCGTGCCGAGCGTACAGGTCTGCGCTTGCGCACCCGCACTCAGGAGCACGAGGCCGGTAGCCGCTGCGCAGCGCTGCGAGATCCGTAAAATCCACGTCGCCCATGTCATGAGTGATCCTCCTGTGCCGAAGGCGTGGGTGAAGCGGGCTCATCCGGTGAGGTCTGCGCGGGACGCTCGTCGGCGAGCGTCCCGAAAGCTACGCACTCCAGCGGCCCCACGCGGCCAATCCGGCCCTCGGGTGGCGCGGTCCAGTCGAACGAAACCCGGCACCGCTGGTGTGCGTCACGAGATTCGAGGGTATTGCGCGGTCCGAGGGCGTCGATAAAGACTTCCCCGTCGTAGCCAACCACAGTCACGACACCGCTTTGCATGTGCTGCACCGAAGTGCCCGGACGCAACGGCCTGCCTGCGGTATCCACGAGCGTGACCAGTGCCGCCTGGTAGCGCCGCACGGGGAAATGCACGAGTACGCCGCTGCCGGCTTGGGGCGCGATGCGCCGCTCGGTCGTAGCGACTTCCAGATCGGCCGGCAGATGCATGGGGTCGATGTCGATCCGCGTCGTTTCGAAGCCATTCAGATCCGGCACAAGGAAGTAGCCGCGCGAATCCGTGAGGCCGATGGGCACCGATTCGCGGAGTACCGGCACGTCGGCCTGGCCATCGGCACTCACCAGGGCGAAGGCGTCGTAAGTGCGCCGCACGGCATGCACGCTGTTGTCCATGACGACGACCGCGCCGGTCATGCCGAGCGAGGCGCCTGTCTGGTGTCCGACTTGTTGAGCGAGCGCCGAGATCTGACCGTGGCGCCCGAGATACTGTAATTCGCCTTGCACGGTGCGCTGCGAGAAGGCATGCCCCCCGAGAACTTGCCAGCCCCAGCCGCCGCTGTAGTCCGGGGTACGGGTGGCCCCCACCCACGCTTGGGTCTGTCCGTCCTGCTGATTGAACGATGTGTTCCCTAGCGTGCCGCCGCCAAGCAAGACGCTGAGCATGGCAAATACGCCATGAGCGCGGCGGCGGGCGAAGTCGCGAAAGCCGCCGATGGAGAGCATGCCGCGTGTGCCAGCAGGCAATGACAGACTCGCCGACAATACGCGGGTCGCCGGCTGGCGAGGCGTGCGTTGGGCGAACCAGGCGAGCGAGGCGGTGCTGCTGCGCGCGAACGGTACGGAAACGCTTACACGATCGCTGGCATGAGGGGTGGGGGCGCCGTCGAGCGATGCGATATCCCGGTAACGTCCTGCCGTCCGGATGATTTGGGCGTCGATACCGAGGCGTCGTGACAGGTATTGATAGCCGGCACTCCACTGACTGCCTGTGCCTCGGCCACCCGACACGGCCGCCGACGCGCTGACGACACCTGCGCGGCCGAGCGCCATCAGGACGCCGGCACCGCCCAGGGCGAGCCGCCGTCCGGCCTGCGCCTGCGCTTCCACTGTCAAGGTATCGGTCGCGCCGTAGCGTGCGGCAATCGACGCGACGGGGTCGCGGCGATAGGAGAACGAGCGCACGCCGTAATCGTCGCGCGGAAAGCCGGCTTCCACGGAGAAACTCGACAGTCCGCGTGCGAGCAGCCGGGGGTCGATGTAGAGGGGAACGGTGGTGACCTGCTCGCGCCCGAGCGCATCGCGTGTCACAACGCTCGCCTGCAAGTCGCCGGTGAGCCCCGGCGTCTCCTGAATCACGAACGGCCCCGGTGGCACGCGGCCACCCATGCGTCGCACGCCGTCGAGGTACAGATCGACCGACGACGGGACAACGGCGCTGCCGTGCAGCGCGGGAACGGGAAACGTGACGAGATCGGGACGCAGGCTGAAATTACGCCGCCATTGCAGACCAGCGATGCGCAGGGAGCGTGTCCAGGAAAGGGAGCCGGTGATCAGGTCGCCCGCCGTCCAGCTTGTCAGACGGGCCGGATCGTCGTGTTGCCACCAGGTGTCATAGCGACGGTATCCGCGCCGCCACGGGGCATGCTCGACGAGGCCTGTCTGGCGCACCGTGCCCCCTGGCCAGAAGCCACGGACTTCGCTCCAGACAGACGCCCGCGTGAACCGGTCGCGCTGCACATAGCCGTCGTAGTTGATGAGCACACCTGTACCGGACGTCGCGCTCAAGATGGCGGGAGGCGGACTGCCGAGTCGATACGGTGCGAGCCACGCATCGCTCACTTGCAGCGAGAGCGTCTGATGCGTGGCGTCGTAGGCTGTGTCGATGCCGTCGAGCGCATCGAGGGCGACTTCCGTGCCGCCGGTCTTCGGCAGGCGGCCGGGTATCAACCCGAGCGCACGCAGATCGCCTGCGCGCACGAACCATCGACCCTGTCTGCGCTCGACGGGCACCAGTTGGTCCGTCGACTCGCCGTTCACAATCACTTCAAGGACATAGCGCCCGTCGAGCCGGGAGACGCCGCCGGGGCGGGGCGACGTGAGCGTGGCGGCGGCCGAGCGCATGGCGTCGTCGAACAGTGCGGTGCCTGCGACGTCTTGCCTCAGAGAGCGGCCGTCGCCTGAGGTCACGGCGGGAGACGCTGCGTGCACGTCGCCTGTCTTGCCCAGCGAAGCGACGGCGCATGTCATCATGGTAGCGATCGCCGTGGCCACGGTAATCGACGCTGCCTTTGCCTGCCCCGGCAGCGCAGAGGGCCGGGCGCGGCGAGCGGGGGCGACATCGGGAGCACGGCGTACGCGGGCACGGCTAGCGCTCGTCATCCGACGCCGGGCCAGCGGCAAAGCGCATCGGTACCGCGTCGACGCGCGACTCCACCGTAAAGGGGGCGATGGGCCGGGTGCCGGCGGGCCAGCGCAGGGGGAAGCGCCGCGTTTGCCCGGCGAGGACATAGCCAAGCAAGCCTCGGGCCAATTCGACGCTACGCCCGGAGGTATCCAGCACACGCGTCGCGCCGAGCTGCGCATGGCGCTCGCCGTCGTTGCGCACCTCCACCTCGCCCTGTGCCATGCGCACGTCGAAATGCAACGAGGGTGCCTGCGCATCGCGGGCCTGCACGAAGACCGGCAGCGAATACCGCAGACGAATCGAGACGCCATCGGTAACGGCAGCGTCGGCTGACGGCAGTTCGTCAACCAGCAGCCGGTAGCTCTGCTCGTGATGTTCGGGTTTATGCGCCACATGCACGAGCCGGACGATCTGCCGCTCACCGGGCTCGATGCGCACGATCGGCGGGCTGGCAATCAGCGCCTCGGTGGGCGTCAGGACGTTATCGCCATTGCGTTGCGTCCACGCGTACAGGCGCAACTGGCCGTGAATCGGCAGATCGCCGGAGTTGCCCAGTGTGAGTGTGGTGGCCGACTGCGTGGGCAGGATATTGACGATGACCGGCGAGACTTGCAGCGTCGCACCGTTACCGTCGGTCGCGCAGAAGGCGAGCAGGGCGACGAATGCGCCGCCGCAGGCGTAGGCCGTGGGACGGCGTACGACAGGTCTCGAAGGGTTCATGTTCGATCCCGCGTCTTAGAAGTACACGGTCGCCGTGACCGTCGACGAATAGACGTCCGGCGCGGGCATGGTGGCCGACAGCGTGGCCTGTCCGTAGACGGTATACGTCTTCAGCGTCCCCGTGCCCGAGTCGTTCAGGGTATTCGCGCCCTGCGTGTTGCCCCACGGCGTGCCGTAGCCGGAGTCTTGAAAGAGGCCAAACGGAATCGTGGTGGTATTGCCGGTGAGCGTGCCGGCGAGCAGGCGGTTCGTCTCCGTCGAACTGGGTACCGTGCCGGCGTTCAGGCCGATGTTGTAGCCCGTCGACGCCGTGCAAATCACCGTGAGCGACGACGTGCTCGCCACCGGGCCGGTCGCCGACCCTTGCACCGCGTTGAAGGTCATGGGCGTGGTGGCAATGGTGCAGCCGGGAAGGATCGTCAACTGCACCCGCATTTGCGCCGTTGCCGACCCATTCGAATAGACGGCGGCGTGCGCCGGTGCGGTTTGACTGAGTCCGTAGACAATCCAGGAAAAGGCCAGAAGGCGCAGCGAACGGTTCATTGTCGTTCTCCTTTGGAGTCCTACTTGAGGTTAGGGTGGTACGATGCGAGAACTACGTAAACGACGGCGATGCACGCGCCATCTGAAGACGCTTTTTACGTAGTTTATGAAGGCGTTTGGCCGAAATGCCTGAGGGTGCATGGCTTTCGGAATCTTCCTATTGATTTGCCGGGGTGCCGCCCGTCGAGTGTCGCTGACATACGCGCAAAGCGCATGCTTTGTGATCACGCAGTGCGCACGATGACGTGAATTGGCGGCGGTAATGCCGGACATCGCACGTCGCATGCGACCGAGTGGTGTAGTCCCGGACGGTCAACCTGGCGCAGATTTCGATGAGAACGGCAGGAGAAACGCGAAGCGGTGTGATGTCAATCAAAGTGCGTGTCGATGGCACAAGCAATCGCACATATTTCACTTGATCTCGCAACAATGCAGTCTCTAGAATGGCTTCCAGAAGCGCACCGAGCGCCAGTCACGCCATTCGTGTGATAGGACGGTCGTCGCGCGTGTTCGCTACCTGCGGATATTTCACGAGAGGGATGTCATGCTCAGACTTCTGTCGAAATACTGGTGGTTGCTGGTGTTGCGCGGCGTGCTGGCCGTGATTTTCGGCATCGCGGCGTTTGCGCTGCCCGGCGTGACGATTGCGGTGCTAGTGCTGTGTTTCGGTGCGTTTTCATTCGTCGACGGTATCTTCTCGCTCGGTGGCGCATGGAGTGCGCGCAAGGAGCATGCCGACTGGTGGCTCCCGCTGTTGCAAGGCATTGCGGGCATCGTCATCGGTGTCCTCACTTATCTCAACCCGGCGTTGACCGCCGTTGCGTTGCTTATCTATATCGTGGCCTGGAGTTTTGTTACCGGCGTGTTGCAGGTGGCCGCCGGCATCGCGTTGCGTCGCGAGGTTGAGGGCGAACTGTGGGTCATTCTCTCCGGTGTGTTCAGCATCCTGTTTGCCATCTTCATCATGTGGCAACCGGGCGCGGGGGCGCTCGCGCTCATCTGGGCCATCGGGTCGTGGGCCATCATCTGGGGCGTCTTACTTGTGGTGGCAGGTTTCAAGTTGCGGGGCGTCACGCACGGCGCATCGCAGGCACCCTCGGGACATCTGCGGTCGTAGTCTGGCCGCGGTGCCGAGTCTTGCTCGTTTCCCTTCGTCCGCGCGGGCGTGTGTCACGCCCGGTGCCGACGGCTTTTCCCCGGCAGCCTGCGGGTTGCCAGACGTCAGGAGTATCAAATGGCTCTGAACCATACGCGTAACACCCTCGGTGAGAAGATCCGCATCGAATCGGTCAACCTGCTCAATCGCGGATTGGTCAACGGCATCGACGTTCAACGTCAGGCCAAGCAGGCGCACTGGAACGTCCATGGCCCGAGCTTCATCGCGCTGCACCTGTTGTTCGACGAGGTCTACGACGCCGCCATCGAGTGGACCGATCTTTGTGCAGAACGTCTCGTGGCGCTGGGTGGTGTGGCCGACGGTCGCGTGCAGACCGTGGCCAAGAAGACCGAGCTGGCCCCCTATGAGAATGAGTTCAAACGCGGTCTCGACCACGTCGCCGCACTCGCCTCGGCACTCGCGGCGTACGGCGAAATCATTCGTGGCCTGATCGACGCATCGGCCAAGGTCGAGGACCCGACCACGTCGGATCTCTTCACGGAAATCTCGCGCGGCGTCGACCTGTATCTTTGGAAGGTCGAAGCCCACCTGCGAGGCGAATGATCGAGATATCTGCGGGCGCCCGTCCGGGTGCCCGCTCGCCTTGCCGCTAGTACGATCCACCTGGCGACAATGAACGCGCGCGCCTGCCATGTCCGGTGCGCGCGTTTGCGCGCCTTCCTCTCGCCCCTGCCGGAGTCGCCATGACCACCCGTAATCTGAGCCAGATGTTTCTGCCGAAATCGGTCGCCGTGATCGGCGCGTCCAATCGAGAGCGACGCGTGGGTACGACTGTGCTGCAAAACGTCATCGACGGGGGCTTCAAGGGCGATATTTATCCGGTCAATCCGAAATACTCGACGCTCGCGAATCTCCGCTGCTATCGCGACATCGCCTCGCTACCGCAAGCCCCCGATCTTGCCGTGATCTGCACGCCACCGGCGACGGTGCCCGATCTCATCAGCGAACTCGGCAAGCGTGGCACGCGCGCCGTGGTGGTGCTGACCTCCGGGCTCGCGCGTGAGCGCGATCGTCAGGGCGTGACGTTGCAGGAGCGCATGCTCAAGAATGCCAAGCCTTACGTGCTTCGGATTCTCGGCCCGAATTGTATCGGACTGCTGAGTCCCTGTATCGGATTGAATGCCAGCTTCGCGCACATGGGCGCGCGCGCGGGCAAGCTCGCGTTCGTATCACAATCGGGCGCACTCACCACGGCCGTGCTCGACTGGGCCGACGCCCGTGAGATCGGCTTCTCGCATTTCGTTTCTCTGGGCGACAGTGCGGACGTGGACTTCGGCGACATGCTCGACTATCTGGCGAGCGATCCCGGCACGGACGCCATCCTGATGTACATGGAATCGATTCGCGACGCGCGTAAATTCATGTCCGCCGCACGCTCGGCGGCGCGCAACAAGCCCGTGGTCGTCATCAAGTCCGGGCGTGTGCCTGAGGGGGCGCAGGCGGCGGCCTCGCACACGGGGGCGCTGGCCGGTTCGGATGACGTCTATGACGCCGCAATTCGTCGTGCTGGCATGTTGCGCGTGGATACGACGGATGAGTTGTTTGCCGCAGTCGAGACGCTCGCACGGCTACGCCCTTTCTTCGGCGACA
Organism: Pandoraea sp. SD6-2; assembly: GCF_000389825.1. Lineage (NCBI taxonomy): Bacteria > Pseudomonadati > Pseudomonadota > Betaproteobacteria > Burkholderiales > Burkholderiaceae > Pandoraea > Pandoraea sp. SD6-2. The sequence continues at coordinate 111,591 of NZ_KB944435.1, read as the reverse complement.
AGCTGTCGATCATGACCAACGGCGGCGGTGCCGGGGTGATGGCGACCGACGCGCTCGTGCTCGATGGCGGCAAGCTCGCCCATCTGAGCGAGCACACGCGAGACGCCCTCGATGCCGTGTTGCCCAAGACGCTCGGCCGCGTCAACCCGGTGGACATCGGTGGCGATGCGGATCTCGAACGTTACACGGCCACGCTGGCGGCGTTGTGCGAAGACCCTGAGACGGCGGCCGTGTTGTTCATTCAGGCTCCCACGGCGGTCATGCCGAGCCTGGACGTGGCGAACGCCCTTGCCGCGCTGCCCAAGCCGTCGAAGAACGTATTCACCTGCTGGCTGGGCGGCGAGACGGCCGAGCGTGCACGCCGCATCTGCCGGGAGGCTGGGCTACCGACGTACGACACGCCGGAGAATGCCGCGCGGGCGTTTCTCGAGGCCGTCAACTATCGTCGCAACCAGTCGCTGCTGATGGAAACGCCGCCGTCGATTCCGCCGGGTTTTGCGCCTGACGTGGCGCGTGTGCGCGCCATCATCGAGAGTGCGATGCGCGAGGGGAGGGCGTTGCTCTCCGAGCCCGAGGCAAAGGGCGTGCTGGCGGCGTATGGCATTCCGGTGGTCGAGACGCTCGTCGCGCAAACGCCGGAGCAGGCGGGGGAGTTGGCGCAAGGCATAGGCTTCCCGGTCGCCGTCAAACTGATTTCACCGGACATCACGCATAAGTCGGACGTCGGCGGCGTGGTGCTCAATATTGAAACGGCCGAGCAGGCGCGCGAGGCGGCGTGCCAGATTCACAAACGCGCACTGGCAGCGAGACCGGATGCGCGCGTGACCGGTTATTCGGTGCAGCGCATGGCCAATGGGGCCGAGGCGTTCGAGTTGATCGTGGGTGTGGCGACCGATAGCGTGTTCGGCCCGATACTGTTGTTCGGTCAGGGCGGGACGGCCGTCGAAGTCATCGCCGATCGCACCATCGGTCTGCCGCCGCTAAACCTGAACCTTGCGCGCGATATGGTGGCGCGTGCGCGCGTGTCGAAGTTGCTCGCGGGCTATCGCAACCGGCCGGCTGCCGATCATGAGGCGATCTACCTCACGCTCGTCAAACTCTCGCAACTCGTGTGCGACGTGCCCGAGATCGCCGAACTGGACATCAATCCATTGTTCGCCGACGCCCAAGGGGTACTCGCGCTCGACGCCCGCATCGTGGCGCGGGCACCCGCATTGCCGGGGCATGGGCGTCTGGCGATCCGCCCGTATCCGCAGGAACTCGAAAGTACGGTCGATGCCGGGGGCAAGCCGGTACGCGTGCGTCCGATCCGGCCGGAGGACGAACCTGCGTACAACGTGTTCTTCCACACCCTCACGCCGCAGGACGTGCAGTTCCGCTATTTCGGTCTGATCAAGGACCTGTCACATTCGCAGATGGCGCGCGTCACGCAGATCGACTATGACCGCGCGATGACGTTCGTCGCCACGGAAAAGGACGAAGCGGGCAATACGCGCCTGCTCGGCGTGGTGCAGGCGCTGGCAGATCCCGACAATACGCTGGCCGAATTTTCGGTGACGGTCAGCCCGGCAGCGCAGGGGCGCGGTCTCGGACGGGCGCTCATGGAACACATCATCGACTACAGCCGCAAGCGCGGAACCGGGGAACTCATCGGCTATGTGCTCACGGCAAATGCGCGTATGCTGACACTCGCTCGTCATCTCGGATTTGTCGAAGACAAGGAAATGGAGGCGGGCGTTCTTCATATCCGGCTGCCGCTGCAACAGACGGCGCAGGCGCAGGAGGCGCGCAGGGGGTGACGGTACTTGGCCGGCACGTCCCGACCCTCGTGCTCGCGCCCGAGGGCAGGGCGGCCGCCTCGAACAGGAAGACGAATGCTAGTGAATTGCGTGGCCTATGAGGATGGCCGCAAGATTGCCGACCTGAACCCCGATGAAATCTCGGATTATCTCGAACGCCCCCGTTGCTTCGTCTGGGTGGCGCTCAAGGACCCCGGTCCAGGCGAACTCGCGCAGATGCAGCATGAATTCGGCCTGCACGATCTCGCCGTCGAAGATGCGCAGCACGGCCACCAGCGTCCGAAAATCGAGCAGTACGGCGACTCGCTTTTCGCCGTGTTGCATGTGCTGAACAAGGACGCCGAAGGCGATTTCTCGATCGGCGAAGTGGCGATTTTCGCAGGGCACAATTACGTGCTGTCGGTGCGCTCGAACGCCACGCAAGGGCTTGGCATCGTGCGGGCGCGTGCAGAAAGGGAGCCGCTGCTGTTGCGTCAGGGCCCGATCTTCGTGCTCTATGCGCTCATGGACGCCATCGTCGACAGCTACTTCCCTGTGCTCGACGACCTCGAAGCACAACTCGAATCGATCGAAGCGCAAATCTTCAAGCCGAATGAACCCTCGAAGGGACGGGCGATCATCGAGGATCTCTATCAGCTCAAGCGCCGGCTCATCACACTACAGCACGCTTGCGTGCCGCTGATGGAGGCCGTGAGCAAGCTGTTCGGTGCGATGGCCCCCAAGCTGTGCGGTGGCATGCAGGAGTACTTCCGCGATGTGTTCGACCACCTTCAGCGCATTACGAAGAACATCGATTTGTTGCGCGAAATGGTCACGACCGCGCTGTCGGTCAATCTGGGGATGATCTCGCTCTCGGAGAACGAGACGACCAAGCGGCTCGGGTCGTTCGCCGCACTCTTCGCCGTGCCAACGATGATCGCCGGGATCTACGGCATGAACTTTGCCGATATCCCCGAGCTGAAATTCCAATATGGCTACCCGGTGTGCGTTGCGGTGATGATCCTCATCGATTCGCTGCTGTTCCTGAAATTCCGCAAGGCCGGCTGGTTATGACGTACAGCGCGATGTAAGGTCTGTGGGAAGACGTTTCATCGCGCTGAAGCCCAGTTTCTCTATCGGGTGCATGTCCTGAGGGCGCCGTCCGAAGGCCTGTTGTCCGGTGGCAACGGGGGGGCGGGCCGAACTGCCATTTTTCGCAGTGACCGGCGTCGAATGATTGCTCTAGAATGCCCCAATACCGCGCCAGACGGTTGCCAAAGCTTGAAGAATTACAACAAATGCCAGGCACATTAGGGGTCAGATATTGAACGCACCACTCTCGGGGATCCGCGTCATTGAATTCTGTCGTGGCGCGGCAGGTGCCTATTGCGGCTTGTTGCTGGCTGACATGGGCGCGGACGTCATTCTGGTCGACGACCCTGTCGACGACATCGTCAACGATAGCGCCAGCACGCCGGGAGAGCCGGCGCAGTTGGGCTTGCGGCGCAACAAGCGCTCCGTTGCACTCGATTTACTCACCCTTGAAGGCCGTAGCCTCGCCCATACGCTGGTGCGCGGGGCGGACGTCGTCATCGAATGTCTGCCATCGGACACGCTCGCGCGCGCGGGGCTGGGATACGACGCGTTGGCGGACGTGCAGCCCCATCTGGTCTACGTATCGATCTCTGCATTCGGTCAGGACGGGCCGCGCGCTTCGGCGCAGCCTGGTGTGCCGGCACTTGAAGCCTTGCGGGGCATGCTGGGCGTTGCGCCGAGTGGTCTCGAGCCGCCACGCGACTTGCCTGTGGCCGATCTGGCTGCGGGGCTCTACGCGGCGTTTTCCGTGTCGGCAGCGCTGGTCGCTGCCAAGCGGCAGGGCCGCGGGGTGCATATCGACGTGCCGATGCTCGGCGCAACACTCGCCATTGCCGCACTGCGTGCGGGAGACGAAGGCGCTCAGGCTGCGCACCGGGCCGGTTTGGTGCCTGCGGCGGGTTTGGCGATGGATACGGAGCCAGATACGGAGCCGAGGCTGACGGACGGACTTTCCCGGCACGGTCCGGCGCAGGCCGCAGGGCATGGCATGGTGTCGCCACTTGCGTCAGGCGACGATGGGGCGCGCTTCGGCGGATCCGTAGCACCGTGGCCGACGTTCCGGGCCAGAGACAGCTATTTCGGCATGGATCTGGACGGGCAGGCCCATTGGCGTGCCATCTGTGCGCTGGTGCATCGCGTCGATTTGCTCGACGATCCGAGATTTACTAACGCTCGCGAGCGAGCCCGGCATCAGGCTGCGCTGCGCGATGTGCTTGAGGCGGTGTTCGTGCTCGAAGATCGCGGGGTCTGGCTTGCCCGGCTAGTCGCCGTCGGCGTGCCGTGTACGGCGATCAGCACCTATTCCCGTGTGCTTGCCGACCCGCAGGTGGCCCATATGGGCTGGGTGCGGCCAATGGTGCTGCCTGGCGGTCTGGCGACACACACGATTGTCTCTCCCGTCCGGCTCAATGGCCAAAGTCCGGTCACGCACGTGGACCCGCCAGCGCCGGGGGCGCATACGGGCGATATTCTTGCCGAACTCTATGCTGGCGGCGCACCAGACGTTCCGGGTGCGAAGCCGGCGAAAAGTCGCTGATTCCCCCCGTTCCCCGATAATTTCATTGGCGGCGGCATTGTTCTGGCGTCGCTCCCTGTTGCCCGGCACTCTGGTGCCGGCCTCGTTGCTTTGTCGCGCTGCCCAACGCTCGCCTTTGCGCCCGATGGCCCCGCCGGGCGGGGCTTCTCTGTTATTTGTAATTTCTATATAATTCAACGTCATAAGCATATGACTAATAGTGATTTGGATGACAGGTCACTTTCTGCCGGATTCCTGCCCATGTTTGCCGAACTCTCGAGTGCTTCGCCGATGGCCGCTTTGCTGGGCGCAGCGGTCGGTCTCGTATTGGGATTGACAGGCGCGGGTGGCGGGATTTTCGCTGTGCCCGCACTCGTCTTCGGCCTTGGATGGGGGGTGCCGCAAGCTGGACCGGTCGCCTTGCTCGCTGTAGGCGCAAGCGCTGCCGTCGGCAGTGCTCATGGCTTGCGTGCCGGACTCGTGCGCTACCGTGCCGCGATGCTGATGGCCGGCGTCGGCGTATGTGTTGCACCGCTCGGCACATGGATGGCGCACCGGTTGCCCGAGCGTTGGCTTGTGGGGCTCTTCGCTGTCGCCATGCTCATCGTTGCCGCACGTATGTATCGTGCGTCGCGCGGTGGGGGGGCAGGTAGGGCTGCCGGCAACGGAGAATCGGGCAACTGTCCGCCGTTGCCGCCGTGTCGCCTGAATCCCGCGACGGGGAGGTTGCACTGGACGCGGCGAGTCGCAGGCACGCTTGGCACGATCGGTGCGGTGTCGGGGTTCGCGTCCGGGCTGTTGGGGGTGGGCGGCGGATTCGTGATCGTCCCCGCGTTGCGGCGCTTCACCGATATCACGGTGCACGGCGTCGTGGCGACATCGCTTTTCGTCATCGCACTGATTTCTGCGGGAACCGTCGCCAACGCGTGGTGGAACGGCATGCACCCAGGTGCCCAGGGATGGATGTTCGTGGCAGGCGCCATCGTCGGCATGCTGCTCGGACGTGCTCTCGCACCGCGTCTTGCTGCATCGAAACTGCAGCAGCTTTTCTCAATGCTCATGGCTGCCGTCGCGCTCGGCATGTTTGCAAAAGCCTTTGGCGCCTGAAGTCTTGCGATAGCACCGGGACCGTCCCTGGGGCACTTACAGCGCTCTCAAGAATCTCCACGTCATCCGAGTGACGATCTGCATCCCGTGAATTTACGCGCCTTCTCGTGTATTGATGGCGGTTGACACGCGCGCGGCGTATTGAATGAATCTTTTGGTCATTCGTCTGTCCATTTAAACGTGGCATATGCGTGAGCAGTACGTAATTCGGGTTGTTCCCGCATAAAACCGCCGCATCTTGCGGGTGTCATGTGAGATGCACCAGGTAATCCGCCTAATTTGATCTAGGATATTTCCTATAAGCAGATCCAAAACGGCTGGATTTTGTAGATTTATCCTATATTCCTGCTGGTCGCAAAACGACGCGTGACGGGGATGTGTCACGCAGCGAGGCGAGTGACTTTGCATTGATGATCACGACACACGTTGACTCTCTTCCGTCTTTCTTATGCCGTTGCCTGAGCGTCGGGCAAGTCACGGGGCGGCGTGCCGGCGCCACTCTGGCAAACCTGAGCGGTGCTGTTGCAATCGCCTTGCTCACGGGGTGTAGCGAGTACAAGGCGACGGTGGCGGCATCGGGTGTGGCGAACGCGTCGGAAAATACCGGTGCGTCGCTCGCCGAGGCTGTACAAACGGTGACGCCGCCGCGTGAAGTCGAAGTGCGTATGCGGCCGGTGGCGGCGGCGGTCGCGATGAGCGGCACGCCGCAAGTCGGCCGCGTAGTCAGTGGGACGTATCGATGGATGGCGGATTGGCCCGAGACCGGTACGGTGCATCTTTGGGAAGCGGCGTCCGGGCCGACACGCATTCGTGTTGTTGGACGAGCCCGCGAAATGATGCCGTCGGCAGGGTTGCGCGGTGTGCGTATTCGTTACTGCGTCAAACCGGTCATCGGCGAGGGAACCTCGCGACTCACGGGACATAAGACGTGCTCTGCGTGGACGACGGTAGACAACCCAAGAGCGGCTGAGGTCGCGGGGTAACGATCGGCGCCGGTGGATCGACCCGGAGCGCGTGGTGCAGACGGCGATGTGTCGGACCGTCAGGTCCCGCAAAGGTCGCACAGTAACAAACGAGGTCACGCTTTCTTGACCAACGCGTGTGTCGACTCGACGCACATTCCTCTTTTGGGAAGCCATGACGCGTAGACACGGCGAAGGATCGCGCGCGCCCACGGCTGACTTCTTTTAAAAGGATTCTGCAAAATGATGGTAAAAATTCTTATCGCGGATGATCACCCGATCATCGCCTCCACGCTGCGTGAAATGCTCTCGCCGGACCCCGGCTTTCACGTGCTGCCCCCCGTTACCAACTCGACGGAACTCTTCAAGGCACTGGAGACCAATTCGGTCGATGTGCTGATTACCGACTACTGCATGCCTGGCGGCACCTTCGGTGACGGTCTGGTCATGATCAACCGCGTGCGCCGCAAATATCCGGACGTAAAGATCATCGTGTTCACGTCGATCGAACAGCCGGCCATCATCCACGCGCTCGACAGTTGTGGCGTGCTGGGGGTGATGACCAAGTCCGACGATCTGCGCGAAATCACCGTGTGCGTGGAGCGTTGCCGACGCGGCATGAGCTATCGCGGCGGGCGGGCCGAACAGATTCTCGAAGAGCAGATGCGCCGCAAACCGACGGCGCGCCGTCCGCTGTCTCCGAAGGAAATGGAAGTATTGCGTATGTATCTGGACGGCCTGAACGTGTCGCAGATTGCCGACGCACTCAAGCGTTCCGCCAAGACCATCAATAATCAGAAGCGGATGGCGATGAGCAAGCTCGGTTGCCGCACCGACATGGAGTTGTTCAAACTCCACGTATCGAGCCCCGTACAGTTTTCGCGCGACGGCGAAGTCGAAGCGCCGAGTGCTGCCTGAATTCATCTCGATACCGGACGCCGGAGCCTATGACCGACAGAACGATGACGCGTGACATCGCGATTGCCGGCCGCCTGCTCCGTAGCGGCGGCCTGTTGGCATTGCTTTTCGGCTTGTCTGTCTGGGCTGCGGCAGTTTCCTATGGGTTGTTCGGCATGGTCTGGCAAGGTGCCCAGAAGACGTCGGCCTTTTTTTCGACCGTTGGCCATGAGGTTCGCGACGTCGAGATTTTCAACGAGCAGGCCAGCACCATGGCGCAAGCCACGCTGGCGAGTTCGGTTCGCCCCGGTGGCGTTACGGAATCGCTCACCGATCGAATTCTGAAGCCGCTCCTCGCGATGCCTGTCGGCACCGCAAAGCGTGTTTCCGGCGCAGGATGGGACGACGAATTCCAGATCGTCAAATTGGCGAATATCCCACCCGAGCGTGCCGAGGTATTGGCGCGACTCTCGCTCCGGCTCATGAATCTCGACGCCAATTTCTGGAGCGCACTCGGCGGCCAGGACGAAACCTTCATCCTCTCTGCGGACGGCGCTTTTGCCGCGTATCGGACGGCCACCGACATGCCGTCCATCAGCGCTGAAGGTCTCGCGCAAGACGCGCAGACGATGCTCTCCGAGATCAACAAGGTCGAGCGTTACGCGGCGCGCGTGCACGCCGGCAATGAGGGGCCGTTCTGGACCTACAACTACGAAAATCTCATCACGCACTCGACAGTCGTTTCGAGCTTCGTGCCGATCCGCGATCTCGATGGACATCTCATGCTCTATGTCGGCACCAGCATGGCGCCCGACAGGATCATCCCCCCTCGCCTGCGAACGTTGGAGCACACGGGCGAAGCACTCCAACTGGTGTCGCCCGACGGTTTCGTCGTGGCGAGTGCCGGTGCGCCGCTCTCACCATTGGGGCATCTGCGTACCCTCGTGACATTGCCGATGTTTGGCGATGCGCAAATGGTCTTGCGCTACGACGGCGAGCGCGTGGTCTTCGAGCGCCATCTCGCTTCGTCCCCGTGGTACGTGCGCTATGCCGTACGGCCGATCGACCTGCTGCAGCAAAGTGCCTCGCTATTGATCGGCGCCACGTTGCTGCTGCTTCTCTATGCGGCCGGGATCTTCGCGGGAATGCGCTACATGCGTCAGCGCATTATCGAACCTGCAAGTCGGCGTACGACGGCAATTCTCGAGCGGGACGCCTTCACGCAAACGCTGATCGAGACGGCGCCCGTCGGCATGGCGATCATCGATCCGTTCGAGCCGGCCGTGGTCATGAGCAATCCGGCGTACGCCGGCACTGTCGATCTGCTACGGCAATTGGGCGACGGCGAGTTGGCACGTATGTACCGGCAATTGCACAGCGGCGTGGTTGTGCGTCCGGTGCGGCGCTTGCTGAGTGCGCTCGATGACGCCGGCGAGCGCCACTATGCGGTGAGCCTCGTTGATACGGTCTTTCGCGAGCAGCCGGTGCTGATCTGCACGCTGTCCGATGTCACCGAGCAACGGCGCTTTGAGCTTGAGCAACGCAAGGCGCGCCTTGCTGCCGAGAATGCCAACCGTGCCAAGGATGTCTTCCTGACGACGGTAAGCCACGAAATGCGTACGCCGCTGTATGGAACTCTGGCGTCGATCGAACTGTTGAGCGCCCAGAATCTGGGCGACGAACATCGCTATTACGTTGATGTGATGGAAAGCTCGACGCGTAATCTGCTCGATCTCATCAACGATCTGCTCGACTATTCGCGGATTCAGGTGGGGCGTTTCGAGTTGAATTCCCGCGATTGCTCACTCCTCAAGGAACTTGAAGCGGTTGGCCTGTCGTTCACGGGGCGTGCGCGATTGCAGGGACTCACGCTCGACTGGATGATCGACCCGCAACTCGCTCGTGCAGTGCATACCGACGCCCTGCGACTGGGGCAAGTCGTGACGAATCTCGTCGGCAACGCCATCAAGTTCACTGAGAAAGGCCACGTTGCCTTCAGTGCGATGGTCACGCACGTTGACACGCAGGGCTGCGACGTGGTCTTTACGGTGAGCGATAGCGGTGTGGGGATTGCGGCGGCCGACCTGGCCGACTTGTTCCGGCCATTCGGCAAGAGCACCAATGAGACAGGCATGCAGCATGGCACCGGGCTGGGACTGGCGATTTCGCACCAGTTCGTCGGTATGCTCGGCGGGGTATTGCAGGTCGAGAGTCAGGCGGGGGCGGGCACCACGATGCGCTTCTCGCTTCATCTGCCCTGGACACCGGAAAGCGAGTCAACGTTGGCTTTCCCGACGGGAGAGACGTTCGCCTATGTCAGCGCGCTGGCTCGCCGTCATTGGTACCTCGACGCGCTGATCCGCCGGGCCGGCTACGAGCCTGTCAGGTATGACGACGCCGTGGCATGGTCCTCCGGTAGCGGTCGCGTGCAGGATGCTGGCTTGCTCATGTTCGCCGATGAGTGGCCGGTACGCGGCATGGCGGGGGCAGAGGTCTATCTGCTGCGTGCGACCCCCGTCGATCGCTTGGCCGGCAGCACGTCCGCCTGGCCCCGCGACATTGCATTGTTCCAGCAGGCGGAACTTTGGGACGCCCTTGGTACAGTGCCGTCGGCGGGGCATGGTGAGAGCGAACTTCCGGCAACGGCGAGTGCGCGTACGCGTGTCAAACCGCTGGCGGGTTGGTACGTGCTCGTGGCGGACGATCATCCGATCAGCGGTATGTTGCTGTCGCGCCAGTTGGAAGGGCTCGGGGCGATGGTCGATTGTTACCACGATCCGCGTGAGGCGTTGGAGGCGTTCGACGCGGAATCGCACATGCTGGTAATCACCGACGCCAACATGCCGCATCTCTCCGGGCATGCGCTGGCGACGGAAATCAAGGCACATGCCCCTCATGTGCCGGTGGTAGTGGCGACGGCCGATGTCACGTTGCGTCACGACCGCGAGGCGAATTCCCCGTTCGATGCCGTCGTCTACAAGCCTGTCGATGCGCGTTCGCTGTTGCGTGTCATTGAACTGGTCCGAACCCGATATCCGTCGCTTTGCATCGAAATCGCGCCGCTACCTGCGTCATCGCATCTGATTGAAGGCGCGTCCAAGGCATTGCCCGAAACGGCGTCGACGAAGGACTGGCATTTACCGCTTCCGGAGATGTTCGATACGTTCGTCAAGATTGCAGATCAGGACATCGCGAATTGCCGGGCTGCGCTTGCCGAACAGTCGCGCGAGACGTTGCGTCACTCGGCGCATCGATTGCGCGGCGGGTTCATGGCATTCGGCCTGAGTCCGCTGGCATCGCTCGCGGCGCAGGTGGAGCATCTGGCGCCCCAGGCATCTGCGGGACAGATGGAAGCCGCGTTCGACGCGCTCGACGCTGCGTGGAATGACTGGCTGCGCTCCCAAGGGCAGGCCATCGTTAGCGACGCCTGATCGCGGGGGCAGCCGCTTCCCCTCGCTACTCGACGAAATGTTCCGATATCAACTGGCGCAGCCATTGGTTCCCGGCGTCCTGGTGATAGCGCCGGTGCCAGAACACATTCGTTTGCAGCGCGGGGAGGCGAAGCGGCGGGGTGACGAACCGCAGCCCGAACGGTGCGGCCGCGCGTTCGGCAAACTTCTGCGGCACGGTGACCACCAGATCATTGGCGCTCACGATATACGGCACAGCGATGAAGTGGGGGACCCAGAAGTTCGCGTCAGCGCCGAAGCCCGCCTGCGCGAGCAGTTGATTGACGCGCGCATATGGGTTGTCGCCGGTGGCAACAAACAGGTGGCGTGCCGCCTGAAACTCGGCCAGTCCGGCATGGGGCATGTCGAGCGCATGTCCGATGCGGAACATGCTCACATATTGCTGATTGAACAGCCGGCGCTGAAAGAATGGCCCAGTGAGATCGTCGAAAGCCCCCACCGCAAGGTCAATGCGTCCCGCTGCCATCGCCTCCTTCAGGTCGGGTAGCGTTGCGCGCACCGTGTTGAGACGTACACCGGGGGCCAGCCGCGTGCAAAGATCGACGAGCACGGGCATGAAGTACACCTCCCCGACATCCGTCATGGCCAACGTAAATTCGCGCTGACTGCTTGCAGGATCGAACGCCTCGCGGTGATTGATTGCCCGGGAAATGCCGGCAAGGGCAGCAGACACCGGCTCTGCAAGCGCCTCGGCAAAGGGTGTAGGTTGCATCCCCGTGCCGGTGCGCGTGAATAGTTCGTCTTCGAACGTTTGCCGCAGGCGGGCCAATCCGTTACTCACAGCAGGTTGGGACAAGCCCAACTCCCGCGCCGCTTGAGAAATGCTCCGATGCGTGAGCACAGCATGAAAGACGACCAGCAGGTTCAAATCGACGTCGCGTAAGGAAATCATGAGGCGGCGGTATTATTTGTATTGTGAATATAGTAGATTTGTCTATTTATATCGCAAAATGTGGTCGCTTGTCGGACAATGATTCCATTCGAAATCAGGAGACGAGGCCATTCATGCGCCAAGCAGACCAAATTCAGGGGGAATTGGGCTATCTGTCCGGTTTTGCCAACGAGTTCGCGACCGAGGCGTTGCCCGGCGCGCTGCCTATCGGGCAGAACTCGCCGCAACGTGCGCCGTACGGCCTCTATGCGGAACAACTCTCGGGTACGGCGTTCACGGCACCGCGCGGGCATAACCGCCGCTCGTGGGTGTATCGCATTCGTCCCGCCGCCATGCACAAGCCGTTTACCGCCGTCGAGCAGTCGCGTTGGCTGAGCCGTTTCGACGACGTGCCCACGCCGCCGAACCAGATGCGTTGGGACCCGCTGCCGATGCCGGATGTGCCAACGGATTTCGTCGACGGGATGGTCACGATGGCGGGCAACGGCAGCCCGGACGCCGCGCATGGTTGCGGCATTCATCTGTACGCAGCCAACAAGTCGATGGAAGGCCGCTTTTTCTACGACGCCGACGGCGAACTGCTGATCGTGCCTCAGGAAGGGCGTTTGCGCATCGCGACGGAATTCGGCGTGCTTGACGTTGAGCCCTATGAAATCGTCGTGCTGCCGCGTGGCGTGCGCTTCCGTGTCACGCTGCTCGATGGTTGCGCGCGTGGCTACGTCTGCGAGAACTATGGCGCGTTGTTCCGTCTGCCGGATCTGGGCCCTATTGGCTCGAACGGCCTTGCGAATCCGCGCGACTTCCTCACACCGGTTGCGGCCTATGAGGATGTCGAAGGCGATTTTGAACTGGTGGCGAAATTCGCTGGTGCGTTGTGGCGCGCCGATATCGGTCACTCGCCTCTGGACATCGTGGCGTGGCACGGCAACTACGCGCCGTACAAGTACGATCTGCGCCGCTTCAACACGATCGGATCGATCAGTTACGACCATCCGGATCCGTCGATCTTCCTGGTGTTGCAATCGCAGAGCAATGCGCCGGGCGTGGACGACATTGACTTCGTGATCTTCCCGCCGCGTTGGCTGGCGATGGAAAATTCGTTCCGTCCGCCATGGTTCCACCGCAATATCGCCAGTGAGTTCATGGGCCTCATTCACGGCGTGTACGACGCCAAGGCCGAGGGTTTCGTGCCGGGCGGCGCGAGTCTGCACAACTGCATGTCGGGGCATGGTCCCGATGCGGACACGTTCGAGAAAGCCTCTGCGGCCGACACGAGCAAGCCGCATAAGGTCGACGCGACGATGGCCTTCATGTTCGAGACGCCTGCGGTCATTCGTCCGACGCGCTTCGCGCTGGAGACCAAGCAATTGCAGGACAACTACTACACTTGCTGGCAAGGTCTGAAGAAGCACTTCAATCCGAACCGGAAGTAAGCGGCCATCGCGCCACGATTTCACTGATTTCCGAAACGGCCGGCCCCGCGCACCCGATGCGCAGGGCCGGCCGACGCGTTACCTCGAACAAGGAATTCCACATGTCTGCACTCCCGCAAAGCTGGGTCGCGTCCGCCAACACCGGTGTGACGGACTTCCCGTTGCAAAACCTGCCATATGGCGTGTTCAGCACCGCGTCGAAACCTGCACCGCGCGTTGGTGTCGCCATTGGCGACCAGGTGCTCGATCTGGCGGCGCTCGAAGCCGCCGGTGTGCTCAAGGCCGCCGAGACGCCTGTCTTTGCTCAGCCCTCCATCAACGCGTTCGTGTCGCTGGGGAGTGCTGCCTGGCGTGCCACGCGTGCTCGACTGACGTCACTTCTTGCGGCGGATGGCGACGGCGCACTGCGCGATAACGCTTCGCTGCGTGCTCAAGCGCTCGTGCCGCTGGCGGATGCCACGCTGCACTTGCCCGTGCAGGTGCCGGGTTACACCGATTTCTATTCGTCGAAAGAACACGCGACCAACGTGGGCTCGATGTTTCGTGATCCGGCCAACGCGCTTCTGCCGAACTGGCTGGAAATCCCCATCGGCTATAACGGCCGCGCCAGCTCGGTGGTGGTGAGCGGCACGCCGATTCATCGTCCTAACGGACAGATCAAGTTGCCCGACCAGCCGCGTCCGATTTTCGACGGCTGCCGCAAGCTCGACTTCGAACTCGAAACCGGCTTCATCGTCGGTCGCGACACATCGCTGGGCGAGTCCCTGAGCGTGGATGCCGCCGAAGCGGCCATCTTCGGGATGGTGGTGCTCAACGACTGGTCGGCACGCGATCTGCAGCAGTGGGAATACGTGCCGCTCGGTCCGTTCAACGCGAAGACGTTCGGCACGTCCATCTCACCGTGGATCGTGACGATGGAAGCCCTCGAGCCGTTCCGCGTTGCCGGTCCGGAGCAAGACCCGCAACCGCTGTCGTACCTGCAACAGCAAGGCAAGCACGCCTTCGACATCCAACTGGAAGTCTTTCTGCAAGCCGATGGCGACGCGCAGCCGACGTCCATCTGCCGTACCAATTTCCGCCACATGTACTGGAGCATGGCCCAGCAACTCGCTCACCATACGGTCTCGGGCTGCAATGTGCGCGTTGGCGACCTGATGGGCTCCGGCACGATCAGCGGCCCGACGCCGGACTCGTTTGGCAGCCTGCTTGAGCTGACCTGGAACGGCAAGAACCCGATCACGCTCTCCAGCGGGGCGAAACGTACGTTCATCGAGGATGGCGACACCGTCTCGATGGCGGGCTGGTGTCAGGGCGACGGCTACCGTGTCGGTTTCGGTGAAGTCTCGGGCAAGATTCTGCCGGCGAAGGCGCGATAAGCGCCGGTCGGCGCGGTGTCCCGGCTTACGCTGGGAAGTACCGTCTCAAGCGCGCACAACGCGTCGTGTCGGTTCCCCGGCCGGCGCGTTTGTCATTTGCGGGTCTGGCATTGTCTCGTGCTTGCCATGGTCGCTCGGGCACGATGACGGAAAGCGCTGCCACCAGGGATCGGTGCGGCTGACCATCAGGCTGGCGGTAACGCGGCAGCGCGTGGGGGTGTAGGCGAGTTCATTGCCGACCCGGCGTAACAGGGGCGGATCGCCAAGACGGGCGCGGCGCGGCACGCGCAGCGAGCGCCGTGCGGGGGCCAGGGGCGGATGGGCGGATGCGGCGTGTGGCATTTGATATCTCCCGGAATCGCGTGGTTACGGGAGATATTTAGCCATGCGGCGGCGGCGAGCGACAGGTGAAGCCGTCCGAAAAATGTGTCCGGTTTGCGTGACAGCGCCGTGTCACGCAACGTGGGGATCAAGCCCGTTTGTCCTCAGGCGTTGCCGATACCTTCACCGGGGAATCGACGGGCGGTGGCGCATCCGGCGCGGCGGGCGCTGCCGGTGGGGCGCCGTTGGGTGCCATCGGGGGACGACTCAGCCCTTCGTTGATCCATGCGCTCAGCAACGTGTAGGTCACGGCAAGAATCACAGGGCCGACAAACAGGCCGACGATGCCGAACGTCAGCATCCCGCCGAGCACACCCGCGAGAATCAACGTCATCGGCAAATCAGCGCCACGGCGGATGAGTATCGGACGCATCACGTTATCCAGCATGCCTATGAATACCGACAGCACCAGCAGCAGCGTGGCGAGTGTCGGGCTGTCCTGCCAGTAAAGCCATGCAACGCTCGAGAGCAGCACGGGGAACGGGCCGATCTGCGCAATACACAGCACCAGCATCAGGGCCGTCAGGAAGCCCGATAACGGCACGCCCGTCAGCCAGAGTCCCAGGCCGCCGAGCAGCGACTGCGTCACCGCCGTGACCACAATGCCGAGCGCCACCGCACGAATCGACATGCCCGCAAGCCGTACCGATTCCTCTCCGCGATCGCCGCCGAGGCGTCTTGCTATGCGAATCAGCGCCCGCGCCGCGCGCTCGCCTTGCATGAAGAGAATGCCGGAGATGATCAGCGTGAGCGCGAGGTGAACCACGAGCAGACCGACGGAGCCCAGCTTCGAGAATCCCCAGGAAGCGGCCTTGACGGCATAGGGCTGAATCTTGGCGACGAGACCGCCGGGACCGGCGGCCGCCAGTGCCTGCCACTCGTCGCTGGCGCGTTGACCGATCACCGGGATGCGGGAGAGCCAGTCGGGCGGCATCGGCAGGCCGCGTTGCCCGAACGAATGCACCTGATTGCTAATGTCGGATGCGTGTCCGATCAGCGTGCCGATGGCGGCAGACAACGGGGCGACAACGATCACCAGCATGCCGAGGATCATGACCGTGGTGGCAAGCCATCGTTTGCCCCACAGACGCCGTTGCAGGCCGACAAGCAACGGCCAGGTGGAGGCGACGATCGTGACTGCCCAGATAAATGCCGGCAGAAAGGGGAGCAGCACCCATAGCGTACCGATCATCAGCGCACTGAGGACGAGGATGATCAGCAGGTTACGGGCGAGTTCGCTCGGGGTCGTGGAAAGCATGGGTGCTCCGGCAGACAGAGGGGGCAGACGCGTGTCGCCACGCGTCCGGCAGTACATGTCCGCACACGGTGGGTGTGCGAGGGAAACACGATGCCATGCCGTGGCGGGCACGGCAAGTGCGTCGCGCCGCCGGTACCTTACAGCGGCGTCGATTGCTCTGTGTCGTCGTCGGCCCGATCCGGCGGGAGGCTACGCCACCATGGGAGGTCCCTCGGCCGGCAAAGCGCATCGGGTACCGTCGTCGTGCCGTGCCGCCGGGCACCGGTCGGCCGGGAGGGGGAGCGCGGCGCATCGTCGGCACGGCGACCGGAGGCCGCCAGCGCGGCGGCGCCTGCCGAACGCGTTTCGGGAAAGGTGAACGACGTTCCCATCGTCGTGTTGTTGTTCACCTCGTCAGTGCCCGGGCTGCCTGGACTGTCGAGGTGCGATGGGGACGAATTTCCCGACGATACGCCCGAGTCGGCAACGGTGATGACCGTGCTGGTACTGATCTTCTGTTGCGGTGCGCGCCGTTCGTGCGCAGTGCGAATGTCTTCGCGTTGTGCGGCAGTCTGGCTTATCGAGAATATGAGGCCGATGACACCGTACAGGACGTCAAGGACCGCGAAAACATGGGCTTCCTCTGCCGCCGTCGGGGAGTGAGGGGCGGATGTGGGTAGCGTCACATTGCGAGCGTCGTAGTCGTCGGCAAACGGCGCGTCGTCGGCGTTGCCGTGGGCGTGAGCCGCATAATCGCCCATCCACGCGAGATAGTAGAACGTAAGCGTCAGCGCAAACCAGATGAGTCTGGGCGGGGTGGATTGAAGCATGGCGGAGAAATCGCAAAAGAACGCGCTGACGCTCGCTCGCCGACCGACGGGAGCAGGCTCGCGTCCCACGGCTTCGATCAGTTCCGCGAAGTTGTTTTGCGTGAGGACTTGCAGGCCCGCACTGTGCCGCGTCATCCCCAACTGATGGATGACGGGGAGCAGCAGGAGGCCCGGAATCGGTGCCAGCGGAACCTCAAGGGCCGCGTGCAGCGTGTCGCCGAAGCGCCGCGTGAAAATGCCCGGTGCGAAGCGGGACACGACACGTTCGATGCCGTAGCGGGCCCCATTGCGCAGAACCCCGTAGCACAAGACAAAACCGAGCACCTGCGCAAAAGCCGCGCGGTAGGGCGTGGCGAGGATCGCGCTCAAGCCTTCCAGTCCCGGCGCCGGCGTCGTGCGTACGATCTGGTTCTGGTGCCGCACTTGAGTGGCGTTGAAGCCGGCCATGCCCAGCAAGTTGATCAGAACGACGCCCAGCGCGGCCAATGGCGGCCATAGCCACGCCTGCGAGCGGGTGGGGTCCGTCGATTCCGCGAGAAGCGAGACGAGGGTGGAGCCGACGGCGAAGGGCATGGCATCGCGCAGCGTGCCGATATGGAACGAGCGCCACGAGAAGCCGGGCCGTTGTTCGCGCAACAGCGCCTCGAGGCGATCGGTCACGTCCGCCACGTCGAATCCGTGATGCGCCAGCATCCGGGCATGTCTGTGCAGGTGTGTGTGCAATGTGTCATGCCACGAGTGCGCCGCTGAATTGACGGGGGCTTGCAGGGTGTCGTCAGTCCATCCCTGTCTGAGCTGTTCAAGGGCGTCTTGCCATCGGTCCGATGCGGGTGCCGTTCCCATGGCACGCAGCGCCGGTACGGCGACGTCCTGCCAAAGCGCATCGAAAATGCGCCGCGCGCGATCGGCGCCGTAGCCCGTGAACATATCGATGGCGAAGACAGGGGGTTCGACCGTCGAGGTCCGCGAAGACGGAGCGGCGGGGGCGGATGATCGGCGACCGGCGAATACCGGCGCAAGTGCCGCTGGCTCCCGGAGCGCACCGCCGCCGCGAGCCTGCGCCTGTGCCGATAGCCATGGCAACGCGTTAGCCGTCACACTGGCCTGAGCCGCCGCTTGCTGAGCGCGGGCGAAGTCCTCGGCAAGTGGCGTCACGGGTTCATGTCGCTCCGATTCGTGTGCTGAAGGGGTAACGCTGGTGGGGTTATGGGAGGGCAAGCAAGGGAAGCATCCGTAGGGCATGGCGTCGATAGCGGGACTCGGCCGACAGCGAGGTGCCGGGCCGCGGTCGTGAAAAGGCGAAATGAAGCGGGCGATGCTACGCGCATCCGTTCGCTGCGACCACGCTTGGACAGCCGTTTGAAGTCGTTAATTCGCGATGCTGCGTAGTGGCGCCGCGCCTGCCGCCACCGATTCAGCGGATACCCAACGTCCTGCACGTTGGGCATTGCGCATCGTGTGTCACCGATCAGGCGTCGGGCACCACCATCACCCCGGCACGCAAGCCGTTCTCGACGTTGGGGTTGGGAAACACGATGCGCTCTTCGGGGTGCGACACCGTGTAAGTGTTCTCACCGTCACGTGCCAACACGGTGCCTGCGGCGTAGGGTGTGAAATTTGGCGTATCGGCAGGAACGTCGAGAACGAAAGCGTCCGTGCGGCGCACGATTTCGGCAGCCACGCGAAAGCGTTGCGCATGCAGGACCTTGCCATCCTCGCGCAGCCCCATCTCGCCGCCGCAGAGCCAGCGTCGCAGCGCGGCGTCGATGCCCGCGAAGTCCGCCAGACGGTTCTGCCCGAACGGCGCCACCTTGCCGAGTTCGAGCGTGCAGCTCTCGGCGCCAAATCGCGCACATGTGTAATACGAAAACGTGACGGACGGCTGTTCGGTGCGCATCACTGCCTCGATGTCGGCGGCGGCGAGCGTATCGATCCAGTCGTCGCTCGGTGGGTGCTGCGGGGTGCCGGGTACGACGGCAAAGCGCGAAAAGAGCGATGCGCGAATCGCGGTGTGCATATCGACATGCCGGCGCTTGCGGCGCACGCCGTCCACCCCCGCGAAGAACTGCGCCACGATCACTTCGAGTTCGCGGGCGCGCTGCACTGCGGGGGACTCGGCACGTTTCGCGTGGGCGCCCTGGAACAGACGATTCAGGTCGTATTCGAGGTATCGCTTGCCGGCACGCACGGCGTCCGGGTTGCCGAGAATCACGAGCACCCGCTCGCGCAACGTCAGGCGAGCGTCGGCGATGTCACGCAGAATGCCGTCGACGATTTCGATGGGGGCGGTTTCGTCGCCGTGAATGCCACAGGACAGGACGGCGTCGAAGCGGCCGCCTTGTGACGTCCCAGCCTTGTCGGTGGTGTCGTTCGCGTCGGCCGGCGTGAGTTCGAGCACGCCTTCAGCGTGCCGTTGCCAGCGGACACCGCACGGATCGATGCCTTCGTCGTGGTGAGTGTCGCGCGATTCGCGCACATCGCTTAGCCAGTGGCGCAGGGCCGAACGATTGGCGTCGGTCATGATGAGAGATCTCCAAAAACGCAGATTCGTATTTTATGCGTGTCGTTCGTGTGACCGTCACATGGCTTCGCCAACGCCCTGTTTACGCGAGTCTGCCGCGGCGTTGGACGCAAGCGCATTGTTCCGTCTGCCGAATCCGTGTCATCATGATCCGCATCGCACGCCATTCCATCGGGCGTGGCCTCCGGGATTGCCGTTCATGACCGATCTGTACATCGAAGGTGTCTGGCGCACCGCTAAAGGTGCAGAATTCCGCTCGCTCGATCCCATGTCGGGCGAGATTGTGTGGAAGGGCGGCGCGGCTGACGCGACCGATGTCGACGCCGCAGTACAGGCTGCCCGTCGCGCGCAGCGGGATTGGGCGCGGCGAAGTGTCGATGAGCGTCTGGCAGTGTTGCAGCGGTTCGCGGCCATCGTGACCGAGAAAACCGAAACGCTCGCCGACGCTATTGGCAGGGAGACCGGCAAGCCCTTGTGGGAAGCGCGTACCGAAGTGGCGACGATGTCCGCCAAGGTCGCGAATTCAGCCAAAGCGTATCTGGAGCGCACCGGCGAGCGGCGCAACGCGATGGCGGACGGGCAAAACGTCGTTCGCCACCGGGCGCACGGCGTGATGGCTGTCTTCGGGCCCTACAACTTCCCTGGTCATTTGCCCAATGGGCATATCGTTCCCGCTTTGCTCGCAGGCAATACCGTTGTTTTCAAACCGAGCGAACTTGCGCCCGGGGTAGCCGAGCACACCCTTCAATGCTGGATCGAAGCGGGCCTGCCGCCGGGCGTGCTGAATCTCGTGCAGGGCGGGCGCGACACCGGGGCGGTGCTCGCAGCGCACGACGATATCGACGGGTTGTGCTTTACCGGCAGCTCCGCCACTGGCCGTGTGCTGCATCAGCAGTTCGCCGGGCGGCCGGGCAAGATCCTCGCGCTGGAGATGGGCGGCAACAATCCGCTGATTGTCGATGCTCCCGCCGACATCGATGCCGCCGTGCATGTGACGATCCAGTCCGCCTTTCTTTCGGCGGGGCAGCGATGCACCTGTGCGCGGCGCTTGCTAGTGCCGCGCGGGCCGCAAGGCGATGCCTTCATCGACCGGTTGACGTTCGTGACGCAACGCATCAGCGTGGGACGTTACGACGCCGAGCCGCAGCCGTTCATGGGCGCGGTCGTGTCGTTGCAGGCGGCGCGCCGCATGACCGCCGCGCAAGCCGATCTCATGGCGCTCGGTGCCCGCGTCATCCTGCCGCTTACTCAACCGGACGGCCGGTCCGCGTTGCTGACGCCAGGGCTGCTCGACGTGACGGCGATTGCCGCGCGCGACGCACTGCCTGACGACGAGTATTTCGGCCCGTTGCTGCAAGTGCTGCGCTACGACACTTTCGACGAGGCCATCGCGCTCGCCAATCGTACGCGCTACGGACTGGCCGCCGGGTTGCTCTGCGACGATCCGGCGCGCTACGAGCAGTTTCTTGCCCAGATCCGTGCGGGCGTCGTTAATTGGAACCGGCCGACGACGGGGGCCGCGGGCGCAGCGCCGTTCGGCGGTATCGGTGAGTCCGGCAATCACCGGCCTAGCGCGTGGTATGCGGCGGATTACTGTGCGTACCCGATCGCGTCGATGGAAAGCGAGCGTGTGGCAATGCCCGAACACCTCAGCCCCGGACTGGACTTTGGCGCGCCCTGACGGTGGTATCGACCGGATTTGTATTCTGCTTTCTCAGGAACTGACATGACGCGTTTTGCCTTGGAAGCCAACTTTGACGGATTGGTCGGCCCCACTCACAACTATGCGGGTTTGTCGTTCGGCAACGTTGCCTCGGCGAACAACGCCAATCGCGTATCAAACCCTCGCGAGGCTGCGCTCCAGGGCCTTGCGAAGATGAAGGCGCTGGCCGATCTCGGCTACGCACAGGGCGTTTTGCCCCCGCAAGAGCGTCCGTCGGTCGCGTTGCTGCGCACGCTTGGGTTTTCCGGCAACGACCACGCGGTCATCCGCGAGGCGGCCCGCACCGCGCCGGCAGTGCTCGGTGCGGCCTGTTCGGCGGCGAGCATGTGGACGGCCAACGCCGCCACTGTCAGCCCGTCGGCAGATACCGCTGACGGCCGGGTGCATTTCACGGCAGCGAATCTGTGCAGCAAGTTGCACCGCGCTATCGAGCACGACACCACGTCGCGCGTGCTGCGTGCCGTATTCCCCGACGAGGCGCAGTTCGCGCATCACAACGCGTTGCCGGGCTGGCCGTCCTTGGGGGACGAGGGCGCGGCAAATCACACGCGGTTTTGCGGCGCATACGGTGAGCGGGGCGTCGAGTTCTTCGTCTACGGACGGGACGACCTTGCGAGCAGCGTGGCGCCGCGCCGGTTTCCTGCCCGTCAGACGTTGCAGGCGAGTCAGGCGATTGCCCGTCTGCACGGACTGGCCGACGATGACGTGGTGTTTGCCCAGCAGCATCCCGACGCGATCGATGCAGGCGTTTTCCATAACGACGTGATCGCCGTGGGCAATGGCAACGTGCTGTTTTGCCACGCACTGGCGTTTGTCGATCAGGCGGCCGTGCTGGCAACGCTGCGCGATCGTCTGGCCGCCAGAGGCACTCAACTGGAGGTGATCGAGGTGTCTGCTGCGGACGTCTCGATCGAGGACACCGTCGGCAGCTACCTTTTCAATAGCCAGTTGCTTGCCCGAACCGCGGAGTCGGGCGGTGGAATGCGTCTGGTGGTCCCGCAGGAGTGTCGCGAACGTCCTGCGGTATGGCGTTACCTCGAATCGCTGGTGGCTGACGGCGGACCGATTTGTGAGCTACAGGTGTTCGATCTGCGCGAGAGCATGCGCAATGGCGGCGGCCCCGCGTGTCTGCGGCTGCGGGTGGTGCTGACCGAAGCGGAGCGCAAGGCCACGCATACCGGGCTGTGGATCGACGATGCGCGTTATGCGGCGCTCACCGGCTGGGTGACGCGCCATTATCGTGACCGGCTGTCGGTGAGCGATCTGGCCGATCCGGCATTGCTCGACGAATGCCGCACCGCCCTCGACGAACTCACACAGTTACTTGACCTGGGTAGCCTTTACCCGTTCCAGCGCGACGTTTGAGCGCAACCCGCCAGCGGGCGCCGGGCAACGGCGCTGTGTGGCGGTCATTTTCTATCCGTAACGAAAGGAGTCGATTCGATGACGACGATCATTGGTTTGTCCGGCAGCCTGCGCAAGGGCTCGTACAACACGGCATTGCTGGTTGCAGCGAAGGCGGTGGCGCCTGCAGGCGTGACGCTCGACGTGCGCACATTGCATGGCATTCCGCTTTACGACGGCGACGTCGAAGCGAGTGAGGGCATTCCGGACGCGGTCGCCGCCCTGAAAGACGCCATCGCAAACGCGGATGGTTTGTTGCTGGCAACGCCCGAGTACAACAACGGCATGCCCGGCGTGTTCAAGAACGCGCTCGATTGGCTATCGCGGCCGCCTGCCGATAGTGCGCGAGTGTTCCAGAATAAGCCGGTCGCCATCATGGGCGCGTCGCCCGGTGGTTTCGGCACGATTCTCAGTCAGAACGCCTGGTTGCCCGTACTGCGCACGCTACAGACCACCCCTTGGTGGCAAGGCCGTCTGATGGTGTCGCACGCGAATAAGGCCATCGATACCGACGGTAATCTTCAGGACGACGCCGTGCGCCAGCAACTGGCCGCGTTTGTCGCCGGGTTCGTGACGTTTTTGAATGAAAGAAAAAGTGATGTCCGATAATATTCTTTTTTAATCAGTAAATTACGATTGTTTGTTGATGTAATTTATTTGATGATTTGCGATGCTGAACCTTCGCCAATCGCGAATGACGAACCGATAAGCGACGCGATTCACGAATTGTCCTGCGATGCACTATGCTGGATGGAACGTGTCGGCCGACACGTCGATCGCGTCCTTTCGTAACCCCGGGGGTGTCGCCATGCAAATTGAGTTTCCGGATCACCGTCCCGTGTTCAACTACGAAGATCTGACGATCGAATTCGCGGTTGTCGTCAATGGCCGGCCGTTCGATTGCGCAGTGTCGGCTGAAGCGCTGGAGGATCACTTCGGCGCCCACTCTGCCCGCGCAGACGATCTGTTGCACGCCTTCGAACATGGGCGCAGTCATATCCATGCGCTCACGCGTGAATACCTGGCAATGGGGCTCGCGGGCCCCGTCCTGCTGCGCAGCGGGCACTTCCGCTGGGTGCGGGAGACCCGGCGTCAGGCGTCGCGTCGTTAGTCCGCTCATTCTCATCGGGGTAATACTTTCGCGTGCTGGACTTGATGGGCGTCAAATTTCGGACTGTTTAGGCATACGACTCAATAGGCGAGCCGTAGGGATCGGCGTAGACTAGCGTTGCCGCAAAAGAAGTTACACAACAGCGGCACCATTGCCGAAAACTAGAAGGAGTCGCCATGGGCTCGGAATTTCGCGTTGTCATCGCCTCGATCGCGGCCTTCATGACGTTGGCCGGGGCGTTTGCCACCATCCACGGCTTGCTTTATGACAAGACCTACGTCATGCACTGGGGAGTGGCTACTGTGCTGTTTGGCATTCTCTTCATCGTCGTGATGCTCACGCCGTGGCCGCGAGACGAAGAGGGCGAGACCAAGTCAAAGTCCTGAGTCGCGCCAACCGTTTGGTGTGCGGCGTCCTACACTGAGAATTGAGGGACGCCGCCGAAGTCACCCGAGAGTCACGCGGCCCCGGCTGGAAAAGCCGCCGGCCCCGTCGATTTCCCTGCCTGAATCGCTTCGCAACGTGCGTGACCTCGTTGTGAGGTGACGTATGTGCTCCGATATCCGCGTCTTCATTGCCTCCATCGCCGCGTTCGTGACGCTGGGAGGCATTTTCGCCACGGTCCACGGTCTGCTGTTCAACCTGCCGGAGGTCTCCCGCTACGGCGTGGCAGCCGTGCTGATCGGTGCGACATGCACGGCTACCATGCTGATTCCGTGGGGCGAGCGTGAGAAGTCGTGACACGTCGATAAGCGTGTCGATGAGGGCATCGGCCGGCCGCTTCAGCGTGCCGGTGGGGCGAGGCGTGCCCGCACGCACATGAAGGCAGGCGCTTGCGACAATTCGTCGTACAGCCGGCGGTCGACGGCCTTCATCTCCGGCAACGGCAGCGGTTCGACCATGCGTTCGATCTGCCAGCCTGCCTCGGCGGCGGCATTCAGAATACCCGCCAGCGGGCGCCGGTAGGACTCCACATACGGCTTCGGCTCCCCGAAGCCGCTCCAGTACATGCCGAAACGCGTGGTCTCGAAGTAGGTGCTGTTGCGCCGCGTACGCTCGTCCATCCAGTCGCGCATCGGATGCCCCATCGACCAGACCAGCGTCGCGCCGGGTTTGGCGACCCGCGCGAATTCGAGAAATGTCGGCCCAAGGTCTTCAACGTAGTCGAGCGCGAGGGCGCTGACGATGGCGTCGAAGCGATTGTCGGTCAGTGTCGCGAAGGTTTCACCGAGGTCTTGCACGTCGAACGTCGCAGCTAGCCCGTCGCAGCGTTTGCGGGCCAGCACGATCATTTCGGGGGTGACATCGATGCCGTGCACCGTCGCCCCTTGTCCGGCGAGCCAGGCGCTGTTGATGCCGGGGCCGCAGCCGGCGTCTAGGACTTGCAGGCCGGCGGTGTCGCCAAGCAGGGCGCGCGTGGCGGGGCGTTCGTACAGGGCGTTGTGCGGCTTGGTGACGGCAATCTCGGCGTAGCGTTCGGCGAAACTTGCGTAAGCGGTGCGTCCTATCGACGCTGGATCGGATGACGGCATGCGCGGCTCCAGGGTGACGGCCCCGTACGGCGCACGATGACGCGAATGCGCAAAGGTGACCGGGCGGCGGGGTGAAATAAAAATGCGGGGAGCGATTGTAACGCCAAAGCGGCAAATATCTGCCATGCCCCGCATACCTCCTGTTGCGATTTACAGGGATGTCGGGGCGGAATCGAGCCTCCTCCGAGTGTCCGTGCGACACCGATGTGGGACAATAACGGCCTTCGCCGCCGCGTCTGCCTTCGATGACGGGCGTTGTGCGACAGCCGTTATTGCGCAACAACATTCCCAAGCATGCCCCCATCCAGTCTTTCTCCCTCACCGTCCGACGCCTCGACCTTTGGTGCGGCCGAGACCATCGATGTCGCCGTGATCGGAGCGGGTCCCGCCGGTCTGATGGCGGCAGAAGTGTTGTCGGCGGCAGGATGGCGTGTCGATGTGTACGATGCCATGCCGTCGGTCGGTCGCAAGTTTCTGATGGCGGGCAAGGGCGGTATGAATCTCACGCACAGCGAGCCCGCAGCGCCATTCGTGGCCCGCTACGGCAAACGAGCGGACGTCGTCGCCCGATGGCTGCGCCGTTTCAGCGCGGACGACGTGCGCTCGTGGGCGCATCGGCTGGGCATCGATACGTTCGTTGGCACATCAGGACGTGTTTTCCCCGTCGACATGAAAGCGGCGCCACTGTTGCGTGCCTGGCTCACGCGGTTACGTGCGGCCGGTGTCAGGCTGCATGTCCGTCATCGCTGGCTGGGCTGGGAGGCACAGGCGGCGGCCGGTCCGGACGACCTGCGGTTCGCAACGCCGGGTGGTGAGTGCAGGGTACGGGCAAAGGCGGTGGTACTCACGTTGGGCGGTGCCAGTTGGCCGCAGTTGGGGTCGGACGCCGCCTGGGTACCCTGGTTGCAGGATCACGGGGTCGGCGTCGCGCCGCTTCTGCCTGCCAACGCGGGCTTCGAGACGGACTGGACGCCGCATCTGCGCGAGCGTTTCGCGGGGCACCCGGTGAAGTCCGTGACGATGACGCTGCCTGACGGCACGACGCGGCAAGGCGAGTTCGTGATTTCGACGCATGGCATCGAGGGCAGTCTGGTGTACGCGCTGTGTGCACCGATTCGCGATGCGATCCGCGCCAATGGCAGCACGCAAATCTATCTGGATCTTTTGCCGGATTGGCGTGAGCAGCGCGTGGCCGAGGAGGTAGCGCGCCCGCGCGGATCACGCTCGATGGCGAGCCATCTGCAAAGCCGTCTGGGAATCGCGGGGGTTAAGGCAGCGCTACTGCGCGAGTGCCTGCCGCGCGAGACGTTCAACGATCCGGCGGCGCTTGCGGCCGGGATCAAGCGGTTGCCGTTGACGCTGCTACGCACACGGCCGATTGCCGAGGTTATCAGCTCCGCCGGCGGCGTCGCGCTCGACGCACTGGACGCGCATTTGATGGCGAAGGCACTGCCGGGGGTGTTCTGCGCAGGAGAGATGCTGGATTGGGAGGCGCCAACCGGCGGGTATCTGCTTACCGCATGCTTCGCCAGCGCCTGCGTGGCGGGAGATGGCGCGGCAGCCTACCTTCGGGCCCTGCGCTGACGGCGCGCCCCGACGGCTGTGCCGCCGCCGGGTATCGCTTGTCTTCTCGGTCTGGTGTCGGCGTCAGCGGGGTCAGGCCGGGCGAACGCCCAGACGCCACAGCGAGGTGACTTCGGCACGTCTTGCAGCATGCAGCGGGTCGTCGGCATCGCCCGCCTTCGGATGATGCGGCCGCACGTCGTGACGCGCGAGCACGACCAGACCCGCCCCGTGGATCCACGACAACAACGTCTCTCGGGTGCGCAAACCCAGATGTTCCGCGAGATCCGACAGAATCAGCCAGCCTTCGCCGCCCGGACTCAGATGGGCCACCAAGCCGTTCAGGAAACCCTTGAGCATCTGGCTCTCCGGATCGTAAATGGCATGCTCGATGGGCGCATTCGCCTTGGCCGGCAACCACGGCGGGTTGCAGACGATCAACGGCGCCTTGCCCTCAGGGAACAAATCGGCATCCACGATCTTCACCGAACGCTCGTAGCCTAGTCGCGAGATATTCTCGCGCGCACACGCCAATGCTCGCGGATCGCGATCCGTCCCGACAACCTGCTGCACCCCACGACGTGCCAGCAACGCCGCGATGACACCCGTTCCCGTGCCAACGTCAAACGCCAACGACGTGGACGGCAACGGCGCCTGCTCGATCAACTGCAAATACTCGCCGCGAACCGGCGAAAATACGCCATACCACGGGTGAATCGATGCACCCAACGCCGGAATCGTCACCCCCTTCTTGCGCCATTCGTGCGCACCGACCAATCCCAGAATCTCTCGCAACGATGCCACCGACGGTGCACCGTCCGGTACCCCCCAGACTTCCGTGCACGCCTCTCGAACGTCCGGCGCTCGACGCAACGGAATGCCGTAGTCAGCATCCAGCGGAATGAGCACCATCCCCAAGATTCTCGCCCGCTGGGCCTGCGCCATGCGGTGCTTGTGAAAGGCTTCAGCCGGATTGACGCCGGTCTGCGTATCCTTCGCCGCCGCTTTGCGACGTGGACGATGCGGCGGACGGTCAGCCCGACGCGCCATCGCCTGCATCAATTGCCGTGCATTCTGATAGTCGCCGCGATATAGCAACGCCGTTCCACCACACGCCAGATGGTACGCATCGTCAGCCGTGATCGTATCGTCGACAACTTCGACGCGGCGCGGTGGGGTAACGCCCGCTTCTGAACGCCAACGGGCAGTGACGGGGCGACCGTCTTCGGTCCAGTCGAGCGTCGGGGTATTGTTCATGCTATGTCTTTTAATGGCGTGGCGGCGCTGTGAAGCTCTGACGGGATGCCTTCCCCAGACGGACCGGGGGCCCCTTTCCGCCTCTCAAACATAAACCCAACTTGCTGCAGAAAGGGGCCCCCGGTCCGTCTTCTTCGCTTCCTTCTGGATGCGCCGGAAGCCCGCATTATGCCTGCGTTAATACCCCTCCCGCCGGAAATGGCCCGTTTTTCACCGCTTTCGTTCGCGCTTTCGTTCGTTTAAGTTGTGCCTTCCGGGGCAGAGAACAATACGCCGATTGCCTCCCTTATCGCGCCATCCAACGCCGGGTCGATGCCCGGGATCGGCGCCGGCTGCATCTCAGGTGCCGGTCCGCCATGCCTCAACGCCGCCGCCATATGCGTGAGAATCGCCGCCCCAGGATGTAACGCCGCCCCGTGAGCGTCTCCACGCGGAACCGTGTCCGTGATCGTATTCGCCACCCGCTCCAACCCCACCAACGCAGGCCACCAACGCGCCGCCCGACGACTCACCAGTGGCGGCTCCGATAACGCTCGCTGCAATGCAATACGGGTGTCGTCCAGCGCCTTGTACGCCGCGCGCCGTGCCGCGAAAGCCGCATCGATGTCGCCCGCGTGGGCAAGCGCCGCATAGCGGCCCAGCGCGTCAAGCACTCCGGCAACACGCTCGTCAAGCTGACGCCGCTCCCACTTCGCCCACGGCAAATACCCCACCAACAACACGATGGCACACGCCGCCACTGCGTCGATGAAACGCGCGACGGCAATGTTCTGACTGCCCGGCTGCAACGCACCCATCACCAACATCAGGATCGGTAACAACAACGCACTGAATAATCCGTAGTTGCGCCGCAGCGCCCAAGGCAAACACGCAGCAAGCGGAATTAGCGTCGCCAGACTGACCAGACCGTTACGGTCGACCGCAACTACCGCCGCTGAGACTGCCACACCGACGATGCTGCCCACGCCACTCTGTAACGCACGGGCAAATACGGAGCCGTAGTTCGGCTTGAAAATCACCACGACGATCAACGGTACCCAATACGAACGCGGCAACGCTGTGATCGCTATGAAGATCTGCGCGACGAGCACGCACAGGCCAATGCGCACCAGATACCGCCATACATCCGGCCAAGGCCACTTCGGCATCCAGCGTGGATGCACCGTAGCCCGCGCCTGATGCCGTGCCAAAGCAATCAATGGCGCCTCGGCAGCATGCACGGTACCCGTGAGCAACGGCTCGGCTCGATGCAACGCCGACGCCAATGTCGGCGACCAATTGGCTTTCGCAACGGCGACGACGGCATCAACGTCGACCGGGCGATCTCTCGCAATGCTGCGGGCAACGCCGTACAAGGCGCGCCCAAGCGGCGCAGGTAAGGGCCTGCCTCCTTGCACAAGACCGATGACCGCAGACGTGATGGGCTCGGCAGCCAATATCTGCGCGGCGCGGCGCTCGAGGACATCCCAGCCGCTAACCGTGCTTGCGCGTGCCGTCAGCAATGTGTCGTAAGCCGCAGCAATCGCATTTTCGAGCGATCGGCGTGCGAGCCTTACGCGCGGTGTGCCGCTCGCTTCGAGCACGTTGGCCAACTGCTGATAGATGGCGGCGACAGCGTCACGCTCGGCCGCGCCCGGATGCCGTAGCCAATGCACGGCCATGAGCATTACGCTGAAAACGCCCCCCGCCGCCAGCAGCAGTGGCGCACGCCATTCGGGCGGCGGCAGCGCAAGGCCCCAGCCGACGATGAGGTAGATGACACCCTGCAACGTCGCGGCTGAGGCCACGTTGCCGAACGTTCCGACGAAGCTGAACAGCAGAATGGCCACTTGCAGCAGCACATGCGCGAGCCACGGGTTGAAGGCGTCGATATCGTGGATCAGCATACCGGCATAAAAACCCACGACGCCGGTGGCAATGGTCAGCAGGATGGAGCGTGCCCGTGCGC
The DNA here is from genome assembly GCF_000389825.1 of Pandoraea sp. SD6-2. Taxonomy (NCBI): domain Bacteria; kingdom Pseudomonadati; phylum Pseudomonadota; class Betaproteobacteria; order Burkholderiales; family Burkholderiaceae; genus Pandoraea; species Pandoraea sp. SD6-2. The sequence continues at coordinate 81,558 of NZ_KB944435.1, read as the reverse complement.
GATAGGGGCCGGTCCGGTCGCCCGTGATGGCCGGCAGCGCGCCGAGGGCGATGAGCGAAGCATCGGCGCCATGACCGATGGCGGCGCCGATGGCCGTAGGCACCGCGACGGAGAGGGCGGCATGGACGGCGTCCCAGCGCGAGAACGCCACGGGTTCGAGCCGCGCCAGACGCGACATCCACGCGACGCGGTGGCCGGGTTCAGGCGTTGTGGGCATGGGGAGGGCTGCCGCTCCGTCGTCAGGACGCGCGCTCTGGCGTGTCGGTATCCATCAGCGGCATGAGCTTGCCTTGGCCGCGAATCCAGGCGTGATCGGCGCGCTCGGCCATCTCTTTGTCGCCCCGGCTGTCGCCGTAAGCGAAAAGCACGCGCGGCGGATAAGTCGTCCACCACGCTTCGAGGCGTCGCAATTTTTCGGGGCCCCAGCAGTTCGGCTGCGCGAATTGCCCGGAGAAGCGCGCCTGATCGTCGAACGCGAGTTCGGTGCTTAGCACGGCATCGAACCCGACGGAGGCGGCCCAGGGGCGAAGGTACAAGCCCGGCGAGGCACTGACCAGCACGACGCGGTGCCCCATCGCCCGGTGCTGCCGCAGGCGCGCAAGCATCTCGGGGCGCAGCAGATCGGGCAGACGCTGAGTGATGAACCGTTGGGCATCGTCTTCGAGCTGTGCCCGGGTACGCGTACCGAGCGACGCCCGCAGGAACGCCGCCTTGGCGGTACCTCGGTCAACGAGACGCAATGCAGCGCCGATCAGCCATGGCGACGCGAGCACGGCGCCTGCCACGAAACGCGGTGTACCGACGGTGTCACGCACAAACACACGCAGGCTGTCGGTGGTGGAAATGGTCCCGTCGAAGTCGAAGGCGGCGATGATGGACGCGTCTTGCATGCAGCGTCAGCGCTTGTCCGGCATGGGCGATGATGCCGGCGTTGCGCTGCGCGAGTCGGCGACGGCCACGAGATGCGGCCAGCGTTCACTCGCCTGCCGACCGGCAACAATCGCCTGTTCGTCGCGATAGAACGGCAGCACACCGGTGCCGACGGTTTCACGCAAACGGTCGATGTCCGATGGATACCGATGCTCGATCATCGCGTCAGCCGCTTCCGGCGCGGACGTGCTGGTCGCCACGGTGTTGGGGGACGAAGGTTCGTTCAGGCTCATGCCGGGCATTCTATACGGTGCGGCTTGCCCACCGCAATTCAATTGCCATGCTGACCGGACGGCCACTGTACCTGTCTTGCGACACATGGGTGCTAATGCTTGCTTGATTACTTGTACTCAAGCAAGCTAGCATGGCAGAACGTGCCATTTCGAGATTTTATGGGCTGAGTTGTGCTGCCGGACCCTGGCGATCTTAGGATTGCGTGATAACGACGTGGTGAAACGTCGGGCCGATCAGGCAAGGCTCGTGTGGAGATGGTGATAATGCAGCACAAGAACAGATGAGGCATCGCATATGCAGCTTCAAGCGTCTTGGTCGCGTTACACGAAAGTCACAGCTATCGGCCTGCTGGTGATTGCAACGATGGCCCCTGGTGTCAGGCTTGCGGGAGCGGCACCAGCGGGAGGCAGAACGGGCAAGGCTTCGGGGCCATCGGCCGCCGCTGCCGTGCCGGACAAGACGTCCGGTGCCACCGCCTCGCCAGAGACGGGCGGCAATACCGTTGCGCTCACGTCACCACCGCCCGGCACCAGTCAGCGTACGGTCACGTTTGCTCAACTAGGGCAGACGAACGGCCTGCGTCTGCGTGGCACGGAAGGGGCGGGCGATGTCAATTTCGGAATCCGACTCGATCAGACCGTCGCCTCGGCGTTGCTGCGGCTGCGCTACACCTATTCGCCCGCTCTGATACCCAATCTCTCGCAACTCAAGGTGTATCTGAACGAGGAACTGATCGCTGCGTTGCCGTTCAGCAAGCAGGACGGCGGCAAGAATCTGGTGCAAGAGATTCCGCTCGATCCGCGCCTGCTCTCGGGCTTCAACCGGGTTCGTCTCGTATTCATCGGCCATTACACCATGGAGTGCGAGGACCCGATGCACTCCAGCCTGTGGATGGATGTCAGTCCGCAGAGCGAGATCGTCACGAGTACTCAGCAGCTCTCACTGCGCAACGATCTGGCCACGCTGCCTACACCGTTCTTCGATCGGCACGATAACCGCGATCAGTCGGTGCCCTTTGTCTTCGGCGCGCCGCCGTCGCCTGCGGTGGTGCACGCGGCCGGGGTGGTGGCGACGTGGGCGGGGGCTATCGGCGACTATCGCCGTACGCGTTTCCCGGTCAGCGTAAACACGCTGCCGTCGAAACACGCCATTGTGTTCGCCACGAACGACACGTTGCCGCAGGGGCTCAATCTCGCGAAGGTCGACGCGCCGACGCTGCGCATGATGTCGAACCCGAACGATTCGTCGCTCAAGCTGCTGGTCGTTCAGGGGCGCGACGCCAAGGATCTGGAGACGGCGGTCCTGGCGCTTGTCTCGGGCCGCGCTGCGCTATCGGGGGAAACGACACGCATCGATGCGCTTGAGCCGTTGCCCCCGCGCCCGGCGTACGACGCGCCGCGCTGGGTGCGCACCGATCGGCCCGTCACGTTCGGCGAACTGGTCGACAATCCGAGCGATCTCCAGGTGAACGGCTATATGCCGTGGCCGATTCGCATTCAGCTCAATTTGCCGGCGGACTTGCTTACGTGGCAGAACACCGGCGTGCCGATGGATCTGAAGTACCGCTACACGCCGCCGGTCAAAACTGACGATTCGTCGATGAGCGTGGCGATCAACGATCAGTTCGTGCGTGCGTATCGTCTGCGCCCGGCAGGGGCGAGTGCCGACAAGAGTCACATGCTTGTGGAGTTGCTCGCCGACGGCACAACGGCCGACCGCAGGGAGGTGCGCATCCCCGCCTTCCAGGTGGCGGCGCGCAATGCGCTGTCGTTCCAGTTCGCGATGGAGCCGCACAAGGAAGGGATGTGCAGCCAGACGATCACGAACGCCGCACACTCGGCCATCGACGCAGACTCGACCATCGACTTCAGCGATTTGCCGCACTACGCCGAGATGCCGAATCTGAGCTTCTTCGCCGGCAGCGGCTTCCCGTTCACGAAGTACGCCGATCTTGCGCAGACTGCGATTGTCATGTCTAAGACACCCGACACGGCGGAACTCGAAACGGTGTTTTCGGCGCTCGGCCAGTTCGGCCGCTCTACCGGCACGTATGCCGACCGCTTCGACGTGCTCGACACGACGCAAACGGACCGCTTCAAGGACCGCGACCTGCTGGTGATCGGCGGGAAGGATGCCGCCGACCTTCTGGTCAAGTGGGGCAAGAATCTGCCGCTGATCATCGACAAGACCCGCCGCGTGCTGACGACGCAGCCGCAAGGCTATCGGGGGGATGGCGCGATGGGCTCGGCGTTCACGGCAAGCCGCGTCGGTCCGGCGCGCATGGACGTACTGTCGCAAGGTCCGCTCGCGGCACTCGTCGGCTTCGAATCGCCCGTAAGCCCCTCGCGCTCGGTGGTCGCGATCAACGCGTCGAGCGACGATACCCTGCTCAGCGTGGTCGATGCCATTGACGACAGCACCCGGCGCGAAGCGATTCACGGCGATCTGGCGGTGGTCAATGGCGAGCGAGTCGAATCGTACCGGCTGGGGCGGACGTACTTTGTCGGCGACGTGAGCTGGTGGACCCGCATTCGTTATCACCTCTCGAGCCACCCGATTCTGGTCGGGCTGGTTGCGTTGCTCGCGGCCTTCGCGATTGCGCTCAAGTGCTTTGGCTGGTTGCAGCGTCGCGCGTCGCGTCGTCTGGAGCAGTGAATGGAACGCGCCGATGCTTATGGCCGGCGCCGTCGTGCCATGTTGCGCGCGCTCGCCGCGTGCAGCACGATGCCGATGCTCGTCAGTGTGACGCAACGGGTGCATGGCGCACCGGTGAAGCCTGCGCCCCTTCGCGCAGCAGGCGGTCGTACGTGCGCGCCTGTCGACTGGCCCGACTGGACGCGTTTCAAGGCGGGTTTCCTGAGTGACGACGGACGCGTGGTCGATCACAGCACGAACGATCAGCGCACGGTGTCCGAAGGCCAGGCCTACGCGTTGACCTTTGCACTGATTGCCAACGATCGGGCCACGTTCGACAAAGTGCTCGACTGGACGATCAGTAATCTGGCGCAGGGCGATCTGACCGCCCATCTCCCGGCATGGCTCTGGGGCAAGAAGGACGACGCACAGTGGGGCGTACTCGACGGCAACCCGGCAAGCGACGCCGATATGTGGATCGCTTACGCGCTGGGTGAGGCGGGACGGTTATGGACGGAGCGGCGCTACACCGCGCTTGGCGCGCTCGTTGCACGACGCATCGCGTCGGAGGAGACAGATTTTGTCCCGGGACTTGGCCGCACGTTACTCCCGGCCCCGGTCGGTTTTCATCCGGCCAAGGATCTGTGGCGGCTCAACCCCAGTTACGTGCCGATGCAAGTGGTGCGGCGCCTGGCGGGCCTCTTCCCGGAGAGCGGCTGGGGACAACTCATCGCGTCGTCGCTCAAGCAGATCACGCTGACGGCGCCGCCGCTTGGGTTCGCCCCCGAGTGGGCAATGTACCGCGCAGGCCGTGGGTTCGAGATCGATCCCGAGACGCAGGGTGAGGGCAGTTACAACGCGATTCGTGTGTACCTCTGGGCGGGCATGCTCGCCCCCGGCAGCGAGGACTTTCGCGCGCTCAGACACACTTTCGACGGCATGTTGAAGTACGTGGCGACCCACGGCGCGCCGCCTGAGCGGGTCAATACGCGTGACGGCACTGCCAGGCAGGACGGCGGTTCGGGATTTTCAGCGGCGCTGGTCCCGCTGCTTCAGGCCGTGGGGGATACGACGCTGACGCAAGCGCAAGTCGCGCGTGCCCGTTCTCTCGACGCGCAATCGGCGCCGGTCTACTACAACTCGGTACTCTCGCTATTCGGTCTGGGCTGGCAGGACGGGCACTTCCGTTTTGCCGCTGACGGCACGTTACAAGTGCCATGGGAGGCGGCTTGCGCCACACGCTGATTCGCTCCGCCTGTGTGACTTGCCTGCTCATGGCCGCAGGCGGTGAACATGTGCGTGCGGCCCCCGCGCCGAACGCCGGTGACAACAAGGCCGACGCCGTGGCGCCTAATCGAGACGTGCGCAATCTGCTCTCGAGCGCCACCCTCTGGCATGCGCGTTATCGCAACGATCTCGCCCGCGCCGCGCTGGAAAAGGCGTTGCTTGTGCAGCCGGATCAGCCCGACGCGCTCTCGCTGCTCGGTCAGATCGAGATTGAGGAGAATCATCCGCAGCAGGCGAACAAGGCATTGCAGACGCTGCGCACGCGCTATCCGAACGCCCTGGCGACGAGAGCGCTGGCCGACGTGATCCGTATCAATACCGTCGACAAGTCCCGCATCGCGCGCGCTCGTCTGCTTCAACGCAGCGGGCAGGCCGATGCCGCCTTCGCCGAATACAAGGCACTGTTTCCCGATGGTCCGCCCAGTGGCGATCTCGGCGTCGAGTACTTCCGGGCGCAGGCGAATGCCACCAACGGCTGGCCGGCTGCGCAACAAGGGCTGGCGAATCTGGCGAAGGCGTCGCCGGAAAATACTCGCGCTTCACAATCCTTGGCCGAACTGATGATCGACCGGCCGTCGAGCCGCCTTGCGGGCACACGCATGGTGGCAGAACTCGCGGCGCGTCCTGATGCGGACATGAACGCGTTGCTGTCGCTGTGGCAGAAGGGGCTGTCCAAGGCGGACGGCAATCTGGCGTGGTTACCCCTGTATCAACGCTACCTCGCGCTCGCGCCGAACGACGCCGAGATCCGCTCGGCCTATGACAAGCTGAATGCACAGCAAACTGCCCATACGCGCATGCTCGACGACCCCACGTACCAGGCGAAACAGGCCGGTATTCGGGCGCTCGATAAGGGGCGGCTGACCGATGCCGAGAAGTCGCTCGACGCAGCACGCGCCAAGCGACCTAACGACGGCGAACTGGCGGGCTCGCTGGGACTTGTGAAGATGCGCCAAGGCGATCACAAGGGCGCACAGGAACTGTTCGCGCAGGCCTTGCGCAAAGACCCGGGCAACGCCGGTAAGTGGCGCAGTCTGCTGCGGACATCGCAGTTCTGGGGCGCGATGTCCGAGGCGCGCGCCGCCCGCGACGCGGGCCGTCTGGATGAGGCTGACAGGCTCGTGCGAAGCGCCCTGGCGAGCGATCCGCGCAATCCGGACGGGCTGGCGCTGCTGGGCACCATTGCGCTTGACGACAAGCGCGACGGCGACGCCGAGCGGCTCTTCCAGCAAGCGCTCAAGGTCGAGCCGGATAACGATACGGCGCTGCGCGGCATGATGACCCTGTACTCGCGCCAGCAGCGCCGCACGGAGCTGGCGAGCTTGCTCGGCGACCTGCGCCGGCGCTTCCCGCAAGACAAGGCGCGCTTCGATAAGGCCGAGGCTGCCGCGTTGTCAGGCGACGCCGAGCGCGAGATGGCCGAAGGCCACAATGGTCCGGCGCTCGCGGCGCTCGAGCGTGCCGTCGCGCTCGATCCGGGTAATGCGTGGACACGCTATTCGCTCGCGGGTCTCTACCGGAAGCTGCGACTGCCGCAGATCGGCCGCGACGTGATGGCCGATGGCCTGCGCCAGCCACTCGAGCCCGACGACCGCGCGCAGATGCTGTACGCCCAGGCCATTTACCTGAACGTGATTGACGATGAGGCCGGGGCGCGAGCTTCGCTCGCACAGATTCCGGCGGCCAATGTCACACCGTCGATCCAGCGCATGCGAACGACGCTTGCGATTCGCGACACGGCCCGTCTGGCGCGTGAAGCGCATGCCGCGGGTGACGACGCGCTGAGCGAACAACGCTATCGTGAAGCGTTGACGATGGCGGGCGACGATCCGGAACTGATCGGTGAGGTGGCGCGTGCGCGCGTGTCGGCGGGGCAGCCGGAGCAGGGGCTTGCGCTCATGCGCGACTGGCTCGCCGCGCATCGAGACAAGCCGCAGCCCGATGCGCAATTGCGCTACGCGGAACTGCTCAATACGACCGAGCGCGATGCCGAACTCGGAACGTTCCTCGCGGGCATCGATCCGGCGACGCTCGGCGCGGATCAGCGCGACGAATGGCGGGATTTGCAAGATCGGCTGGCGTTGCGTCAAGCCGACCGGGCGCGGGCGCTGGGTGACTTCAAGACGGCACGCGACAAGCTTGATCCGTTGCTCTCGCGTCAACCGCCTGACAAGCGCGCGCTGTCGACGCTGGGCGATATTTATTTCGACGAACGCCGTTACGACGACGCGCGCAAGATCGCCGAAGCACAAATCCGTCAGGATCCGAACGATCAGGATGCACGCCTGTCGCTCGTGCGCGTGCTCTACGAGATGCAAGACGACGAGGCCGCCAACCGCGAGCTCGATCGCGCGTTGGCCGAGGCTGCGCCGGATGACGTCTGGACGCAACTTGCGGCCGTGCGACGGCTCACCGCGATGGATCGCTTCGACGAAGCCATCGCCCTGAACGACAAGCTGCGCGCCCAGTTTCCCGATACCCCGGCGGTAACGGTGCAGCGCGGCCGCATTGCGCAGTCCCAGCGTCACTACAACGAGGCGAAGGGATGGTACGACCAGGCGCGCAAGGAAGAGATCGTGCAAGGCGCACTGCCGGGCTATGACGGCATGACGTCGGCCGAGTCGGCCATCGACTCCTTGATGTCGCGTCGCAACAGCTATGTGGCGGCGGGATACGAAATCGATCAGAAGAAGGGGGACGGCGGCATCTCGATGTTCAACGCGCGCGCCGTGCCCGTATACGGCCAATACGCGATCGGTTACGACGGTCATGTGTTCGCGCAGACGGATTATGTCAACGCCGACTCCGGGGACTTGCCGCTGAACGGCACGTCGGAGTTTGGCACGCTGCCATTGCTCAATGTGCCGGCGTTCCGGACGGCCAATCCCGGTGTATTGGGCGACTACGGCACGAAGCGCCAGAAGGCGCACGGACAGGCGCTCATGCTCGGGTATGAGAACGACTGGATTCGGGCGGATATCGGCCATACGCCCATCGGCTTCCCCATCTCCTACGTGACCGGTGGCGTGCGCCTGTTCGGCAACCTTGGACGCTACAACTACTGGGTCGACGCATCACGTCGGCCGATGATCGGCAGCATGGTGTCTTACGCCGGGGCGTATCTGCCGTTACCCGAGATATTCGGCGACGGCAAATGGGGCGGTGTGCGGCGCGATGCCATTACGTTCCACGCGTCACGCGACTTTGCGAAGTGGGGCGTGTTCGCACAAGCCAGTGTGGCGCGGCTCACGGGCGAGAATGTCCTGAACAACTCCGAGGTGTCGGCGCGCGCCGGTGTCGATCTGCCGCTCATCTACAAGCGTGACATGCGCCTGAACACGGGCCTCACGCTGTTCTTCGACAGCTTTGCGCAGAACGAGCGCTTTTACACGTACGGACACGGCGGGTACTACAGCCCGCAGACCTATGTCTCGCTGACGCTGCCACTGGAATGGTACGGACGCTTGCAACGCTGGTCGTACTATCTGCGCGGCTCCGTGTCGTTCTCGCAGAGTCAGGAGAAGTCGATGCCGTACTTCCCGACGGACGGGGCGCTGCAAGCGGCCAGCGGAAACCTGACGTACGGTTCGGGCGGCGGCTTCGGGGTCGGTTTCTCGGTGGTTGGACGCGCGGAATACTGGGTCGACCGCCAGTGGGTCATCGGTGCGCAGGTGCAGTTCGAGCGCTCTGACTACTACGCGCCGAATCGCTATCTCGTCTACATGCGTTATCACTTCGACGCGCGTCGCGGTGAGGTACCGATGCCGCCTTCGCCGGTACGCCCGATCTGGAGCTACTGACCCATGAGCGCTCGCCTCGATTCCGTTCTGACCATCGCCGTTTCACGCGTGTCCCAGGACGCTGCCTGGGAGGGCACATGCTGACGCTCATCGCCGTTGTCTCCAGTGCCGGTGGTGCTGGCCGCAGCACCGTCACGGCCCATCTGGCGGCGCAACTTGCGCACGCCTCGCATCCGGTCGTGGTGCTCGAACTCGACGCCCAGAACAGCATCGGCTCGGTGCTCGGGCTGCGCGAGGCATGTGGCAAAGGTGTGATGTCACCGAGCGTTGCGCCGGACGGTTGGCACAGCGTGTTGTGCGAGACGCCCGCCGGTGTGCCGTTGCTGCCCGCAGGCCGCACCGACGCGACAACGCTCGCCGCGCTCGGCCAGTGGTTGCAGCAAGACACCGGAGGCTTGCGTCGCCAGCTTGATGCGCTCGGGTTGGCGCCGGGCACACGGGTGCTCATCGACACGCAACGCTTGCCCGACATGGCGGCGCAAGCGGCGGTGGCGGCTGCCGATCTGATACTGGGTATCGTGCCTGTGACAACCACAGGCTATGTCACACAACCGGATCTGATGGCGGCTTGTGCGGACCGCGTGCAGATGGTGCCGAATCTGGCCGCTGCCAATTCCTCGTTCAACAATGATCTTCTGCATCTGATGCAGGCGCGTGGGGGCGAGGCCGTCGTGCCGCTGCGTATTCATCGCGATGAGGCGATCAGCACGATGGCGGCGAACGGGAAGACACTGGCAAACGCCGGGTTCGGCTCGCAGGCAGCGCTCGATTTTGCGCGTTTGGCCGCGTGGCTGGTGCGCGCCACCACCCCGGACGAGGTGTTGGACCGGTCAAGAAGGGGCGAAAAATGATCCGCGACGCGTTGCGCTCTCTTCACCGGCTGGGTCGCGAGATGCTGGTCGTGCGTTTCGAAGTGCCGCTTAGACCGGGCGGGCGCTACCCAGGCGTGCTGCAGTGGGTGCTCGCCGCGACGGTGCGTTCGCCGCAGCATCGACTATGGATTTCGCGAATGGGCGACCGTGCTGTAGTGCTCTTGGCAGCGCGGCTCGACGTCCGTCAACTCGACCAATGGCGCGACTGGTGGCTACGCCTTGTGTTTCAACCTGCACGCCCGGGACGGCCCGACTATCCGGGACGTGCGCTGGCGTGGATCAACGAACGCGCTACGCATCGGATCGACGCCCCGGCCGATGCGAGTTTCGGGCAAATCGTGAGTGCGCTGGCGTGGCGCCGGGCCGACCGTCGCCCCGCGTTCCCGCCTTACACGGCATGGCTGGCGTTTCGGAAGTACTACGACCGTGTGCGGTCGTGGACGGTGCTGACACTCTTTGGCATCCCGCCCGGCACATCTGTACAGCTCGCCCACCGATTCGACATGCACCTTGAGCGCGCGGTGCAGTGGCGTGTGACATCGGCGATCGTCGCGCTGCTCGGGCTGATCGGCGTGTTCTGGATCGTGACGACACCGTTTGATCCCTTCGAGCAATTGCTGTTCTCGATTTGCACGCTCACGCTGGCGCTGGTGTTCCGGCGCCTCGACAGCCAATATTCCGTGCTCGTGCTGATCGGATTGTCGCTGATTTCGACGATCCGTTATGTGTGGTGGCGTCTCACTCAGTCGCTGGGGTTTGACACCATGGCCGAAGCGACGGCCGGTTATACGCTTATCGCGGCCGAAGTCTACACATGGCTGATTCTGCTGCTCGGGTATGTTCAGACGGTTTGGCCATTGCGTCGTCCCATCACGCCGCTGCCGCCGGATACGAGCCAATGGCCGACCGTCGATATCTATATTCCGACATTCAACGAGGCGCTCGAAGTGGTGCGGCCATCGGTCTACGCCGCTAGCGGAATCGACTGGCCATCCGACAAGCTCAACATTTACTTGCTCGACGACGGGCGTCGCGACTTCATGCGCGAATTTGCCGAGCTAGCGGGGGTGCACTACATGACCCGCCCCGACAACCGGCATGCCAAGGCGGGCAACATCAACCATGCGCTGGGCAAGACGCAGGGCGAGTTCATTGCCATTTTCGACTGCGACCACATCCCCGTGCGCTCGTTTCTGCAAACCACGATGGGGGCATTCTTAAAGGACGAGCGCTGCTCGCTCGTGCAAACGCCGCATCACTTCTTTTCCGACGATCCGTTCGAGCGCAACCTTGCCACGCGTGGGGCAGTACCTAATGAAGGGCGCCTGTTCTACGGAATCGTGCAGGACGGCAATGACCTGTGGAACGCCGCATTTTTCTGCGGATCGTGTGCGGTGCTGCGTCGCACGGCGCTCGAGGAAGTCGGTGGCGTCGCAATCGAAACGGTGACGGAAGACGCGCACACCGCGCTGAAGATGCACCGCCGGGGTTGGAACAGCGTGTACCTGAAAGTGGTGCAGGCAGCCGGTCTGGCCACCGAGTCGCTCTCCGGCCATGTGGGGCAACGCATTCGCTGGGCGCGCGGTATGACACAGATATTCCGTGTCGACAACCCGATCTTTGGCCGAGGTCTGAGCCTCGGTCAGCGCATTTGCTACGCCAGTGCCATGCTTCACTTTCTCTACGGCATTCCGCGCATTATTTTCCTGCTCGCGCCGATGTGCTACCTCTTTTTCGGGTTACACATCGTGCAGGCGGCCGCACTCAGTATCTGCGCTTATGTGTTGCCGCATATCGCGCACGCGAACATCGCCAACTCACGCATCCAGGGGAAATACCGGCATTCGTTCTGGTCGGATGTGTATGAGGCTGTGCTCGCGTGGTATGTGGCGCTACCTACGACGCTGGCGTTTATCAACCCGCGTTACGGCAAGTTCAATGTGACGACCAAGGGCGGCCTGATCGAGCAGAGCTTCTTCGACTGGAGCATTTCGAAGCCGTATCTCGTATTGCTCAGCGTCAATTTTCTGGGGTTCGTGGCGGGCGTATTGCGCTATTTCTACGGCCCGGTCCATGAGATGGGAGCGTTGATCTTCAATTTGGGATGGACGACGTTCAACCTTGCGGTTCTGGGAGCTGCCGTGGCCGTGGCGACCGAGGTGAAGCAGGTGCGCCGCACTCACCGGGTGTTGATGCGCATGCCTGCCACGCTATATCTGCCGGACGGACGCACGATGGCGTGCCACACGCGCGACTTCTCGGGCGGCGGCCTGGCGCTGCGAATGCCCGTGCCTATCGATCTGACCGTGGGCACCGAAGCGCAGGTGGCGCTGGCACGTGGCGTGAACGAATACGGCTTTCCGGTGAGCGTGGTCGGCGGGCGAGGACAAGACCTGTTTCTCTCGTTCCTGCCGCTCACCGAAGAGCAGGACAAACATCTCGTGCAATTCACGTTCGGCCGCGCCGACGCGTGGCGCGACTGGGATGCCGAGCGCGCACGGGACGAGCCGATCAAGGCGCTCTTCGAAATGCTGGCGATGGGCGTGCGTGGTTATCAGGTGCTGGCGAACTACCTGCTGAACAATCTCGTGACGCGTTGGCAGAATCGTTTGCGGGGTGTGCGTCAGCCGTAAGGCAGCCCGGACGGCATGCGGCGACGCAGGAAAGTAGTGACTCGGAAACGGACGAAACGTGAGCCGGACGACACCGGCGCCAAGGAACCATACGATGGGTATCTGGAACCTCTATTTCATTCTGAAGCTGTTGCTGCTGTGGGCAGGCATCATCGGCTTTCACGTGCTGCCGAACTTCGTTTTCGCGCTGTTGCTCACGATTCGGCTGCGTCCACGCTGGGCGCGCATCACGCGGCAGGTGATCGCCGTCCCGGCGGGGGCGGCATTGCTTTACTACGATTCGAACCTGCCGCCATTCGCCCGCTTCGTTGAACAGTTGCCCGCGCTGCTGCAATTCCGCGTCTCGTACATCACCGAACTGCTCGGACGCTTTGTCCCCGCGAGCGACTGGTTGTTGCTGGCGATCATGGTGCTCGCATACTGGATCGTGAACCGTTGGGTGCGCGTGACGACCTTCGTGCTGCTCGCGCTCCTGATCGTGCCGGGCGTATTGCGTGTCGGGACATGGGTGTCGGTCTCGCCGGTGGTGGCTGCACAGGGCGATAAGACGGCCGTCACGGCGGGTGCGGCATCGGGCGCCGCCGGTGGGGGAAGTGCGGCAGCGGGTGCCGGCGAATTCGTGGCGGGTAACGCAGAGGTGCCGCTGGGCGCAAATCCGGATGCGGCACTCAACAGCTTCTACGCGCGCGAACTGACGCGCTCCGTCTCGCTACCGGCACAGGCCGGGGCTGGCCCTGACTTCGACATCATCTTCCTGCATATCTGCTCGCTCTCGCAGGACGACCTCGATGTCGACGATCTCGCCAACCAGCCGTTGCTCTCGCGCTTCGACTTCGTCTTCAAGAATTTCAACTCGGCGGCGAGCTACAGCGGCCCGGCAGCCATTCGCGTGCTGCGCGCCGACTGTGGTCAGCCAACGCACAAGGCGCTGTACGATCCCGCCGGTTCGCAGTGCTATGTGATGAGTAATCTGAAGACGCTTGGCTTTACGCCGGCGCTCGCAATGAACCACGACGGGCATTTCGACAACTTCATGCGGGAAGTGCAGCAAAACTACAACGTCCAGGGCATTACGCCGTTTGACAATACGCAAGCGCGTGTTGTCATGCGCTCATTCGACGAAACCCCGGTCCGCTCGGATGGCGACGTGCTGCAATCGTGGTGGAAGCAGCGCACCACCATGCCGGACAAGCGTGTGGCGCTCTACTACAACACGATCTCGCTGCACGACGGCAACCGTCTCGAAGGCTCGACGCTCACCAGCGCGCAAAGCTATCCGACACGCGCCAAAGCGTTGCTCGACGACTTCAACCAGTTCATCGACACCATTGCGAAGTCGGGCCGCAAGGCCGTCGTGGTGTTCGTACCGGAACATGGGGCCGCGCTGCGTGGCAGCAAGCTGCAAGTCTCCGGTATGCGTGAGATTCCACTGCCCGGGATCACGCACGTGCCGGTCGCGGTCAAGCTCGTGGGTTTCGGCAACGATGCGACGGCGGCTCGCAGTACGCCTGTCACGATTTCCACGCCCACGAGCTATCTGGCGTTGATGACGCTTGTCTCGCATCTTGTCGCGAACAACCCGTTCGCGGGGACACCGGATCTGGCGCAGTATGCAAACGATCTGCCGCAAACGGCCTTTGTGTCCGCGAACGAGCAGACAACCGTCATGAAGTACGACGGCAAGGTACTCATTCGCGGTGCGGACGGTGTCTGGCTGGATCTCAGATCGATGGAGTAACGCACGCTCACGTTTTTTTCCGGAATCGCGCATACTGTGTGTCTCGCCCGCGCACGCGGGCAGCGCAGTCTTGTATCGCCGTTTGATATTGCCTGATTCGAACATTCCGGGAGTTACCGTGCAATACACAAAATTCGGCCGCACCGGCCTGAGCGTTTCCCGCCTGTGCCTGGGTACCATGACATTCGGTCTCCAGACCGAAGAAGCCGCGAGCCACGCGATTCTCGACCGCACGTCGGACGCGGGCGTCAATTTCATCGATATTGCCGACGTCTATCCGCTCGGTGCCGATACCTCGCTCGCCGGGCGCACCGAGGAGATCGTTGGGCGCTGGCTCAAGGGGCGTCGCGACAAGTTCATCGTTGCCACCAAAGCGTGCGGCCAGATGGGGCCGTCGCCGTGGGACAAGGGCGCGTCGCGCAAACACCTGCTGTCGGCTATCGACGCCTCGCTGAGCCGCTTGGGTACTGACTACGTCGACCTCTATCAACTGCATTCCGACGACACCGACACGCCGATCGACGAGACACTCGAAGCGCTCGATACCATCGTGAAGTCGGGCAGGGCCCGCTATATCGGTGTGTCGAACTACCTCGCGTACCGCCTCGCCCGGGCGCTGGGCCGTGCCGACGTGCTGCGCCTGGCGCGTTTCGTGTCGGTGCAGCCGCGCTATAACCTCCTGTTCCGCCAGATCGAGCGCGAGCTGTTGCCGCTCGCCAACGAAGAAGGGCTGGCCGTCATCCCCTACAACCCGCTCGCTGGCGGATTGCTGACCGGCAAGTACCGGCACGACGCCGCACCGAGCGAAGGACGCTTCACTACCGCGACGGTCGGCAAAGCCGGGGCGATGTACCAACAGCGCTATTGGCACGAGCGCGAGTTCGAGACCATCGAGACGCTCAAGGGCATTGCGAAGGACGCCGGCGAGTCGTTGACGCGCCTGTCGCTCGCATGGGTACTCGCGAATCCCGTCGTGACGTCGGCCATCATCGGCGCGAGCCGCGTCGAACAACTCACGCAGACGCTGGGGACTATCGATTACACGCTCGATCCGGACCTCAAGGCGAAGCTCGATGAAGCGTCGCATGCCTATCGCTGGGGGGACGCGGCCCGATAAGCGCCGCACGCCCAGTTGTTCTTTCGACTCATCAAACGAGGCGGATCATGACAAAACGCATTCTGGTGGCAACCGACGGTAGCGAATCTTCGCGCCGTGCGCTGCGAGAGACCGCGGCCTTCGCACGCAACGGCGACGCGATCCGCGTTATTCATACGGTGGAAGATCCCGTCAATCTGTTGACGTCGGCCTTCGGCAAGTTCATCGATCTGGAGCAAGTGCGCCGCGACATGCAGCGCGAGGGGGAGGAGGATCTCGCGAGGGCGGTGCTGTATCTGCGTGACGAGGGGTTCGACGCACAGGCGCATCTGCTCGATTTGCGCACCACCGGGGAGACGGTTCCCGAGGCCATGACGCGCGAGGCCAACGAGTGGGGGGCGGACATCATCATCGTTGGCACGCATGGCCGTAGCGGCGTGCGTCGCGTCATGCTGGGCAGCATTGCCGAGCAGATTCTGCGCAGCGCAGAGGTGCCGGTGATGCTGGTGGCAGGTGAGGCGCGACCGCATATGCCCTTGCGCTCGGGCGGGCACTACGAGCGGATACTTGTCGCGCTGGACGATAGTGAAACGTCGCACCGTGCGTTCGAATATGCGCTGTCGCTTGCCCGCACGCACGGGGCGTCGTTACGCGTTGTGCATGTCCTGGATCTGCCGGGGCCGTTTCTCGCCGACTTCGACCCCAAGCCGTTGCTCGATGCGGTGCGTGCTGTGGGGGAACAAGTGCGAAGCTGGGCAAAGCAGCGATTGCAGGAGGCCGGGGTGCCGGGTGAGATCGAAATGCGGGAGATTCAACCGGTGGGCGAGGGCGTTGCCGATCAGATCATCGCCGCCGGTAAGGATGCCGACGTCGATGTCATCGTGCTCGGCACACACGGGCGGCGTGGCTTCCGCCGCTTCACGCTGGGCAGCGTGGCGGAAGATACGGCGCGTCACGCAGGCCGTCCGGTATTGCTGCTGCCTGCGCATGCGCCGGTGGAGTGAGCGCGGCTGCCAGCGGCGCACGTTGGGCAAGCACGCCCGCCGTGCGCCATGTCAGATGCGCGTGTGTGCCCTCAGACCGCCGGGCCGAGTTCGGCGAGCAATGTCTTGAGTGGCGTGGCGGCGTCGGCCAGACGGGCCGGATCGATCACCGCGCGGCGGCCGACGAGTTCGCGCGCGGCAAGAAACTCCTGCGCACGGTTGATGCTCGCAGCCGCCACGACGGCGCCTTCACGCAGATAGAACAGCATGAAAACCGCCGCCCCTTGCGCGTCGGGCAACCGGCGCTCCACCACGGCGTCGTGGCCTTCGGTCATGCCGACCATCTGCAGTTTCGCGTTGAACTGATCGGACCAGAACCACGGTGCGGTCGCGACCGCCTTCGGCGTGTCGCCATGCACCACGCTCGCGGCCACCTTGGCCATTTCGCTGGCGCTCGGCACCGACTCCAGGCGGATACGGCGGCCCAGTGCGGGGTGTTCGTGATGCGCGCAATCGCCCACCGCCAGAATGGCCGGATCGCTCGTGCGTGCGAATTCGTCCACGACGATGCCGTTCTCGACCGCCAGACCGGCTGCCTGAGCAAGTTCGGCGTTCGGGATCAGACCGATGCCGACCACCACGACGTCTGCCGGCAGACGTTTGTCACCGGCCACGACGGCGACAACCTGACCGGTGGCGTCCTGCTCCAGCGCTGTCACACCGACACCGACCTGCACGTCCACACCGTTCTCGCGGTGCAGCGTCGCAAAGAACCCGGCGAGATCGGCTTCCGCCACGCGCGCCAGCAGGCGCGGCGCCGCTTCGAGCACCGTCACGCTGGTGCCCGCCTTGACGGCGCTTGCCGCCACTTCCAGACCGATATAGCCGCCGCCGACCACGACCACACGCTTCCCCGGTGTGAGGGCTTCGCGCAGGCGCTGTGCGTCGGCAATGTTGCGCAGGTAATAGACGTTCGGTGCATCGCCGCCCGGGATGGGCAGCGGGCGCACACGGCCGCCGAGGGCCAGCACCAGATGGTCGTAGCCCAGCGTCTGGCCGTCGTCGAACGTGACAGTGCGTGCCGCGCGATCGATGGCCGTGGCCGTCACCCCGAGGCGCACGTCGACTTCGGCCTTCTCCCAGGCATCGGCCGGACGGATCAGCAGGCTGGCTTCATCGGCCTGACCGGCCAGAAACGCCTTCGAGAGCGGCGGGCGGCGATAGGGCAGATGCGTTTCGCTGCCGGCGAGCACGATGCGGCCGGTGTAACCGAGTTGACGCAGTGCGAGGGCGGTTTCGCCGCCGGCCTGACCTGCGCCAAGGATGACAGTGGTGGAAGTAGCTTCGGACATGAGGATGAAAGCGAGAGAATTTGGCCGTCAGTGTAATGCATCGGCGCACGTGTGGCGCTCACGCTGTGGCTGACATCGGCCAGGCCATCGCATCAGCTCATCGCATGACTCGCTGCGGTGGCCCGTCCTCGCAGCCAGTTGATGCTCGCGAACAGCAGCACCGCGAACACGATCAACATGGTGGCGACGGCGAGGATCGACGGATCGATGGCGTCACGGATACCGCTCCACATCTGGCGCGGCACGGTCTTCTGGTCTGGCCCGCCGATGAAGAGGATCACGATGACCTCGTCGAACGACGTGGCGAATGCGAACACGCTGCCGGTGGCGACAGCGGGGGTGATGAGCGGCAACGTCACGCGCCGGAACGTGGTCCATGGCGTGGCGCCGAGGCCCGAGGCCGCGCGCAGAAGGCTCTGGTCGAACGACAGCAGCGAGGCCGTCACGGTGATGACGACGAATGGCGTGCCCAACGCCGCATGGGCAAGAATCACGCCGGGGTACGAATTCACGAGTCCGAGCGGCGCGAAGATCAGATAGAAGCCCGCCGCCACGACCACGATGGGCACGATCATCGGCGAGATGATGATCGGCATGATGACCGAGCGCAACGGGAACTGCGAACGGCTCAGGCCAAGCGCCGCGAGCGTGCCCAGACACGTCGCAATCAAGGTCGACGCCGCGCCGATGCCGAGGCTGTTGAGCAGGGCTCGCTGCCAGTCGGGGCTGGTCAGCGCCTGCTGGTACCAGCGCATCGAAAAGCCGGTCAACGGATAAGAGAAATAAGAACCGGCGTTGAACGAGAGCGGCACGATGGCGAGAATCGGCGCAATCAGGAAGAACAGCGTGAGCGCGGTATGCAGGCGCACCCAGCGCGCCGCCACACGTTCCGTCAGTACGGTATTGCGTTTGTCCGGCATGGCTTGTCTCCTATGTCGCGAGCAAATCAACCGAAGCGCAGCCGGTCGATGCCGACGATACGGTTGAAGATGAAGTAGAAGACCGCCGTGAAGATCACGAGATACGCCGAGAGCGCGCCCGCGAGTCCCCAGTTCAGTTGCGTATTGGTCTGCATGGCGATGAGCTGGCTGATCATCTCGTCGCCCGCGCCACCGAGCAGCGAGGGCGTGATGTAGTAACCCAGCGCAAGCACGAAGACGAGAAAGCACCCGGCACCTACCCCCGGCAGGGTCTGCGGAATGTACACGCGCACGAACGCCGTGAACGGATGCGCACCAAGCGATTTCGCCGCACGCATATAAACGGGTGGCACGCTCTTCATCACCGAATAGATCGCGAGAATCATGTAGGGCAGCAGCACGTGGGTCATGCCGATCAGCACGCCGGTACGGTTGAAGATCAGCGGCACGGGATGCGTGGTGATGCCCAGGCTCGACAACAGGCTGTTGATGACACCGCCGGGTTGCAGCAAGACGTACCACGCCGTTGTGCGAACCAGCAGCGATGTCCAGAACGGAACGATGACGAACAGCATCAGCCGATTGCTTTGCTTCTCGGGGAGATTCGCCAGCAGCCACGCGACCGGATAGCCGAAGACGAGGCACAGCAGTGTCACGGTAGCGCTGATGGAAATCGTGCGCACGAACGCCGCGCGATACACCGAGGCGTTCTCGGGCAACGCGGCGATGACCCCTTGCGGTGTGACCTGCGCATCCATGCCGGCGAGCAGATAGTCCGGCGTGGGCGAGACGGCGGCACGCTTGAGCAAGCGCCACGTTTCGGGCGAGCCCCAGCGCTCGTCGATCTCGATCAGCGCGGGCTTCCATGCCGGCGGCGCATCGCCGCCGACGGCGCGTGCGGTGCGCATGAGCAGACTGCGAAACTCGGGTTGCGCGAAGTTCATGCGTCGGGCAATGGTGCCGAGCTGCCCGCTTTCGTGCGCTTGTTTCAGACCTGCGGCGAGCTGGGCAAACGTCGCCTCGCCCGGTACGCCGCTGCCGTCCCACGCGTCGAGCGCACGGGCGAGCTGCGGCATCCCGTCGGCGATTTCCTGATTCTGCACACTCCGGGCGAGCAGCAGCGCAATGGGCGCGATGAACGTCGAGAGCAGAAATACGATCAACGGCAACGCGAGCATCAGCGCCCGCATCGACGCGCGCCGTTGCACGCGCCGGTAAGCGGCGAGTCCTTCGGCGCTTGCCGGCGCGTGTGACGTGGCATGAATCGATGCGGGCATATCGGTCATCTCGTGCTGTTAGCCGTTACTGCGTCAGCCAGACCTGGAAACGCTTGTTGATGGCGTCGGCATTGTCGGCCCAGAAGTTGGCGTTGATCTGCACGGCGCGCTTGAAGTTCTCCGGCGCGGTCGGCATATCGGCCAGACGCTGCTTGTCGACCAACGCCACGGCATCCTTGCGCGGCGGCGCATAGGCGATGTACTTCGACAGATCCGCCGACGCCTTCGGTTGTGACGCCGAGACGATGAACTTCGCGGCGGTGTCGGCATGTTTCGCGCCGGCCGGCACGCCCCACCATTCGAAGTCGTAGACCTGCGCGTCCCACACGGCCTTGAAGGGCTTCTTGTCCTTCTTCGCGGCGTCGTCGATGCGGCCGTTATAGGCCTGCACCATCACAACCGCGCCGTCGGCGAGCAATTGCGGCGCCTGCGCGCCGGACTCCCACCACACGATGTTCTTCTTGATCGTGTCGAGCTTCTTGAACGCGCGGTCAACACCGGCGGGCGTGGCAAGTACCTTGTACACGTCCTTCGGATCGACACCATCGGCGATCAACGCCCACTCCATCGTGACCTTGGGCGACTTGCGCAGCCCGCGCTTGCCCGGGAATTTCTGCAAATCGAAGAAGTCGTTGACGGTGCTCGGTGCGGTTTTCAGCTTGCTTGTGTCGTACGCATAGATGGTGGACCACACCATACTTGCGACCGCACACTCGCTGATCGAGCCGGGGATGAAGTCGCTGGTCTTGCCGAGCGACTTCTTGTCGAATTTCTTGAGCAACCCTTCGTCGCAGGCCGTGATCGCGTCGTTGGTTTCGAGGTCGATCAGATCCCACGTGGTGTTCTTCGCCTGCTCCATCGCCGAGAGCTTGGCCAGGCCGCCATCGTACGATTCCGTCGCGAATGTCACGCCGGTGGCTTGCGTGAACGGCTCGAACCAGGCCTTCTTCGCTGCCGCTTCGAAGGCGCCGCCGAAAGTCACCACACTGAGCGTTTCCGCAGCGTGCGATGTGACGGCCGCGAACGCGAGTATGGCGAAGGCGGCGCAATGAGTTTTGATGGGAGTGCGCATGTCAATTGGCTCCTGCAGGTGCGGTCAAGATGAGGGACGGGGAAGGCGCGTTGGGAGAGTGGATCGTTTGCGCCGTGCGCGGCGCGCAGGCGGCGAGAATCTTGCAGTCGTCATGACGCCAGGCGACGTCGATGGTGTCGCCGGCACCGGGCAGTGCATGACGCTGCGTGTTGGGGACTTTCACGACGATGGCGTCGTGCGAGCCGAGTGTGAGGTGCACGCGATGGTGATCGCCGCAATACACGATCTCGTCGACACGTGCCCGCACGACGTTGTTCTGTTGGTCGCCGTTCGGAAGGCCGTCTGCCCCAGGGATGTGGGCGCGTTCGGGGCGCAGCGCGAGCATCGCATCGTCACCGGCGCTCAACCCTTGCTCGCAGCGACCGCGAATCATGCTGCCGTCCGACAGCGCAAGCGTCGCCCAACCTTCGTGCACGCTCACGACATGGCCGGTCAATCCGTTGTTCTCGCCGACGAAATTCGCGACGAATGCGTTCTGCGCGTTCTCGTAGAGTTCGCTCGGCGGCGCCGCTTGCTGAATGCGTCCGTCGGAGAACACGGCCACGCGATCCGACATCGTTAGCGCTTCGGCCTGATCGTGGGTCACGTAGACGATGGTGAGCGACAGTTCCCGATGCAGCCGCATGATTTCGTATTGCATCGTTTCGCGAAGGCGCTTGTCGAGCGCGCCGAGCGGCTCGTCCATCAGCACGACGCTCGGCTCGAACACCAGCGCACGCGCGAGCGCCACGCGCTGTTGCTGCCCGCCGGAGAGTTGCGCGGGGCGCCGGTTGGCGAGGTGCGACAGCTCGATCATGTCCAGGGCGCGTTTGACGCGGACGTCCTGTTCGGCACGGCTCACGCGCCTGACGGAGAGCGGAAAGGCGACGTTCTGCGCAATCGTGAGATGCGGGAACAGGGCGTAGTTCTGAAACACCATACCGATATCGCGGCGATGCGGCGGCTTGTCGTCCAGACGCTTGCCGTCCAGGCGAATCTCGCCGTGGGTGGGCGACTCGAAGCCCGCGAGCATCATGAGCGTGGTCGTCTTGCCCGAACCGGAAGGGCCGAGCAGCGACAAGAACTCTCCCTTGCGCACATCGAGGTTCAGGTCGTCGACGACGCATTGCACGCCGTCATACGACTTACTCACGCCCGAGAACGAAATGAAGGATGGATTCGACATCGTGATTGCGTCCTGTCTTCGAAACTTAGGGCTGTGCCAGCTTGGCAGCCAGATAGCGTGCGAAATCGTAGTTCGGGCGCTCCAGCCGGCTCAGATGGCCGGGCTTCGCGAGGGGTGCATGCACGCCTCGGAACACGGCCTCCACACCGCGCCGGTCTTCGGCGTTCACTTCGTCGAGCAGCGCTTTGAGCGTGACCATATGGGCGTTGGCTGCTTCGTCGGCAATGAACTCGGGCGAGAGGCCGCCGCCGAAGCGGATATGCACCCGGTCAACGCCTCGGGGCTGGAGCACGAGATACCAGAAGTACCCAGGGGTGAGCGTGACGAGGTGCGTCGGGTAGATGGCGAGCAGCGCCGTCGTCTTGCGCCAGTGGCCTTCGAGCCGCGTGTTATCCGGATGCGCGTTGCCGATGGGCAGCGTCGCTTCCTTGGTGATCCAGTGGTAGTTGAACGCCGGGTGACCCGGCGGGCACTCCATTTCTTCGAGCTTCGAATGGGGGCCTACCGTGGCGCGGTGCAGCATCGGCAGGTGGTAGCTCTCCATGAAGTTTTCGGCAAGGATTTTCCAGTTGGTGTCCCAGACGTGTTCTTCATAGAAAGTTTCGATGTAGTCGGTCATGCCGTACGGCGCGATCAACTCGGTGAGCCCGGCGAGCTGTGTGCCGATGGGTGGCGCATCGTTATCGAGCGTCACGTAGATCCAGCCTTGCCATTGCTCGCAGCGAATCGCGGGCAGTTGATAGCGCTCTTTGCAGAAACCGGCTTGCTGATCCATCATCGGCGCGCCCTTGAGCTTGCCGTCGAGCGAATAATTCCAGGCGTGATAAGGACACACGATTCGTCTGACGTTGCCGCGCCCTTCGAGCAGCACTGACATGCGGTGCAGACAGACGTTGGACATGGCGCTTAGCTGCATCTGCTCGTCGCGCACCACCACGATGGGCTGATCGCCGATCTGCGCGCTCAGGTAGTCGCCGGGCGCGGCGAGGACGCTTGCGCGGCCGACGCATTGCCATTCGTGTGCAAAGATGTCGCGCTGCTCCCTCGCGAGAAATTCGGGCGATGTGTACACACCGGGTGGCATGGCCCGTGCGTCGTCGAATGGGCGTTCGCCACCGGTACGCAGTGCGTCGATGAGCGATTGCCCTGCGGTCGTCCCAGTCTGGTCAGCCATGAAGCCCTCCGTTCATTCGCCGGAACGCTTCAGGCAACGTCGCAAGCCCTGGCGCACCGCATTCAACATGAACATCAATCTATCAAGCCAAATTGCCAGCCAAAATATTGTTTTTGGATACAGGGCAAAGGTTTTCCCTATGCAGTCTGTTTTGCACCGTTGCCCTGTGCGTCACTGCGACGACAGGTGCAGGCGCCGGATGTCGTTCTCGCAAAAGGCCGCGAAGCGCTCCACGACCCGGCGCGGCTTCATCGTGCGCGATTGCGCGATGCCCAGCATGGTGGCGTTGACGTTGTCTTTGAAGCGCTTGATGACGAACTCCTCGCCGTCCACCGTGCGATTCGATTTGAGCGGGAAATTCAGCAGGCTATAGCCCAGTCCGTTTGCCACCATGCCGCGCACCACTTCCGGTTGCGAGGATCGGAATGCGGGGACGGGGCGGTTGCCGACAGCGTCGAAGAGCGCGGCAAAATACTCGCGGCTGTGCGGCAGATCGAGCATGACATAGGGCTCCGGCAACAAGTCGGCCAGCGACACCTTGCGTGCGCGGGCGAGCCGGTGCGTGCGGGGCAGGATGGCGTAGGGCGGCAGCGAGAGCAGCGGCGTGAAGGCGATGTCCTCGCTCAGATCGAGGCTGTACGTGAGGACGATATCGAGCGATCCGTCGTGCAGGCCGCGCAGCAGCCCGTCTTGATGTGCTTCCACCGTACGAAAGGAGATGCCGGCGTGCTCTTCCGTAAAGCGGCTGATGAGACCCGGCATCAGCGGCGGCGCGAGCGAGGCAAGACAACCCAGCGCAATGGAGCCGGTCATGCCGCCGTCCATCTCCTTGGCGGCCATTTGCAGTTCTTCGGCGGTCTTGAGCAGGTTACGTGCCTGCCCCAGCAGATCGCGCCCCGCTTGCGTGAGCGATAAGCCGCTCGCGTGATGCCGGATGAACAACTGCACGCCGAACGACACCTCGAGATCCGCGAGCGCGGTGGAAATGGACGGCTGCGAAATATGCAGCCGCCGGGCTGCGGCAGTGAAGGACAGGACTTCCGCTGTGACCACGAAATAGCGCAGTTGGCGCAGCGAGTAGCGCAGGGGCTGATTGTCCATCGGCATCGCTCCATTGGGCAGCATGGTTCGAAGACATTGTGAAACCGAAAAAAAAGTCTGCATAGTCAAATCCGATGCCCTGCATTTTTTAAATATATTTTTCGGATTCTGTCGAGGCGCGTAGATTGCCGCGAATGACCCACCCCTACGGGTCGTTGGAATCAATCTGCCTTCGGAAGGACGCAAGCCATGACAGTGCATACAACGTCAATCGATACGCTCGTCGTCGGCGCCGGGCAGGCCGGCGTGGCGATGAGCGAGCATCTGAGCAAGCTCGCCGTGCCCCATCTCGTGCTGGAGCGCTCGCGTATCGCGGAGCGCTGGCGCACCGGACGTTGGGATTCGCTCGTAGCCAATGGCCCGGCGTGGCACGACCGGTTCCCCAACATGACGTTTACGGGCGTCGATCCCGATGGCTTCGCGCCGAAAGAGCAGGTGGCGGACTATTTCGTCGACTACGCCCGAAAGATCGAGGCGCCTATCCGCACGGGTGTCGAGGTAACCAAGGTCGTGCGCAACACGGGCCGGCCGGGATTCACCGTGGAGACCTCGGATGGCACGATCGAAGCGCAGCGTGTGGTGGTGGCGACCGGGCCGTTCCAGCGTCCCGTGATTCCGCCGATTGCGCCCAAGGACGCGCGCCTCACCCAGATCCACTCGGCCGACTACCGCAACCCGGAGCAACTGCCGCCGGGTCACGTGATCGTGGTGGGCGCCGGGTCGTCGGGCGTGCAGATTGCCGACGAACTGAACCGCGCCGGGCGGCAGGTTTATCTGTCGGTCGGCCCGCACGACCGGCCGCCGCGCGGCTATCGCGGACGCGACTTCTGCTGGTGGCTGGGGGTGCTCGGCGAGTGGGATGCCGAAGTCATGCGCCCCGGCAAAGAACACGTGACCATCGCGGTAAGCGGCGCGCGCGGGGGGCATACGGTGGATTTCCGGCGTCTGGCGCACGAGGGCGTCACGCTCACGGGCCTGACGCAATCGTTTGAGAACGGCGTCGCCCGGTTTCAGCCCGATCTCGCGGACAACATTGCCCGTGGGGACGAAAACTATCTGTCGTTGCTCGACGCGGCCGACGCCTATGTCGCGCGCAACGGCCTCGAACTGCCCGAAGAGCCGGAGGCACGCGTCATTCCCGCCGATCCGGCGTGCCTCACGCACCCGTTGCTCGAACTCGATATGGAAAAGGCGAACGTGACGTCGATCATCTGGGCCACCGGCTACGCCGTTGATTTCGGCTGGCTGCAGGTCGACGCCTTCGACGACAACGGAAAGCCCAAACATCAACGCGGTGTCTCGAAAGAGCCGGGCGTGTACTTCCTCGGGTTGCCGTGGCTTTCGCGCCGCGGCTCGTCTTTCATCTGGGGGGTGTGGCACGACGCAAGACATATTGCGGACCACATCGCCACCCAACGCAAGTATCTCGCCTACTACGACACGCCAACGAACGAAGGAGCCCATCCATGAGCCAGCCTACGCATACCCGTATCCGCATGTTCAACACCAAGGATACGTACCCGAATCAATCGCTCGATAACGACCTGTGTCAGGCCGTGCGCGCAGGCAACACGGTCTACGTGCGCGGTCAGATCGGTACCGATTTCGAAGGCAATCTGGTGGGGCTGGGCGATCCGCGCGCGCAGGCCGAGCAGGCAATGAAAAACGTCAAGCAGTTGCTCGAAGAGGCGGGCAGCGACCTGTCGCACGTGGTCAAGACCACGACTTACCTGACCGACGTGCGCTTTCGTGAGCCGGTCTATCGTGAAGTGGGCAAGTGGCTCAAGGGCGTGTTTCCGATCTCCACCGGACTCACGGTGGTCGCGCTGGGACAGCCCGAGTGGTTGATGGAAATCGACGTCATCGCGGTGATTCCCGAGGGATGGGCGCCGTCCGGTGCATAAGGAGCGCATATGACTTTCTCTATCGTTGGACGGTGCGCGCGCACCGGGCAGCTCGGCATCGCGATCAGTTCGTCGAGCATCGCCGTGGGCGCGCGGTGTCCGTGGCTGCGTGCGAACGTCGGTGCGGTCGCCACGCAAAACGTCACGCTGCCCGCGCTGGGGCCGCAAATTCTCGACTGCCTCGCACAGGGCAATATCGACCCGGCGACGGCGTTGAGCCGCACCCTGGCCGAGAGCGAGTGGAGCGAGTATCGGCAGGTCACGGTGATCGATGCGCAAGGTCGCACCGCGTTTTTCAGCGGCGATCAGGCGTTAGGCACCTATCATGCCGTAGCGGGGGCGCAATGCGTCGCGGCGGGCAACATGCTGACGAGCAGCGAGGTGATCGAAGCGATGGTGCCGGCGTTCGAGAATACGCCCGGCGCGCTGGCCGATCGATTGCTGGCCGCGATGCATGCCGCTATCGCCAGCGGTGGAGAGGCCGGGCCAGTGCACTCGGCAGCGTTGAAGATCGTGGGCGATCTGGTGTGGCCCATCGTCGATCTGCGGGTCGATTGGGCAGACGACGATCCTATCGGCAAGCTCGATGGCCTCTGGCAAGCCTATCGGCCACAAATGCAGGACTACATCACCCGTGCCCTGAATCCCACGGCCGCGCCTAGTTACGGAGTGCCGGGCGATGAATGACCTGTCGAGCCGCGCGCTGCTCGAACGGTTGATCGGATTCGCGACCGTGAGCCGCGATTCCAATCTGGCGCTGATCGAGTTCATTCGCGATTACCTCGCGCAACACGGGGTGCAAAGCGAGCTGTTCTATAACGACGAGCGTACCAAGGCCAATCTGTTCGCCACCATCGGCCCGCGAGATCGCGGCGGGATTGTGCTCTCGGGGCACACCGACGTTGTGCCGGTCGACGGTCAGGCGTGGAGCGTCGACCCATTTCGTCTCGTCGAGAAAGACGGACGGCTTTACGGCCGCGGCACGGCGGACATGAAAGGATTTCTGGCGTCGGTGCTCGCGGCGGTACCGAATTTTGTCGAATGCGAATTGCAGATGCCCGTGCATCTTGCTTTCTCATACGACGAGGAGATCGGGTGTCTCGGTGTGCGGCCCATGCTTGCCGAGATCGCGAAGCGCCCGCACAAACCGGTGCTGTGTCTGATCGGGGAGCCCACGGCGCTCAAGCCAGTGCTGGGCCACAAAGGCAAACTGGCGATGCGCTGCTGTGTGAAGGGCGCGCCGTGCCATTCCGCGTATGCCCCTTATGGCGTCAACGCGATCCAGTACGCCGCGCGGCTCATCAACTGTCTCGAGGACATTGGCGATGAACTTGCCGATCCCGAGTATCACGACACGCGCTTCGATCCGCCTTACTCCACGGTGCAAACGGGCGTTATCAAAGGCGGACGGGCGTTGAATATCGTGCCCGCCGAATGCGAGTTCGATTTCGAAGTGCGCGCATTACCGGGCTTCGATGCGAATCGCGTTGCCGAGGCCTTGCAACGCTACGCCGATGAGGACTTGCTGCCCAAGATGCAGGCGGTGAAGCCGGACACCGGCATCCGTCTCTTTCCGCTCTCGGCTTATCCGGGGCTGGCGACGCCGCCCGATAGCGACGCCGCACGTCTGCTGGCGATGTTGTGCGGATCGGACGAGTTCGGCACGGTCGCCTTCGGCACCGAGGGTGGCCTGTTCAACGAAGTGGGTATCCCGACGGTGGTTTGCGGCCCTGGGAGTATGGATCAGGGGCACAAGCCCGATGAGTTCGTGAGCATCGAACAACTCGAGGGCTGCGATGCGATGCTGCGTCGCCTCGCGCAGTACCTGACGACGGCGCGGTAATACGCCGCGCTGAGTACCCACGCCGGCGCGTCAGGGCTTCGCGTCCGGCGTCGCGAAAAACACCATCTCGACCTGCTTGAGAAGCGCCGGGCCGAACGCCTCACCACCCACTTCCGGGGCGATCAACTGCATCAGTACGGGCGAGCCGGGCGGCGGATGCAGCGCGTGCACGAGCAGACAGAAATACATCTCCGGATGCTCCGCGCGCACAACGCCTGCCTGCATGCCCTGAGTGATCAGCGGTTCCATGCACTCGTACACCGGCATGACCAGATGCCGGTGCAGGACCGCCCCACGCTCGCCGGTCTCGGACGCGTGTTGCGAGATGAACTGCTTGTGCTCCGGGTGATCGATGGCATGCACGGCGACGATCGAAATCGCTTCCTTGAGGCGGTCCGTCACGGGTCGCGACGTGTCGAGCGAGAGCGCACGCAAGCGTTCGCCGGGTTCCACAAGTGCGGCTTCGAGGGTGTCGACGCATGCCCGCCATAACTGCTCTTTCGAGCCGAAATGCACGCGTACGAGGCTGGCGTCGACCTTCGCTGTGCGAGCGATGCCGCGCAGGTTGGCGCCGTCGTAGCCGAACTGTGCGAAGGCGTGGATGGCAGCGCTGAGCAACGCGGCGCGGCCATCGGGCAGGTGTTTGGGGCGTCGGCCCCGGGTTATCGGTGTGGCTGTCATCTTCGGGCTGCATCCTGCGCGGGGCGTACCGCCGGCGCAGCCGCTTCGGACGCCTGCGCCAGTGTCGCCGGCGCCGGCGACGCGGGTTTGGCGGCATCCGCCGCCGGTTCCGGCGGCACCCCCATCGCGTAAAACAAGAGCGCAGTATCCGACAAACGCGCACCGGTTGCACGCACTGTCGTCATATAGGCGTTCCAGTACTGCTGCTCGCGCCCGCGCGCGGCCGAGACGGGCAGGGCGCCCAGACGTACGCGCGCCGCCGTGTCGCGATAGATTTGCTCGGCCGCCGCACTCGAATTGTCGGCATGCAGCAGCGACGTGTTATCCGCTTCGAGCGACGCCAGGGTATCGGCGACATTCCGGAACGCAGTGAGCACCGTCTGCTTGTACTGGTCGACGGCAGCCTCGTACGTGGCCTGCGCCGCACGACGCTGCGCCAGCAATGCGCCGCCATGGAAGATCGGTTGCGTGACCGATGCCGCCACACTCCATATCGACCCGGCGTTGGACATCACCGTGGCCCAGTTGAAGCCGCCTTTGCCGAGAGACGCGCTGAGCGACAGGCTCGGGAACATCTGTGCCGTCGCCACCCCCACTTCGGCCGATGCCGCCTTGAGCGCCATCTCGGCCGCTTGAATATCAGGACGCGATTGCAGCAGCGTCGATGGCACGACGACCGGCACCCGATCCGGCACCTTCAATTCCCCCAACGGCAGATCCTCGGGCGCCTGATCTGGGGTGCGGCCGAGCAACACGGCCAACGCGTGACGGGTGGATTGATGCTGGGCGCGCAGACCCGGCAGCGATGCAGCGAGCGATTCGGCGTTCTGCGCGGAGGCCAGCGCGTCGGCACGCGAGACGGCGCCGAGCGTTTCACGTCGCGCCATATCGGTGGCATCGGCCTGTGCGAGTTCGACGAGCCGCCCGGTCGCCTTGACCTGCGCCCCGAGCACCGAAGCCCCAATGGCGCCGGAGACGATGTTCGCAGCGAGCGCCTGCCGTGCCGATTCGAGCTGGAACGCCTGTTGATCGACCTGAGCGGCCAGCGACGCATTGGCAAAGCGCGACGCGCCAAAGAAGTCGAACGTGTAGCGGGCCTGCACTTGCCCCACGAACATGTTGTACAGCGCGGTGGGCGGTCGGATATTCGGGATGCCCAGGTTGCGCTCACGTGCGGCTTCGCCGCCGATATCGATCGACGGGAAGAGCGACGAGCCGATCTGTGCCTTCAACTGCTCGCGGGCAGCCTGCAACGCGTGGTCGGCTGCCGATAGACTGGGGCTGTTGCGCAGCCCTTCATCGACCAACGCATCGAGTTTGTCCGAGCGGTAGGCGTGCCACCACGCGCGCACGGGCTGGGCACTGGCGTCGAACTGCTGCGATGCGCCTTGTGCCGTGACCGTGCGCGCCGGCACGGCGCTTGCCCCATAGTGGGCGGGCGAGGGCATGGCCGGCGGTTTGTCGCCGGGGGTGAACGCGCAGGCGCCGAGCCAGAGCGGCAGGATCGGCGCGAGCGGCGCGCACCAGCGCAGGGCGCGGCGCGGGGTCATGAGCGGTCTCCTTGCAAGCTGCCGGAGGGCGCGTTGGCGGCATGCGGCTCACGTTCGTCGTGGCGCACGCGGAACGCCGCAGCGTACAACGCCGGCAGGAAAAACACGGTCAGGATGGTGGCGCTGGTGATGCCTCCCATCAGCGCGGTGGCCATCGGGCCGAAGAAGTTGCTGCGCAGCAGGGGAATCAGGGCCAGCACGGCCGCCGCAGCGGTGAGCGTGATCGGCCGGAAGCGTCGCACCGTGGCGCTCACGATCGCGTCGAAGCGCGGGTGTCCGGCGGCGATGTCCTGCTCGATCTGATCGACCAGAATCACCGAGTTACGCATGATGATCCCGAACATGGCGATCACGCCGAGCATTGCCACGAAGCCGAAGGGCTTGCCGAACAACAGCAGTGTCGCCACCACGCCGATCATGCCGAGCGGCGCGGTGAGCACTACGAGCATGGTGCGCGCGAAGCTCTGGAGCTGGATCATCAGCAGCGTGAGCACCACAATGATCATGATCGGCATTTGCGCCATGATCGACGATTGCCCCTTGCCGGACTCTTCGACCGATCCGCCGATCTCGATGCGATACCCTACCGGCAGCGCGCGGCGAATGTCACCGAGTTGCTTGTAGACGGCCTCGGTCACGTCGATCCCTTGCTTGCCGGGACGCACGTCCGAGCGCACGGTGAGGGTCGGTTGACGGTCGCGCTCCCAGATCACGCCATATTCCAGATCGTTGACCACAGACCCAAGTGTGGCCAGCGGTACCGGACCGTTCGGCGTGGGCATGGCAAGCGTGGCGAGCTTCGCGGGGTCGACGCGTTCGGCTTTCGGCGCGCGCAACGTGATCGAGATCAGCTTGTCGCGCTCACGGTATTGGCTGATGTCGTAACCCGTGAGGGTCATGGCGATGAAGTTCGAGATGTCCGTCGAACTCACGCCCAGCGCGCGGGCCTTCTGCTGATCGACTTCGAAGCGTACCGAGCGCTGCGACGGCTCGTCCCAGTCGAATTGCACGTCCACGGTGTCGCCGTTCGCCCGCATGACGTCCGCGACTTGCTCGGAAATCTTGCGCACCGTGCCGATGTCGTCGCCGCTCACGCGGAACTGCACCGGAAAGCCGACCGGCGGCCCATTTTCCAGTCGCGACAGACGCGTGCGCACGCCGGGCATGGCGTCGCGCAACGTCGGCTCGAGCCATTGCGCGAGCGCCTCGCGTTCTTCCACGGATTTGGCGGTGATGACCAGTTGCGCGAAGTTCGGTGTGGGCAATTGCTGGTCGAGCGGCAGGTAAAAGCGGGGGGCGCCTGTGCCGACGAAACTCACCGTGTGGTCGATCTCCTTGCGGCCCTGAAGCAGTTTTTCCAGACGCTCCGTCTCACGAAGCGTCGCCTGATACGAGGCGCCTTCCTGCAAGCGAAGATCCACCATCAGTTCCGGCCGGTCGGAGCTTGGGAAGAACTGTTGGGGCACGAGCGAGAAGCCGGCCATGGAAATCAGGAACAGCACCACGGTAATGACGAGGACGACGATCTTGCGCTCGATACACCATGTCAGCCAGCCGCGCAGGCGGTTGTAGAACTTCGTGTCGTAGACCTCGTGTTCGTGGTCGTCGCCATGATGCGCCTCACGTGGGCGCTCGGGCAGCAGCTTGTAGCCGAGCAACGGAATGAGCACGACGGCGGCCAGCCACGACGCGAGCAGGGCAATGGCCGACACTTCGAAGATCGAGCGCGTGTATTCGCCCGTGCTCGACTTCGCGAGGGCGATGGGCAGGAAGCCCGAGACGGTCACCAGGGTGCCCGTGAGCATCGGGAACGCCGTGCTGGTATAGGCAAAGGCGGCAGCGCGTTTGCGATTCCAGCCCTGCGCCAGCTTCACCGCCATCATTTCGACGGCGATGATCGCATCGTCCACCAGCAAGCCGAGCGCCAGGATCAGCGTGCCGAGCGACACCTTGTGCAAACCGATGTCGAAGATGAACATGAACAGCGAGGTGACGGCGAGTACGACCGGAATCGAAATCGCCACGACCATGCCGGTGCGAAATCCCAGCGAGACGAGACTCACGACCAGCACGATGGCTACCGCTTCGGCCACGGCTTCCAGGAAGTCGTCGACCGAATGCGAGACGGACTGCGACATGCTCGCGACTTCGGTTAGCGTGAGACCGGCGGGCAACTGGGCGCGCAGATCGCCCATCGTGCCGGCCAGTGCCTTCCCGAGGTGAACGACGTCATGCCCCTTCTGCATGGTGATGCCGATGCCGAGGACGGGCTTGCCGCCGAAACGCATCTCAGACACGGGCGGGTCGACATAGCCACGTTTGATCGTGGCAATGTCGCCCAGGCGGAAGGTGCGGTTGTTCACGCGAATGAGCGTGTCGGCGAGTTCGTCGACATTGCGGAACTGGCCGCCAGGTCGCACGACCAGACGGTCGTTGGGCGTGTCGATGGTGCCCGCCGGGGAGACCGCGTTCTGGCTGTCCACCGCCTGTGCGATCTGGCTTGGCGAAATGCCGAGACGTGTCAACTGCGTGTTGTTGATCTCGACGTAGATGCGCTGGTCCTGATCGCCGAAGTAGTCGACCTTCGCCACGCCCGGCACCCGCAGAAGCACGGTGCGCAGGGCGTCGGCGTAGTCGCGCAACTGGGCGGGGCCGAAGCCATCGCCTTGCAGCGTGAAGATGTGCGTGTAGACGTCGCCGAACTCGTCGTTGAAAAACGGTCCTTGTACACCTTGCGGCAACGTGTACGCGATATCGCCGACTTTCTTGCGTACCTGGTACCACTCCTCGGGCACTTCGCTCGCCGGTGCCGAATCCTTCATCGCGAAGAACAGCAGCGACTCGCCAGGGCGCGAATAGCTGCGCTGGAAGTCGATAGCCGGCATCTCCTGGAGCTTGCGCGCGATCCGGTCGGTTACCTGTTCCTGCACTTGTTTGGCGCTCGCCCCCGGCCAGAACGTGCGGATCACCATCACGCGGAACGTGAAAGGCGGGTCTTCCGATTGGGCGAGACGCGAGTAGGCGAGAATGCCGAAAATCGTCGCCATCGCGATCAGGAAGACCACGAGCGAGCGATGGCGCAGTGCCCAGGCCGAGAGGTTGAAGCTGCCCTCTTCGTGGCGGAAGTTCTGCGGTTCGGCGTCGGGGGAGGCGGGGGAATTCTGGGGCACGGGCGGCTTCCCGTCCTGCGTGCTCATGACGCGAAGTCCTCAGCGTGCAGTGGCGGGATCACGCGGACCTTTTCACCGGCCGTGACCGTGTGAACGCCTTGCCAGACAATGCGCTCACCGGGCTGAATGCCGCCTGCGACGGTTACGGTGCGCTCGCCGTAACGCGCGACCTTCACGCGGCGCAAGACCAGCGTGTCGTCTTGCTTGACGACCCACACGGCGGGTTGATTGCCATCGTGGAAGAGTGCGGTCGACGGCAGCGTGATGGGCTGAGCGTCGGCGACGGTCGTCGAGGCCGCCGCACCGGACGCCGCAGCAGGGGCGCCGGTGGTGGCCGTCGCTGGCGAGGCCAACGGTTGCGCGAAGGCGACGTTGGCCGTCATGCCGAGTTTGACATCGGGGCCGGGGGAAAGCAGCGAGAGCTTGGCGCGATAGGTGCGGCTCATCGGATCGGCCGCAGGGGAGACTTCACGCACGCGTGCCTGCCACGTCTTGCCCGGCACGGCGGACAGCGAGACGGTTGCCGTCTGGCCGACGCGCAACGCGCTAAGCGCGACTTCGGGCACATCGGTAATCACGTCGACGTCGCCCGTCCACGCCAGTTGATACACCGCTTGACCGGCGCTCACGTTCTGTCCGGTATCGGCCTGCTCGGCGGTGATGACACCATCGCGATCGGCCTTGAGATTGCCGTAACTCAACTGATCGCCCGCCAATGCCGCTTGCTGACTCGCCTGATTGCGCTGTGCCAGCGCACTCGCGTAAGCGTTCTCGGATTGCTCGAGCTGCGCCGGCGCGATCAGGTTTTCCTTTGCCTGCGCGCGGTCACGCGTGACGGTTTGCGTCGCGTAGTCGAGTTGATGCTGTGCGGCGTCGAGTTGTGCGCGGGCGCTCGCGGCGTTCTTCGAGAGATCCGCCGGATCGAGGCGTGCAACGATCTGACCGGCCTTGACGGCATCGCCGAGTCGCACCGACCGGTCGACGATTTTGCCCGCGACGCGGAACGACAGCGGCGTGGAATAGCGTGCCTCGATCTGCGCGGGCAGCGACGCAATGGGTGTCTGCGCCGTGAGCTTGGCGGCGACGGCCACGACCGGGCGCGGCGGGGCTTCCGGCGGGGCTTTGCGCGAGCACGCAGCCAGGGAGGCAGCGGCGATGACCGTAGTCGCGATGGCCAGCGCGAGCCGGCGGCGGCGTAGTGCAGTGTCGGGCAGAAGGGGCATCATGCGCTCGTGGCTCTCAAAGTGAGGCATCCGGGAGACAGGACAATGGGTTCGCGACACGTTCGCCGGGCAAGCGGAGACAAACGAGCCATCACTGAGCAATGGCACGGGGCTGTACGACCGGCAAAACGGCGCGATCCGGAAAAAATCTACGGGCGATGATATATGGATTGCCGACACCCTGCAACGGGGCATGGCGGGGTTTTTCGATGCCCCTGTGACTATCGATAGGGGCGCGTCATTAGATTGTTTTTGGCGATCGGAGAAAGGCCAACCGTCGAATTATTTTGGAGTACGATCCCAATGGAACGTACACTCGTGGCCTCTCGGCATTGCAGGCAATCGGCAATGTGACGAAGGTGAGGCACCGGGGGTTCGGGGAGTGTTGTTGTCCGGGACAAATCGTTATATCCGAGGAACGTTGTCGCGCGCATTGAGTCGCACTTGGGCCAGTTGCAACGACTGGCGACATCGCAGCGAAGACCCCCGGCATTGCATGACGCAAGCGGCATCGTAAGCTGGCGCCGCCGGCGCGCATTTCGTGCAGACGGTATGGTATTGGCGCGAGAGCTTGACCGAAGTCAAGTGATGGGCATGCCAAAGGGGGCTCACGCAGCAGCAAGTCGCAGGTTCGCGGCTATGCTGGATGTATCCGAAGTTTAACGATTGACGTTAACCGGAGACGGATAAGCCATGACAACACGGATAGCATTGGTTACAGGAGGTATGGGCGGTTTGGGCGAGGCAATCAGCGTGCGCCTTGCGGATGCCGGGTACCGCGTCGCGGTCACCTGTTCGCCCAGGAATCACGACTGCGAGGGCTGGGTCGAGCGCATGCGTGCCACCGGCCGCGATTTTGCCGCATATCGCGTCGACGTTGCCGACTTCGCGTCTTGCGAGGCTTGTGCAAAAGCCATCGAATCCGACACTGGACCGGTGGATATTCTCATCAACAATGCGGGAATCACGCGCGACGCCACGATGCGCAAAATGACTTCCGAGGATTGGCAAGCGGTATTGCGCACCGATCTGGACAGCGTGTTCAACATGACCCGGCCGATCTTTGGCGGCATGGTCGCGCGCGGCTGGGGTCGCATCATCAACATTTCATCGGTCAATGGCAGCCGTGGCGCCTTCGGTCAGGCGAACTATGCCGCTGCGAAAGCGGGCATACACGGCTTCACCAAGGCGTTGGCGCTGGAAGTTGCCAAGTCGGGCGTCACCGTCAACACGATTTCGCCGGGATACCTCGCAACGAAGATGGTCACTGTGGTGCCCCAGGACGTGCTCGAATCGCGCATTCTTCCGCAGATTCCGATCGGTCGGTTAGGGCGCCCGGAAGAAGTGGCCGCATTTATCGCTTTTCTTGTGTCGGACGACGCCGGTTTCATCACCGGCAGCAATCTTGCCATCAACGGTGGCATGCATATGGAGTGACGCGCAGCTGCAGCTAACCTCTTACTTAGGAGAGTCACGATGTTAAAGGAAACGAATCCGGCACTGACGTTGGTCAAACTCGGTACCGCGAGCGCGCTGGGCGCATATGGGATTTTTCTGGAAGCGGCGCAACGTATGCATCAGTTGCAGGCGGAGCGCGACACCGAATTGCTCAAGGCGCATTCGGAAGCGGCCAAGTCGCTTGGTGGCGCGAAAGACTTCAATGCGCTACTCACCGCGCATCTGCAATTGCTTAACGGTCAGATCGCGCAACAGAACGAGTTCTGGCGCGAGTGGCTCGCCGTGTGTGCGAACAATCAACTGCTGTGGGCCGAGCATTGCCGCAAGACCGGCGAAGAACTCCAGCACGGCATGGCTGGCGCAATGACGTTGCCCGACCTGATCGGTGCGGGTACGTCCGCAGGTGAAGCCGCGAAGGCGGCCGAAGCGCCGATGCAGAAGTGGTTCCAGGCGTTCAACGACGCCACGCAAGGGACGATGGATGCCTGGCGTCGCATGTCCACGGAAGCCGCGCAGGCGACCGAGGCGGCGGCGTCACAGCAGTCACCGCTCAACGGTCGTGCGCCGGCCAAGCGCGGCGGCGCCCACGCTCATCGCTCGAGCACGTAAGTACCGGGCGCATCGCCTAGCGCTTGCGCGGGTGGCCAGGGGGCGGCAACGGATTTGCCGCTGCCCTGTGCCAGAAGCCAGGCGTGCCATGCAGGCCACCATGAGCTTTGCATGGCGGGCGTCGCCGCAAACCAATCCTCCGGGGCTCGATAGGCTGCACCTGCGGCCCGCGTCGCCACCCGATGATGACTGTGCGGATGTCCCGGCTCGCAAACCACGCCGACGTTATGCCCGCCCGAGACGAGGGCGAAGGTGAGGTCGCCGTGGTTCAGCAGATGCATCTTGTAGACGGAGCGCCATGGCGAGATGTGGTCGCGCTCGGTCGCCACGACGAACATCGGCGCACGAATATCCGATAGCGCCACCGGCTGCCCGCGGATCTTCAGCGTTCCCGTTGCCAGTGCATTGTTCAAATACAACTCGCGCAGACACTGGCTATGCAGCCTTGCGGGAATACGCGTGGTATCGGCGTTCCACACCGTGAAGTCGGTCGTCTGCGCGGGCTTTCCAAGCAGATAGTCGCTCATGAGCCGCGACCAGATCAGGTCGCGCGAATTGAGCAACTGGAACGTGCCTGCGAGTTGCTCGCCGCCGATATATCCCTGCCGCCACATCATCGCTTCGAGATACGCGACCTGACTCGCGTCGATGAATAGTCCCAGTTCGCCCGGTTCGCTGAAGTCGGTCTGCGCGGCGAGCAATGTGATGCTGGCCAGCGGGTTGTGTCCTTCTCCCTTTCCCTTGTCCCGCGCCAACGTTGCTGCCGCAATGGCGAGCAGCGTGCCGCCAAGGCAATAGCCGCAGGCGTGTACCGGCGCGTTATCCGTCAGGCGGCGCACCTCTCGCAACGCCGCGAGTAGCCCGTCATCGAGATAGTCCTCCAGCCCCCGGTTACGGGCTTCCGGTCCAGGGTTATGCCACGAGACCATGAAGACGCTATGACCCTGCGCCACCAGATAGCGCACAAGGGAGTGCTGGGCTTGCAGATCGAGGATGTAGTACTTCAATAGCCATGACGGCACGATCAGCACGGGTTCGCGCGATGTTTGCGGCTGCGCCGGCGCGTATTGCAGCAATTCGAAATACTCGTTGCGATAGACAACTTTGCCGGGTGTCGCGGCGATCTCGTGGCCGACGCGGAACGCCTGGCATGCCTGCGGTCCCGCCCCCGGTGCGTGGCCTGCCGCTATGTCTTGCAGATCGGACCACCAACGCTGCGCTCCTTTGACGAGGTTCTGGCCGTGTGTCTCACGCACGGCAGAGAGCACTTCAGGATTCAGGTACCAGAGGTTGCTCGGCGAGAAGACGTCGAGCCACTGTCTTGCCATGAAGCGCACTACATCCCGGTGATGCGGATCGACGCCGGGAATCTCTCCGGTCATCTCGTCGACGAAATGCTGGGTGCGCAGGAAACGCTCCCGCCACCACGAGAACGGCAGGTTGTCCCACAGCGGATCGCGAAAACGCCGGTCCGTGTCGGGTGGCCCGCCGGCGCTCGCCGCTTGACTCGCAGCCGGTTTGTCGATGGCGGCAAAGGCCTTGAAGACGTTGAGTCGATGGCCGGGGGCGGTCGCAGCGTGCATGGCCCAATCGGCCCACGCGAGGGCCACGGCGGCGGGTGACACGTTGCCCGTGAAGCGAGCGGTCGCGGCCATCGCCGCCCGGTCCAGATGATCGGTGAACGATGTCAGAGGGGGCGCAGATACCGCTTCCGGCGGGGCCGGGGGTTCTAGCTTTGCGGGACTTGCCGCGGCGACGGACGTCGGGCCGTGCGGTTTGGCACGACGTGTCGGCGGGCGGGTTGTCTTTGGCGCACCCCGTGCGCGCGAAGCGGTCGGCGATTGGGCGGACTTCGACGGGGACGTCTTGGCACTGGGAGCAGGCATGGCGGACTCCGTTCGGGCTTGCCGCCGGCATGAGAGCGCGTGCCATGTGCGGCCGTAGCAGGAAGAGAAAGCGCGGCAAGGGGCGGCAGTCCGCGCCTTGCCGTGACATCAATGCGATTTCGGGCGTTCCGGAGAATATAACGCACGCCACCCAAGAGTATCGTGATCTGCGACAAGTTGCGTGCGGGCGTCGTCCTCGCCAGCGAAGACGGGTTACCGCGAGGGCGTGGGGATTCCCTTAACAGGCGGGAGCGTGGGGACGGTGGGCGGCGGGGAGGGCTTGCGGGCGAGCCAACTGATCCGGCGGAACGGCTGTTCATGGCCGGACAGCGTCAGCGCGATGTGGGTAATCCAGCGCTGCGTTGGCACCTGCTCGCCATGCAGCCACATCACGAGTACGAACAGACTTGCCGCCATGGGCAGGGTCTTGAGTTCGGGCGCTTCCTCGCGGCGTGTGAACCATGCAAAGGCCGCGCAGACGGCGAAGCCGACGGCACAGCCCGCCGCCGACTCGGAAATCGAGTGCGCCGAGAGCGCCACCCGCGACACGCCGACAGCCACGCTGCCCGCCATTGCGGCAGCCATGCCAAGCACCCGCCACGGCCACGCGAAGCGGCGCAAAAGCAGCCAGGCGATAACCGGGTAGACCGTCGCGGCGAGCATCGTATGGCCGCTGACCCCGGTGAAATCGAGTTCGCGTACGCCGAGTCCCCAGCCGAGGAACATGACCTTGGAGACCGCGACGACGAGCGCTCCCGCCCCAAACAGCGCCACCCATGTGAAGGCTATGCGCCAGGCACGGGCTGAGAGCAACCAGAGGGTCAGGGCGGCAGCGGCGGGCACCGTCACAGCGGCACTGCCGAAATTGGTAATGGTGATCCAGGAGCTAAGCATGACTTCCGAAAGACGGCCCGACGGCAGAGGGCCTCGGGCGAAAGCGCTATCTTACGCGCGCCACCGCAATTGGGAGAAAGCGTGACCCCGGACGGCGCGGACCGATAGGGTCAGACACATTTTCCGGCGAATCGTTCGGCGCGGTCCGGCGGTTCGGATGAGACCCGTCACGCGGGGCATTGCGACCTGAGGTCAGCCCCCGTTGGATTCGACGGGTGATCCCGGCGGCGAGGGCATAGTAGGATGGCCGCGGATGTGGCCCCCCGACATATCGGTTGAGGAGATTTCATGGTTTTTCACCCGGCGCACGAGACGCCGCCCCGCACGCGCAACGACGGTATCGATCTGTTGCGCGGCTTGTCCATTCTTTTCGTGGTCGTGCATCACCTCGCGCTCAGGTTCCGTTTGCCGCTCGGCCCGAGTCTGTTGGGCGATGTACTGCCCAAACGCGTAATCGACGGCCTGAGCTTCAACGGCTATGAGGCCGTGTTCGTGTTCTTTGTGATCTCCGGCTTCGTCATTACGCGCCGTTCGCTGGAACGCTACGGCTCGCTCGACGCATTGCGCTGGCGTCACTTCTACGCCTTGCGTGCCGCGCGCATCTTTCCGCTCCTGCTGTTGCTGCTGGCCGTGCTTGCCGTCATGCACTGGATGGCTGTACCGGGCTTCGTCATCAACAAGCCCGGGCAATCGCTCGCCGGTGCGCTGGGCGCCGCGCTGACCATGACGCTGAACTGGTACGAGGGCCGCACGAACTGGCTGCCCGGTGCGTGGGACGTCCTCTGGTCGCTGTCCATCGAAGAGTGCTTCTATCTGACCTTTCCGCTGCTCTGTCTGGTGCTGCGAGGCCCCTGGCGCGTGCTTGCGCTTGTCGCGTTGGCCATGTCGCTACCGTGGACGCGTGCCGCACTTCAGGGCAACGAAATCTGGCAAGAGAAGGCGTACCTGCCCGGCATGGCGGCCATCGCATGGGGTGTGCTCACGGCATTGGCCATGCAACGGGTGACGCTTCCGCGCGGCGCGGCAAAGTTTGCCGGCGCCGCAGGCGTGGCGGGTTTGATCGCCGTGGTTTTTTTCGGCGACGTGCTGGGAGGGCTGCTGCACGATTTCATCATGTTGTTGCTTTGCGTGAGCGCCGCGCTCTGGCTCGCTGCCGCACATGGGTCGACACGTGCCGTGCCGCGCGGGTTAGGGTGGCTCACGCAAATGGGCCGATGGAGCTACGAGATCTATCTGAGCCACATGTTTGTCGTGCTGGCCGTGACACCGGCCTATCTCGCGATGGCCGGCGGCGACATGCGCTGGACATTCCTCGTCTACCTGCCGGTGCTGGTGGTATGCACGATTCTCGGCGGGGTGCTGCATCGCTATGTCAGTGGTCCGGTGGCGCGGCGTCTGTCGCGCTATCAAGCGCACTCGTCCGAGCGAGCGCCGCTGATTCGGCGCGTTTGAATCGCCCGGTTGTATCGGCTACGTTAGGCACGTTCCTAAATGGCGGCGTTCTAGTCGCCATTGATGCCAATTTTGGGCGTTTCCCCGCAAATTTTCGCTCGTTCGCCCCGTAGACTGCGTCGTTTCCGAATTTATTTTCCGAGCGATGTCTTTCTCTTTTCCTTCCTCCAAGCGCAGGTGCGCCGCGTTGGACGGCGGCGGACCAAGCCTGCTGGGGCGGGGCGAAGGCCATCGCTCCCGCTGGCATGCCGTGTGTGTCTGGCTGTGCATGGCCATGCCGCTCCCCGCGATGGCTGGCGTGGGCAGTACGAGTGACGCATTGCGTCTGCACCCGCGCCCGACGCCGTCGTTTGCGTTCTCGCACGTCGCCGTTCCCACGCCGACTGCGGCGTCTCGTTATTCGGTCTGCGGCAAGGTGACGGCGCTTTACCCGATGCCGGCAACCCCCGGTGCTGTGCGCTGCCGCACGGTCGCGCTGATGGCGCGGCCGAATGCCTTCTCGCCGACATCTGCGCCGCGAGCGTCGAAGTCCCTTGTCATGCCGGTAACCTATTCTCGTATCTCGTCCGATTACGGCACGCGTTACCACCCGGTGACACGTGTCAAGCATTCGCACACGGGCATCGATCTTGTCGCGCCTCACGGCGCGCCGGTGCGTGTGGTTGCACAGGGCGTGGTGAAGACCATCGGTTATGAGCGCCGCGGGTTTGGCCGTTATATCGTGATCGATCACCGCTACGACAACGAGACGATCTACGCCCACTTGTCGGCCACGGCGCGCGGATTGCGTGTCGGTCAGACGGTCAGGGCGGGCGACGTGATCGGCGCGGTCGGCAAGACCGGCATGGTGACAGGGGCGCATCTGCATTTCGAACAGCGCAGGCAGGGCGTTCCGGTTGACCCGCGTCCGCTGCTTCGCCGTACGGCAAGGGCGAGCGAGGTGCATACGGTTACCGATAACGGTTGCCATAACCTGCTCGACGATCTGGTGGCGTGCCATTCGCCGGGGCGGGCGTGGGCAACCGACCGCTGGCAGTATTCGCCGCTCTGAGCGCCAACATCGACGCCCGGCTTCCGGGAATAAAACGACATACCCGCTGGTAATACGTATAACGGCGCTCCCGAAACCCGTCGTGGTGACGGGCCGGGCAGCGTACCTATCGAGCGGAGGTGTGTCATGAGTCGCAACGAGAACGACAAGCCGGACGTCACGTCTGACGATGCCCACCCGGTCCCGCAGGGGGAGTCATCGCCGGCGATGTCACGGCGCAGGGCGATGGCCTGTCTCGCGTGGGCCGGCGCAGGCATTTTGTGGACGCTCGACGGTGGGGTGCCGCGCGGCATATCGCTTGCGGCATCTGCCGGCGCGGCGGAGATGCCAGCCCGCCACGCGTTGACCTTCGTGCAGATCAGCGACAGCCACATCGGATTCAATAAGGCGCCCAATCCCGATCCGGCAGCCACGCTGCAATCCGCCATCGAGCGGATTCGGGGTGCGTCCGAACGCCCTGCGTTCATGCTCCACACGGGCGACGTCAGCCATCTCTCGCGCCCCGAGGAATTCGACATCGCGCAGCAGATCGTGAACGGCGCGGGGCTTGAGACTCGCTACGTGCCCGGCGAGCACGACGTGATCGGTGACGACGGCCGCACATTCTTCGCGCGCTTCTCGCCCGACACCAAGGGGGTTGGCTGGTACAGCTTCGATCAACAGGGCGTGCACTTCGTGGCGCTCGTCAACGTACTCAATCTGAAGGCCGGGGGGATGGGCTATCTCGGCGACACACAACTCGCCTGGCTCGCGGCCGACCTCAAGGGGCGCTCCCATAGCACCCCGCTCGTCGTGTTCACGCACATGCCGTTATGGTCGGTCTATCCAGCGTGGGGCTGGGGTACCGACGACGGCGATCGCGCGCTGGCTTTGCTTCGGCCGTTCGGATCGGTCACGGTGCTCAACGGGCATATCCATCAGGTACTGCAGAAAGTGGAGGGCAACGTTCGCATGCAAACGGCAATGTCGACCGCATTTCCACAACCCGCGCCCGGCGACGGTCCGGGCCCCGGACCGTTGAAAGTCGACCCCTCGCAACTGCGGCAGACCCTTGGCATTCGTCGCGTCGACTTCACGACACTCGACGGCGCGCCGTTGCTTGGCGACACCACGTTGGCGTCCTGACCCCCATCGTTTCCGGAGCCCTCCCATGAAATCGATTCTCCTGAACACTCGGCGGCGCGTATGGCTCAGTCGCGTCGCCATTGCGGCCGCAGGCATGCTCACACTGACCTTGCCCGCGCTGTCGAACGCCGCCGACGCGGATACCGTCCATATCGAGCACTTCACGTTCTCTCCCGCGACGCTCACCGTGCGCGCGGGTACGCGTGTAACGTGGACTAACCGCGACGACGAACCCCACACCGTGACTAGCTCGGGCAACCCGCGGGCGTTTGCGTCGGGGGC
The DNA here is from genome assembly GCF_000389825.1 of Pandoraea sp. SD6-2. Classification (NCBI taxonomy): domain Bacteria; kingdom Pseudomonadati; phylum Pseudomonadota; class Betaproteobacteria; order Burkholderiales; family Burkholderiaceae; genus Pandoraea; species Pandoraea sp. SD6-2. The sequence goes on along the minus strand of NZ_KB944435.1, from coordinate 38,141 downwards.
GCTGGACACCGACGGCACCTTTGCCTTCACCTTCGACAAACCGGGGACGTATCCCTACTACTGCGCGATTCATCCGCACATGACCGGCGTGATCGTCGTGAAATAGCCGTCTGCCAGGGTAGATGTGATTCAATGAGCGCAGTGACGTCGCAGCGGCGGCGTCAGGCCGATTGACTCGGGCAATGCGTTGCCCGTTCTCGGGAGACCCCGGTGAGCGACGCTGAAAAACCCGGCGCGCAAGCGTCAGGACGGTTTGAAACTCTGGCCCTGCCGCATCTCGATGCGGCGTACAACCTTGCGCGATGGCTGTCGGGCAGCGCGAGCGATGCCGACGACATCGTGCAGGAAGCCTTCCTGCGCGCGTTGCGCTTCTTCGACGGCTTTCGCGGCGAGAGCGCGCGTGCGTGGCTGCTGGCGATCGTGCGCAATACGTGGCTGACGGAATGGCGTCGTCGCTCCGATGCGGCGGATGGGACGCCGTTCGATGAAGCCACGCATGGCCTGCACGGCGATGCGTGGCTGCCGGGGTGGGACGACACGGCGCCCGGTGACCCGGAGATGCTGGCGGTGCGCCGCGACGAATGCGCGTTGGTGCGCGACGCACTGGCCGCGTTGCCGGTCGTCTTCCGTGAGGTGCTGGTGTTACGCGAGATGGAGGACATGAGCTACCGGGAAATCGAGACGATTCTGGGCGTGCCGGCGGGCACGGTCATGTCGCGTCTGGCACGCGGCAGACAGATGCTGGCGATCGCCGTGCGCGCCGCGCAGGATGCCGCACACAAGAACACTGCCGCGACGCCGAACGCGCCGTCGGCGCAAATCACTCGTCTCACACGCCAGCCGCTCGACGGCACCACCCGGGGAGGACGCGATGAATAAGCCCGACGAACCCAACGATACGACCTCCGCGAGCGACATGAAGGACAAGACCGGTGACACGACGCCGGGCGTGAGCGCGGCGCTGGCCGCAACGGCTGCCGAAGCCTCAACACTGGGCAAGCTGCTGCGCGACGGCTCATTGCGTCACTATGCCCCTCAGTCGTTGCGCGAACGTTTGCGTGACGAACTGGCGCATGCTGAACGTCACGCGAGTCCTGCCACCGGCGCGATCGCGTCGCCGTCGGCATCGCCGCTGCCCGAAATGAAACCCGACGTCAGGTCAACCAAGGCAGGCACGCCCGCCAAACCCCCGGAAGCGGCGTGGGGGCTCAGCTTGGCGCCGTGGTTGTTCGGCGGGGCGGGCGGTGCGATTCTCGGCGGCTTGGCCGTGGCGATGGCGTTGCTGGTGGCGCGCCCGCCCGCACCGCCGCAAGACGCGCAAGAGATGCAGGCGACAACCGGGCTGCAACCGCAAGAGATCGTGGCGAGTCATGTTCGTGCGCTGCTGTCCCAGCATCCTATCGACGTCATCTCGACGGATCAGCACACCGTCAAGCCGTGGTTCAACGGGCGCATCGATTACGCGCCGCCCGTCATCGATCTGTCAGCCAAGGGCTTCCCGCTCGAAGGGGGACGACTCGACTACGTGGGAGGCCGCACTGTCGCCGTTCTCGTCTATCGCATGGACAAGCATCCGATCGATCTCTACGTGTTCCCGGCACGCGACAAGGGGGCGGCGGCGCCGACGATCACCGGTGCCGATGGGTACGCGATAGCGCGCTGGCGGCGCGGCGGCATGACGTACTGGGCGATCACCGACGCCGAAGCGTCGCATCTGCGCGTGTTCGTAGAGGCAGTGCAGGCGGCGACCTGATATCTTGCGGCTATCGCCCGATACCCCCAGGAGGCCGTCATGCCGCAAGTCCTATCGCCGAATGCCCCGGTGAATCCCGCCTGGCAAGCCGCGCAGTACGTAAAGTTCGAAGACGAGCGCACGCGTCCCGTGCGCGATCTCGTCGCTGCCATTCCCACCCTTGCGGATCGTGATGTCGCACGTGTGGTCGATATCGGTTGCGGGCCGGGCAATTCCACAGAAGTGCTCGCCGCGCGTTACGCGCAGGCCGATGTGCTTGGGTTGGATAGCTCGCAGGACATGGTGGATGCGGCGCGCCTGCGCCTGCCGCAGTTTCGCTTCGACGTGGCGGACATCGCCAACTGGAAGGACGGCCCGTTCGACGTGATTCTCGCCAACGCGGTGTTGCAGTGGTTGCCCGATCACGAAACGCTGTATCCGCGCCTGATCGGCTGTCTGGCGCCCGGCGGCTCACTCGCCGTGCAGACGCCCGACAATCTCGACGAGCCCGCGCATCGACTGATGCGCGAAGTCGCGACCGATTCGCGTTGGGCGGCTGCGCTCAAAGGCGTGGAGCGCACGGCGCGACATGGCGCGACATTCTACTATCCGCTGCTGCGCGCGGTGTGCTCGCGCGTCGACATCTGGCGCACCACGTACTATCACCCGCTGGCGGGGGGCGCGCCGGCTATCGTGGAATGGTTCAAGGGCAGTGCGCTGCGGCCGTTTCTCGCGAAGCTCGACGCGGCGTCGCGAGAGGCTTTCCTGACGCGCTACACCGACGAAATCGCGAAGGCCTACCCTGCGCTGGCTGACGGCACGGTGTTGTTGCCGTTCCCGCGGCTCTTCGTGGTCGCCACGCGCTAATCGTGCCAGCGGGCCGTGTCAGAGGCGCAGGCAGGGGGCGGTGTAAAGTAGCGGGCATGAATGCCCTGTACCCACCCATTCAGCCGTTTCGCAATGCCCCTCTGTACTGGCGCTCGTCGCTCGTGCCGGGCGGCGACATGTTGACAGCCGAATACAACGACCACACCTTCGCGCCGCACTGGCACGATGCGTATGCGTTCGCGTGCATCGTAGCGGGTGCCGAGCGCTACGCCTATCGGGGTGGCGAGCATGTGGCGGAGGCCGGGTCGGTCGCCATTATTCATCCCGGCGAAGTGCATACCGGTGCGCGCGAAACCGATTTCGGGTGGCGCTACCGGGTGTTCTATCTGCCGGTCGGCTTCGTGCAGGGGGTGCAGCGTCAGTTGACCCACCCGTTGCCGGGATTGGCGTCACCGGACGACGCCTTGCCGTGGTTTGGCGAGAGCGTCATTGACGACGATCAGGCCGCGCAGCGGCTGATTACGGCGCACCGTCTGCTGCAGGCCGGTGCGGATGCGTTGGTGGCCGAGAGCGTGTTGATCGAGGCTGTGTCGATGATGTTGATCCGCCACGCGCAGGCACGCTTGCCGGAGGTGCCGGTGCATCGCGACGCCGTACGCGTCGAGACGATGAAGGCGCGACTCTCGACCGATCTCACCGAGCCGTTGTCGTTGACGACGCTGGCCGAAGCCGTCGATCTCTCGCCGTTTCACGCGGCGCGATTGTTCTCGCGCGAAACGGGCCTCGCGCCGCATGCGTGGCGCAATCAGTTGCGTCTGGTGCGAGCGTTGCCCGCCTTGCGTGCAGGGGCGTCGGCGACCGACGCCGCCGTGGCGCAGGGGTTTAACGACCTTTCGCACTTCACGCGTTACTTCCGGCGCGCGTTCGGCGTGTCGCCCGGGAAGTGGAGTGTGCGGCCGGGAGCATGACGTCAACGGTTATGGCGCTGGCCGCATCGTGCACCCACGTCAGGAAGTCTCGTAACGGACGCGACTTGTCGGCGTCGCGGGGCACCAGTGTGACGTACGTCGCCCCCGTCACCTGAATCGCTGGAAAGGGCATGACCAGACGGCCGGCGGCCAGCTCGCGATCGAGCATCGGCTTGCTGCCGATCCCCAGGCCCAGTCCGTCGATAACCGCCTGCAAACTCACGTGATAGTGGTCGAAGCGATGAAATCGTACCGGCCGCAAGGCGGGCACTCCGGCGGCGCTCAGCCAGTCCTCCCATGCGCCGACACGGGTCTGTGTCGCGATGAAAGCGTGTTTCGCAAGATCCTTCAGGCGACGCAGCGGCCTCGCATCCAGCAGCGCGGGCGCGGCGATAACACTTGACTGCTCGGTGAACAGCACGGCCTTTTCGTACGGCTGCCACTCGGGACGCGGCGGTGGGTCGCGCCGGATCGCGACGTCGAATCCGCCGCGAAACGCGGGGTCGGCACTGCTCGATGTGGTCACCACGATCTGCACGTCGGGGTGCGACGCGTGGAACGCGGGCAGCCGCGCGATCAACCAGTGCATGGCGAGCGTGGTCTGGGCATTCACGCGCACAATCCGTGTTTGCGGTGCCTTGCCAAAGCGCACGGCGGCATCGTCGATACGGTCGAAGGCCGCACTGACCTCGGCGGCGAACGCCCGGGCGTGGTCCGTCGCGACGTTGCGTTGTCCCTGCCGGACGAATAACGTCTGCCCGAGCCAATCCTCCAGCAGCGCGATCTGACGGCTCACGGCCCCATGAGTAATCGACAACTCTTGCGCGGCGGCGCTGAGACTCTCTGCGCGAGCCGCAGTCTCGAAGACACGTAAAGCGTGCAGCGGTGGTAGCTGTCGGCGCGTCATCCTGACCCTTCATCGACGAAATAACTTGGGAACTGTGACTTTTTATCACAGAAGTCTTATCAATTTGTCGATGGTGTGAGCCGTCGTCATGCTTTATCGTCGTATCTGTGGCTCACGCGGCGCAGACGTCATGTGAGGAAGAAGGCAAACGACGAGGCGGGCATGTTGGCTGGTTTATTCGCGGGACACGCGTGGGGCATGATGTTGATCGCCGTCGTCGGGACGGCGGCGGGCGTGGTGAGCGGCGTCGTCGGCACCGGATCGTCGATGATGCTTCTGCCGGTGCTGGTCTACACGTACGGCCCGAAGCAGGCGGTGCCGATCATGGCGGTTGCCGCCATCGTCGGGAACATCTCGAAGGTGTTGGCCTGGTGGCGCGAGATCGACTGGCGCGCCGTGTTCGCGTACTCGTTGCCCGGCGCACCGGCCGCTGCGCTTGGCGCCCGCACTTTGTGGAGCCTGCCTGCAACGGTCGTGGACGTTGCGCTGGGTCTGTTCTTCATCGCCATGGTGCCGGTACGCCATTATCTGCAACATAACCAGCGGCGGTTGGCTCTCTGGCAGTTGGCGGCTGCTGGCGCCGTCATCGGTTTCCTCACGGGGATCGTGCTCTCCACCGGGCCGCTCAGCGTGCCGGCCTTCGTCGCGTATGGCTTGTCCGGCGGGGCCTTCCTTGGTTCGGAGTCGGCCAGTTCAGTGCTTATCTACGTCGCCAAAGTGCTGATGTTCTCGGACCTTGGCGCATTGCCGCCCGAGGCGTGGGCCAATGGGCTGATCGTCGGGATGACGTTGATGCTTGGCACCGTCCTCGGCAAGCGCTTCGTGCTGGGCCTTACCCCAGCCGTCTTTCAGCGCTTGCTCGATACGATGCTCGTCGTCTCCGGCGGCGTGATGCTCAGCGCCGCATGGCGTTGAGGGTTATGCCCGCTCGCGCCGGGCGGCCACCAGGTTGACCCCCAACCCGATGACCATGGCGACGCCGCCAACGATGAACAGCAGCGAATAGTTGCCCGACGTCGCAGCGAACAGGAATGACAATCCGTAGGCAGCACCCGCCTGAAGCGTCGCGAAGCTGGTCGTCGCGGTGCTCCACGCTGCCTTCTGCGAAGCCGGATGATGAGCGAGCAGCTCATTCACGCGTCCGAGCACCAGAGGCACGATTCCCGGCGTGAACGCCCCCATCACCATGCTGGAGACGATCAGCGCAGGCATGCCGAGGCCGAGTACCGGCAGCAGTACGGCACAGATCTGCGCGATATAAGCGACGCGCAACGCCCGTGCAAAACCAATGCGGTCGGCAAGATGCCCGACGAAGATCGGCCCGATGATCGCGCCCAATCCATACAGCACCCAATAGTTGGCTCCGGCATCGAGCCCCTTGCCCAGACCTCGTGCAACGTAGTCGACGAGGAAAATCATGTGCGGCACCAGCGCAACGGCATTCAGTGCGTATTCGATATAGAGCGAACGCAATGCGAGTGGGCTGGCCGGGCGGCGCCGCGCTTGCGCAGTGGCACCGGCCGCGGCGGCGGGGGCGCCGTCAGGCCACCCGCGCCATGCCACAGCGGTGAGTGCGAGCGAAAGCACGCCTAGGCCGATCCATGTTTGGGCAAGGCCTTGTCGCAGCAACAGCGGCACGAGCGTGCCTGTTGCGGCGATGCCCAGCCCGAGGCCCGCGAAGATCGCGCCACTGACGATACCGCGCCGCGACGGGGCAACGTGTGCCAGTACCGACGGCGCAGCGGTGACCATCAGCACCCCGCCCGAGAAACCCGACGCGAAACGCCAGAGGAAGAACCAGAGGAATGAGATGGGGAAGGCGCACGCGAAGAAGGCGACGACCGTCAGCAGCATCATCGTGCGCAGGATCGCGACGTTGGATGCATGACGGACGAGAACGCGAGCGCCCAGCGCACCGGCCAGATAGCCGCCGAGATTGGCGGCACCGAGGTAGGCGGCCGTGGCCGGGGCGAACCAGTGGTTGCCGATGATCGCCGGCAGCAGGGCCGTGTACGCGAAGCGGGCAAAGCCGATGCCGATGAGGCTGGCGCATGCGGCGCAGAGGGTGGCGCGCCAGGCGTTGAAGGGGGCAGACGTGCTGCCGCCGAGGACTGCATGGGACATGACGACTCCGGGGATGCCGCGCCGCGTCCGGCGCAGTCCGGTGCGGCGTGCAAAAAAGCGATGGAGTCAGTGTAGGTGGGTGCGGTGCGTCAGAGAACGAACACGCTTTGGAAGTCATTCTTCCGTGCGGCGTAACAATGGCGGCTGCGCAATGCAGGAATCCCGCGTCGCGAAGCGTCGCTCAGCCCCCGTTCGCCAGCTTGTACACGTGCGAAAAGTGCTTGCGCAGGCGGGGCACCGCGAAATCGACAAACGCTCGTACCTTGGGCACGGCCAGCCGTCCCTGCGGCGTGATGACGTGCACCGGCATGGGCGGATGTTCGAAGTTCTGCAGCACGATGCGCAGCGTGCCGTGCTCCAGTTCTTCGACGATGTGATACGTCAGCATGCGTGCCACACCGTGTCCGGCGACGGCCGACGCAATCACGGTTCGTATCGAGTTGGCGATCAGGCGCGGCGTGAATTGCACGACCTGCGGCACCGAGCCACGTCCTGTGGCCGGAAAGCGCCACGAATCGATACCGAAGTACGTCATGGTAACGATCTGGTGTCTTGAGAGATCGGCGGGCGTCTCGATAGGGGCGTGGGTGGCCAGATAGTCCGGCGAAGCGGCGATGACGCGCCGGACTTCGCCCACCGGCGTGGCGATCAGCGACGAGTCGGGCAAGTGCGCGACCCGTACTGCGACATCGACACCTTCGTCGATCAGGTTCACGGGCAGGTCGCTCAATTGCAGACGGATGATGACGTCGGGGTAACGCTCGATGAACGCGTCGGCGATCTCGCGCATGAACGTCTCGCCTGCAGCGAGCGGTACCGACACGGTGAGCAGGCCGCGCGGGGCCGAACGTTCGCCGGCCGCAATCACGTCGGCCTCGTCCAGATCGAGCAGGATACGGCGGCACGCGCTGGCATACCGCTCGCCAGCGGCACTCAGCTTGAGTGCACGAGTCGTGCGGTGGAGCAGGGCGGTGCCGGTGTGGGCTTCGAGATAGGCGATGGCACGGCTGACGGCAGCGGCCGAACGGCCGAGACGCCGGGCGGCACCGGCAAGGCTGCCTTCGTCGACGGTGGCGACGAAGACCTTCATTGCGTCGATTCTGTCCATGAGCGAGGCTGGATGAGGGGCCGCGGGCGAACCCCGGTAAGGCCGATGGGCAAGATTACCCTCAAATCCGGCATTGCGGCGACACTGGCGGGCGGATTTCCTGCCGGAGCGGATGTGCAGGATCGACTGACGGCGGTGGATCGTACGAACTGCTAAGCTGATCGTTCGCCAACGCAACGCTAACGCCATCACGCCCAAACACCATGAAAACACCCATCGCTTCGTGGCTTGCCATCGCCGCCACTGTCACCGCCGTTTCGGCCATCATGCCCCTCTCTGCTCACGCGGCCGATGGGATGCCGCCTGTGCCCGGCGCCGCATTGTCGGCCGCCGGCGTAGAAGGATTGAGTGCTTCGGCCGGCACGGCGCCCGCCGTGCCGGCGTCGCAGATGGCGGCCAACAAGCAGGTCGTGCTGGCGTTCTACGACGCCGGCCTCAATCGGAAGGATTTCGACGCGGCGCGACAGTATCTCGGCGCGCAGTACATTCAGCACAACCCGAACGCGGCCGATGGTGTCGAGGGATTCGGCAAGTTTCTTGAGTTCCTGCGCAAGCATCAGCCGGACTCGCGTAGCGATGTCGTCCGGGCTTTCGCCGATGGCGATTACGTGATCCTGCACGTGCGCAAAGTGCCCCGTCCTGGGGACCTGCCCATCGCCATCGTCGACATTTTCCGTCTGGACAAGGGCAAGATCGTCGAGCACTGGGATGTGTCGCAACAGGTGCCGGCCAAGACCGTCAGCGGTAACCCGATGTTCTGATCGGGCTGCTGTCGCCGTGCCTGGCACGACGGAGAACAACGGCTTGCCGTGTTCCAGATCGGCCGCCTCGTGTCCGTTTGTGAGCCCTGATATACGAAATTTGCGTCGTTTTGGTGCAAGCGCTCGACGGCGAACGGCCTTGCTGGGCGGGCGTTTGCGGGCGCATCGACGATTTCGTCGCGCGAACGCTCAAGTTTCGTCAAAAGCACTCGTTAAGTCTCGTCAGAGGTACCGAGAGAGACAGTGGCCTGCTGCGCGTGCCGGCAGCAGGTCGAAAATTACGATCTGCAAGACGACCCGCTCAATGCGCACAAGGCCATGTTCAAGAACCTGAGTATCAGCAAACGGCTCGCCGCCGCCTTTACCATCAATGTGGTCATGCTGTCGATCGTGGCCGTGGTTGCCGTGACGAAAATGGCGACGATGGACGCGAACACGCAAATCATCGTTTCCGATCTGAACAACAAGATTCTCGAATTTCACGGACTGAAGGATCGGGCGGCGAGCATCGCGGTGGTTCTGCGCGATATCGTGATGTCGGAAGACGCGTCGCAGCTCGATGCACGTCTGGCCCGGATCGACGAGTTGAACGCTGCCAACCTCAAGAGCATCTCCGGCATGGCGACGATCTTCTACACCGAGAAGGGCAAGGCGCTATACCGCACGCTGACCGAAGCCAGCGCCGAATACGGAAAACAGGTCGACAACATCAAGCGTCTTGTGCGCAGTGGCAACTACGCACAGGCGAAGACCGAACTGCTGGGGCCGGCGGAGAAGGCGCAGTCGGCTTTCTTCTCGCCGCTAGACGGTCTCATGGGCGTTGGCAAGGCCGTGAGCGCCAAGGAGGCCGCCGATGCGAATGACGCCTACACCTCTGCGCGGCTGTGGCTGCTGGTTGCACTGGTCGCCTCTGTCATCATCTCCGTGGTGTCGGGTGTGGCCATCGTTCGCTCGGTCACGCGCCCGGTGCGTGCTGCGGCGCAAGGGGCGACAGCGCTCGCCCATGGCGATCTGACCCATCGTGTGAACGCTGAGCACGCCGACGAGATCGGACAGATGGCGAACGCGCTCGACACGGCTGTCGATCAACTGGCGCATCTGGTGCGCAACATCCAGGGCGCGTCGGGCGCCATTGACCATGCCGCGCGCGAGATTGCGCAGGGCAACACCGATTTGTCGCAGCGAACGGAGGAGCAGGCCGCATCGCTGGAAGAGACGGCCGCGTCGATGGAAGAACTCACGTCGACCGTGCGTCAGAACGTGGAACATGCGATGCAGGCGCGCCGTTTGTCGCAGGAAGCGTCGGGCGTCGCCGATGCCGGGGCGCAGAGCGTGCGTGCGGTCGTCGAGACGATGCAAGCGATGGCCAGCGCCTCGGCCCGCATGAGCGACATGATCAAGGCGATCGAGGGTATTGCATTCCAGACCAATATTCTGGCGCTCAACGCGGCCGTGGAAGCTGCGCGCGCGGGCGAGCAGGGCCGGGGGTTCGCGGTGGTGGCCGGTGAAGTGCGCACGCTCGCGCAACGCTCCGCCGGCACGGCCAAGGACATTCGCGAACTGATTGCGACGTCCATCCAGCAAGTCGAGGACGGTACCTCGCGTGTGGAGGTCGCCGGTCGCACGATGGATCAGATCGTGGTGTCGGTGCGGCGCGTGAACGAGTTGATCGCCGAGATCGCCGCGGCGAGCGACGAACAGGCGCGCGGCATCGAGCAGGTCAATCAGGCTGTCACCCAGATGGACCAGGTGACGCAGCAGAACGCCGCGCTCGTGGAAGAGGCGGCGGCTGCGGCGGAACACATGCGTCAGCAGGCCGCCGATCTGGTTGGGCAGACCGCGAAGTTCCGGGTGGATGGCGACGGCAGCCCGCCGCTCGACGCGATGCAGCAAGCACCGATGCTCGCGGCATCGGCCGGTACGCCGTCGCATGCCGGCAATGCACTGACGGCACAGCGGCGAGGGCAGCGCGCAGCGGCCTGACGTCTGGCGATTTGTCTCGCGGCCAACGCCGCCTCTCACACTTCAGGCGGCATTGGCCGCCTGGGTGCCGAACGCAGTGTCGATGGCGGCAATCGCCTCCACCAACTGTTGCGCCAACGCTGGCGGCGCGCTCGTCATCGGTGCTCGCAATACGTCCATCAGCAGACCTTCGCGGGCGAGCCACGCCTTGATCGGGCCCGGATTCGCTTCGGCGAACAGCAACTTCACCACCGGCATGAGCGCGTGGAAGAGCGAGCGGGCTACATCGAGCTGCTGCGCTTGTACCGCACGATACAACGCCGAAAAAAGCGCTGGCCGGCAATGCGATGACGCGATGATCGCACCGTGTCCGCCCATCGCCAGCGTGGACAACAACTGATGATCCTCGCCCGCAAGGACAGACAAGCGGCCGTCGGCGATGAGCGCCTGCGTGGTGTAGGCGTTGCCACCGCAATCCTTGATCGCGCGAATGTTGCCGTGACCCGCGAGCGTGAGCAATGTCTCGAGCGTGAGCGTTGCACCGGTGCGATAGGGAATGTCGTACAGCACGAGCGGCGCACGCGAACGGTCGGCCAGCGTCTGGAACCAGTCAATAAGTCCTGCCTGGGATGGCCGGATGTAATACGGCGCGGGGGTCAATACGCCCGCGAGGGGCAGCGTGTTGAAGGCGTCCATGCACGCTAGCGTGTGGCCGAGATGATTACCCGCGAGCCCTGCAATCACGGGCAAATCACCGGCCTGCGTCAATACGGTGTCGAACACGGCGAGCTGTTCGGCGTGATCGAGGGCCGCCGCCTCGCCTGTCGTGCCGCAAATCACGAAGCCGGCAATGCCCGAGCGGCGGTAATGCGCGACGAGCCTGCGTAACGCGGCGTGATCGACGGGCGTATCTGCGCCGTTGCGCAGGAACGGTGTGACGAGCGGTAGCCAGATGCCGCGAAATGCTGGCGAACCGGACGAGGCCATCGATGAGATTTGGGATTGCGCGACTTGCATGAGTGTCTCCCTGGACGGTGCGAATGCAACGAACGTGTGGTGACCTGTACGGAAACCGTTCAGCAGGGCGATGCGCAGAGTCAGGCGCGTGGGAACTTCGGGGCAGGCGGGCCGGGTGATGCTAGGCGGCGCTACGCACGGGGCAGGACTGCCGGGTCCACGTGGCTGTTCCGTCGCTCAACTGACGGAACAGCACGCTCCGGTCAGTTGAGCGACTGTTTTTTGCTTTTGACGAACGCACCCCGCTGTCCCATCGGGACAACGCGCAAGCTTTGCGAGAGGCGGGCACTGAAATTCGTCATGTGGCGACTCTAAACGCTATGCGTGGGTGACGTCAAGCACGTTGACCGATAGCGCGTGAGCCATGGGGGTGTTCCCTTGGTTGCCAATTCGAATGTGTCAAGTGACAATCGGCGTCATCCCCCGGGCAGCGCAAAAAAGAATAACGGGGAAGTCTGCGGTGGGCAAAACCGATAAGCACTGGGACAAGATGGCAGCCAAAGTTGTGAAGTATTCGCGCGACGGGGTGATTTACTACGAAATTCGATGTGCTTTGCCCGACGGTACGAGTCACGGTGATGAAATATTCACATATTGAGATTCCCTTATGCTGGCCCGACGCTTCACGCACGTTCGAAATCAATGGAATTCGTAACAAAAGACGTCCTGGCAAGCTGTATGGAGTTGCTGCTGGACGCAGTGTTTCTCGTCAATCAGACCGGCACTCTGGTGTATGTGAGCCCGGCCTGTGAGCATATTCTCGGCTACTCGCCGCAGGAATTGATGGGGCGCTCGATGATCGATTTCGTGGCGAAGGAAGACCGCGAGCGCACGATTGACGAGTCGAAGCTTGTGATGTCGGGGCATCCGCGCATCGGTTTCGAGAATCGCTATATTCACAAGGACGGTCATTACGTCCACATCATGTGGTCTGCCCGCTGGTCCGGCGAGCATGGGCTGCGCATCGGTGTGGCGCGCGACGTGTCGGCGAAGAAGCACGCCGAAGCGTTGCAACGCGCGACCTATTCGATTTCCGAAGCGGCCCACGACGCGGCGGATGTCCGCTCGCTGTGCAAGGCCGTTCACGACACGCTCTCCACGCTGTTTCCCATTCACGCCCTCGTCGTTGCCACGTGCGACGGCGAACTGATGACGTGGGAGAAGGCGTATCAGTACCGCGAGAATGCCGACATACCGGTGCTTGACTGGTCGCAGACTGCGGCGCTTTCTACACGGGCGACGAATGCGCAGCAAGCGCAGTGGCGATTGATCGAGGCCACGCCCGGCGTTGGGCAGACCCCGTCGCCTGCACAGTGGTATGGCGAACCTTTCTCGCCCGACGAGGCCGTGGCGCCCGGAAAACATGCGTTGGCGGTGTTGCCGATGTACACGGCGCGGCGCGCGGTGGGCACGCTCATGATCTACGGTCCGCCTCGCGCGTTGCAGGCGGAGGCGGCGCAACGGTTGCTCGCGTTCGTGTGCGATCAGACGGCGTTGGCGATCGAGCGCAAGCAACTCATCGACGATCTCTACAAAGCCGCACGTTTCGACGAACTGACCGGCCTGCCGAACCGCCGCACATTCGGTGAATTCGCCAGTGAGGCCGTGCGCCGCGCGCAACGCACCAACGGGAAGCTGGCGCTGCTCTTCGCCGACATCGACGGATTCAAGGGGGTGAACGACAGCCTCGGGCATGCAACAGGCGACCTGGTGCTCAAGGAGATTGGGCGCCGCATGAAGGCGGGGGTGACGGAGGGCGGCTTTGTGGCGCGTCATTCCGGCGACGAATTCGTCGCCATTGTTCAGGACGTCGAGATCGTCGAGCGAATCGACTTTGCGGTGGCGCGTCTGCGCTCGGAGATAGAGCAGGCCGTCTCGGTAAACGACGCGAGCCTGGCCGTGCGCGTGAGTGTCGGTGTCGCGGTTTTCCCCGACGACGGCGAATCGATGAGCGAACTGATTCGCGTTGCCGATCAGCGCATGTATGCGAACAAGTCCGAGCGTAAGTCGGGCGGGGCCAGCTTTCTGGCGCGTCTGATGTAAGGCACACCGTGAAGCACGCTCAGACGCGTGCTCACCCGAGTGTCTGCGTCGGCCAGACCATCTCAATTTCGACGGCAATCGAGCGCGCCAGTCCGTCGAGATCCGGAAACAGCGACGCGTTCGTCACGTTCATCCGGTAAAGCCATTTCATTGCGTCCGCACGCAGCGCTGCGGGCATCACGATTTTGCGCAGCAGCGGCTCTTCGCTCTCGTAGCCGTCGAGAATACGATGCAGCGGCCGGTCGATCACGCCGGGCACCACCAACGTTCCCGATTGCGCGATCAGGCGGCCGTCCATCTCTTCCGGCTCGCCGAACCAGACCACGTCGTTGTCGTTGCCCAGAAAGTACTTTTCCATGTTCCCCTTGACGCGCGGATCGATCGTATCGCGGGTCAGCCATGGCGCATGACGCGGGCGGGCGCGGTCGTCGTACAGGGCGGGGGTGTTGAGGGCGAAGATGGCCGAATCGCTCGTCGCGCGCTCCAGCGCGAAGAAAGCCGCGACAAAGGGCGATTTGGTGAAGTCCAGCAAACGCGTGGGCGCGCCATGGTGCTGCATCAACCCGAGGCAGCGCAGGTCGTCGTGCAACAGCTCGGGCCATGGCACATGGTTATGCGCCTTGCGCCGGAAGATGCGGATGGCGCGCGCCTCACGACTGCGCCACTGCTCCTTGTCCGACACATAGGCGTGCAGATACCGGGAGAGCGAGCTTTGCAGATGCCAGCGCGCATCCTGCTGCCCGCGAAAGGCCCAACCTTCGAAGCGGGAGGACAATTCCATGAAATCCTTCCAGCTTTCGACGACGGTGGTGTCCATAGTGGGCGAAATCCTCGAGTTGGCGTGCAACGCCGCCATGACATTTTGTGAGCACGCCAAGGCACCGCAAGCGATGCATGGCGTCGGCCACTATAGTACGGCGTCTGTGACAGCTCAAGCGCGTGCGTCGTGCGGGCGCATTTACCCCGCCGTTTCAACGCCTCATGCGGCTCGCGAGTGCGACAGGGGTAAGGGGACACGCAATAGGCGTGAAATCAAGCCGCTCGTGCAGGGGTCAGATCGTTCTTGAGTGCCGCGAGTGCGGCTTGGGGCGTGAGGTCGGAGGTATCGAGCGTGATGTCGGCCAGCCGGTAAAGCGACTCGCGGGCATCGAGCATGCGGTGGATGTGTTCCAGCGCCTCGTTGCGTAGCGCTTCTGTGGCGATGCGGGCGTCGTTTTGCTGCATCACGCGCTGGAAGTGGACTTCGGGCCGGGCGCGCAGCCAGACGGTGCGAAATGCCCGGAGCACGCGCTCGTAGGTCGGCGCTTCGGAGACGATCCCGCCGCCTGTCGCGAGCACGACATGCTCGTGATCGGCAATGATCCGCTCGATGCATTGGCGCTCGATGCGGCGCATCGCCGCTTGTCCATACAGCGTGATGACTTCGCCGATGGCGATGCCGGCTTCACGCTCGACTTCCTTGTCCAGTTCGATGAAAGGCGCGCCGATGGCCTGCGCCAACTGTGGCCCGAGCGTCGACTTGCCCGCGCCGCGCAGACCGATGAGGGCGATGCGCTGTCCTGTGCGGCGTGCGTCGGTCACCCCCGGCACGACGATCTGACGGCGCAACCGCGAGAGGACTTCCGGCGGCTGTTGTCGCAGATATTCGACGAGGATCAGCAAATCGCCGTCATACGCGGTGCGCTCGGCCACGAGCGTTTCCACGCCCACGTTCAACGCTTCCGAGAGTTTGTGCAGGACAGCCAGCGAGACGTTGCCGGTGCCGGCCTCCACGCGGGCGAGATAGGGTAGCGAGACACCCGACTGCGCAGCGAGCTGCTTGCGCGTCATGCCGCGTTGCGCTCGTAGTGTGCGCACCTGTTGCGCCAACGAGGCCAGCCGCGACGACACGCCTGCTTCGGTGTCGTCGTCCAGATCAGGCGGCGCGGAGTCGGCGAGCGGTTTCCTCATGGGGCAACAGGCGGGAAGAGATGTTGCGATAAATATACTATGAGATATCAGTGGTGCAACCCGAGCATTCCCCATCTCACCCGTCATTTTTGTTGAATATGCATTAAATTGCCTTGTTTGGCTAAATATCCCTGTTAACCCTGAACTGCATTGCACAAATCGCGCAATACGGAAAATATCTTATAAGATACTTTCCAAGATTTGGAGCGAATGCAGACAATGACCTATCCCCACTTGCGCGTGCGCGTCGACGACGCCATCGCCTTCGTTACCCTTGAGCGCGCAGACAAGCGCAACGCGCTTTGCGACGCGGCCATCGATTCGCTCGAAGCGGTGTTTCGCGATTTCGACGACAGCGTGCGCGCCGTCGTCCTGAACGGTGCCGGCGAGCACTTCTGCGCCGGACTGGACTTGTCCGAAAACAGCACCCGCGATCCCATCGACGTGCTGCGCGTCTCGCAACGCTGGCACAAGGTGTTCCACGAAATTCAGTTCGGCGGCCGTCCGGTGGTCGCCGTGTTGCACGGTGCAGTGATCGGCGGCGGGCTCGAACTGGCGCTGGCCGCGCATGTGCGTGTCATCGAGCGCAGCGCATTCTTCCAGTTGCCCGAAGGCAAGCGCGGCATCTTCGTCGGCGGCGGCGCGTCGGTGCGCGTGGCGCGCATTCTCGGTCCGGACCGCATGACGGAGATGATGCTCACCGGCCGTCGCTACGACGCCGTTGACGGTGAGCGCCTGGGCCTCGGCCACTATTTGACCGACGCGGGTGCGGGGCTCGCCCTGGCGACACAACTAGCCCGCGAGACGGCGCAGAATAGTCCCTTGTCGAATTGGGCGACGATTCACGCACTGTCGCGCATTCACGACATGTCGATGGCCGACGGCCTGTTCACCGAGTCGGTGACGAGCGCATTGATGTTGGCCTCACCCGAGGCGCGCGAGCGCATGGAACGCTTTCTGGGCCGCGCGGCACGTTAGCCGCCGGGCCCACCCCCACGGAGACGAATGTGAAATACGACAACATTGAACAGGTGGCGGTCATCGGCACCGGTGTCATTGGTGCGAGTTGGGCGGCATATTTTCTGGCGCGCGGTCTGCGCGTGAGCGCGTGGGATCCGGCGCCTGGCGCTCGCGAGCGTTTGCGCGAAGCCGTCGACGCGGACTGGCCCACGCTGACGCGCATTGGCCTGTCGGCAGGTGCCTCGCGCGACGCATTGACGTTCCACGACACGCTCGACGGCGCGCTCGCCGGCGCCGATTTCGTGCAGGAGAACGGTCCCGAGCGCGAAGACCTGAAGCAGGATCTCTTCCGCAAGATGGACGCGGCATTGCCATCGTCCGTGGTGATTGCCTCGAGTTCGTCGGGCCTTCTGATGAGCCGCGTGCAGTCGGTCTGCGCACATCCCGAGCGTGTCGTGCTCGGGCATCCGTTCAATCCCCCGCATCTGATTCCGCTGGTGGAGGTCATTGGCGGCGAGCAGTCGTCGCAGGCAGCCATCGACACGGCGATGCAGTTCTACCGCGCCATCGGCAAGCGTCCGATTCATGTGAAGAAAGAGGTCAAGGGCCACATCGCGAACCGGTTGCAAGCCGCGCTTTGGCGCGAGGCGATCCATCTGGTCGATACCGGTGTGGCGTCCGTCACCGATATCGACGACGCGATTGCGTATGGTCCGGGTCTGCGTTGGGCTGCGCTGGGGCCGTTCCTCAATCTGCATCTGTCGGGCGGTGCCGGCGGCATTGCGCATCTGCTGGAGCATCTTGGCCCGCCCATCGAATCGTGGTGGGCAGACCTCGGCGAGCCGGTGCTGACGGATGACCTGAAAGCCCGTATCACGGCCGGCGTCGAGGCCGAACTTGCCGGACGGGACAACGCGGGGCTCGAAGCGCAGCGAGACGCCATCATCCTCGGCATTCTCGCGAGCAAGCGGTAACCGGCGTAGCCGGCGTCATTGTCATCAATGCCCCGCCACGTCGAATCCGTCGAATCGACGGTGGGGCCCCGAATTCAACGAAGGAGGAGACAGGCATGAGCAAACCGAAAGTCATCGTGACCATCGCGCCCACGGGAGGCATGGCGTTCAAGTCGCAGAACCCCCATCTGCCGACCCAGCCCGACGAGATCGCGCGCGACGTCTATGACTGCTACAACGCGGGCGCGAGCGTCGTGGCCATCCATGCGCGTCGTCCTGGCGACGACGGCGCGACGTGCGATCCGGCGATCTATCGCGATATCAACCGCCGCATTCGCGACAAGTGCGACATCGTTATCAACAACTCGACGGGCGGTGGCGTACACGGCGAGATGATCGGTCAGGCTGACAACGGCTATTGGGAAATCCTCTGGGAAGAGCGCCTGAAGGGGATGGATGCCGGCGCCGAGATGTGCACGCTGGACGCCACCACGATCATCGCGAGCTTCGGTGGCAAGGAAATCCTCATGCACACGTCACCGGAGCGCTCCAAGCATCTCGCCGTCGAGATGAAGAAGCGAGGCATCAAGCCGGAGTGGGAAGTCTTCAGTCCCACACACATCGTGCAGGACCTCGCCACGCTCACCGCAGCCGGCTTCGACGACGAGCCGTTCTTCGTGAACCTTGTGCTCGGCGTGCATCGCGGATTTCAGAACGCCATGCCGTACACACCGCGCGTTCTGCAATCGATGGTCGATCTGCTGCCCAAGGGAAGCATCTTCTGTGTGAGCGGCATCGGTCCGGCGCAGCTTCCGTCGGCAATGAACTCGCTGCTGCTGGGCGGTCACGTGCGCGTTGGTCTCGAAGACAACCTGTATTACGAGCAAGGCGTGCTGGCGACGAACCAGCAACTGACGGAGCGCGTGGTGCGCCTCGTGCGCGAGATGGGCTATGAGCCGGCGACGCCCGCCGAAGCTCGCGAAATCATGGGTTTGCCTCGCAATCGTGAAGTGCTGCCGGAGTTCGCCGTGCGTTGATCCGAGGTAGTGCGTCGCAAGCTGTCCGGCCCCAAAAAATGAAAAGACAAGGAGACATGTCACATGGCGGCAAACAGGTTCACACGCGGTTTTGCTTTCTCTGGCGCGACACGTCGTGCGCTGTCCCTATGCGTGGCGGCGTTGTGCACAGCCACGCAGGCATGGGCGCAACCGGCGGGCGTTACCGTCGGTGTCACACTCTCGACCACCGGCCCCGGCGCCTCGCTCGGCATCCCGGAGAAACAGGCCATCGGCATGCTCCCGCCCACGCTCGGGGGATTGCCGGCCCGCTACATCGTGCTCGACGACGCCACCGATCCGACCACGGCGACCAAGAACGCACGCCGGCTGGCGACGGAGGACAAGGTCGACACCATCATCGGGTCGTCGACCACGCCGGCGTGCCTGGCGGTCGCGGCGGTTGCTGCCGATACGCGCACGCCGCAACTGGGCCTGTGCCCGTTCGTGCCGAGTGCGGCGCAAATGCGTTACGTCTTCTCGCTGCCGCAGTCGGTTGCCGTCATGGCCGATGCCGTACTCGATGACATGAAGGCCCACAAGGTGAAGACGCTGGGCTTCATCGGGTTCTCCGATTCGTACGGCGAGGCATGGCTCAAGGACATTCAGGCGCGCGCGGCCGCCCGGCAGATTCAGGTGGCGCCGGTCGAGCGGTATGCCCGCAACGACCAGTCCGTAACGGCACAGGCGCTCAAGATGATGTCGGCCAACGTCGACGCCGTCATCATCGCGGCCAGCGGCACGCCGGGGGCATTGCCGATGAGCACGTTGCGCGAGCGCGGCTACAAGGGACGCATCTACCAGACGCACGGTGTGGCGAACAACGACTTCCTGCGTGTGGCGGGCAAAAATGCCGAGGGGGCGATTCTGCCCGTCGGTAATATTCTCGTGGCCGAGCAACTGCGCGCGAATCATCCGGGCAAAGCGGTCGCCACCGACTTTGTGAAGCGTTACGAGGCGCAATACGGGGCCGGGTCGCGCAATCTGTTCGCAGGGTATGCGTACGACGCCTATCTGGTGCTCGACCGTGCCGTCGCCGTGGCGGCGAAGCAGGCACAACCGGGCACGCAAGCGTTCCGCGATGCCTTGGTGAGCGCCATCGAACAGACACGCGGCCTTGCGGCAACGCACGGCATGATCAATGTCAACGCACAGGACCATTCGGCTTACGGCGAAGACGGTCGCGTGCTCGTCACGGTGAAGGGCGGCAAGTGGACGATCGACTGAACGCAATGGCGACCGGCGCGCGCCGCCTGGCCAGACCGGACATCGAACGCGAGACTCGCGCCGACGGCAGCTTCGTGATTCGCTCGCGAGCCACGCTGGGCGAATTCGCACGCAGTCCGGCCGACTGGCTCGTGCAATGGGCCACGCGCACGCCCGACGCGGTGTTCGTTGCCGAGCGGTGGCGGCCGGGCGAGGGCGCTTCGGCCGCTGACCTCTGGCGGCGCGTGACGTACCGCGATGCGCTGCGCATGGCGCGAAGCATCGGTCAGGCGTTACTGGACCTCGACGTGCCCCGTGACCGGCCCGTGGTGATCCTTTCGGACAACAGCGTCAACCACGCGTTGCTCGTGCTTGGCGCGATGATGGCGGGGCGTCAGACGGCGATCGTGTCGTCCGCTTACTCGCGTGTGGCGAAGGACATGGGCAAGCTGCACGGCATTCTCTCGCGGCTCGATCCGGCGCTGGTGTACGTGGAAGACGCCGAGGACTATGCGCGTGCGCTCACCGGTGCCCCGATCCGATGCCCGATTGTCGCAACCCGCAATGCCCGGCCGGACTGGCTGCGCTTCGACGCGCTCGCCGCCGTGCCGGCATCGCCTGCACTCGATGCGGCGTTTGCGCAGGTGCGCCCGGAAGACACAGCCAAGCTGCTGCTGACATCCGGCTCGACGGGGAAACCGAAAATCGTCGTCAATACGCACCGGATGCTCGCGGCGAACCAGCAGATGATCGCGCAATGCTGGCACTTCATCGACGAGGCGGCGCCCGTCGTCGTGGATTGGTTGCCGTGGAGTCATACGTTCGGGGCGAATCACAACTTCCACATGGCGTTGCGCAATGGCGGCGCGTTCTATGTGGACGATGGCCGTCCCGTGCCCGAGTTGATCGGCCGTTCGATCGAGAATCTGCGTGATGTCTCGCCCACGTTGCACTTCAACGTGCCCAAGGGATTCGAAGCGCTCGCACCGTTTCTGGAAGACGACGACGCGTTTGCCGCGCGCTTCTTCGGCCGGTTGCAGGTGTTGTTCTACGCGGCGGCGAGCCTGCCGCCGGCGGTGTGGCAGCGCTTCGAGCGGTTGGCGTCCCGGCACTGCGACACGCTGCCATTCTTTACCTCCGCGTGGGGCGCGACGGAGACGTCGCCGCTCATCACCAGTGTGCATTTCCCGATTCCGGGTGCGGGCAACATCGGTGTGCCGACACCGGGCAACGAACTCAAGTTCGTGCCCAACGGCGACAAGCTGGAGATGCGGGTGCGAGGGCCGTCGGTGTTTCACCGCTATGCGGGCGATCCGGAGGCCACCGCCAATGCGTTCGACGAAGAAGGTTTCTACCGCACTGGCGATGCGGGGCGCTTGTCCGATCCGGACGACCCAAGTGCGGGCGTGATCTTCGATGGCCGGGTGTCGGAAGACTTCAAGCTCACGAGCGGGACGTGGGTGTCGGTCGGTGCGCTGCGCCTGCGTGCCGTCACCGCACTTGCACCATATGCGTCGGATGTCGTGATCGCGGGGCACGACCGGGACGAGATCGGGCTGTTGATCTTTCCAGGCCCTGCCATGCGCGCCAAGGCGGGGCAAGTCGACGACGCACATGCGGGCAAAGCGATGGCAATGCACGAGGAGGTGCGTGCGCTGGTGGGCGAGGCGCTCGCGCAACTTGCACAGGACGCAGGCAGCTCGCAACGGGCGGGACGCGCGGCCATTCTGGCCTCGCCGCCGTCGCTCGAGCAGGGCGAGATCACTGACAAGGGTTACGTCAATCAGCGTGCCGTGCTCACCTTGCGTGCCGAAGACGTCGCACGGCTTTACTCGGATTGCCCGTCGGTGATCCGCTTGCCGTTGCCGTAAGCGGGGTCGCCGATATCGAGAGGTTAAGAGAAGCCAACGCGCCAGCGCGCCAGTGGCCCTGAAAGCCGCTGGCGCGCGAAGCCGTTCGGAAGATGAGGGTCAGGCGAGCGCGTCGCCGTGGCTCTCCGGCAGGAAGAAGTAGACGATGATCGCGGCGAGCAGGAAGAAACCGGCGGTCGCCCCCAGCGCGGCGCTGACATTCTCACCACGCGACAGCAGGCCGACGGCTGCCGGTGCCAGCGCGCTCGTGGCGCGTCCCGTGTTGTAGATGAAGCCCTGCGCGGTGGCACGCACCTGCGTGGGGAACATCTCGGCGAACGTGGGCGCAAAGCCACTATAGAAACCCGTACCGAAGAACGCCACGACTGGGCCGAAAACCAGCAACAGCATCGGTTCGCGAATCGCCACGTAAAGCGGCACCGTCACCGCCGACACGATGAAGAAGAGCAGGAACGATTTGCGGCAGCCGATGCGGTCGGCGATGTAACCGAAGCAAACGAAGCCTGCGGCAGCGCCGATCTGCATGATGACGATCCACGTCGTGGAGCGCAGCAGATCGAACCCTGGGCCGCCCTGGTCGACGGGCGTTGCGAGATACGCCGGAATCCACGTGAACAGTCCCCAATAGCCGCACATCGCCGCCGCCGTGAAGGCAAGCCCGATCGTCGTGCTGCGTGCATAGGGGCCGAAGAGCATGCCCAGGGTCTGGCCCAGCGTGAGACGCACGCGTTGCTCGCGCCAGATCGCCGGTTCTTCGACGTGGCGGCGTACCCAGAACGCGAGCACCGTCGGCAGAAGCCCGAACGCGAACACCCAGCGCCAACCGAAGTACGGCAGGATGACGGCTGCCACGATGGCCGCGACCGCATAACCGACGGCAAAAGCGCTTTGCACCCAGGCCATGACTTTCGCGCGATGCTCGGCCGGCCACGTCTCGGTGATGAGTGCGGCGCCTGCGGACCATTCGCCACCAATGCCCAACCCGAGCAGGAAGCGGAAGACGAGAAGCTGCGTTACCGAATCGGCCAGGCCGCAAAGCGCTGTGCCGATGGAGTAGCAGAGGATCGAAAGGATCATCGACCGGGTGCGGCCGATACGGTCGGCGAGGAAGCCGAAGAACAGTCCCCCGAAGGCGGTGGCCAGCAGCGTGAGCGAGGCGATCATGCCCGCCACGCCCTTGTCGAAATGCAGATCGACACTGATGTAGCGAATCACCATTGCGAACAGCATCAGATCCATGATGTCGAGCATCCAGCCGATGTAAGCCGAACCAAATGCTCGCCATTGCGCAGGGCTCGCGCCGCGATACCACGGCCGACGTGCCGTGCCCGCCGCCTTCAGGGCGGTCGTGCCAGTGTCCATTCTTGTCTCCTTCATGGAACTCGTCCTAATGTCATACCTCATGTATCGACTATCGATACACATGGGAATGATTTCGTTTGAATAGTAACAGCACATTCCGGCGTGATATGTCGTGGTAAACCATAAATGGTGCTTTATGTATCGATCATCGATACTTGATGCCGAGATTGTCTCGATGGTCGGGGCAGTCGACTGGTCATAGGAGATCGAGAAGTGAAGCCGTTCCAATTGCGTTTGTACGAGGATGTCATCGCGCCGAACCATGCGCCTGTCTATTTGCCTGCCGCACGCCGGACGATTTATGTCGTGCGCGGCGACGTGGCCATCGAGTTCGAGACGGGGGCACAGCATCACCCGGCGCAGAGTGCCTGGCTGGGCGAGGACGATGTGGCGTTGATCGCGGGCAGCGAAGGGGCAACGCTGTGGCGTTGGGAGTTGATGCCGGGCGATGCGCCGACGGCGGGGGAGATTACGTCGGCACCGGGGGCGTCGTCGACGCTCAAGATCGCGGCGCCCATTTCGCTGGACCCGCGCCAACGCTGGCTCATGCGTTGCGACAAGGTACAATTCCCCCCCGGCGGCGTGGCGCATACGCACGTGCATCAAGGGCCCGGCGTGCGATGCACGCTCGAGGGCGAGATCACGATCGAAACGCTCGGTGCGTCGCACACTCACGGGCCGGGACAGGCCTGGCTCGAACTCGGCTACGCACCGGTGCTTGCACCGACGACCGAGGCGCGCGACACGACATTCATCCGCTGTTTCATTCTGCCGCGGGCGTGTCGCAATCGCAGCTCGATTCGTTACGTGCATCCCGAGGATGCGAACAAGAACAAGCCGCAGCGCTATCACGTGTTCGGCGAGCGCTTCATCACGCTCGACGTGCAATAGTCAGGGCGCGGCGACAGCGACAAAGGACGCTCAGTGAAACGATCGAAGGACACCCCGAACGACGTCATCCGCAGCACGCACATCGCGGCTGGCGAGCCAGGCGCGCAACGCGGCGATGAACTCAACACGTCGTCGACTTCGGTCATTTCGTTGCGCATTCTCGAATTGCTGGCCGAGCGCAATGCCGAGTGCGGCGTGACGCATCTGGCAGAGGCGCTCGGTGTGCCCAAGGCGCGTGTGCACCGGCATCTGACGGCGCTGCGTCAGGAAGGCTACGTTGTGCAGAACCCGCGCACCAGCCGATATCGCATCGGCTGGCGACTCTTCCTGCTTGGACAGAAGCTGGTCAAACAGTTCGACGTGGTGAGTCTCGCGCGCCCCGTGATGGAGGAACTGCGCGACGCCGTCGGCCAGACCATCGTCATCAGCTCGTTTACCGAGACCGATGTGGTCGTGCTCGACGTCATGCGCGGGCGCAGTCCGCTGGAAATCCTGCTGCATCCGGGCACGCAGTTCAAGCTGCACAGCGTCGCGCAGGGCAAGATCGCGCTGGCGTTTGGTGCCCCCGAGCGTCGTGAGGCGGTACTCGCCGGTCCACTCGATGCCTGCACCCCTCACACCATTACCGATGCCATGCGTCTGTCGCACGAACTCGCGCTGGTGCGCGAGCGGGGATGGGCCGATGCGCCCGAAGAAGTGTTCCTCGGTGTGAACGCGCTCGCGGCACCCATCGTGCAGGACGACGGTTCGCTGTTCGGCACGCTCGCCATCGTCGGCTCGATTCACTACTTGCCGGCACATCCGAACCCGCAAACGGTCGCGGCACTCACCGACGCCGCCCGGCGCATTTCCCGCCTGCTCGGCAGCGGCCGCGCCGCCTGACGCCACGTCGACAAGCGGGCAGACTCACATCCAGATCAGGAGTCTGTCAGGAGTACGCGACGCCTTTGGCAGAGGGTTTGCCAGGCAGGCATCCGAGACCTTCGAGGGTGGCGTGCACGGCGACGTCGAGCGGGGTATGCGGCTCTGAACCGAGTGCGTCGACGAGTCGTGCATTGTCCATGCGCATCGGCTGTTGCCACAGGTAGCGCATCTCGCGCAGTTCGCGCAGCGTCGTGACAAAAGGCGACGCCGCCCACATGAGCCACCACGGGAAGCGGCGCGTCTTGACGTCGATGCCGTGGCGAGCCATCACCCGCGTGATCGCGGCAGCCATCTCCGTACCGTCGGCATCCCAATGACCTGCCATATGGAAGTTGGAGAAGGCATCGAGCGTGTGACGGCGCTCGATGAGCATGACCATCGTCTGGGCGACGTCGGGCAGATACGACCATTCGTGCCCCACGCCGTGAGCATTCGGTACCTGGACCGCGCGAGTCGTGCGGCCCGCCTTCACGAGTCCTTGGGCGAACCAGCTATTGCGCGTTCGCGGACCGAAGAAGTCGCCCGCCCGCACGATGATCGTCTGTACACCATTGCGGCTTGCGTCGCGCAGACGGTCTTCCATCGTCGCGCGGATTCGCCCTTTGCGTGTGAGCGGCCGTTGCGGCGCGTCTTCCCGCAAGACAGGAAAGCTCTCGGGGCCGTAGTTGTAGACCGTGCCGGGCAGCACGACGGTGGCGCCATGCCGTGTGGCGGCGGCGATCGTGTTGTCGAGCATGGGCAGCACTTGCGTGTCCCAATTGCGATAGCCGGGCGGATTGACGGCATGCACGATCACATCGCAGTCGCGCGCTGCGGCAAGCACATCGTCCGCGTGCATCGCATCGCCGGTGACCCACTCGATTCCGGCGTGAGGGGTGCCGGTACGCGGCGCGCCGCCGCGCCGCAGGGCGTGCACGCGCCATCCTGCCGCGAGCAGTTGCAGCGCAACTTCGCCGCCGATGCCGCCCGTCGCGCCGAGGACTAGCGCGCGAGACACCTTGCCGGGGGATTCGTGGGTCATGGTGTTGCTCCTTGATCGTTGTTGGTGATGCCATTCTCCGCGCGAGGCAATTCAAATAAAATTGCCTGAAATCATCTATCGGCTATACATTTTTGTATGACGACAAATCTGAGCTGGGATCTATACCGGACGTTTCTCTCCGTGCTGACCGAGGGCTCGCTGTCGGGCGCCGCACGGGCACTGGGCATTACGCAGCCCACGGTAGGCCGCCATATCGCGGCACTGGAGGCGGCGCTGGGGCAGGCGCTCTTCACGCGTTCGCAAACGGGTTTGCTGCCAACGGACGCCGCAGAGTCGCTGCGTGCCCACGCACTGGCGATGCAGCACACGGCGCTGGCCTTCGAGCGAGCGGCGGCAAGTGATGGCGACGGGGTGAACGGTGTCGTACGCATCTCGGCGAGCGAGGTTGTCGGCGTGGAAGTGTTGCCGCCGATCCTCAGTGCGTTACGGCGCGCCCATCCGCAACTGACGCTTGAACTGGTTCCGACGAACCGCATCCAGGATCTGCTGCATCGCGAGGTCGATATTGCCGTGCGGATGGCGGCCCCGCAGCAGGATGCATTGATTGCGCGCCGCGTGGGGAACATCGACATCGGCCTGCACGCACGCGACGACTACCTGACGCGCTACGGCACCCCGTCGTCGATGACCGAGCTTGCCCGGCACGCGCTGATCGGTTTCGACCAGATGACACCGTTTCTTCGCGAAGCTACACGCAATGTTCCCCTGTGGTCGCGCGACGCCTTCGCGTTTCGTGCCGATAGCGATCTGGCGCAACTGGCGATGATCCGGGCAGGCTACGGCATCGGCGGGTGTCAGGTACCACTGGCAAGGCGCGATGCCAGGCTCGTGCGCGTATTGCCGAATGCCTTCCGGTTCAAGCTGCCGACATGGGTCACGATGCACGAAGACCTGCGTCAAAGTGCACGTTGCAAGGCGGTGTTCGACGCGCTAGTGGCCGGATTGTCCGCCTACATGGCCGGATAAGCCTGTACGCAAACAAATGGCGGGTGGCTTCGATGAAAATTATTGATATACAATATATCAATAATTTTAACGATCACGAGACACTCACCGCGCCATGTTCGACCCTTCATTGTTCGGCCGCATGCCGCCGGATGTCATTGCGTCCGCGTTGGCTTCTGCCTCGTCCCTCACACCATCCTTGCTGGTTCCCGGCCGTCATTCGCTGGGTTTGAGCGAGCACCGCGACGCGGTGCTCTATGTGCCGTCCGACTTGCCGGCGGACAAGCCCGTCCCGCTGTTCGTGATGTTCCACGGCGCGGGGGGATTTCCGCAAAAGGTGCTGCCGTTCATCGAGCCTCATGCGGAGCAGCACAAGTTTCTCGTGCTCGCGCCGCATTCGATCTTTCCGACGTGGGACATCGTGATCGGCGGCAACGGCCCCGATCTGGAGCGCCTGCAACTCGCGTTGAGCCACGTGGCGGCCCGGTATCGCATCGACACCGGCCGCGTGGCGTTCGCGGGCTTTTCGGATGGCGCGAGCTACGCGTTATCGATCGGTGTGACGAACGGTGACATCGCGAGCCATGTCATCGCGTTCTCGGGCGGCTTCATGTCCGTCTTCGTGCAGGAGGGGCAACCCCGGATATTCATCGCGCACGGGCTGAGCGACGAGCAATTGCCCATCGCGACAAGCGGCCGGCAGAACGCCAACAAGCTCAAGGCAGCGGGCTACGACGTGCAATACGTCGAGTTCGACGGACTGCACATTATCGAGCCGGGCGTCGTGGCGCAGGCCGTCGACTTCTTCCTCATCTGAGAGGCGCGCTGCCATAGGGCAATGTGCGCACGGACCAAACGCGACACGGGGAGTGCCGTTCATGGATTTCGAGATTCCGGAGTCACTGATTCATCCGCTAATGCAACTGATCGGCGCCGATTCGCCGCTGGGCAAGCAGTTGACGGCCTACGGCGTGTGTCGCGGCAACATGATGGTGTCGAGCCAATGGTTCGATGCCAAGTCGCTCAATACGCTCTATGTCCTGAGCAAGACACAGAACGAACGTGCGTTGATGTTTCAGATGCTCGCGCTCGACAATGTCTACAACGCACCGCAGGCGCGCGTGATTCCGGATCTGGACAAGCTGGTGCCGGGGCTTGTGGCATATCTTTCGCGCGACGTCATCGACGGCTGGGTGTACCAGCGTCATCGCGACGGCGCATTGCTGCCGTGGCTGGTGCGCCGTCTGCGCTACGTGGAACCCGACCAGGGCTCGCCCTACGTCGTCATGGACATGTTGGCGAACACCATGCAGTCGGCCAATTCGAATCTGACGGAGCATCGTCTGCGTCGTTCGGGCATGACCACGTCGTTGGTCTTCACGCGCGAGGACATCGCCAATCGCACCATTCCGGAGTTGCTTGCGGAGTTCGGCTTCTACAAAGAGTGCGCCGAGTTCAAACACGAGTACGAGCAGCATGCCCAGCGGTTTCTACGGGTGCAGCGCGCGTTCGGCACACAGTTCGTGCTTCGCCGTGCGGCGTTCTCGGTCGATCCGAAGGGGGCGACGGAGTTGATTCGGGTGGTGGAGGGCACGACGGCGAAGTGTGTGAACGACGAAGCACGTCTGGAACGCAATTTCGAGATGTCGTGCGACGCCGAATTCTGGCGCAAGGCACAGATCGATCACGCCTTCGAGACAATTCCGCTGCATTGCTATGTGCACGTATTCCATCTGGACTGGCATCGCAATCTCTGGGTGCACGTGCAGAACATGACAGAGTACGAGTACCAGCCCGGCTTGCGCGACAAGCTGGTGTTGCCTGTGCATCATCACGACCTGATCGACATCCTGACGTCGAACATGGACGTGATGATGCCGGACTTCGTCCCCGGTAAATCGGGCGGTGCGACGATTCTCTGTCAGGGGGCGCCCGGACTGGGCAAAACGCTCACGGCGGAGATTTACTCGGAGGTTGTCGGCAAGCCGCTGTACCGCGTGCATTCGGGGCAATTGGGGACGACGGCGGCGTCTGTGGGCGCCTCACTCATGAGTATTCTGCGTCGCGCGATGTGCTGGAATGCGATTCTGTTGCTCGATGAAGCCGACGTGTACATCCGCCGGCGCGACAACGATCTCGAGCACAACGCCATCGTCGCCGAGTTCCTGCGCTCGCTGGAGTATTTCCACGGATTGTTGTTCATGACGACCAACCGGATCGGCGATGTGGACGACGCCATCCTGTCGCGCTGCATCGCGACGATTCATTACGAGTTACCGTGCCGGGAGGATGCGCGGCGGCTCTGGCGAATGCAGGCCGAGCAGGTGGGCGCTTATCTGGACGACGCGTTGATCGAAGCGCTCGCCAGTCGCTATCCACAGGCGAGCGGACGCGACATCAAGGAACTGATGAAGCTCGCGAGCCGCTACTGCAAAGTCAAGGACACGCCCTATACGGAGGACGTATTCAAGTTGTGCGGACGCTTCCGGGGTTACGGCGATTGACGTGAGCGGGCACGGCGCAGTCCACCGCGCCGCGACATCCAGAGCACGGCGGCGGCCAGTGCGATGCCGGCAAGAATGTCGACAAGGTAATGACCGCCGAACGGTAGCGCGGCGATTGTCATCGCGACCACATGAAGTCACCGGCTTCCACTTCCCCCCAGTTCTGATTCAGACGATAGACGGCCTTTCCTTCCAGCACATACAGGCCCGCCTGCGCCTGGGGGCGCGACGAGCGGGCACTGGCGTGTGTCATGGCACGACCACCGGCAGCGGCCAGCGAAACCGGGCGAGGACGTTGGCGTCGCGGTCCGTGACGATGGCCTCGACGTTCAGTTCGGCCGTGCCGCCTGCTACGACGTCGGCCTGCCAGAAGGCATCCGGTGCCTCGCGGGCGACAGGCGCCTGCGGGGCGCCCGACTGCGGCGCATAGCGCGTAGCGTGCTCATCGACATGCATTTCCAGACCACCCAGTGTCGACTCGTCATCCACGGAGAGCTGGAGCAGCACGGCGTGTTCGCCACGCATGGCAAGTGACGTCCAGCGCAGCCGGAGGCAGTCACCGGCACGGACATCGATAGGCCACGGAGCCGCGCAGATGCCATGAAGCGCAACGCTGTCGGGCGCGAGTCCGTAGCAACCGTCGCCTTCGATATCCACGGGGTTGTGCGCCGCGTCGGGGTACCGGTCGAGCAGCATTACCGCATCGATGACAAGCAAAACGTCGGCGAAGGCGCGGGTTTCACTACCGGCGCTGGAGGTGCGTGCATCGGACATGGGAATTCCTTGCCGTGAGCTGTCGTTGCGTTGCCGCGATCCGGCACCCTGCGTTGCGGTATACCTGCAGGAAACGGATCGCGGCCCGGCCTGGGTCAGTTGTTGCGGATGGTGATGAACGGATCCCACTGGTAGCAGCCGCACAGATTGCCGCTGCGGTCGAGGATCATGAACTGGAAGTGATAGGTCACGCGCCCGGTCTTGAGCGTTTCGCAGGACCAGAAGTAGTTCGAGCACTTTTGCTTCTTCGGCTTGGTCGGGTCCGGCGGGTTCGGCACGGGCAAGGTGACTTCGGCCTCACGCGGCGAGGGCGGTGAGATCAGATCATTGCCTTGATTGCCGACGAACTTGTAGAAGATGCACGATTGCTCGAAGCCCAGTGAGAGCGAGCTTTCGCGCCACCGGATGACGTCCCCGACAGTGGCTGCAATATCCAGCTCGCCGCCCGCTTGTCCGCTCACCACGTTGTTTTGCGTCACGATCATGAAGACGTGCTTGAAATCGATGAGCGGTGGATTCGCCATGCTGGAGTTCTTGCCGTACCGGTCGACAATCGTTTTGGTGTCGATGCTCACCAGTACATCGGTAATTTCTGACATGTGTTTCTCCACGAAAGACTGCGTTGAATGCCGTCGATCTCGTGCGACGACGGCCTCGAAGGCAGCGGCTTGTCAGCCGCGCGCGAAACGCCGGAGCGCGTTCCACCGATGGAGCGTAGAAAGGGGATCGCCGATGTTCAACCACCCGAGGGAGGTGCCAGATAAGTGACATCTGCGCGCAAACCGGCACCGCGACTGATGTTGGCGCTGCGGCCGTACGTTCACCAATCGGGGAATTGGAGCACAACAACCAAAAACAACCCGTGCGTGCATCGCGGGCATAGGCTGCGTCACCGTTATCGAGGTGCCGGCCGCGCGCGCGAGGCGAAGTCGCTGCCATTGCGCATGTGGGCCTTAGGGAACCGATGCGCTTGCGCGGCATCTCCTTCGCATGGCATGATGGAACATCAAATGTTACGTGAAAATGGAGTCAAGCCATGCAGCAAGACACGATAGCGATGTTCGACCAGCACGCGGCGACGTACGATCAGACGTGGCAAGCGCTGGCGCCATTGCGCGAGGCGCTGCAACTAGTACTCGGCAGCGTCTTTGCGCCATTGCCGGAAGCGGCCAATGTTTTGTGCGTCGGGGCGGGCACCGGGGCGGAGATTCTGTCGCTCGCCGAGCGCCATCCCGGTTGGCGCTTTACCGCAGTGGAGCCGTCCGGGCCGATGCTCGACGTCTTTCGCGGCAAGGCCGAGGCGGAGGGCATCGCGTCGCGTTGCGTCTTTCATCAGGGGTATCTGGATTCGCTGCCGGCGGCTGCGCCATTCGACGCAGCGACGGCGATTCTCGTCTCCCAGTTCGTGACCGATCCTGTAGCACGACGGGGGTTCTTCCGCGCCATAGCGCAGCGGTTGCGTCCGGGCGGCTATCTTGCGAGCGCCGATCTGGCTTGCGAGATGACATCGGAAGCCGGAAGCCGGTTGCTCGACGTCTGGTTCGAGATGGTGTCGGTGAGCCCCGAGGCACGCGAGCGTGCGAAGGCGATCTACGGCTCTCAGGTGGCGGTGGTACCGCCCGAGGCGGTGAGCGACATCATCCGGGAGGGCGGTTTCGACGGGCCGGTACGGTTTTTCCAGAGCGGCCTCATTCACGCCTGGTTTGCGCGTCAGGCGCTCGATAGCTGAGGCGACGATGAGGAGCGATAGCCGGCTTTCGCGCATGTTGCACGTGCTGCTGCACATGGCGCGGCACGATGAGCCGTTCACCTCCGAGCAACTGGCGCAGATGCTGCGCACGAATCCCGTAGTGGTCAGACGCACCATGGCGGGCCTGCGCGAGGCGGGCTATGTGCGCTCCGACAAAGGGCACGGCGGTGGCTGGTCCATCGCCTGCGATTTGCACGACGTAACCCTGCTCGATATCCATCGCGCGGTTGGCGGACCGCACATCTTCGCCATCGGGGTAGAGAGCGACAATCCGGAGTGCGCCGTCGAGCGCGCGGTGAATGCGGCACTCGATGGTGCGTTGCGCGAGGCGGAGTCCATCCTCATCGCGCGGCTTGGCGCGATCTCGCTGGCCGACCTTGCGCAGAACTTCGATGTGCTCTGCCGGCAGCACGAATCGTCGCGCCACTGATCATTGCGCGGCCGAGAGCTGCGCCTTGATCGCGGCCTCGGTCTTGTCGTAATCGCCTTCACCGAAATGCGTGTAGACAATCTTCCCTGACTTATCGACCAGATAGAACGCGGGCCAGTACAGGTTGTCGTAGGCTTTCCACGTGGCGTAGCGGTTGTCCAGCGCGACCGGGTAGGTGATGCCGAAGCGCCGGATGGCGTCGCTGACATTGCCCGTATCGCGCTCGAACGCATACTCGGGCGTGTGCACGCCGACCACCACCAGTCCCTGATCCTTGTACTTCTTGTACCACTGCTGAACATATGGCAGCGTGTGGATACAGTTGATGCACGAGTACGTCCAGAAATCGACCAGCACGACCTTGCCGCGCAGTTGTTGGAGCGTGAGCGGCTGGCTGTTCAGCCAGTTGTCCACGCCCGTGAATTCCGGCGCCGCCCCTCCGGTCATCGGGCGCGCCTGCGACGGGGCACAAGCGGCAAGGCCGGTGAGGGTGAGGGCGACGAGGGCACTTCTGAGCAGCGTCAGCATGGCGGTTTCTCCTGAGAGCGGTGCAACGGTTTTGGATGAGTCAGTGACCGTATTTCACTGCCGGGGCGTATCTGCCATGTGTTCGCCGATGCCCATTTCGGCAATATCGTGTATCCGGACCGCCGCCAGATACACAGTGATACAAACGACGGCGGCGATTGGTCTATAAAGCACTCAGCGATCGCGCCGCCGGCGCGGGCACACAGGAGAGTCGCGAAATGTCGTCCGAATGGTTGCAAGGGTCCTGCCACTGCGGGGCCGTCCGATTCGAAGTCCAGACGCCGGTCGAGCCGGCCGCCCGCTGCAATTGCAGTCTCTGCCGGCGCAAGGGGGCTTTGATGACACCCGCCTTTCCCGAGGCCAACCTGCATATCCTGTCGGGGGCGGAAGACCTGACGTGCTACCAGTTCAATACCCGCGTTGCCCGTCATTACTTTTGCAGGCATTGCGGTATCTACCCGTTCCACGCGTCGCGCACTGCACCTGGCATGTGGCGGGCGAACATCGGCTGTCTGGAAGGCGTCGATCCCTACGCGCTGGACGCGTCGGTGGCCGACGGCCGGACGCTCTCCGTGGTGGCGCACGCATGAGACGCCTGCTCAGTCTGATCGCCTTTCTGGCAGGCGGCTTCAGCACCGAAGTCATCCGTCCGCTGCAATGCGATCTCGCGCCGGCCAGCCGCCGGACGATGCCGGCAACGGCGCGTTTGCGGCGTCGCACCGGCCCGGCTTTGCCCGGCGGCGGCAAGGGCCGCCGTACTCAACCGTCATCGCTATAATCGCGCGCATGGAAAAGATCGATCATGTATTGATCGTCGACGACGATCGCGGTATTCGGGAGCTGCTGGCCGAATATCTCGAAAAGAACGGCATGCGCGTGAGCGTTGCCGCGAACGGGCGTGAGATGCGGGCGGTGCTGGCCGACGGCCCGCCGGACCTGATCGTGCTCGACCTGATGCTGCCCGGCGAAGACGGCCTCGTGCTGTGCCGCGAACTGCGCGCGGGCAAGTTCAAGGCGGTGCCGGTGCTGATGCTCACCGCACGCAGCGAAGAGACCGACCGTATCGTCGGGCTGGAGATGGGCGCAGACGATTACCTTGCCAAGCCGTTTGCTGTGCGTGAATTGCTCGCCCGGATCAAGTCCGTGCTACGCCGCACCCGCATGCTTCCGCCGGGGATGCAGATTACCGAGACGGCCGAGATCCTGGGCTTTGGCGAATGGCAGCTCGATACGACGGCCCGACATCTGCTCGATACCGAAGGCACACAAGTGGCGCTCAGCGGCGCGGAATATCGGTTGCTGCGTGTGCTGCTCGATCACCCGCAACGGGTGCTCACGCGAGACCAGTTGCTCAACCTCACGCAGGGGCGGCAGGCCGACGCTTTCGATCGCTCCATCGATCTGCTCATCAGTCGCTTGCGTCAGCGTTTGCGCGACGGTGCGCGTGAGCCCCGCTATATCAAGACGTTGCGCAACGAAGGCTATGTGTTTTGCGCGGCGGTCACTGTGGTTGCCGCCCCCGAATGACACCGTCTCCGACGCCGTCCCCGGCGCTTCGCCGGCCACGCTTGCACTGGCCGCGCTCGCTCTTCGCGCGGCTCGCCCTCATCCTGTTTGTTGGTCTGGCGCTTGTACAGGCGCTTTCGTTCTGGCTCACGATGACCGAGCGAAACCGCGTGACGTCGAACATGATGAGCGTCTACATCGAGAGCGAGGTCGCCAGCTCGGTCGCGTTGCTCGACCATCTGCCCCCTGCCGAGCGGGCACAATGGCTGCCGCGTCTGGCGCGGCGCAGCTATCGTTTCGAACTGGGGGACGGGGAGCGCGGCGGCACACCCGACGCAGGACTCGCCGTACAGGTCGCCCGTGTGATTCGGGACGCCATCGGCGTGTCGTATCCGTTGACAGTGAACAGCGTGCCCAACGATCCTGACCGGCTTCAGGTGCACCTGCGCCTTACCGACGGCTCGCCACTCACCATCGACGTGTTTCCGACACCGACACTCCCGCTTTCCGGCTGGCTGCCGGCCGTGCTGATATTGCAGTTGGTGATGATCGCCGGTTGCTGCTGGCTGGCCGTGCGTGTGGCGACGCGTCCGCTGAACGCGCTGGCGAATGCGGCCGACGCACTTGGCCCGGATCTGCGCGCCGAGCGTCTGAATGAAGACGGCCCGTCCGAAGTTGCGCGCGCGGCGCGGGCGTTCAACGCCATGCAGGACCGCATCGGCAGTTACATGACCGAGCGCATGCAGATTCTTGCCGCGATTTCGCACGACCTGCAAACGCCGATCACGCGGATGCGCTTGCGGGTCGATACGATGGACGACGAGACATCGGCGGTGCGCCTGCAGCAGGATCTGCGCGAGATGGAGTCCCTCGTCAAGGAAGGGGTGACGTATGCACGCACGCTGCACGGCGCGTCTGAAGCGCCTTGCAAGGTCGATCTCGATGCGTTGCTCGACAGCCTGGTGTGCGACTACGCCGACGCGGGCTCGCCCGTCACGCTCGAGGGGCTGGTCGGTCATCCGATCGTGACGCGTCCTCAGGCATTGCGGCGCATTGTCGGCAATCTCCTCGACAACGCGCTCAAGTACGGCAATGAAGCGCAGTTGGCCGTGACACGAAGCGTGAACGGTATCGACGTGGTGGTGTGCGATCGAGGACCGGGCATTCCGGACGACATGCTCGATGCGGTCTTCGCGCCGTTCGTGCGTCTGGAAACGTCGCGCAATCGCCATACCGGTGGCACCGGCCTGGGGCTCGCCATCGCTCGTCAGCTTGCGCAGGCCATGGACGCCACACTGACGCTGCGCAATCGTGAGGGCGGTGGCCTGGAGGCGCGTCTTTCGCTCAGGGCATGGGACGCGGCGCTATGCGCGCCACGATAAGTCTCGAGCGGTCATGAAAATGGCGGGTTCCGGCACCTGCAGGTGCCGGGCGATCAGAGCAGATCGGTGATTTGCGGATGAGACTTGACCGGGTCGAACGCGACGATGCGATAGTCGGCCAGCGCATGAACGTGGAAGGGGTCTTGTGCGAGGATCGCATCGAGTTCGTCGCGCGAGACCTTGCCCGACACGATGATGACGCCGCCATTGCGCGGCTGTTTCGGCCCCGATGCAATGAACAGACCGCGTTCGTACTGCGTGGCGAGAAACTGGCGGTGGGCTTCGAGCTGCGCGTCAATGGCGCTGGTAGGTTGCAGGTAAGTCAGTTCGACGATGTACATCAGCGAGACCCTATCGAAAACGCGGCCTTCGCCGCAGGGGTGCAGTGTAGCAATTCGTCCTACGGCATGTGCATCAGGCCGCCACCCGCACGCCGCGCCATGGCGACTTCTGAGGTCGCTCTGACGGGGCGTGAGCGGCGACGGCGCGGCTATCGTTCCAGACCGGCCCGGTGCTTCTGATACTGGATTGCGGAGACAATCGCCACACGGCGGATCGGCTCGGGCGGCAGCCAGGTCGGCCGCTCGAAGCCCAGCGCATCGGATAGCTCGGGCGATTGTTGGCCGCAGGCCATCTCGCCGAGCAGCTTGCCGAACATGCTGCCCTTGAGCACGCCCGCCCCATTGCATCCGATCGAGGCGAACAGCCCTTTGCGCACTTCGCCGAAATATAGCGCGCCATTGCGGGTGAGGGCCGTGACGCCCCCCCAGACGTACGCGAACTTGTGCGAGGCCATCTGGGGATAGCGACGGCGATACGCGTCTGTGAGCATGGCGCCGACCTCGGCCATCGGACGTTCCTTCTCGTACGAATAGGCGCTGCGCACAACGAAGCGGCCGCCGAGCGTCTTGCGCAGCGTCGTGCCTAGCCGGTTCGCCGGAATCACGCCCCATTCGGGGGCTGAACCCAGCTTGGCGAGTTCGTCGGCGGGCAGTGCCGGCGTCATGGCGGCATACGTGTAGATCGTGAAGACACGATCGCGCGCGAGCCCCAGCTTGCGCGCGAAGCCGTTGTTCGCGACGATCACCTGCGCGGCGCTCAGTTGCGTCGTCGCGGTCGTCACTGTGAAGGGGCCGTTACCGTCAAGCGACACGACGGGTTCGTTCTCCCACAGCCGGACGTTGTCGGGCAGGCTGTCGGCCAGGCCGCGAACGAACGCTGCGGGTTGCACGAAAACATTACTGTCGGAGTGATAACCGTAGCGGTAATAGCCGGTGCCGATCTCGCTTTGCAGCGCGTCGCGCGACAGTTCGCGGTACGTCACCCCCCACTCGCGGTATTGCGCGAGCGTGTCGCGCAAGCGTTGCTCGCCGTCTGGTGTTGCGGCCGCGTGGTACTTGCCGACAGGGTTCCAGCCACAGTCGATGCCGTGCGTCGTGACGAGTTCATGCAGCCATTTGAGGCCGGTGTCGTAGAGCTGGATCTGCTTGCGTGCGACTTCCAGCGGACTGCCATGTCCGCCCATCCCGGTGTTGTGCGGCAGGTTGATGAGAAAGCCCGAGTTGCGCCCGGCCGAACTGTCGCCGATGGTGGTGGCATCGATCACCAGCACCGTGGCGTTGGGGCGAAGTTCGGCCACGCGCCGCGCGGCGGCCAGGCCAGTGAAGCCTGCGCCGATGACGATGACGTCGAAACTGCGGGCCACCGGCGCTCGCGTGTGAGGCATGCGCGCCGGCAGCAGCGCGTTCCAGCCAGATCCCGCCTGATAGGCGGGAAAGGCGTCCCGCGCGAGGCGGGAGGGAGTGACTTGATTGGAGGGCATGACGATAGAAATGCGGGGGCTTGCCGGAAGTTACGCGGCCTGGCTTTCCAGACTGCGCATGACCTCGGTCTGTACGGTGTTCCAGATTTGCGACTTGAGTTCGTTGTAGCGCGGCGAGAGCTGCACCTGAGCGTCGCGCGGCATGGGCAGATCGTTCGGCAGATCGCAGGCCACCCGGCCCGGGCGTGCACTCATGATCACCATGCGCGTGGAGAGCATCAGCGCTTCGTCGATGGAGTGCGTGATGAAGACGATCGTCTTGCCGCTCTTCTGATAGATCTGGAGCAGCTCTTCCTGCAACACCTGACGCGTCATCGCGTCGAGCGCGGCGAACGGTTCGTCGAGCAGAATCACGTCCGGATCGTTGGCGAGCACGCGGGCGATCGACACGCGTTGGCGCATGCCCCCCGAGAGCGCCTTCGGAAAGCGATCCTCGAAGCCCCTGAGGCCAACCATCTCGATGTAGCGCCGTGCGGTGGCGTAGCGCGTGGCCTTGTCGATGCCCTTCATCTTCAGGCCGAAGGCCACGTTATCGAGCACATTCAGCCACGGAAACAGCGCGTACTGCTGAAAAACCATGCCGCAGTGCGGATCGATGCCCTTCACCTGACGACCGTTCACACGAATCTGCCCCGTCGTCGGCGCGTCGAAGCCCGTGATGAGGTTGAGCAGCGTCGACTTGCCGCAACCGGACGCGCCGAGCAACACCACGAACTCACCGCGTGCAATGTTCATATCCACGCGCTCGAGCGCCTGGAAGTCGCCATAGCGCTTCGAGACACCGTCGATAGCGATCATCGTTTCGGCGTTGCCTGAGGCCGCGCCGCCGGGGGTGC